>JAFGLV010000017.1 GCA_016927855.1 Sedimentisphaerales bacterium
GCGGTCAGAACGGACGTGGTGGACCGGGCTCGGGCGGCCTCGGAGGTATCACGCAAGGGCCATTCTGTGGCGCACTTGTTGCGCGCCACATCAGAATCACAGACCCGGGAGAAATCAACTTGCGCAAGTGCTTCAAAGACAGGATCTTAGAAAACAACGTCCGAGAAGTACGCGCAAGTGGGTAGAGTTCAACCAGTTCGATCCGTTCGTCCATAGCCAACCGGGCGTGCCTCCGGCCTCCAAAAGTCGCCGCGACTGTACTGAGTCTCAACACGCCGGTCAAGCCAAATGCGCGTGAATCCTCCGCCGTTCGTAGTGTGCCGGTAAGGGCATAGGCAAGGGCGAACCGTGCTCGCCGGTGCCCATAATGCCTGACGGCGTCACTACAAACATCGCTTCGTTACCCCTGCGAAAGAAGACGGGGTTAACAAGGGTGCATAGAAAATGTACATATATAGATGTATAGATTATGCATCAGGAGAACGACCATGTGAACGACGCTGAACGTGGACGACGAACTCATGCGAGAGGCCGCCCGGCTGACCGAGGTCAGCGAAAAGACGTTGCTCGTGAAGATGGGTCTGGAGGCGTTGGTCGCCCTTCGAAGCGCGCGCCGGCTGGCGGCGCTGGGCGGAACGGAAAAAGACATCCGACGTCCGCGGCGCCGGCGGGCACAAGGGTAAGCGTATGGTGCTGGTCGATACGTCCGTCTGGATCGCCCATCTGCGCAGCGGCGTGGCCCATTTGGGTACGCTGCTTGAGGCCGGTCAAGTCGTTTGCCACCTGTTCGTCGTCGGGGAATTGGCGTGCGGCAAGCTCGTGAAACGCGCCGAAATTCTGACATTGCTTCAGACCCTCCCAACGGCCGAGGTCGCCACTGACACAGAAGTCCTCCAGTTCATCGAGGCTCACAGGCTTATGGAGGTCGGCCTGGGATGTGTCGACGTTCATTTGCTCGCCTCTGCCAGCTTGACACACGTTTCTCTCTTGACCCTCGACCGCAGACTGCACGCAGCCGCTTCTCGACTCGGCGTCGCATCCCGCGGCTGATCGCACGCGTCTTCCCGCCTGCCGGTCCCACCCTGCATATCGCAACAGCCCGAGGAGCTGGTGGTCTATGTCTACGCCGGTCTGGGCGACACGCGCGTGATGTGGATGAGGAGCGACAGTCAGGCCGTGACGGCGTGTTTCCGGGTATGGCCCTTCCGAGTGGCGATGCGGTAGAGCAGCACGGGCAGGTGGGGCAGCGCGACGCCGAAGTCGCCGCCGCTGGCCAGGCCGATGCGTCCGGCCTTCTTGGCGATGCGGAAGAGCTGGCCGGCGTCGTAGAAACGCGAGCGGATCCGGTTGCGGATGCGCTTGAGCTCCTTGAGCCCGTACCGGTCCGAATAGACCGGGCCGCCTTCGCGGTCGTAATGGTAGCCCGGTGTGGTCTCGACCACCTCCTTCAATGGCGAGAACTTCTCGATGCGCAGCTTCTGGAAGCTGATCGAATCGAGCTTGAGCTCCTTGGCGAAGGTGGGGATGTAGAGCATCTCTTCTTCGCTCTCGCCGATATTGCCGTAGATGAAGTAGCCGTGCAGGTAGAAGTCGTACTCGCTCAGGACTGCGAACGCCTCGCGGATCTGCTGTTGCGTGATGCCCTTTTGCAGTTGGGTGAGGATGCGATCGTGCGGCGACTCGACCCCGATCAGGAAGACCCGAAAGCCCGCCAGCCAGAGCTTGTCCAGTAGCCTACGATGCCTGGCAACGTCGATGCGCGCCTGCACCACGAAGGTCTTGCGGATGTTGTTCGCGATAATCAGGTCGCACAGTTGCTCGGCGCGCTTGAGGTTCGTGAAGATATTGTCGTCGCTGAAGAGCACCACGTCGGCGGTGACCGTCTTGAGCTCCTCGATCACCGACTCGATCGGGCGCTCGGTATACTCGCGCTTCTGGCCCAGCGGATTGAGACTGAACGTACAGAACTTGCACTTGAAGGGGCAGCCGCGCGTCGTCAGGACGGTGTCGAACGTGTGCCGGCTCAGGCGGACGCCGTGCTGGGACCAGTAGTAGTCGTGCCCGCGCAGCGAGCGGTCGGGGAACGCGATCTGCGCCAGGTCGGGCAGGACCTGGTTCTCGTTGTGCACAATCGCGCCGTTGCGCCGCCAGGAGAGCCCGCGAATCTCCTCGCGCGGGACGCCGGTGACGACTTGCTTGATGATCTCTTCACCTTCGCCGCGTACGACCATATCGACGTTGGGACACCGCTCGAAAACGGTCTCGACTTCGAGCGTCGCATGGTAGCCTCCCACGACCGTCGTGACCTCAGGCGGCAGTTGCGCGACGAAATCGCAGACCGCTCGAAAGCGGCTCTGCCAGCCGATGGTGATACAGACCAGATCGACGCCAGACCGGATAAACCGGCTCAGCGCCTGTGGGTTCTGGCAGCTCCTCTCGTACCGCAGGTCGAGCAGCGTCACCTGGCCGACCAGGCCCTTCATGCTGGCGGCGATGTACTCCAGGCCGGTGGGAGGAAACACCCCCATGGCCGCCGTGGAGCCCCCGAAGTACGGGTTCAGAGCGAGTGCGTGCTGGTATTTGGTCACGAGAGCATGGTACAGACGCCCATGCGAAAATACAAGAAAATAAATGGAATCTATCCAGTCTATTCGGCGTCCCCGCCAGCGGTCATGCCAGTCGGAAGATCCGGCAGTCGCGCCCGCCGGCGCCGACTATGCGGCCGTCCATGAGATCGAACTGAACGTAGCGCGTATCCAGATAGCTGATTTCCATGTAGGGGGCGTCGGTGAGAGCGCAGGCGAGCCGATCGAGCACGCCGGGCTGGTCAACGCCGGGCTGGTCAACGCCGGGCCGTTGTCGGCACGATTCAAGGAGCTGCTGGCAGATGGGATGTTGTTTCTGGCACAGGCTGATCCATATCTGTTGAGCCGTCAGAAACGGACGTCTCCCTGACGGTTCCCGCCGAGCCTTGCGCAGCGTCGGCAAACAGGCATCCAGAATCTGCTTGTTGCTCACATTCATGCCGGTTTCCCTGTCAAATGCCCACCCGTCGTTCGCATCCCGGGGGCGATGAGGGCACGCTGGACGATGCGACATTGGCAATCGAACTGACCGGAAAACATATCCGTGGCCCGCTCGCAATAGGGTCTTCGGCCAAAACGGGGCCACGGTTTAGCCGTTGTGTGAATTATGCCCCGGGTCGGCGTGAGACAGCCCGGCGCTCATCGTTGGTCACGGGCCGGCGTTCCTTCCCGGCGGCGCTTGTCCTTGACCGAAGCCCCGGTCTTGTGGTAGCATTCTATCTGGTTTTCTGGGACCGGTCGGCGTTTACTTCTGCAGTTTCAATCTCTCTGTCGGGTTTCGTCATGGCCAAATCGAAAACCAGCCGTGCATGCGGCGTGCGCGTTCGTCGGCAGGGCAGGTCTGCCCCGCGGAACGTCGAGGCGCCTTCAACTTCCGGCCGGGCTGCCCAATGTGGCCTCTCGGGCCGGCGACTCTGGCTCGTCCGCCTTGGCTCTGCCGTCTTGGCGCCCATCCTCTTTCTGCTTCTGTTGGAAATCGGCCTGACGGTCGCTGGTTTCGGGCGTCCCGCGACGTTCTTCGTCAGCAGTGGCAAGAAGGGAATGCTGACCACGAACCATTGGTATGTCTGGTTCTATCGCCCGACGCGGACGACGTCCCCCCATCCGTGCCTCATCCAGACGCCCAAACCGAACGACACCATACGTCTCTTCGTTTTGGGCGAGTCGGCTGCCATCGGCACGCCGAAGCCTGCCTTCAATTTTGGGCGGGTCCTTGAGCTCATGCTGCAAGACCGTTTTCCCCGCCACCGGGTAGAGGTGATCAACGCCGCCATGCGGGGGATCGATTCCCATATCGTCGCGTCCATCTCCGCCGAGTGCGCACGGTTGCAGCCCGACCTCTTCGTGGTGTACATGGGCAACAACGAAGTCATCGGTCAATATGGTCCCACCACGTTCCTGGGGCGTCACCCAGGTTTGATCGGGGTCCTGCACCGCATGATGGCGACGCGCGTCGCTCAATGTCTGCGTGTCGCCGTGGCCCGGGTCGCGTCCGGCGCGGAGAAGGCCGGGTCGTCGGAGACGATGGAGTCTTTCCGCCGGAACCGGGTCGCGCTGGATGACTCCCGGCGCGAGGCGACATATCGCAACTACCGGCGCAATCTCACGCGGATCTGTGACCACGCCGTCGCGGCGGGTGCCGGCGTAGTGGTCGCGACGATCCCCGTCAATCTGAAAGACTGTCCGCCGCTGGCGTCCCTGCACCGGCGCGATCTGACGGCTGAGCAGTTGGAGACGTGGGAGTCCCTGTACAACCGCGCCGCCCAGAATGAAACGGAACAGCGCTACGCCGAGGCGATTGCCGGCTACCGGGAAGCGCTGGCCATCGACGACCACGATGCGGACCTGCACTACCGCCTGGCGAGATGTCACTTGGCCCTCGGCGACCAGGAGGCCGCCCGGACCCACTTTTCTTTGGCCCGCGACTGGGACGCGTTGCAGTTTCGTACCGATTCAGCGCTGAACGACATTATCCGTGAAGTGGCGTCAGCGCGTGCCGACAAGAAGGTCCACTTGGTTGATGCGGCCGGTCGCTTGGCGCCGGATAGTCCCGATCCGAACGGCATCCCAGGCCAAGAGCTATTCAACGACCACGTGCACTGCAACTTTGATGGAGACTACCGATTGGTTCGATTGCTATTGCCCGCGGTGGTCGAGGCGCTGCAGCGGGACCGCGGTGTGGTTGCAGCCGAGCCGAGCGACATCCCTACGCGCGATCAATGCGCGGCGCGACTGGCCTTCACCGCCTGGGAGGAAGTGGACACCCTCGCGGCCGTCGCCAAGATGCTGGCCCGCCCGCCATTCCTCGATCAAATCGACCATGCGCCGCGGCAGGCCGCTCTGGAAAAGAGAGTCTCCGAGATGAATGGCCGTATCGACCAGGCGTTCGTTGACGGCGCGGTGAAAGCCTATGACGATGCGATCGCCCTGAATCCCAGCGACTGGGCCCTCCACTACAACTACGCCAATTTCCTCTATCAGTTGCAGCGCTATGGGCAAGCGACGCCGCACATCCGCTACGTCGCAGACATGTTCCCCGGTGTCCCCGCCTTTCACGTCTTGTTCGGCTATTGCCTGGCCGGCAGCGGCCACCTCGATCAGAGCATCGAGCAGTTCCGCCTGGCGCGCCGGCTGGACAAGCACTCGAAACCGATCAAGGAGGCGCTCGCCTGGGCCGAGCAGCGCAAGCGAGACCTGACCCAAGAGACGCGGAATTGAGCGGTTCCCGCCCCCTGGGGTCTGCTCACTGGGAAGGTGTTGCGTCCTTCAGAGGCACCGGTGCCGGCTGGGGCGTGCCGCGGGTCGCCTTGCCGTGCAAGATGCCGTCGGCGTCGAACCAGAGCGGGTCGATGCAGATGAAGCGGTTCCAGGGCGCGGTGTCGTCCTTCTGCTGGTGGTAGACCGACCAGAGGTTGCCGGCGCCGTCGCGGACCACGCAGCCGTGACCCGGCCCGAACGCGCTCTCCGTCCGGTGGACGATCGGGTTGCCTTTGTACTTCGTGAACGGTCCGGTCGGCTTGCTCGCGGTGGCGTAGCCGATCGCGTAGTCGAGCGTGTTTGCCGCCGTGCCCGAATAGAGCAGGTAGTAGGTCCCTTCGTGCTTGAGCATCCAGGGTCCCTCGGTGACGTCGCCGCGCAGCTTCTCCCAGGGCTCGGTCGGGTGCAGAATCTCGATCGGCTCGCCTTCGCGCTCCAGCGGCGACCTCATGCGCTGGACGTGAATGCGAAAGCCCGGAAACTGCACGTAATACAGGTAGTATCGCCCATCGTCGTCGCGGAACATGTGCGCGTCGATCGCGTTCTCGTAGAAGCTGGCCTTATCGACGAACGTTCCGTCCGGCCGGTCCGCCACCGCGACGCCGATCCGCTCGTTGACGGTGTAATAAAGGTAGAACTTCCCGTCGTTCGGGTCGCGGAACACGTCCGGCGCCCAGACGTTGCGCGGCCCCGGCCGAAAGACCCGCCCACCTTTGGTCCAGTGTACCAGGTCGCGCGACGTGTAGACGTGGTAGCTGACGTTGTCGCCGGTCGGATAGAGGTAGTACGTCCCCTCGAACAGGATCACCGTCGGGTCGGCCGGACCGATCTCGTCGATCACCGGGTTCGTGTACGTCGCGCCCGCCGTCGCACCCAGCGACGCCGAAAGCACCAAAGCCACCACCGTTTGTATCAGCATGACAACCTCCTTCAGAAGGACCATTGCACGCCATCTTAACACGTCGCCCACGGTCCGCCAAGCCCCCTGCGCCGCCTCGAAAGTGAACCATTTGTGCAACACCTTTTTTCCAAAAAGGCCTGTCACGCCAGATTTTTTTATTCCCTTTGGGCAAAGCGCTTACATCTGCTCGGTCGATTTTTCGACCCCCAATTACCGGACTGTTTGTGCAACACCCTCCTTCTATAGAGGCGCGCAGCGTTTGCGGGCCCGACAAGTGAAGACCGGTCCGATCCAGAAGGAGCAAGAGCCATGAGCAAGCGCTGCTGTTACCGTTGTGTCTACGCGACCTATTCGTCGGGGTGTCTATGGGTGTGCAACGCACCGATGGGCTGGGCCAGCCACCTGATCTGCGTCAACCACGTCGACTGCCCCGGCCAGCCGCGCGAGATCCTGCCCACGAGTGTCTGCCGCAACTTCCGCGCCCGGCGCGAGCCGCCGGTGTGGACCAAGCCGCCGGAGCCGCCGGACGAGTCGATCCGATACATCGCCCTGACCCAAGGCCAGTTCGCCATCGTCTCGGCCGCCGATTACGAGTGGCTCAGCCAATGGAAATGGCACGCGGCCCAGAAGGGCTGTGCCGGCGAATTCTACGCCAAGCGCCACGAGAACGGACGCAGCATCTGGATGCACCGCGAGATCGTGCACGCGCCGCCGGACAAGCTGGTCGATCACATCGACGGCAACGGTCTGAACAACTACCCGACGAACCTGCGCCTCTGCAATCGCAAGCAGAACAGCCGCAACCGCCGCCCGAATCGTAACAGCAAGACCGGTTTCAAAGGCGTCTGGTACGACAAGCGGACCGGCCGCTGCTACTCCCAGATTCGCTATAAGGGCAAGAACCTCTACCTCGGCGTCTACGATACGCCGGTGGAAGCGGCTCGCGCCTACGACCACAAAGCCCTGGAACTGTACGGCGAGTTTGCTCGCCTGAACTTCCCGCAAGAGCACGAAAAACCGGAAGCCGAGCCACCCGCCGAAGGCGGGGAAGGTTAACGTCTCTTATTCCGCACGCAGAGACGCCGGGACCGCGGAACCGAACTCTGCGCGTCGTCGGAAAGGCCGGCTCGTCCGTGGGGCGCCGTCGTGGCACGCTCGCGCGTGCGCCTCCCTCGTCGGGAGGCCGTCCGCGGACTCGCATGACGGCCTGGTCTTGCGTCGGATGGGCCCCTCAACCCGGCTCATTCGGGCCAAATCACACGGTATGCCTTGATCGGCGTCGAGGCAGGCGTCATACTGTGGACAGAAAGAGGCTGGCTATGGGAAAGAACCTGCCGCTGTACGACAAACTCATTCAGCAGGCCCAAGCGGTGGGCGGGCATAAGACGAAGAAGGAAGCGGTCACGTCGGCCCTGCAGGAATACGTGGCTCGGCGCAAGCAGCTTGGCGTCCTCAAACTCGCCGGGAAGATCGACTTCGATTCGTCCTACGACTACAAGAAGGCCCGCAAGCGATGAGGGTTCTGGTCGATACCTGCAAATCCTCACCACCGACGCCGACTTCCTCCGCTACGCCAGGCACCTGCCCATCCACCTCTGCGGCGTGAAGGCGTAGGACAAGCGTTCGCACGCCGGAATACTGCAAAGCGACAATGCATGGCGCGCTCCCTTGGTAGGGGCAACCCCCTGTGGTTGCCCGATCCCGGCACGCCGGGATCATGTTAGGGCAGGCACAGGGACCTGCCCCCTACGACAACCGCACGATATTGAGCTGGCAGACATGTCGCCATCGTCGTAGGGGCGAATCCTCATTCGCCCGCATCTGGCGGACGTGTCAAGCGGACATCCGGATTGTCGCCGTCGTATGCCCAATTCATCGGGTTGTCGCTAATGTATCGTCGGATGCGGCTCAACGACCCTTCGCTGCGGATGACGTGCTCGAAGTAGTTGCGTTCCTACAGCCGGCCGGCGAATGCCGGCCACCCGCTGTGTTTGACCTCGCGAATGTAACGTGCGGTCGTCAGGGACTTGAAACGCCCCACCACATCGCCCAACGCCAATGCCGGACACGGACCTGGTTGGGGCAACCCCCCGTGGTTGCCCGATCCCGGCACGCCGGGATCACCGTCAGGGCAGGCACGGTTAGGGCAGGCACAGGGACCTGCCCTTACCGGGTCCAACAGGATAATGCCATGGATGTGGTTGGGCATCACAACAAACGCATCGGTCTGCACCCCCGCATAATGCCCGGCCAATTCGTCCCAGGCGTCCTGCACCATCCGTCCGGCATCGTTCAACCGCACGCTGTCACCCGACACGTCGCCGAACAGACACAACCACCCTTGGGTGCACACGGTGACGAAATACGCGCCCGCCTGGGTGTAATCATACGCGAACCAGCGAATCGACCGCCGATGATGTTGTTTCGGATCGTACGTCATCGCATCCCGCCGCACATTGAACACCGATCACATGTCACCCATTCCGCCGCGGCCCCCATCCCGTGGGCCCCGTAGGGGCAACCCCCTGTGGTTGCCCGATCCCGGCGTACCGGGATCACGATCAGGGCAGGCACGGGGACCTGCCCCTACAATGCCCTCACCTCCGTCACTCCTGCTCCGCCGGAAGCCCGTCAGCCCAGCTTTGGACCTTGGCGACCATATGGGGCATCCCGATCTTCTGATACAACTCGATAGCTTTGGTCCCGTACTCGCGCGCCTTTGGCACGTCACCGCGGGCTTGACAGAGCGCGCCGAGGTTGGCGTACTGATTGGCGATGCCTTCAGGGCGCCCGAGCTTCTGGTTGACCTCAAGGGCCTTGGTGAGCATTCCTTCGGCCGTGTCGAAGTCGCCGCGCGTCTTGTAGACAAGGCCGAGGTTGCCGTAGTCGTTGGCGACGCCTTCGAGTCGTCCGAGCCTCTGGTTGATTTCGAGGGCCTTGGCGAGCATCCATTCAGCCTTGTCGGGGTCGCCGCGCGCTTCGTAGATCATACCGAGGTTGCCATAGTTGTCCGCAATGCCTTCGGATCGTCCGAGCCTCTCGTTGATTTCGAGGGCCCTGTTGTGCATCGTCTCAGCCCCGTCGAGGTCGCCGCGTGCCTCATATATGAGACCGAGATTGCCGCAGTGATTGGCCATACCTTCGAGCCGCCCGAGTTTTTCATCGATATCAAGTGCTTTATTGTGCATCTCTTCGGCTCGGTAGAAGTCGCCGCGTGCTTGATAGACCAGACCCAGATTCCCGCAGTTGATGGCCACGCCCTCAAGTCTTCCGAGCTTCTCCTCAATTTCGAGGGCTTTGTGGAGCATCTTCTCGGCCTGAACGAGGTCTCCGCGTGTTCGGTAGATCAGGCCGAGGTTGCCGTAGTTGCCAGCCATGCCTTGGAGTTGGCCAAGTTTCTGAAAGATTTGGAGGGATTTCCTGTGCAACTGCTCAGCCTGGTCCAGGTCACCGCGTGTTTGGTACACCAAGCCAAGATTGCCGTAGTCATGCGCTATACCTTTGAGTCGGCCCAGCTTCTCGTTGATTTCGAGAGCCTTCTTGAGCATCTGCTCGGCCTGATCGAGATCGCCGCGTGTCCGGAAGATTGGACCAAGGTTCCCGTAGTTGATCGCCATTTCTTCGGCTCGTCCCAGGCTCCCATTAATCTGGAGGGCCATCCTGAGCATCTTTTCGGCCTGGTCGAGGTCACCGCGTATCTCGTAGATGAGGGCAAGGCTGGCGTATTCGCTGGCGACGCCTTCGCGCTGCCCCAGCTTCTCATAGATTTGGAGCGCCTCCCTGTGCAGCGCCTCGGCCTCGATGAGCGCGCCGCGTGCTCGGCAAATCGGCCCGAGGTTGCTTAGCGAGATTGCCTTCCATTGCTCATTTTCCTGATCGTTCGCCATCTTGATGACGCGAGCATAGGAGTCCGCGGCTTCATCCAGTTGGCCACGTAGCCGCTGAATGTTTCCTTTGTGATTCATTGCGTACAGACTGTTGGGATCAAGTCGCAGGATTTCGTTGCATGCCTCTTCTGACACGTCTATGTCACCCCGCAAGTAAGCGACGGCCGCGATTTCGCGGTTGCGTTGGACTAGGGCGTCTCTATGCCTGTCCCTCTCCTCAATGAGCAGCCGTTGTAGGCCGGTCATGTCGCCACTCTCACGGAGTTCCCGGAGGGCCTTCTCGGCGTCTGGGCGATCGCCTTGGGCTTCGAGTTCTTCGACGCGCTTGATCGCCTTGTCGCGTTCTCTTCTGGCATGTTCCAGTTCGATCTCCAGCCCGCCTTTGTCCTCGGCCAGTTCGAGCGTGCGCGACAGCAACAACTCGCTGTCTATCCCCTGTCTCTTGGCCACGAACACCGTCGGACTGTCACCTATGGCAGTCCCGTCCCCTCGGAGTGTGACGGAAGGCTTCTCGCTTCGCGGGAAGAGGCCCACCACTGCAACCGCTGCTGGGATGGCAACAGCAACCAGGGTGCTGAAGAGGATCTTCTGGTTCAAGGTCCAGTCTCGCCAAAACCGTTTCTTCTTCATGATTTACTCCACTTGGCCCAATTGCTTCATGTACAGTGCCCGTCGGGCCAGGTAGCGGGTCTTGAGGGCTTCGATCTGTTCGGCGCTTAGCGAGTGGTACCAGTCGAGGGCCTTCCTGGAGACGGTCAGGTAGATGTCGCCACCCTGGGTGAAGGGGAAGAGCATGCGGGAGTCGGGCAGGTGCAGAAAGACCGTTTGGGGTTCGTCCAAGTTAACTTCGAGACATTGCTCGCCGGGGAAGGTCAGCGTTGTTCCCGGTGTCAGATCGCCGCTGATGACCTCCGTGACCTCGACGGTCAATTGCAGCTTCGGCGATGGACGAACGGCTTCTGCTCCGTAAGCCATGATGTACTTCTGCACGGCTTCAGCTCCAAGCGTCGCCGTCGCGCGCTTCAGCAACTCTTCAGTGTCGTTGGGGTCAGCGGTCACCCAGGAACGCTCGACGTCTTCAGCCAGGAAGACGTCATTTCCGGTCTCGACAGCGAGATGGATGCGATAGGCCGCGCTCTCCAACAGACTTTGCTGCAACCACGCGCGGTAGGCCTCGTCAAGCGTCTCTCTCTCTTGCGGCGTGTCGAAGAAGGTATGCTCCCAGCAACAACTGCCGACGCTGGCGAAGATCAACTTGCCGTCTTTGGCCGCGACCGCCAGCCCGTCGAACGAGCCGACTTCGTTGTAGCGAAGCATCACGAACGGCGGCCACTCCTCACGTCTGAGCGGCTCGTGCCTGGCGACGAGCTCGTCGAGGTCGTCGCCTTTCTTGATTCGCCGTAGCGCCAGGTCCTTCCATATCGGATGAAAGCGGCCGCGCAGCATCTCGCTGTAGCCGATGATATCCTGCCTGGAGCGGATGCCGAAGAACCAGCAGGCAAGAGCTGTCAACAGTGCGAGCACAGCCAAGACGGCGCTACCTATCAAAGCGGCCTTCTTGAGCTTGTTGCGATTCAGTCGAATTGCCGGTAGCCGGACCATTTCGCAGCCCTCCGTGTGGTCACTTCCACGGTCGCACTCCTATTGTAGCTTCGGTGTGCCAGCGGGGCAAAGGGTTTCATCAGGCACTATGGTCGAAATCGATGTCTCGCTATGGCAGCTTCTCCAGGTCGGCCAGGTCCTGGTGGCGGCCGGAGGCCTGCTTGTTGAGCTTGAGGTGTTTGAGGCTGATGTGGGCGTTGAGCAGTCTCAAAAACTCTTTGAAGTCGGGTGGTAGATGGATCGTAGCCATGGACGATCTGTCGCATCAGCTCCACGGCCTGCAAACGCTCCTCGGGGGTTTTCGAGAGCCAGTAGGCCTTCTCGTCCGATGGCGCCAGCAGCGAGCCCGTCGAGAACGCAGTCTTGTCAATCTTGGCAGCAGCAAGTTCGTCCATAGCCTGATTGTACCGGAAGCGGTCGGTGGCGTAAAGCGCGGCGCAGGACGGCGGGCTTGCGGTGACGTCTCATGTGGCATCCCCGCCGTCGGGGGTGAGTTGTTTGTCGCCTCAGCCTAAGCTGAGGCCTCCCCTTCATTTCCCAGCCGAGGGCGGCTGGGCCACATGATATGCCCTTACGGGCACACTACGAGCAAGCGTCTTCCTGAATCAGGGATGGCCGGGTTGCGTCTATTGGGTGACAAGCTCGCCGAGGACACCGGTAGGGGTGTTCTCGATGAGCGTGACAGTGACAAGGTCGTTCTTATCGGGCTTGAGGGGACCGTTCGACGCGACGTGGACGGGGAAGTAGCGCTCAGCCCGGCCGCTCGCGGCCGGGTCGGTGGTCTCGATGAGGACTTGGGCGGTCTCGCCGAGGAACTGGGCGCGGAAACGGATTTGGAGCTGTTGGTCCAGGGCGCGGAGGGTCCTGGACCGCTCTTTCGCAACTTGAGATGGGACCTTGTCCGCCATCCTGGCGGCGGCGGTGCCTTTACGTGGCGAAAAGGCGAAGACGTGCGTCTTCGCGAAGCCGACGTCGCGCGCCAGCGCGAACGTCTGCTCGAAATCGGCGTCCGTCTCACCGGGGAAACCGACGATAATATCGGTCGTCAGGGCAGGGCGGTCCAAACGCGAGCGGATGAGTTCGACTTTGGCACGGAATTCGTCGGCGGTGTAGGGCCTGCCCATGCGGCGCAGCACGGCGTCGGAGCCCGATTGGAGTGACAAGTGCAGGTGAGGCATGATGTTGCGGTTGGCGGCGCAGACGTCGAGCAGGTCGGTGGTGACATCGGCCGGGTCGAGCGAGCTCAGGCGGATGCGGGCCAAGCCAGGGACCTGCGCCAGGTCAGCCAGCAGGGCGGGCAGGTGGGCGTTCTCGGAGTTCGCGTCGCGGCGGCGGACGCTGGCATGACCATAAGCGCCGATGTGGACGCCGGTTATGACGATTTCCTTGTGGCCGGCGGCGATGAGGGCCTCCGCTTCGGCCAGGATTTCGGCGGCACCGCGACTGTGAACACGCGGCCGGGCCAGGGGTATAATACAATACGAGCAAAAGGAGTCGCAGCCATCCTGGATTTTGAGAAAGGCGCGGGTACGGCCCGGAAAGCACGTGAGGGGAGCGAGTTCGACGCTCGAATCTAAGTCTTGTTTTGGCTTGACTTTGAGGTCGAAGTCTGCTTTAATACGGGTATCTCTGGGATGCCTGGGTGTTTCTGACTCTGGGGTGGTTGATTTGACGCCTGCCAAGAGGTTCAGGGTGGTGGTAAGGTCGGTTCGATCCTTCACAACATGGACGTTCTCCCCGGCGATTTCGAGTTCATCGGTGTCCACGGCCGGCAGGCAGCCGCACACGATGATCGCGTCGGGATGATGTCGCTGGGCCTGCGCGATGAGGTGTCGGCTCTTGGCCGAGGCGGTGTGTGTAACGCAGCAGGTGTTGACCACGACTACATCAGGGGACGCGGCGATGTCGACCTGCGTCAGGCCGTGCCGTTCGAGCCATTGGCGAACCTGCTGGCTTTCGTATTGGTTGACCTTGCAGCCCAGTGTTAAGATGGCGAATTCTTTCATCATATGCTATAATGTAGGTTTGTTGAGAGCTGTTTACAAGACCAACGGTAGTTACGCAAACCGATAGGCGGGAGGTTTCGCATGGCAGCATCGGATGCGATTTGGGCGGTCGATTTGGGCAATAACTCCCTGAAGGCACTGCACTTAGTGGCGGTGGGGGATGCGGTCCAGGTCATTGGTTTCGACAATATTCCGCACGGCAAGGTCCTTTCGAGCAGTGGGATCAGCGCCGCGGAACGGGACGAGTTGATCGCGATCAGCCTGCGGCAGTTCGTGCAGCGCAACGACGTCAGCTACGATCCGCTGATTGTCTCGGTGCCCAGCCAGAACAGCTTCGCACGGTTCGTGACGCTGCCGCCGGTCGAGGCGAAGCGCCTGCCGGAGATTATCAAGTTCGAGGCCGCCCAGCAGATTCCGTTCGACATGAACGAGGTCCAATGGGACTACACCATGATGAGCGGGCCGGAGGATTCCGAGCAGAAGGTCGGGATCTTCGCGATCAAGAACGAGGTGGTCGAGTCGGCGGTGGAGCATTTCGAGCGGGAGGACCTGGTCGTCAGCTACGTGCAGATGGCGCCGATGGCGCTGTACAACTATCTGCTGTACGATCGGCCCGAACTGGTGCGGTCGGACTCGAAGGCGACGGTCGTGATCAACGTCGGCGCCGACAGCACCGATCTGGTGGTGTGCACGCAGTCGGGCGTGTGGCAACGCTGCATCATGATGGGCGGCAACGCCTTCACTCAGGCCATCGCCGAGACGTTCAAGCTCAACTTCGAGAAGGCCGAAAAGCTCAAACGCACCGCCCCGGTGAGCAAGTACGCCCGGCAGATCTTCCAGGCCATGAGGCCAGTTTTCACGGATTGGACCGGGGAGGTCCAGCGATCGCTGGGGTTCTATACGAACTCCAACCCCGACGTGAAGCTCGCGCGGATCGTCGCTTTGGGCGGCGGCACGAAACTCAGAGGCCTGCTCAAGTACCTTTCCCAGAGCCTGCAGATCCCGGTGGAGAAGCCGGACGGATTCAAGCGGGTCGCAGTCGCGCCGGGTCTGTCGACCGCGAAATTCCACGAGGGGGTGGCGGACTTCGGCGTCGTGTACGGCCTCGGGCTCCAGGGCCTGGGCCTGGCGCGGATCGAAAGCAACCTGCTGCCGACCAGCGTGGCCCGCTCGATGGCGTGGGCGAGCAAGACGAAGTACTTCATCGGTGCCGCGGTCATGCTCTTTGCGGTCTCGGCCATGTGCCTGGGTCGCGTCGGGCTCGACCATATCAGCTATGCCCGCAACCAGAGTACGCTGATGGCCAACCGCCAGGTGGCCAATCGAGCACGGGCGATCATCGACAGCGCCAGCGATATCGAAAGCCAGAAGACCCTCCTCCAGGAGCGCGCCCAGAAACAATTCGAGCAGTTCAAGTATCGCGAAGTGATCCCGGAAATCTACGACCTCGTCGTCTCGGCCTTGCCGAATGCGCAGAACAATCCCAGCCAACGCGAGCTTTATGAGGCCTACGCCGCCGCCAATGTGGCGGCCGTCAAGCAGATCCCCCGGCCCGAGAGAAAGCAGATCTTCCTGACACACGTCTCGATCTACTTTGCCGAGGACATCGAAGGTGCCGAGTTCGGCGAAAGCGCCTTCACGCGTAAGCAAGCCGCCATGCAGGCGGCCCAGTCGGCCATGGGCACCGACGACGGGCGGGGCGGCGGACCCTACGGCGGCCCCAGCGCCTTCGATACCCGCGCGTACGACACGTACCGTGGCGGCGCCCAGCCGACCGAGGTCGTGCAAAAGGACTCCGGCTTCGTCGTCACGATGGTCGGCTATAGCCCGTACAAAGACGTGCTGGCCTTGCTGCATCCGCCGAACGTGGAGACCAAACCGAGCGAGTGGGGCGTCATCACGCGTCTGCTCCATCTGCAAGGGCCCGGCGATGCGAACAGCCCTTACGAGCTGTACAGTGCCCAGCCGGGCAAACACTTCCGTCTGCGCAAGTACGTGGTGGACATGGGACCGGAGGTCCCGCTGGGCGTAGGCGATGTGGCGCCGGCGCCCGAGGAAGAGCGCCGGGCGGCGGCCGCGGCGACCGCATTGGTGGCCGGCCTGGCCGCGCCGACGCAGGTCCAGAACGTGCTCGTGGACCCGATCACACGCGAGGTCATCACCGCCGAACCCCGGCTGGACGGCGCCAACAAGCCGATGATCGATCAACTGGGCAACCCCGTGGTGAACGAACGAGACCACTGGTTCGACCTGAGCTTCAAGCTCAAGTGGAACAACGCCCCGGAGATGCCGGCGGCTCCCGTCCCCGCGACCATGATGCGCGCGTATTGACCCAAGCAGTTCTAAACCGAGGCATGGCGACATGAAGAAACCGGATATCAACGTAGCGGAAATCCTCAAGAAGCTCAGCTTCCTCAAGAACAACCTGGGCCTGCTGGTGCCGATCATCATCGCGGTCGTGGCGGTGCTGCTGTTCATTCCCACCCGCTTGCTCAGCAGCCGGCTGCGCGAGACCGTCGAGCGCAACAGCGTCGCCGTGGGCAAGGACATTACCTCGCTGACGCGCCAGCTCCGCGACGCGGGCGGCGCCGCGGCGATGGAGGACTACATTGGCGCCTACACCGAGGACGTCAACCAGATCGACCAGATCATGGCGCAGACGGTCTACCGCGAGCTGCTGCAATATGACCTCTTCCGTGACACGAATGAGACGTACGTGTGGCTCTTCGAGCAATTCGGCCAGCGCTACCGCCAAGGGGTTGAGACGATGATCGCCGGGTTGCAGGCGGGCGTTCGCCCTACGGACGGTGAGATTCAGGCGGCCCTAGCCAGCGCTCCGACGATCGGCATGGGCGGTCGCATGGCGCGTACCTACGGCGGGGGAGGGCCCTACGGAGGCGCCGGACGCGTCGGCATGCAATGGTCCTTCCAGGAGATGGGCGAAGTCGAACGCGGCATCTTCGAGGAAATTTGCACGAGCAAAGCCCGCGCCGCCAAAGTCTACGCGAGTCCCGCCGCGGTGGCCGGCTACGGCCGATGGGCGGAATGGAAACTGGAGGACCCGAATGAGGCCTACAAGGAGTGCTGGTTCTGGCAGTTGGGCTACTGGGTCGTCGAGGATGTGATCACGACCATTCGCACGATGAACGAAAACTCGCCCAACGTCCTGGCCTCGCCCGTCAAGCGGTTGATGAACGTGGGCTTTCAGCTCCAGCAGGCCGGCGTGACGTCCGGCGCCCGTCGCGCGCGGCGCCGCCGGCAGGAAGAGTATCCCGCCTATGTCAAGACGACGATGGATGCTCTGACCACGCCCTGCACCGGCCGGTTCACCGACGAGGCGAAAGGGATCGACGTCATCCAGTTCGAGGTCCGGGTGGTGGTCGACGAGGCGCAGGTCTTGCCGTTCATCCGCCAGTTGTGCAGCGCCAAGGAACATAGGTTCTACGGCTTCGACGGGACCCAGCCCGAGCAGACCTTCGAGCACAATCAAATCACGGTCCTGGAGACCAATATGACGCCGATCGATCCGGTGGACATCAATCACCAGAGCTATCGCTATGGGCCGCACCCGGCGGTGGACCTGCAGCTTATCTGCGAATACGTCCTGCCTCGGGTCCCCGCCTTCGAGGAGATCAAGCCCCGACAGGTCAAGGACGAACTCGCAGGCACCGGCGAGGAACCAGCGTTTTAGGATCCAGACGAGCACTCAGACATCGGGATACAGCTATGCGAGAGTTGTTAGGGAAAATCGGACGGTTCTGTGAAAGCCACGTGGAGAAGATCGTGCTCATTCTGGTGGCGCCGGTCTGTGCGTATTTCTTCTTTACGGGCGTGATCTTCAGACCTAACGCGGTCACCTACGATGGCAAGACGCTCGACCCCGGGCGCATTGACGCCTACGTCAGTGAGAAGGCCGATGAGCTCAGAAACGCGCTGGCCAACGTCAGCCAAGACGAGCGACCGAAGAAGCAGCCTCCCTCGCTGGTGCGCGGGCCGATCGAGCCGAACAATCCGGTGGTGGCGAACGTCTTCGCGTCACGTCCAGCGCCGGAGAGCTTCATGAGTCTGTTCGAGGATCCTCTGTCGTTTCTGGATCCCGGCGTCGTTCCCGTCCGGCTGGATCGCTCTATCGACGGCCGGCGGTATGCGCTGCCTCTGATCGGTCCGGTCACGGACGTGGCGGTCAATCACATCCGTGCGGCGGCCTACGTCCCGGTAGGGGACGTCTCGTCGACGATGGGCTACAGCCAGACGCAGACGGAACCTAACGACCTCGACCTCGTGACGGTCGAAGCGAAGTTCGACGTCGTCGAGCTGTATCGCCAGTTCCGTGCGTATTTTGCCGGCACGGAAGTGGAGAAGCGCGAGTGGCGCGATCCCTGCTTGGCGGTGCCGAAATTCGCCGCGGTGCAGCTTCAAAGGCAGAGGCAGTTGGACGACGGGACCTGGAGCGACTGGCAGGCGGTGCCGCGCAGCCGGATCGAGCAGTTTCGCGAGTTGTTCACCCCGATCGAGAGGGTCCAGGACCTGCCGCCGGGCGGCGTCAAAGTGCGCCTGATGCAGTTCAACAGTAAGCCCGTGACCATGGCGCTGCTGCAACCGGAGGCCTACCAGATCGCGTCGGCGGAAGAAGAATGGTTCCCGCCGAGCTTCTATGACAAGTTCAAGACCCTCCAGCGCAAAGTCGAGATGGAACAGAAGCGCCAGGAGCGCGAAGAGCGGCAAAGCCAGCAGGAGTCGACCACGACGACCACGGGACGCCGTGGCGGCACGACCACCGGGGTGGGCGACACGCGTACGACCACCAGAGACCGGCGCGGCGGTGGCGCCTACGGGGACACCGGCGCTTATGGCGGCGACCGGCGGGGCGGCGCACGCGATCGCTCGGGACGGACCGGCACGACCACCGACCCAAGGACCGGCACACGGCGCGGCACCACTCGCGGGGCGGCCGGAACCAATACAGACCCTTACGGCACCCCCGGCGGGCGCCCGGGTGAGGGCGGCCTGATGCGGGAAGTTGTCTCGACGGACGAGGCTTACCTGGACTTCGCCGAGGCCCTCATCCGGCTCAACACCGATCTGTCGAAACTGGATGAACCGTTGTTGTTCTGGGCGTTCGACGACACCGCCGACCCCGGCCAGACCTATCGCTACCGTATCCGTCTGGGCGTGTTCAACCCGGTCGCCGGCACGAACGAACTGGTCGAGCGGGACATGGACAAGAACGACCAGGCGATCCTGTGGAGCCGGTTCTCGGAGGTGACGCGTGCGGTTTCTATTCCCCGTCGGACCTACTTCTTCGCCAAGGGCGTTGAGGAACGGGCCAGGGTCGCCACCGTGGAGGTGGCGCGGTATGCGTTGGGGTATTGGTACACGCAAGACTTCGACGTGCGGCCGGGCGAGGTGATCGGCCGGGAAATGGAGCCGCCGAAGAAGAAGAAGGAAACCGACGACCGAATGTCCCGACTGGGCGATCGGATCACGCCTACCGCCGGCCGGGCCGCGGCGCTGCTCGATCCGCGCGCCATGGACTACCAGGTGACCGAGCCGGAAGACCCGACGACCCCGGAGATGGTCGATTACGGCACCGGCGCGATGCTCGTCGATCTTGTGGAAGCCGGCGATCTGGGCAGCCCGCCCAACCTGCAGTTGCGACCCTATCATGAGATGCTTTATACCAGCGACGGAGCGACGATCGAGCGGATGCCCGTCAGCCAGCGAAACTGGCCGAGCGATCTCCAGCAAGCGTATCAGCAGATCATGGGCGAGCGCAACAAGGACCATCAGCCGTTCCGATCCTTCACCGCTCGGAGCCGGATAGGCATGGGAGACGGCCGCGGTGGAGGCGGACCCTACGGTCCCTACTGATCGGCCCGCCACGGGACGACCCGCGCCGGGTAGATAGCGTCTTGCGACGCCACTGCAAGCACGTGGGTCGGCTGCGGTTGCGCGGCGTGTTTCGGTTGGGTCCGACGTGCAGCGGTGCCGCCTGACACAACCGCTTGACGAGACGGGCGGCGCAACCGTTGAACGCTGGCCGCGATTTGACAGACCCGTTTGGCCCCCGTAGGATAGAGCCCGCGAATCTTCTCTAATCCGTATCAGCGAACCCCATGGGCTAAAGCCCATCCTCTGAGCTGCGAGCCGGGAGGTGACATCGAGATGAGGCACAGAAGCGTTCCTGCCGCGTGGGTGTTGATTGCACTGGTTCTGGTCACGCACGCGTGGGCGACGGAAGCGGTCTCCTGGGCCCAGAGGTGGCCGCGCGGCCCCTTCCAGCAGGAGGATTTCTTTCCGATTGCGGTCTGGCTGCAGAACCCCGCCAACGCGCCGCGCTATCGCCAGGCGGGGATCAACCTCTACGTCGGTCTGTGGCGGGGTCCCACCGAGGAGCAGCTTCGGCAGTTGCGTGAGGCGAACATGCCGGTGATCTGCGCGCAGAACGCGTTGGCGCTGGCGCGTCTGGACGATCGGATCATCGTTGGCTGGATGCACCAGGATGAGCCGGACAACGCTCAGTCGCTCGGTGAAGGGCAGGGGTACGGCCCGCCGGTCGCGCCGCAGGCAATCGTGGAGGTAACCGTTCACAGTTTTTTTGAAGAAGATTGAGAGAATCTCACAAAAAAGACTTGCGCGATCCATAACAGGCGGTTAGACCATGA
>JAFGLV010000162.1 GCA_016927855.1 Sedimentisphaerales bacterium
GTGATCGACGACCTTGCCCTGGGGCGGGTCCATGATCTGGCGGTGCATGTAGATCAGCTTCTTCTTCTCGTAGCGCACGGCGTAGCCGCCCTGCATGCGCCATTTCCACTGACTGAGCCACTCGTAATCGGCGGCGTCGACGTGGGCACAGTATCCGTCGCCCAGCGCGATCAGGCGGACCTCGCCTTCCGGCTGGCCAGGGCGGGGCCGGTAGTTCGGGCAGATCCCGCCGGCGGGCGTACGGCGCATCCGCCCGAACGACTTCGGGTGGTTCGCGCACGCCGGCAGGTTCAGCAGTCCGGCCGCCACGCACTGGGCGGCGTGCTCGTAGTCGAAACATGCGAACACGCAGTTGAAACAGCAGCGGGTCGTCTTCGTCGCCATGCTCCGTCCTTCCGCCTGAAGGTGTCAATCGAGCGACGCATCGCGTCGTGAACGTCAGGTATATGGTACATTGACCATATCTTTATGTCAACGGAAATATAAGGAAATATGAGATTTGTTGTATGAATTCTAAACACCTGCCGCCTAAGGAATTAGAGATGTCCGGCGCTCTTTCGCGGGGTGGATGCGTTTCAAGGGCGGCCGGGCCAAGCATGCCGGTAGAAACGCCTGATCCCGCTGCGCGTCGGGGCCGGGCCGCTACGGACGGCTCAGCGTCTGGCGGCGCGGGCTTTTCGTTTGGAGCCTTCGCTGCGGTGGGAGCGTACGAACAGGCGAATCGGCACCTCGGCGACCGGCAGCAGCGTCTGGAGCCGGTTGGCGACGTACCGCAAGTAGTTCTCGTCGAAGAGCTTGGGATTGTTGACGAACATCAGGATCGTGACGGGATTCGTGGCAATCTGCGTGGCATAGTAGACCCGAGGCCAGGTGGTTTTGGTGCGCTTGGCGCCGCTGCGCTCGTTGCGGATCGTCTCGAAGGCCTTGTTGAGCCGACCGGTGCCGACGCGCAGGTTGGCCTGCTTGAACAGCTCCGCTGAGAGGTCGAGCACCGCCTGGACGTTCTTACCGGCGGTGGCGGTCGTGAACGCGATCGGCGCATACTTGAGCACGGGCAGCTTGGCGGTCAGGTAGTCCTCGTAATCGCCGGTGGCCGCGATGTCCTTGGCGAGGTCCCACTTGTTGACCACGATGATGCAGGCCCGGTATTCCTCCGCGATCTGCCTGGCCAGCTTCTTGTCCACCTGCGACAGCGGGACCGTCGCATCGACCAGGAACCAGACGACGTCGGCCCGCTGGATCGAGCGAAAGACGCGCACGCTGCTGTAGAACTCGATGCTGTCGGCCATCTTGCCGCGCTTGCGCACGCCGGCGGTGTCGATCACGATGAGCGTCTTGCCGTCCTTTTCGATGCGCACGTCCACCGAGTCGCGCGTCGTGCCTGGCACCTCGCTGACGATCACCCGCTCGACGCCGGCAATGGCGTTGACCATCGAGCTTTTGCCGGCGTTGCGCTTGCCGACCATCGCGATCTTCATAACCGGTTCCGGCGGGGCGCCCGACTCCTTGTCGGCCAGGCGCTCGAAGATGCGATCCAGCAGCACAGACTTGTTGAGGTTGTTCTCCGCCGAGACGCAGAGGAACTCGCCAAAGCCCAGCCGGGTAAACTCGCCGGCGGTCGGGAACATCTTGGCGCTATCGGCCTTATGCGCGACCCCGATGACGTCCAGATTGCCCCGGCGCAGCAGTTGCGCGATCTTCTCGTCGAGCAGCGTCAGCCCGTCGCGGATATCGACCATGAAGACGATCAGGTCCGCCGCTTCGATGGCCTGGAAGATCTGGCCCTCGATGTGGGCGCTGAGCTCGTCGGAATCGACGATGCCATAGCCGCCGGTATCGACCAGTTCGAAATAGCGCTCGCCTTCGCCGCCGGGCGCGGGGCGCCCGATGAACGTGCTGACCCGATCGCGCGTCACGCCTGCGGTCGGCTCGACGATGCTAATCATTTCTCCAGCCAGCGCGTTGAGCAGGCTGCTCTTGCCCACGTTCGGCCGGCCCACGATGGTGACTACCGGTAGACCCATACGATACCCAAAACCCGTTTCTGAAGTGGGCGGATGATTATTCGCCCCTACGGTCCCCGCCGCACATGGCGGAGCCGACGCGAGGAGCCATTATACCAGAACCGCCGGGGGCTCGAAACGGTTCTCGGCGGTTTGGAAGATGTCGCTGTCAAGGCGGGCCGCGGCGTGGTAAACTCGTGTCCGCCTGACCTCTCAGGCTTGGGGGCCGGTTGGAGGCAGGATCGCTGCCCGGCTAGTATCACGCTTTGTTGGAGCCAGTATCATGATTCGCAGCTCGATTTGCACCGCTGTCATCGCCACATTATTGCTGGGGAAGGTCGCACCTGTATCGGCTCAACGTCAGATGGAGAATCTCACGCGTGGAGTTGTCGCTGTCAAACAGGCCGACGGGGTCTACGTCGGCTGGCGGCTGTTCGGCACCGACCCCGAGGGCCTCGCGTTCAACGTTTATCGCACCAGCAACGGCGGCGCGCCGACCAAAGTCAACGTCGTGCCGCTGACCGGCGCAACCAACCTCCTGGATCGCGACGCTGACCCCAACGCGGCCCTCGAGTATTTCGTCCGTCCGGTCCGGGATGGTCAGGAATTGGCCGGCTCAAAGCCGGTTCGCGTCTGGAACGACGACTACCTCGAAATCCCGATCCAGCCGATCGAGCGATACCGGCCCGGCGACGCCTCCGTAGCCGACCTCGACGGTGACGGCGAGTACGAAATCATCCTGCACCAAGCCTCGCGTGGGCAGGACAACTCGTTTGCCGGTATCACCGGGACGCCTGTGTTCGACGCCTACAAGCTCGACGGCACGCACTTGTGGCGCATCGACCTGGGCATCAACATTCGCGAGGGAGAACACTATACCCAGTTCATGGTCTACGACCTCGACGGAGACGGCCGAGCCGAGTTTGCCTGCAAAACTGCCGACGGGACGAAAGATGGCAAAGGCCAGATCATTGGCGACAAGGACAAGGACTGGCGCACGCTCAATGAGGGCGACCGCACTCACGGCCGCATTCTCAAGGGCCCCGAATACCTGACCATCTTCGACGGTCTGACCGGCGCCGCGCTCAAGACGGTCGATTACGTCCCGAGCCGTGACCCTATCGACGGTTGGGGCGGTATCGGAGGCAACGGCGGCAATGACAGCTATGGCAACCGTTGCGACCGCTTTCTCGCCTGCGTCGCCTACCTCGATGGCGTGCGTCCGAGCCTGGTGATGTGTCGCGGCGTGTATGGGCGGATCGTCATGGCCGCCTGGGACTGGCGCGACGGCGCGCTAACCCAGCGCTGGGTTTTCGACTCCGGGATCAGCTACCCGCCCTTCGAGGACGCTTCGCCGTACTCCGGTATGGGCGGCCACTCGCTCTCGGTCGCCGATGTCGACGCCGACGGCAAGGATGAGATCGTCTATCACGCGATGGTCGTCGATGACAACGGCAAAGGCCTCTACTCCACCGGCTGGCGGCACGGCGACGCGATGTACGTCACCGACATGTATCCCGACCGGCCCGGCCTGGAGGTCTTCACCGTCCACGAGAACGAGGACGACACCGTGCGGTTCCAGAGCCCCGGCGCCGCGATGCGCGATGCGCGCTCCGGTGAGACCATCTGGAAGCACAGTCTCGGTATCGATGTCGGCGGTGGCGTCGCAGCCGACATCGACCCGCGCCATCGCGGCTATGAAGCCTGGGGCGGTCCCGGCGGCATCCGGGATGCCGACGGTAACGACGTCGGACCGGCGCCGCGCTCGACGGGCTTCGTCATCTGGTGGGACGGCGACCTGCTGCGCGAGCTGGTCAGCCGCTCAGGCGTCTCCAAATGGAACTGGCAAGAGGGGCGGCTGGAGACGATCTTCTCAACCGGCGCTCGGTCGGGACCTCGCGGCCCCAACGTCATGGCGGACCTGGTCGGTGACTGGCGCGAGGAGATGCTGATGACGGCGCCGGACGGTCGCTCCCTGCGTCTCTACACCACGACGATCCCCACCGAGCATCGGATCCATACGCTAATGCACGATCCGCAATATCGGCTTTCGGTCGCCTGGCAGAACGTGGTTTACAACAAGCCGCCATACCCCGGCTTCTTCCTGGGGCACGATATGGCCGCACCACCGCGACCCAACATCTATCTCATCGGCAAGGGGGACGCCATCGCTGGTGTGAGAACGCAGTAGTCACGGAATCGGCAGGGGGGCACCCCGCATGGAAGGCGACCGTCCGGCTCTGGACGACACGCGTAAGCAAAGCTGCTGGCTGCGCCCGGAGGTGGTGTTTCTCGTCGCGCTGGTCATCGCGGCCTACTTCTCGATGCTGACGGCGCTGCCGGTCCGCGGCGAAGAGTCCCGCTGGGCCCGCGTCGCGACGGAGATGCTCGAAACGGGAGACTGGATCGTGCCGCGCCAGCAGGGAGAGCCCTTCCTCGACCGTCCTCCACTCGGCCCTTGGACGATGGCTCTGGTCGGCTGGGCGCGCGGACGCGTCGACCTGGTGGCGATTCGCCTGCCGAGCGTCCTTGCGACTCTCGCGACGACGCTGCTGATCTATGGCTATAGCTGTCGATCGCTCTCGCGACTGGGCGCGTTCGCAGCCGGCGCGACGTACGCGAGTTTCGGGCTCGTACACCAGCTCGGCTGGACCGGCGAGAACGAAGCGGTGTACACCCTCCTGCTGGGCGGAGCGTTGCTCCTGTGGCATACGGGACTCGTGCGCTCCTGGCCGCCGGCTTTGATCTGGAGCGTCGGTTACGGCCTGGCTGCTCTCGCGACGCTCGTCAAAGGACCCCAGGCGCCGGTCTACTTCGTGGCTGTCACCACAGTGTATCTCCTGGTCCAGCGGCGTGAAGCGGGCCTCGTGAAGCGTGAAGCGTCGTCGAAAGCGGACAGTTGGCGCTTGACAATCGCGTCCTACCTGGCTGGAATCGGCGCGTTCGCGCTAATCGTCGGCTTGTGGCTCGTTCCCCTCTACCTTCGAACCGGCTGGCAATCCGTCCTCGACATCCTCACGCAGACTTCTGCGATACGCTACGGCACCGACGGCTTACTCGCGCACCTGGCGCTGTATCCGCTCGAGGTCTGGGTGAGTCTCTTGCCCGGCACCGTCGTTCTGGTCGGATTGGCATATCCGCGCCTCTTCCGCCAAATGGGCGCCGCGCCCGCCGAGGTGCGTTTCGCGCTGGTCGGCATTCTGGTGACGTTCCCTTCCGTGTGGCTGGCGCAAGAGGCCCGGCCGCGCTACTTCATGCCGTTGTCCGCGTGCGTCGCTGTGATCGTGGGCTGGACGATCGAGCGTCTCGTCGCACCCCCTCGTGTCGCGGGCGTCCCCGCCCGCGCGTGGCGAGGGCATCCGGCCCTCGAATCGAAGGCGAGACGCCTTCGAGACACGCGGGCAAGATGCCCGCGACACGAGGCGCCGCGCTTCTGGTGGCGGTTCTGTATGTTCAGCGCCGCGGCGGGGATCGGTGGCTTCGCGGTCGTCCTGTCGCTGGCTGGGCATACCGGCAGCGCGTCCCTTGCAGCGATCGCGCCGCCGCTGTCTCAAGCGGTTGCCTATGTCGCGATCCTGCTGGCCATCGCAGGTGTTCTCGCCTGGTCTGCCCTTCGTGTCCATGCGCGCAGCGCCCTGATCGCGGTCGCGGCGCTGGCGGTCTTCCAGGGGCTTCTCTTTCGCGGTTTGGTGACCGGCGCGCTGAGCCGGAACGCGAACGACCTGACCGGGATCGTCGCGAACCTGCGCCGCGAGTTGCCGGCCGACGTGCGTCTGGTCAGCTTCGGCATCGCCAATCACCGTTTCGCCTACCACTACCAGACCATGATCGGGCAACTGGCGTGGCCTCAGAGCGAGGCCGACGTCCCGTCTGACGTGACGTATTTTTGCTTCGACCCGGCAGTGTGTCCCACCTTGTTGCCCTTCGATCCAAATGCCAGCGGCGCAGCGCTCCAGGAGGCATCCGCCTTGCCGTTCGAGTGGGAGTGCATCGCCTGGCTCAACACCGGCCGCAACCGCAGCGAGGTCCCCGAAGAGATCACCATTATCGGCCGGATCGTCCGCCGCCGGTAGGACCCGATCGTGAAGTGTGAAGCGGGAGCTGTTTGCCTTCGATGACGCTTCACGCTTCACGAGTCCCGCTTCACGCCATGCTGATGGGACTTGAATGCCTTCATCAGCTCTGATAGAGTTGCCCTCAGACACATGGCCGGAGAATGTCGGACTTCTGGCACGCGTACGTGTCGCGGGCTCCGGACGCCCGCGACACGAGCTGGCCGAAGAAAGAGAGGACAACATGGTCGAGACACGAGACGGAATACGTGGTTTCCTACTGGTGGTGGTGGTGCTCTGCTGCGCGCAGGCGGCCGGCGGCGAGGTATCCAGCGACCCGAACGCTCAGCGCCAGGCGCTGCTGGCCCGAGTGGCCGGCCTGGCGGACTCGCCCCAGGCGTGCCACGACCTGCTCGAACGGCGGTTTCTGGAGGGGCATTGGGACGACGTCAAAGCCGCGCTGGACCAACGCGACGCAGACGGCGCCTATGTCCTCGCGGACTATCGCTTTGCCTTGCTGCGCGCTCGCTGCGCCCGGGAGGTATTCACGCGCTATTCGCGATCGGCAAACCCGCGAGGCCGGCCCGCCGAGGAGCAGGGCGCTGAGTTGCGGCGCCTCGCTCGCGACGCGACGACGGCTTACGAAGAGGCCTTCCGGCTGGCGCCGTGCGCGTTCGAACGAGCGTGCGTCTACGCGCGCTGGCATGAACTGCACACGATCTCACGGTTCGAAGCTGACTCGCTCCTGCTGCGTAGCGGCTCGCCGCTGGAACAGGTGGGTGAGCCGGCGGGCGAGACGCTCGCGCAGCAAGCGTCGAGATTGCGTGCGGCGGCCTCGCAGGTGCTTGGCTCACTGACCCCCTCGGGCAATCCGATGGAACGCCCGGCACAAGACGCGTTCCTCGACGTGCTGACGGAGGAATACCTGAAGGTGGGCCGGATCGACGTGCCGGAAGAGGTCTTTGCGGAGGTGCTGGAGGACGTCCCGGAGTTTCTGCAAAAGGCGATCCACCCGATGGTGTTAGCGTATCCGGACAAAAACCGGATCACGCTGCAATGTCACCTCTGGTACGCGTTGACGGGACCGCGCCCCGACGCGATCGAAGAGGAGTTCATCGACCGCCAAATCCAGACGGTCGACTGGTGTCTGCAACAGGGCATGGCCGGCGCGGGCCCGGAATATGGCCAAGCCGCCTCCCAGGCCTTCCTCGAAATGGTCAGAATCGAGCGGAACAACCGCCTCGTCCTCCATTTCAAAAGGGCCTTCCTGCCGCGCCAATGGTCCGATCCCGAGCGTGACGGAGAGGGGATTGAAAAGGATGTCCTCGAGAGAATCGACCACGCTCTTGAGCAACTGGCGGAGAGGGCGCGACTGCCTATGGCACGCTTTCTGTCTGCCGAGGAGACGGAGAAAAGGGCGCAGGAGCGCGTCGCGATGACGATCCGATCGCTCACGGTCAGTCTGATGACCCAGCTCGCTCCGCTTCCGTTCGCTCCGGGCCGTCAGCAACCTCCAGGCGCGACGGTCTCGGGCGGCGGCACCACGCATCGCGAGTCCAACATCTGGGTCTACACCGCCGACAACTATCAGCCGATTCCGCCCTATCCGTGGAAGAAGTCGATCACGCCCATCGACTCTTCGAGGGCCAGCGCGCGGCAGATTGCCCAGCGCGTGCTGACCGCTCTGGCGCGCGGAGACACCGCTACGCTCGATACGCTGGTCGTGGTATCGAGAGGGTTCTCGAAGAACGACGCGCGGCATCTGGCCGGGATGCTGAACGAGGCGGCAGAGTCGGCTCAGCCGGTGCGCGTGGACGATGTCAACGATATCTTGATCGAGGAACCATGGTCGTGGTCAGCGGTGCGCGCCGCACACGCCGAGCTGCCGCTGGCACTCGTGTTGCGCTGGAAAGAGGGCGCGTACTGGCTGGCCTGGGCCGGGGCGGTTCAGGAGCAATCTCGGTCAGCGCTGGCCAGCGTGTTGGAGGAGCTCAAGCCCCATCTTGAGTTGCCGCCGGCGGCCGAGCCTGTCGCGGTCCTCCCGCCGGCGCACATTGCGTCTGTCGAAGATATTGGAGCGATTGAATCGCTGGAAGTGATCTCCGCCGGTCACAGTTGGCGAGTGCAACTGGCGCTGATCGAGCGAGGCGACCTGTCACCGGCGCGACGGCTCTACTGTCGGGCACAATGGACCGACGCCAACCGCCCGGCGCGACCGATTCCATTCGGGCGCTACACCGCGCGACATCTGGGGCCGGTGATATGGACGTGTAGCGAGGCAGGCTTTCAAGAGCACGCGCCCGAGCTAAGCGGCTATCCGGCGCCTCCCGTGACCGTTTGCGCCGACGGCTGCCTGTACGCGGCGCTGCTGCCTCTCGGCGGGTTCAAGGACCTGTACGTGCAGGTCTACTCCGCCTTCGACGGCGGGGAGCTGGCGCGTCAGCATCTCGGTCCGGCCGAGGCGTCCGCCTGGCCTTGGGGTCACTTCATGGCGTACAAACCGGGTGAGCCGTTCGGCGTCGCCGCCGGTTTCGAGCCTGCGTTTCCAGGCTTGCCTGCCTTCAAGGCCGCTATGTCCGGCGCCCAGGGACCTTCAATCACGCTGAGCCTGAAGGACGGCTTCTTCGAGCTTCGGACCGACCAGCGGATGTTACCCACCCGAGGAAGTCGTCTGTTGGCGCGCTGGTGGGTGAACGGCCAGCCTGTCATACCCCTGCAGTCCAGGGGGCCGATTGGAGCCGCAGGCCTGGGCAACGAGAGCCTCGCTCGCGTCTTGCGCCTGCCGGCGAACCTGTCGGTGCTGTTGAACGCCAGGCGCGGCGACAGGATCGGCTTGCAGGTGATGCTCGCGCCGGATCGCGTCGAGTCGGTGTCGCTGGGCAACGAGCAGGAGCGGTGCATCGCGACTCTGGACGAGCGGCACACGCCGTCGGTGCCGCTGCTGAGCAATCGCATCGAGTTTCGCGCCGACGCGCAAATGCTCGCGCCGCGCAATCTCGCAGCGCCCACCCGCGCGAACGTCCAGGCGCTGGCGGATGCCATCAGGGACAGGGACGTACGCCAAGTGCGCCGTCTATTGGCCACCTGTCCCCAACTGGCGAGCAGTGGTGCTCAGGTGGTCGGGAACATCGGCGTGAGTTTCGTGCAAGTGTGGGGCGGCGTAATCGCTGGCAACACCGCAACGAGTACGACAGGTGCGGCACAGGCGCCGCTCGATCTTCTCTGCCGCCATCGGCCGCAAGCGCGCTACTTCTTCCGGTGGCGATTCGGTGGGGACGTAACGCCGGCCTATTGGCGGGACATGGCTCAGATCGCGGGTCTTCTGATCGACTACGGCGCCGACGTGAATGCGGCAGGACAGGCAGGTCGGGTTCCGTTGGCTGCCCTGCTGGATTCGCCGTTTTCCTTTGGTCGGGCAGATGAAGAGGCGCCGCCCGTTGAGTTGTGTGAGCTTCTGCTGGAGCGCGGTGCCGACCCCGAGGCGGCAAGTCACGAGGGGACCCTTCTGTCGCAGCTCGTTCGGAAGATAGAATCCGATACATCCGAGCGACTGTATCCTCTAGTCGAGGTCCTGCTGCGCCACGGCGCCGACGTCTTCGCGATCAGCGAGCCCTGGCAGAGCGATCCGGTTATTGAACGGCTTGACACCTTGACGAAAGAAGGTCATGCCGAGTTGGCGGCTCTGATCCGCACGTCCGGCCAGGAGCGGCGCGTGGAATTGGAGCGGGCCGTGTCTGTGGGCGTCGAGGAGTTCCTGGCCGGGGTGCGCCATGCCGACGAGCCGGCGCTGTCAGCCTTGGTGCAGGACTTCCCGGCGACACTGAACACGGATTGGCTCCGCATCGGACGTCGGCTTCAGATGCAGTTGGGTCCGTCGCTGGAGGGCCTGGGTGTGAGCGGTTCGCCCAGTCTGAAGGGCATCTGGGCAGAGGTATTCATCCCCACCGGTCGGCCCGGCGATAGTGCGAACCTGTACGTCGTTTTGCTGAGATATCCCGGCGGCGCTTATCACGCTGTCCAGGCCGGCCTGGTCGCGACTGCCGAAACGGGAATGCACATCCGCAGCGCCGGGATGAACTTCGACGAGTTGGTGAACGCCGTGTACTGCCCTTTCGGGCGGTTCGACCAGTCCCGCAGGATAGGGGGAGGCTACCGCACGCAATACCCACGCTGGTACGAGACGCTGTCAATCCGTTGCCCGCGCGGCCGACTGGTGGTCTGGGGACAGAACTCGAGCTCCCGGCGTTTCTTCCATGCCGAGTTGGCGCCTGATCTCGTGTTCTTCTGGGACACGGCGTGGGAGCTCAACCTGTCGCGGCGCATGACGTTTGCGACGGACGAACAGGAGCTGGTGCTGGCCGACGGCGTCATGACGGTCCGTAACCCAGACCGGACGCTGACGTTCAGCCCCAGCGGCGCCAACGTCCGTCTGCAAACCGACGGCACCGAACGGATCGGCGCCGAATTCCTGCTGAACCTCAACACACTGGACGTGACGTGTCCCGACGAAGCGACCGAATAGCCGGTACCCGGCACCCGGTAGAATGGGCTTTAGCCCATGCTGATACTGGCCGGAAGCATTTTCCGTTGCAGACGACAGGCGTGCGGGTATGATTCTGGCGCGGTGGACGTTGTGCGTGGAGTTCTCAAGAGCACCGAATGTGGGTTCTTTCAGGGGAGAAGTCGGCTATGGCTACATTGCGTGCGGCAGGTTGTCGGGTTTTGGCGTTGTGCCTTTTGCTTGGCGGTTTCGGTGCCGGCTGGGTCGAAGCAGCGCGGCTGGAGGCGCGCGTTGTTGACGATGCCAGCGGCGCGCCTCTGGCGGCACGCGTCGCGGTGACCGATTCGCTCGGCAGGTTCGTGGATGTCGACGGGACCGGCGCGCACGTGGAGTACTTGGGCAAACGCTGGTGCTACGTGGATGGCTCGTTCTCGCTGGCCGTGCCGGCCGGCGGGGCTGCGCTGGAAATCCGTCGAGGGTTCGAGACATTGCCTGTTACCGCGACGCTAGCCGGCGGGACATCGGACGGGACCGTCGAGAAGACCTTCCGCCTGCGGCGCTGGATCGACATGGCGGGCAAAGGCTACGCCAACGGTGACATTCACGCGCATCTACCGGTGCCGAAGGAGGCGCATCCGCAGATGCGCGCCGAAGACCTCAACGCGCTGACGTTGCTGTACCTGCCGGACACGGAGGCGCCGATCGCGACGAACGCGTACTTCACCGGTAAGCTCGATACGAACTCGACGCCGGGCTGCGAAATCTACGTCGGCCAGGAGATCCAGGAGTGGCAGATGGGCCACCTGTCGCTGATGGGCCTAACGACGCTGGTGCCGGGCTACCCACGTTGCGGCGGCTCGCTCGAACACTGGCGCGCCTTTCCGCAGTGGGACCTGATGCGCGCCCTGCGTGCGACGCGCGCCCAGGGCGGCACGATCTTCTGGCCGCACATCGCGTCCCTGCCCGGCAAGGAATTGCCCATTGCGCTGGCCCTCGGTCTTGTCGACGGCGTCGAGCTAATCACTTGGAGTGACCCGACGCAGTTGCCCAACCACTGGAATCCCTGGGAGGATTCAGGTTACTCCCAGGCCGAATTCCCCATCATGCGGAGTATGGACCTCTACTACCAGTTCCTCAACGCCGGTTTCCGCCTGCCGATCGGCGCCGGGACCGACAAGTTGGATGAGCAAATCCCGCTGGGCAGCAACCGCACTTATGCCCGTGTCACCGGTCCGGCTACCTATGCCTCCTGGCTGGAAGCGGTCAAGGCCGGTCGCGGCTTCGTCACTAACGGGCCGATCCTGGAGTTCGAGGTCGCCGGCAGCAAACCCGGCGACGTGGTCGAGTTCGAGGGGACCAGGCAGGTCAAGGCGCGCGTGACCGCCCGCTCGATCTTGCCGATCAACACCGTGGACATCATCATGAACGGCCGCAAGGTCGGACACAAAACCGTCCCGCTCCTGCGCGACGATCCTCCGGCCGCCGGGATCTACAAGCTGGAGGTCGAGACCACCGTCGAGCTGACCGGCAGCGCCTGGCTGGCCGCCCGCGTCGTGGACCATCCGGACCTGCTCAATCGCGTCCTCCCACGCGGCCTGTCCGTTTTCGCCCACACCAGCCCGGTCTATTTCCTCCAGGATGGCCGCAAGGTCCGCGAGGAGCCCTCCATCGCATACCTGCAGAAGTACGTGCAAGGCGTGCTGCACTGGCTCGACACAAATCCTGATTTCGCTCTGAAAGAAGACCGCCGGGACGCTCGACAAGCCGCTGAAGAGGCGTTAGAATTCTATCGAAACCTATGAGACCTTATGGTGTGCGGGCTCGCACTGTGCCCAGGAACTTCGGACGCGATCATGATGGCATTCTTCAAGCGGCTGTTCTCAAGGAATCGCAAGAGACTTGAGCCACGGTTCGAGAACTACAGAATCCAAACCGGTTACACGAATGCCGACCACACTCCCTATGCCGCCATAGAGGAGTTCTTCGCCCTCTCAGCCCTGGGCAAGACCCACGATGAGGCAATCTCCAACCTAAGACCAAAGTTCGAAGAACGCGTCAAGTTAATGAAGGACAGGGGTGAGCCAATTCCCCTGCCCGGAAGTGGCAAAGGCATACCGCGCTTCGCACCAAACGACCAGATTGAAGCCCTTCGTCCTTTCGTTGACGAGTTCTGGTCTGAGATACTGGGTACTTCCTATGCCACATCATTCGTCTCTGATGAAAGTCGCCTCTTCTCCTGGGATCACTATCTCGCAGGCGGGCGCGCGGAACTGATCCAGAAGGTCAAAGCGAAGTACGGCGTGGATCTATCGGCCTACTATGACGAGCCAATCCCGGTGATCCTGAGACGGATTCAGAGTGTGACGGCCTGATCTCTCGCCACAAGCTTCCAGGGAGTCGCTTGCCCTTCCGTCCTGTCGCCGCGCGGGGGCTATCGCTGCGCCTGCGCTTGTGCTATGCTCTGTGTTCCTGGTACCAGGTGGAGACAAGCACATGAGCAAACGAACCGACACAGCCCGGGCAATTTTGATCGCTGTCACATTGCTTGCCGTCGGGCGCGCGGCACTCGCCTCGGTAGCACTGGCAGTCTCGAACACCGGCAAGTACACCTTCGACGGGACGATCTCGCGCGAGGTGCTGGAGAACTACCTGGACCGGTCCGTCACGATGGCCTATTTCGTGGTCACGGGCCGGCCCAAGGGCAATCGCCAGTATCTCTATCGCGTCGACGACATCCGCTTGATCGAAAACATCGGTGCCAAGTTCATCGGCCGGGCCATCTACCGCTGGAACGGCGAGAGCCTGCTGAACGATCCCAACTTCTGGACCGAAGCGAAGAAGTTGATGGACCAAGTCCACGCCTTCGACCCAGACGTCATCTTCCAGGGCTGCCTGTTCGAGACGATCCACCTGCAAATGCCGGTCAGCCGGATGATTTCGTGCCCTAACGAGACGTTCGGCAGCTATCGCGCCAACACGAAGAGCCCGGCCTGTCCCATCGGCTATTCCCAGGAAGAGACGATCAAGCGAATATGGCAGAGCGACAGCGACTGAGGATCGATCCGCCGCTGACCGCCGCTTGCGCCTCTGTCGTCACTGTCCTACCATGCCTCAGGCGTTCGTCGGGAACGGGCCTTTGGCGCTGGCGACGATGTTGCGGTTGCCGTCGGTCCAGCGGCCGCGATACCACGTCGAGGCAGGGAAGGTGTCGTTGAGATTCGCCATCTTCGCCTTGAGCATGTTGCGGTACTTCTGCAACTGGTCCTGGTACGCCTCGTCGCCGGAGAGGTCCTTCATCTCGTACGGATCGGCGACGTGGTCGTACAGCACCTCCTTGCGCGGCAGGTTCCGCGGGCCGCCTCCGCGAAAGACCGCATAGGTGAACCGCTCATCGCGCAGCGCCCGCCATTCGTGACCATCCTCCCAGGCGGCGCAGGCGCCGGTGTTCATGAGCAGCGCCGCCTCTGGTTCCGAGCCGCTTCTGCCTTGGGCCGCGTGGCTCAGGTCCATGCCTTCGACGCTCTCGGGGATGCGCGCGCCCAGTCCGGCCAGGCCCAGGAGCGTCGGCGTGATGTCGGGTGTGTTGAAGCAGACGTCCGAAACGCTGCCGGCGGGGATGCGGCCCTTCCACCGCATCAGGAATGGGATGCGGGCGGCCTCTTCGTAGAAGATGTTCTTCTTCATGCGGCCGTGCCCGCCGAACATCTCGCCGTGGTCGGAGGTGAAGACGATCAGGGTGTCCTCGCCCAGGCCCGCTTCGTCCACTGCCTGCAAGAGCCGGCCGATGTTCCAGTCGAGGTTCGCGGTCATCGCGTAGTAGCAGCGCATCCACTGGTTGATCCGTCGCGGGCTCTTCTCGATGTTGGACCAGCCGTCGCCGTAAGGGTCCATCTCGTCGGAGTAGCTCGGCGGCATCTCGAAGTCCACGTCTCGGAACATGTCGAGGTATTCGGCCGGCACGTTGTTCCTGGCCCACGGATCGTGCGGCGTCCCGTACGAGACCATCAGGAAGAGGGGCTTGTCGCCGTCCTTCTTCTTCGAGATGAAGTCGATCGCCATGTCGGTCTGGGCATCGGGCTCGAAGACGCCTTCGCCATAGAATATCTTCTCCGGCGAGTCGGTGTGGTAGTACGCGCCGTAGTAATCGTGGTGGAAGTTGTAGGCAGCCCAGTAGCCGTCGAAGCCGAGCCGGTGCGGGCCGCGCGGCACGAACGAGTTGGCCGGGTCGAAGTGGTTGCCCAGCTCGTTGGCGTAGAGGTGCCACTTGCCGATATAGCCGGTGTCGTAGCCACCTTGCGTCAGCACGTGACCCAGGCACCGCTGGTTGGGGTTCATCCGCAGCTCGTTGATGACCATCCCGGTACTGGTCACGTACTTGCCGGAAAACAGCGACGCGCGATAGGCCGCACAGACCGGCATCGACGAAACCGCTTGGCGGAAACTCACCCCCTCGCTCGCCAGCCGGTCGATATTCGGCGTCCGCGCCTGCTTATCCCCCGCGTATCCACACGACTGATACCGCAACTGATCCGCCAGCAGATAGATGATATTAGGCGATTTGGAGGTGCTGCCTTCGGCCGCCGAGGCAAACCGCACCGCCGCGCCCAACCCCACACACGACAATCCCGACCGCACCAAGAACTCTCTACGATTCATCCGTCATCCTTCCCCAATCCCGCTCCGCCCGAGCGGTCGTACGTAGGGTGGGGTTCACCCCACCGATCCCATGCCTCATTCACGTGCCTGTCGCTCGATCTCTCGGAACACCTCACTGGCAGCCGACGACCCGATCTTCCCCTGTTCATAAGCGGTGATGCGGTCCTCGGCTTCTTTGCCCCAGGCCGCGTCGATGTTCTCGCGAGCGGGAGAATCAAAGCTCGCCGGTATCTGCTCGACCAATCCCGCGCGGTCAATGGGCGACAAGTCCAGGGCTTCACGAAAAATCTGTTGGCTCTGCGCCATCATAGACCAATTCCATCCGTTCCAGTTCTTAACGTCAACTGGGAAAACTACCGTGATTCTGCTTGAGGCTCAAGCGGATTTCCGCTGAGATACGGCGCGCCGGGCATGGGCGACAACAAAGCCGCACAGTCGCCTAGGCAGGCCGTAGGATGGGGTGGAATCGGTGTCCAGCGCATACCCTACGCGACTTCTGCCAGCGCTGTCTCAGCCGCCTTCTTGGCGACGGAATGAAGAGCCAGCACTACAGGCGGCAGCTTGGTGCGGTCGACCTCGTTGTCATGCCAGCAGACGAGCACGTCGACGTCCTCCGGCTTGTGGTTTGTCTTGAAGTCTGAGGAATGCTTCTTCCACTCGGCGATGAGATACTGGTCACTCGTGCGATCAATGAGAATTGCATCGGGCTTGGAGGTTTCATTGTAGTCTGCCCCAAGTTTGTCGAGCAGACCTCGGCTTGCACCACAGCAATACTGAAAATCGGTGAACTCTTGAAGCACACCGAACGCGAGGTAGACATCGGTTTCTGTCTCCGGCTCCCAAATGTTCAGATTCTCCGGCCTGAATGTTTCAAGGTGGACATGCCTAAGCTGCTTGGTGGCGAACACGGTGTTCTGTGGCCTGGGAACCGCCGGCGCGGCGACTTCTGGAGCCTTGGGCGTCGGCTCCGCCGGCGAGTGGATGATAATAGTTCCCTCGTCCCCTACGGAGAACACCAGTTTCGTGCCGTCCTTGAGATTCAGTCGGTGATACAGCTTCGCCATACCGGAAAGAAGGCCCTGTGTATTCAGGTTGCCTTCGACGGAGAACGTGTCGTTGTCTTCGAGCAAGACGGTGATCCTGCCAGGATTCAACTGTTCATCTCTAAGAGCAGCCGCACCGATGTAGATGGACCGAAGCTCGATATAGGCTTGCCTGATCGTGGTCTCGTATTGTTTGCACATTGCATACCTCCCTCTTGTCACGTACGAGTCGAGCGTCTTCGGGAGTTGTTCACCCCGTAAGACGGCACTGGCTTGATGCAATCCCTCGCGTATGCTTCCGTCCTATCTGCGGGTATCGGCAGAGAAGAGGGGTGCGATAAGGAGAAAGTGAAGAATTCTGGCGGGTCCGAGAAAGGGCTCCGCGAGTGCGGGCGGTGCGTGACCGGATTTCTCCACTCCGGCCGCGGGCCTCCGGTCGAAATGACAGGACGGGCATGTCGCTTCGCGCGAACGCACAGGCACGACTTGCGGATAGTCGGGGCGATTCGCCTTGTGGGTGTTGGCTCTGCCGGGGCCGGATGGTATACTGGGAGAGGCACAAGTGCAGTGGAGTACGAAACCATGACGGCCAAAGAACGAATTCGAGAGTTGATCGAGACGCAGCCGGACGATGCGTCCTACGACGAGATCCTGCGCGAGCTGGCGTTCGAGCGCATGGTCGAGCGCGGCTTGGCGGATGCACGGGCCGGGCGCGTCGTCTCTAACGAAGCAATGGGCAAGCGGATCCAGCGATGGCAGCGCTGAGATGGACCGAAGAAGCGGCCGTCTGGGTTGAAGACATCTACCGCTACATCGCGCAAGACAATCCCCAAGCGGCCGCACGCGTCGTCACTTCTATCTACGAGAAGGCTCAGATGCTACGCCGCTTCCCACGGATGGGCCACACCCATCGCACCGAGCCAGAAGGAGAGATTCGGATTCTCCAGTACGGCCATTATCGCATCGCCTATCTCATTCGCGCCGAGGACGTGATCGAGATACTCGGCGTCTTCCACTCCGCCTTAGACATCGACCGTTATTTGTGATTGGGGGTCGGCAATTGCAGGACGGCTGAGCCGCGCTGTCCGTACGCCTGTCGGTTGGAGACGCGAGGTCAGTCGTATCCTGCGGGGGCGGGATATGACAGGGCCCGCAGCGTCTTGGCAGCGTGCGGGCCCGAGGTTGGGTATCTGAGCGGTTAGGTTCAGACCATGTCTTTGAGATTCTTGAGGGGGCGGATCTTGATTACGTTGCGAGCGGGCTTGGCCTTGAACATGGTCTCTTCGCCGGTGAAGGGATTGATCCCCTTGCGGGCTTTCGTGGCGGGCTTGCGGACCACGGTCAGCTTCATCAGGCCGGGGACCGCGTAGACGCCGGGACCGCGCTTGCCGAGGCTCTTGCCCATCTGGTCGGCCATCGCCTCGAACACCGCGCTGACCTGCTTCTTCGTCAGGTCGGTCGCCTCGGCAATTCCGGACACGATCTCGCCCTTGGTCATCGCCTTTGCAGATCCTTTGCTTTCCATCTTCTTTGCCATAGTAGCTACTCTCCTTGTGCTGACCTGACCGGCGATATCCGAGTACGCCACGGAATCGACCGATTCTACACTTATATTTTGAGCATCCCTATGAGTTTACGTGGCATCTGTCAAGCGAAAATACTGCGAGTTTTCCGGGGAATCACCCCATTTTGCGTGGTCGCAGCCAGTGGCGGACGAGCGCGCGCAGCGCGACGCGGCCGGACACGCGAAGCTGATCCGCGTGGACAGCGTCCCGCCGACCTCGTCTCGGGGTCGCTTGGCACGACTCGCACCGCACGTTACATCGTGGCAGACCAGTCACGGGGCGAGTGATACGCGCGGTCGTCCGCTCACGCCCTTGGGTGCAAGTCTTCATCTGCGGTTGCAGCCGACCGGTCGTCGCGTAGACACAGCGGGTCCGGCGGGCTTCATCCCGTCCCGTTGTGATGCGTCGGGCTCGCGCCGGCTCTGTCCCATTGTCCCGGGTCGCAGCGGAGGATGGCTGTGGCTCGTAAAGGTATCAAATGAAAAGACTTAGAAGAGATGCGGGGCGTCCTTAGCTACCCGCCTTCGGGGCCGATGGGGGGAGAATCGTGTTGCATCCAGGAGGTCAGACTGATATAGTCAAACTATGGTGAAACGTCTCAGGGCAGGTCTGCGCCGCGGCGGATTTCCGGGTCGAGCGGTGTCGTTATGGAGGCCTTCGGGTGAGCTTTCCACGTAGGCTCGGCGGCGCGGACGTGCAAGTCAAGGCACGGACAGAATATCCGGTGCGTACAGTGTGGTCCCGCGACATTGCCAATGCACACCGGTTCCGGCCGAGCCGCCGGATCAGGACGGAGGGGAGGCAAGCCAGGTTCGACAGCAGTCCGTGAAGAGAAACGTTGCACAAGTCGCCCGGTGGGAGCGCTCGCGCGCCGATCGAAAAAAACTTTGCGAGCTGAGCGGGAAGGTCGTCGGGCGACTGACTACAATCATCCGGTACATGGAAAACGAAGGAGGCTGGTCATGACACACAAGTTGCTGATCCCATGCGTGATATTGGCCCTCGGGCTGTGCGCGGCGCAGGTCGCCCAAGGTCAGTTGATTACGAATCTCCAGTGGCGCAACAGCGCGTATGCGGGCGACCCGCAAGTGGCGGACGAGCCGCTCAACCTCGGCCAGCCGATCTTTATCGACCGCATCGATGTGGGCGGTCGCACGACCCGGTTCGCGGTGGTCCCTGAGTTCATGGTCGGGCTCGACTACATCCTGATGGCCAACAACGACCGGTCCAGCGCCGGCTTCGAGTTGGACATCACCGTCTCGCGCAGCGCCACGATATACGTCTTCATCGACAACCGCGTCGGCGACAATAACGTGGACAATCCTCCCAACCTCAGCGGCAGCATCATGCCGTGGGTGGCCGAGCTGGGCTTCACCAACACCTTCGAGCAGGTCGGCATCGACGAGAAGAACCAGGGAAATATCGACCGCTGGTCCACGATCTACAAGCTCGACGTCCCCGCCGGGACCGTCACACTGGGCCAGCAGAACGACGGGACCAGTCGGAACATGTACGGCGTTGCCGTCTGGGCGCCGAGTCCGCTGGCGCACGATCCGAAGCCCGAGGACGGCGCCGTGGATGTCCCTCTGACGGCGCTGCTGTCCTGGACACCGGGCGCGGACGCCGTGTCGCATGACCTCTATTTCGGAACGGTCTTGGACGACGTCAACAATGCCAACCCGGCCAATCCGTTGAACGTGCTCGTCAGTGAGAATCAGGACGCCAACACCTACGACCCCGAAGGTCTGCTCGAATTCGACGGGACATACTACTGGCGCGTGGATGAGGTAGCAGCCAACGGGACGATCACGAAAGGGGCGGTCTGGCAATTCAGCGTTGAAAGGACCGGCTCCCCGATCGCGCCGGAACTGATCGTCGCGACCGCATCGAGCTCGCAGGGGGGCTCGGGACCTGAGAATACGATCAACGAGTCAGGACTGAACGAAAACGACGAGCACTCCACCGCCGCGTCCGGCATGTGGCAAACCGCGCCCGGCGGCGAAGAGCCCGCCTGGATCCAGTACGCGTTCGACAGACCCTACAAGCTGCACGAATTGAAGGTCTGGAACTACAACGCCGACCTGGAGTACATCGTGGGCTTCGGCCTCAAGAATGTCACGATTGAATATTCTCTCGACGGCGCCGACTGGATGACGCTGGGTGACGTCACGTTCGCGCAGGCGACGTCGGCTGCCGACTACACCGCCAACACGACGGTCGACTTCGAGGGTGTCACGGCTCAATACGTCCGCCTGGTGGTCAACAGCAGTTATGGTCCCACCGGCCAGCACGGTCTGAGCGAAGTCCGCTTCCTCTACGTTCCGACGTATCCGCGCCAGCCCGAGCCGGCTTCGGGAGCGACCGATGTGGACACGGATGTGGTCCTGAATTGGCGTGCCGGTCGCGAGGCGGCGTCGCACGACGTCTATCTCAGCGCGGACGAAGAGGAAGTCCTCAGCGGGGCGGCGCTGGTCGACAGGGTGGCGGAGAATCGCTACGCCCTTTCGGGTCTGGACCTGGGAGCGAGCTACTACTGGAAGGTCGGCGAAGTCAACGAAGCCGAACCTGTCGCTATCTGGGAAGGCGAGGTGTGGAGCTTCACCACGCAGGACGCCTATCTCGTCGACGGCTTTGAGACCTACACCGACAACGAGGAAGAGGGCCTGGCGATCTGGCAGACCTGGATCGACGGTTTTGGGACCACCGACAACGGCGCGCAGGTCGGACACAACCAACTGCCTTATGCCGAGCGGAACATCGTCCGTCAGGGTGCCCAGTCCATGCCGTTTTACTACAATAACAGCGCGCTACCTCGTTCCGAGGCGAAGCGTACGTTCACAACGCCTCAGGACTGGACGCGTGGCGGCGCTGCGACCCTTATGCTGTCTTTCCAGGGCAGTGCCGACAACACCGCCGGTCAGCTTTACGTGAAGATCAATGACGCCAAGGTCGTTTATGACGGCGATGCCTCTGACTTGTCCAAATCGTTCTGGATCCCCTGGCCCATCGACCTGGCCGCCGTTGGGACGGACCTGACGAACGTTCAGAGCCTGGCCATCGGCGTTGAAAACGGCGGCAACGGCGCCCTGTACTTCGACGCCATTGCACTCTATCGTCTGGCTCCGGAACCGGCGGGAGCGGAAGTGTGGATCGAGGCGGAGGCGGCCGACACGATTGCCACGCCGATGCGAATCTACGACGACCGCCAGGACGCCTCCGGCGGCGCTTACATCGCCACCTTCGGCGACAGCAGCAGTGGCAATCCGCCGGACAATGGTGTCGCGACCTACACGCTTAGACTTGACGGCGGTACCTATCGGATCATCGGCCGGGTCATCGCGCCCAGCGGAAACGACGACTCCTTCTGGGTCCGCCTCCAGGGCGCGACCACCAACACCGCCAACCACGTCAGCGGTTGGGTGCAGTGGAGTCTCGAGAACGGTGAAAACTGGCACGACGTGCCGGTCACCAGCATGGACGATGACGGCGCGACAGTGCTGTTTACCGTCCAGCCCGGCGTCTACGGCCTGGAGATCGCCTTCCGCGAGGACGGCGCTCTGCTGGATAGTTGGATCATTACGCAAGAGCTTCAATAGACCGATATGCCGATCACCGCTGTCGCGGCCACGCTTCTCTCGCGCCAATGGCGAAAGACCAGCGTTAGCCGACAGCGGTGATTGTGTTCTTGCCGTGTACTTGGGCTTCGGTTTTGGCGAAGGAGGAACGACATGCTTGCCCCTGCGAAGAGAGTTGGGAGTATCCTTGTGGTTCTGGTCTGCCTGCTGGCGGCGCCGGTCTGTTGGGCTGCGAGCGGCGTGATCTACTCCGATGATCTCAACGGCAGTGGTCCGCTCGAAGGATCGGCGCCGGACGTGCGTCCCGGCGTGGAAACCTGGCTGGCGGCGCCGGTCTTCAGCGCCGACGGCGTCGTCGCCACCGACCGCGTCTCCGGGACCACCTACCGGGCCTGGCTGCCTTTCACCCCCGATCCGGGGCAGGTCTATGTCCTGTCGCTGGATGTTGACCCTCAGACCTCCGGTGCCAACAACGCCGGTGAGTGGTTCGCGCTGGGGTTCAGCAACTCCAATGCAGTTACAGGAGATCCTGAATTCTGGGACTCGGGCATTGCCTGGATTCTGCACCGGATCACGCGCGACAGCGCCGACAACGACGAGATTCAGACCTTCGTCGGTCCCGGCATGTCTCAGTCGGCCAACTACCCCAGCAAGGAGAGTGGGCCCGTGAAGTTGACGGTCATCCTCGATACGACGGAGAGCCGCTGGACCGTAGAGTGGCTTCGCAACGGCGAAAGCATTCGTGGCCCGGTGACGTATGCGACGAATCCGACGATCAGCCAGGTGGGCTTTGCGAAAATCTGGGGGGCCGGTGGAACGGTCGACAATTTTGAACTGAAGCTCTCTGATCTGACAGCGCCGTTGGCGTCGCTTCCCCGTCCCGCCGACAAGGCCGACGACGTGCCGATCGACACGCTGCTGAGCTGGAGGCCGGGCGTGGACGCCGTCTCGCATGACGTGTATCTCGGTCCCGTTCTCGACGACGTGAGCAACGCCAGTCGAGCCAATCCGCTGGATGTGCTCGCCAGCGCCGCCCAGGACGCCAACACGTACGATCCCGCTGGTTCTCTCGACTACGGTCAGACCTATTACTGGCGCGTCGATGAGGTCGATGCGACCGGCGCCATCGTGACCGGCAGCGTCTGGAGCTTCACTGTCGAGCCGCGCTCCCTTCCCATCCTGGGTGTCACGGCGACAGCGTCGAACTCGGAAGTGGACCGGGGACCCGAGAACACGGTGAATCGCTCCGGACTCACCGAGCAGGACGAGCACTCCACCGCAGCCGGGGACATGTGGCAGACGCAGCTCGGCGCGGCAGAGCCCGTCTGGATTCAGTATGCCTTCGACCAGATCTACAAGCTGCACGAGTTGAAGGTCTGGAACTACAACGGCGACCTGGAGTACCTCGTCGGATTCGGGCTCAAGGATGTCACTATAGAGTATTCCACCGACGGCGCGACTTGGACGACTTTAGGCGATTTCACGTTTGCCCAGGGCACGTCGTCCTCGGACTACCTGGCGAATACGACGGTGGACTTCGGCGACGCTGTGGCCCGATACGTCCGGCTGACCGTCAACAGCAGTTGGGGCACCAGCAGCCGGTACGGCCTGAGCGAAGTCCGTTTCCTGTATATTCCGACGTTCCCGCGTGAGCCCTATCCTGCCTCAGGTGCGACGGACGTAAACCCTGACGTTGTCCTGACTTGGCGTGCCGGTCGCGACGCCGCGCTGCACGACGTCTATCTTGGCGCGGACGAAGCCACCGTCGAAACCGGTGCCGCCTTGATCGACGCTGTCGCCGATAACCGCTATCCGCTTTCAGGTCTGGACCTGGGAGCGACGTACTACTGGAAGATCACGGAAGTCAACGAAGCCGGGCCGGTAGTTGCCTGGGAAGGCCCGACGTGGAACTTCACCACCGCAGGCGCGTATGTCGTGGACGACTTCGAGCGTTATAACGACAATGAGACCGCCGGTCTGGTCATCTGGCAGACCTGGGCCGACGGCTTCGGCACGACCGACAACGGGGCGCAGGTCGGGCATAGCCAGCCGCCGTACGCGGAGGAGGATATCGTCCATCGCGGCGATCAGTCCATGCCGTTCTACTATAACAACAGCGGCACGTTCCTTCGCTCTGAGGCGGTCCGCACGTTCGACACGCCCCAGGACTGGACCCGCAGTGGCATCGAGACCCTCGTGCTCCACTTCCAGGGTCGTGCCGACAATACCACCGGTCAACTGTATGTGAAAGTCAACGACGCCAGGGTGGTCTACAGCGGTTCCGCCTCCGATCTGACCAAGGAGTTCTGGGTCCCGTGGGCGGTGGATCTCGCTTCGGTCGGCACGGACCTGACGAACGTCCGGTCGCTGACGATCGGCGTCGAGAACGGCGGTTCCGGCCTCTTGCTCTTCGACGATGTCGGACTCTACCGCGTGGCTCCCCAATCGGCGCAGGCAGAGGCCTGGATCGAAGCTGAGGACGCCTATACGATCGACGAGCCGATGCAGGTATACACCGATCGCGAAGATGCCTCCGGCGGTGCCTACATCGCTACCATCGGCGACAACAGCAGTGGTGATCCTCCGGATGAGGGTGTCGCCAGCTTCCCGATCGCGCTGGCCGGCGGTACCTATCGGATCATCGGTCGGGTGATTGCCCCGACAGGCAATGATGACTCCTTCTGGGTCCGCCTCCAGGGTGCGACGACCAATACCGTCAACCATGCCAGTGGCTGGATCCGCTGGGGCCTGGACATTGGCAACGACTGGCACGAAGTGCCGGTTCGCAGCATGGATGACGATGACGCGACTGTGCTGTTTGATGTCGAGCCCGGCGTCTACAATCTGCAGATTGCCTATCGCGAGGACGGCGCCCTGCTGGACAACTGGATCGTCACGCAACAGCTTGAATAAACGATGACTCGCCTCGTCGCCTAAGGATTGACGGGACCCTCGACTCTCGCCAGGGCGGACGAATGGGCGACCGGTTTGCCGTCTGCGAATACGGAGAGGCCCGGACCTTTGCCGTAGCGCTGGCCCGTTTGGTCCCAGAGGATGGTCACCGTCTTTCCGTGGTAAGGCACGCCGTCAAGGGCGAAGAAGTCCCACGTGTCGGCCGGCACGAGGGGATGGACGAGAAGCGTATCGTCGGCGCGCGGACAGAGTCCGACCAGCCCGCTAATCACCAGGTCACAGAAAGTCGAGTGATTGTAGTAGCGGCTGCGCGCGCTCGCTCCCTTCAACCAGGCGCCGGTCTTCTCGTCTTGATACTCGCCGATGTAAGGCTTGTTACCCCAATGCTGGGCTTTCGCGTAGGTCAGCAGCGCTTCGAAGTAGTCCTGCACCGACAGCGGCATCGTGTCGCGGGCATCTTGCCCGCGCGTGTCGAAGGCGTCTCGCCTTCGAATCGAGGGCAGAGCCCGTCCTGAGCGAAGCGAAGGAATGCCCTCGACACGCGCGGGCGGGGACGCCCGCGACACATTGCGCAGGGCGTTGGCCATCGCGGTGAGTGTCTGCGCGGTCGCGAAAGGCCAGACCGCGCCGTCCCATTCGCACGTGCCGACACCGTGCGTGCGAAACTGTGGGTGGCGCCTTTCAGCCGTGGTCAAGCCGAACGGCGCTTTGAAGCCTTCGGGATCGATCGCCTGCGCCCAGGCGGCTTCGTACCCGGCGTCCGGCAGATTGAAATACCACGGGATGAAACCGATCTCTTCACGCACATCCGCCAGCGAGCCGCTCTCGAGGCGCACCTTGAAGAAATTCGCGTCCTTGTCCCAGAGTTGGTCGAGCACGAGTCTCCTGATCTCCTCGGCTTTGTTACGGTAGGTCCGCGCCAGGTCCGTCTGCCCGGCCAGGTCTGCGATTCTGGCAATCGCCAGCGCGTTGGCGTACATGTAGCTGTTGATCGTCGGCCGGGCGTTTTTCACCCGGCGTCCACCGCTGATGGACTCCTCCATGCCGTCGCGCACGTCGTATTGCCAGAACAGCCCGCTGTCGAGCCGCTTCTCCTGTTCCCATTGCTCGTAGTCCTTGACCAGGTCGGGCAGCAAACCAATGAGGAACGCGCGGTCGTGGTTGACGAGATAGCGGTTGTACAGCGCGTCCGCCAACCAATTGCTGTATTTGTGCAGGTGCGGCTGCGAACCACCGTCGTTACCGCGCAGCCAGAAGCGAGCGTATTCGTCCAGCAGACCCTGGTCCTTCAGCCACCGGCCTTCATAAAGATGGTGTCCGAGGGCACAACTGATCGTATTGTATTTGCCCGCGTGACCGACCGGCGTGAGGAACTCCGTGAGCACGCGGCCGTCAGGCGTCTCCTTGATGTGCTTGCGGTACGTCCACCAGCGGTAGTAGTAGATTTCCTCGAAGGCCTGGTCGGGACATTCGAACAGCGGGACGTTGGCCTGCATCCACGACCACGCTTGCGCGTTGGGGATGGCGTTGACCACCGGCTCATCCTCCATGCGGTTGAACCTGTTCACATGGTGCTTGAAATCCTCGGCCTTCAGCACGGACCGTTGTGGGCCGGTCGCCTGGAAGTCTCTTAGGTAGTACACCGCCGCTTCGACCTTCTCATCGGCACCGGGCTCGTCCCAGCCTGCCTCGTTCTCGCTGCCGCTCTTGTACTCCTGCACGTCGTCGGTGAGCCGATAGGGTCCGGTGCGAAACTCGATTCGGTCAGGTACGCCCTCGACCGCAGAGAAAACTGCGTCTGTGACGAGTTCCTTTCCGTCTACCAGCAGGTCGAAGCGTCGCGCCTCTGCATCGAGCCCGATCGCGAAGGAATACCACCGGCCGGCCTGCAAATCCAAAGCCTTGGTGTAGTCTGAATCGCCTTTCTTGACGCAGTAGCTCTTGTCTGTACCGACGCGCGTCTGCATCAGACGCTGCCCCTTGGGCGAGACCACCTCGATGTCCAGAAGCTGGGCGGCCGATTCGACGTACAAACGAAATGTGACCGTTTGCTTGTCTGCCTGCGGGAGCACGCGCACCGCTTTGGCATAGTCGTATGGGTCGAAGTCCTTGAGCCTCAGGCTTTTCTGCTGGCGGCTCGGAAAGTCCACAACCTCCACCGGGCACCACCGCGGCCCATAGATGTTCCAGTCCGTGACAGCGCCGCCGGGTTCCATCGCGGTGAAGTCATCCTGCACCGGACCGGTCACGTCGCGCCTGACCGGAATCGGGATACGGGAAATCCAGATATCTTCCTTGCTCACCGAGTACACGACCCACAGGTCATCGCCGGGCGGATTGCCGTTGCCTTCGATGATCCCGCGCACGTACTGTGGACCTGGACGCTTCTCCCTGCCCCAGAAGCGCTTGACCGGCAGTTCGCCGTGTACGTTGACGAGGCCGTCGAACAGAATGCCGTCGTCGCTGGTCGCGATAGAAAGAGGATGACGAGCGGCCGTGCCGGTGGGGTTGTACACCAGCGCGAACTGGCCGTTGTCCAACCGCTGGGCCCAGATCTTCGCGCCGCCGTAGGTGATGCTCTCGCAATACACAGGCTTGGACCACGTTTCGCCCTGATCGCGCGTCAACGTCAGCCAGCGGCTCTTGAAGAAGCCGACGACCACGCCGTCGTCGCGCGTGTAGAAACAGAACGCTTTGCCTGGCTCCTTGTTGCCTCGGACCTCGATCCAGGGAACGCGGTAGAATTCATCCTTGTCCTGGCAGAACCGGTCTTCCTCCCACCACTGCATCCTGCGGATCTTGTCCGCCAGGAAGGCGTCGCACGCTTCGACGAAGCCTTTATCTGGCGACGCCGTGTACAGTGGGTAATGGACCTGGCCTTTCCAGTTGTCATTGAGCCGGATGAAATAGATCGGACCCAGGGAATCGTCGGGACGGATTTCGCGCACCACGCGGCCGATGCCATACCCTTCGTTGCCGCCGTAGTGGCCCATCGTCAGGAACCGGCCGTTCGGAGCGATGTAGAAGCCCATGCGCTGGTGCATGTGCGTGTACTCGAACGAGTCAGCATCCTTGGCGGTGTAGTAGATCGGAAAGAGCACCTCGGGCCGGATCCAGTGTTTGCCGTCCTTGGAGCGCGACCACATCGTCACGCCGGGCGCGATGTGCTCGCCTGTCGGGTTCGTGAGGTACTGGCAGTAGAACTGGCCGTTGGCGTAGGCGAGCATCGGCGCGTGATTGTACGTCCAGCCCAGCCCGTCCGACCACTCCGGATGCGTGCGATTGGCCCGCAGAATCTGGTAGTTCTGCACGCCGATCGCGACGCGCATCTGCCCATCGTGGTAACCGTCGGAGTAGCCGCTGTTGGAGGTCTTCGGCTCGCCGACGTAGCGCACCGGTTCGTCTTCCTCGCCCGGAGCAGCCACGAGTGACATGGGAGGTACGAGTAAGGAGACAACGAAAGGCAAAACGTGAAACACTTTATTTTTCATAGCCTATGCATCAGTCCAAACGGCGTAATTTTAAAGCCATGTAGGGCCTGCCCGGCAGGGCGATCTTGCCCTTGTTCTTATCGATGAACTGGTAGCGGTCCATCCGCTGGACCTCGAAGACTTGCTCCACCGGTTCGATGGTCATGTTCCACGTGTCAATGACGTCGGCGCGAAAACGCATGCCGTCTTTGAGGTCGTCGTCAGGCAGCAGGAACGCCCACTCCGTAGCCGGCTCCTTGCCGAAGTAGATAAGGTAGTACTGACCCCGTCGGCCGGCGATGTTGGGCTGCCAGTATTGCTCGATTGGGTCAAGCCCTTGCTGTGGCCCATCTTCGACGATCCGGCGCAGGAACGCGATTCGGGCCGGGCTCTCGCGACTCAGCGTGCCGCCGGTGGAAATCCAGCCGTCGCCGAAGGGTTCGCCGCGGTTCGTCTCGCCGTGCGTGACGTAGGCGCCGCCGATCATCGCGATCCAGAAGCGGTAGACCATCTCCGCGCCGGATAGTTGTCCCCAACGACTCTCGATGTTGCCTTCGTAGTTGATCTCGTCGTGGATGATCGGCTTGCGGTAGATGTCGCGCAGCAAAGGCGAGACGCCGAAATAGCGCACCGCCATGTAGTATTGCAGGCTGACGTGCGTGACCCAGGGCTTGGAGTGGTCGTAGATGCGATCGGCATTGTGGATCGATCGGAGGTGGCCATAGGGGTCGCTGGCCTGGACGATCTGGAACAGGCGGTCCCAGTCGGCGTCTGTCAGGTGGCGGATGAAGCTGTTCTCATTCGCCAGGCTCCACCAGACGTTGCGAAAGGCCGCGAAGCGCGCCACGACGTAGCGCGCGAACCGGTCGTTCGTCTCGGCATCCATCGTGTCGAAGCCCCACTTGCCGCCATCGTAAGGCCGGAAGATGATGAGGTCCGATTCCACCCCGATGTCGCGCATCTGCGCTACGCAGCGTTCGAGCCGCTGGAAGAAGACCGGGTTGAAGCGCGAGAAATCCCAGCCCTGCTCCGGCGTGCCTTCGAACGGAAAGCAGTCCAGCGCGTAAGGCCCTTCGTTGTACTCTTGCCGCCAGGGCGGTATCACCAGGAACCGCGCTTTGTTGAAGGGCGACTGTTTCATCGTCTCGATCGTCGCGCGTCGCCTGGCCTCCGGTTGATAAGGCCATTCGTAGATTGTCGTCCCGAAAGGCCAGAAGGGCGTGCCGTCGGCGTACTCGAAGTGGTACATGCTTCTTACGCGCACCGGACCGTGATTGCCTGCCGAAGGCGCGATGCACACGAATTGTCCCGTCTTGCCGTCTAGCGCCGCGCGGTTGCTCTTCGTTCGGTACGTCCAGGTTCCTTCACGGTCGGGCATGAAACGGACTTTGAATACGCCGTCGCCATCGTAGAAGCCTTCGGGCTCGAACGACTGGTCGCCGTTGGTGAAGACGGCGCTGAACTCGACGCCGATGAACGGATTGCCTGCCTTCGGGCCGGGAAGGGACAGTTCGTAGTAGTCCCATTTCTCGACTTGCGCGTCCTGAGCCCGGACTACGCTGCAAAGCGCGAAAGCAAGGAGAACGGACCAGAATTGCCTTGTCATGACGCGGTTCCTTCACGATTCGGACGTTCTAACGGATGGGCAGCCAGACGGTCATCTCGCTATCGCCGCGGTTGCCCCAGGCGTAGTAGGGGATCAGACAGATATCCACTGGCTTGGGCGGTTCGCTGGGCAGCTCGCGGTAGAGAGCCGCACCCCATTCGTCACCGGCCAACCGTCGAGCTTGCCCTTCGAGAACCACGATGCCACCCAGAAGCTCACGGTCGAAACGATTGCTCAACCTGATATCCGGCGTGACAGCGACCTGCTGAATGTCCACGCCGGTCGGCAGGTCCAAAGACTCCAGGCAGTACACGATCGGCCCGCGTCGGACCGCCACCTGGTTGCGGGTCTCTTCCACCATCGGATGCGCCTCGATCAACTGCGCCCGCATGGGAAGGACCAGTTCGACGCGGTCCCCTTCGGGCCATCGTCGCCTGATCTCGCAGTATTGACCGGCGTTTGGCGGTCGTTCGATCGCTTGACCGTTGACGCTCACCGCCGCGCCTCGCGCCCAGGCGGGGATGCGCAGAAACAGCGAGAATTCTTCGCTCGGGGCCTGCTCCACAGCGATGCGAATGTTACCGTCCCAAGGGTAGTCGGTTTTCTGGGTCAGCTTGACCTCTGACCCGTTGGGCAGCCGCGTGGCGAGCGTGTTACCGCCATAGAGGTTCACCCACACGCCCTCGTCCGACACGCTGTAGGCGTAGCCGGCCACCTCCGCGATTGTGCGCACGATGTTCGGAGGGCAGCAGAAGCAACTGATGTAAGGCTCGCGCCGGTGCGACCAGCGCAGCTCGAAGGGCAAATCGTCGAGCTGACAGAGGGTATTGCGATAGAAGAACCGCTTGCCGTCGAGGCTGATGGTCGAGAGCACGCCGTTGTAGAGAATCTCTTCGAGCAGATCGGCATACCGCGCCTCGCCCGTGATGCTCAGCATGCGCCAGTTCCACAAGGCGAACCCGATGGTGGCGCAGGACTCATTATAGGCCGTGACGTTGGGCAGTTGGTAATCCCGGCCATACGCCTGGTGGACGAGCTGGATAGCGCTGTGGTTCTTCGAGCCGTCGGGCGATACGCCGTCGTATAGAGCGCCGGTCGCACCGGTGATATACATCTTGCGGTAAGCAACGTCGCGCCAGAGTGTCTCGAGCGTGTCGAGCAGGGAGCGGTCTTCCGTCTCGGCATAGATATCCGCGGCTCCGGCGTAGAGGTAGTTGGCCCTGACCGCATGACCGACCGCTTCGGTCTGCTGACGGAATGGGATGCGGTCCTGGTTGTGGTCCGTGCCGTCGGTCACTTGGTCGCGAATGTCGATAAGCCCTTTGGCCAACTCCAGGTAGCGCGGGTCGCGCATCGTGCGGTACATCTCGATCACACCCATGTAATGCGAGGGGCAGATCGCGTTGTTCGCTACCGTCTGCGGCGAGCGCTGGTACACGCCGTAGAGATAGTCTGTCGCGCGCCGAGCGATCTGCAACAGCGACCTCTTGCCGGTCGCACGGTAGTGAACGCAAGCGCAGGTCATCAGGTGGCCCATATTGTAGGTCTCGAAATCGAGACGCTCCTGGAACTCTTGGGCGTTCGAACCTCGATTCCGCGCTTCGATGATGACCGGCGTGTGCAGATAGCCGTCCTCGCGCTGCGCCCTGCCGATGACGCCGATGATATCATCCATCTGCCGGTCGAGAGCTTCGTCGTGCGTCAATCCGTAGACAAACGCGACCGCTTCCAGCCACTTGTAGAAGTCGCCGTCGTGCCACTTCGGTCCTCGGTGGCGCCCCTCTTTCAGCCCCGCGGCGATGAGGAAATTGTCGTAAGCATGGCTGATCTGCGGATCTGCCAGCAGGTTCCACATATTGGGGATCATGGCCTCGTGACAGAGATCGAATCTGTCGGCCCAGAAACCCTCGGTCCAATGCACGTCGTCGATATCGGTGCATCGCAATTGCACGTGGGGACTGGCCCAGGTGTTCGTCAGTCCTCTGTCGCCTGCCAACGCCGCACGGCCAGCCAGACAGACGGTCGCAATCAGGATGTGCTTGAGCGAGAGTCTACCCTTCACGATATCTTCCGCCTTTCTAAACGAGCGAGTTGCTGTTCACGCGATAAGTATGGTATCCTGACAGTGAGATGTCAACCGTCAGTGATGGCATCCATGTCGCGGGCATCTTGCCCGCGTACCGAGGGCGTCTCGCCCTCGACGTTTCGCACTCGGATCGCCGACTTCGAGCTGCCTGGCCTGATGGCGAGCGGGACGCTCACGGCACGCGCGGGCAAGATGCCCGCGACACGGCAGGCTTGGGGATGGCGGAGGTCGGGCAATTGGAGTAGAGTATCGGGACATTGTGTTCGCACGTAGGTGGACCGCAAGCTTCGGTGGCCGATTGATGGACCATTTATTCGACGGCAAAGTGGACATGCAGCTTGGCGATGGGCTCGTCTTCTTCGGGTACATCGCCGCACTGCTGGCGATCGGCGGCTATGCCAGCTACCGCCAGCGCAAGAGTGAGGACCTCTTTCTCGGCGGACGCTCCATGGGCTGGGCTAACGTGGGCCTGAGCATCTTCGGGACGAACATCGGTCCGACCTTCCTGGTCGCCACCTTCGGCGCGGGCTACACCACCGGCATGGTCAACGCGAATTTCGAGTGGATGGCCTGGGTCTTCCTGCTGCTGCTGGGCATGGCTTTCGTTCCGTTCTACCTGCACACGAAGATTTCCACCATGCCCGAGTTCCTCCAGAAGCGTTTCGGCAACGGTTGCTACACCTTCTACTCGTTCTACTCGCTGTTCGGGACCGTTGTCCTCTGGATCGGCGGCACGCTCTTTGCCGGCGGGGATATCCTCGCGCAGCTACTCGGCTGGGACCTGATGACCAGCGTCTGGGTTCTGGCAGTGATCGCGGCCAGCTTCACCGTCGCCGGCGGCTTGGTGGCGGTCATGGTCACCGACTCATTCCAGTCGATCCTGATGATCGTTGGCGCCGCGACCCTCGCGGTCTTGGCCGGCGTGCATATCGGGAGCTTCGATGCTCTGAAGAACCTCACGGTCCGCGACGTGCCGGCTGGCTCGACCTGGAAGCTCTTCCATCCGTCCGGCGCGACACCTTGGTACGCCTTCGTGCTGGGCTACCCCGTGCTATCGTTCTGGTTCTGGTGCTCCGATCAGACCATCGTGCAGCGCGTGCTTGGAGCGCGTGACCTCAAGCAAGGTCAGGCCGGCACGCTCTTCTGCGGTTTCCTCAAGATTCTCCCACCCTTCATCTTCCTGGTTCCCGGCATCCTCTGCGCCGTTTTGCACCCCGGTATCGCCGACGACAAGGACGTGTTTCTGTTCATGGTCAACGAGTACCTGCCGGCCGGCCTGGTGGGACTGATCGTCGCCGTGCTGGTCGCCGCGGTGATCTCCACGCTCGATTCCGGCCTCAATTCCTTCAGCACGGTTTTCACTCTGGATATCTACAAACGCTGGATCGATCCAAGGGCCGGCGAGCATCGCATCAAGACCTTCGGACGGATCGTGACGTGCGCCGCTGCGCTTATGGCCGTGGCTATCGCCTACTACCTCAACACCGTCGAGAGTAACCTGTTCAATCTGTTCCAGAGCATCATCAGCTATCTCGCTCCGCCCATTTCCGCAGTGTTCGTGCTGGGCATCTTCTGGCGGCGCTCCACCGCCAAAGCCGCCCTCGTCACGCTGGTCCTCGGCTCGATCGTGTCCGTCGCCGTAGGCGTCTGTGACATCAACGACACGTTCGCCAAGGAAATCGACGGGCAGATGGTGGATATCTGGCCGCACTTCCTGCTGCTGTCGTTCTACCTCTTCGCCGCGCTGGTGGTTCTGATGGTGACCCTCTCACTGTACACCCGACACAGCCGGTCGGAAGCGGTGTTACCGTCTTTCAGAGAGGCCTATCGGCAGAATCCCGGCCTCGGCAAGAAAGCCATTCTTGGCTGGAGCATCCTGGGCGGGATCATGGTCGGGCTTTATCTATTCTTTCATCTGGTGATGAGCAACTGAAGGCTATGGATGGATGCGCTGAATACTCGCTCGGAGCAGAATCAGCTCTCGATGCAGGATTTGCCAGACGATCGCAAGATCAATGCCGAAATATTCGTGGACGATTCTGTTGCGGAGCCCCACGATCTTGTACCATTCAACGTCGGAGTACGTCTCTTTGAACTCGTCGGGCAGCCGGTTGGCTGCTTCGCCTATGATCTCCAGGTTCCGGACGACCGCATCGACTGTTTTCTCATCTTGCGCGAAGGCATCGAACGACATCCCCGCCGAGTAGCGAGTGATTCTCTCGATGGCTTCGGACATGTCGTCCAGCAGCAGACCGACGGGTCTATTAGACATAGATCAGTTCCCCCTCGATCTCTTTCCATCCGCTCGGCCTAATCGCCCGACTGGACACTACGTCCACGCGCGTCCCCAGCAATCGCTCAAAAGTCTCGCACAACGCGACAAAGTCGAGCCCGATGGAAGGATCGACCTCCACGAGGATGTCCACATCGCTGTCCTGACGCTGATCGCCTCGCGCATAGGAGCCGAAAAGGCCCAGCCTGCGGACTTTGAAGGCGGCCCGCAAGCTGTCTTTATTCTCCGCCAGTGTCTTCAGAATGTGCTGTTTTGTCATCATGTCGCACCGACCAACTACCTCCATGTTATGTCAGCTCGCACTCATCGTCAACCGCTGAGAAGGAATCGTCCCTGTGGCCTCCGCAACGATCCGATTCCAGAGGTGGCAGGACCTGGGACTTTCCATTGTCATCGGTACTTGTCTGTCATCGCCCACGCCTTGTCGATGTCGCTTTCCGAGCGGAAGTGCATGAGGATATTGAGGCCCTCGGGGCCGACGTTGTCCAGCAGGGGGTACAGTTCATCCAACTCCACCCAACAGGGCATGACGGACTTGCCGGCGTCGCGGATTCTGCGGTACAGGTCGTACCAGCAAGGGTCTCCGCCTTGCGGTTGGCCCGCGCCGGGGGTCCACTGCACGGCGTTGAGCTCCTCGATCTCCAACACGGCGTCGAGGTGACGAATGGCATCGACCCCGTCGAGATGGTACAGTGTGTAGTCGATCCTCTCGCACTGCTGTCGCAAGAACGGTAGCGCGAAGCGCCTGAAATCGGCTTCGGAAATCATCACCGACACGTCGCACTGGAGTTTCGAGACCTTGCCCGGACCCCAGAGGGAGAAGTAACAGAACGCCATCTCCCCATCCACTTGAATCAGGTCGTAGATCCGATCGAAGACCTCGAAGTAGATGTCGTTGATCTGCTTGAGCTGCTGTTCCAGGACTTCGGGTCGCAGCGCCATGTCTATCAAGATAGTCTCGGCGCCCTTGAGCCCGATCAGCGTATCGAGGCCCTCTACCAGGTCGGGACATCCCACGAAGTACCTGTCCTGCGACAGTTGTTTGCACGCGGCCAGCAGGTCCAGGTGGAGCTTCCACCAGGGATTCTGTTCATCCAGCCGGATAGCATCACCGATGTTCGGATTGTGCTTGATCCAAATCGTCTCTTCGGCGCCCTCGAGGTTTGCTCCCAGGATCGCCGACAACGAGCCTGGCCCTAAGTGCGTGTTGGCCACGGGTGGAATATCGGCTTTCAGGGAACTCCGGGAGAGCTGGTAGTGGAGGTTCTGCGCCCGCCATTGCGGATCGAACCAGAACTGATTCCAGTCCTTGGCCGGGGCAGGCGGGGTGACGTCCTCATGCGGCGGGCCGTCCTTGGCCAGGTGCTCCCACATGCTGATGACCAGACCCTTGCCGTTCCACCAGTCCAGATAGTGCCGCTTCGACTGTTCCCAATTCTCTTTCCACGTGCGGTTCATCTGAGTTGCAGGACCTCTGCAAGACAGGATTCGTCCAGCCCGTGATAGGACTCGTCGAATTCGATCCGGACGGCTTTGGACAAATTCACTTCGTCCGTGCAGCTCACCGCTTCGGGATAGACCGGCACCTTGGCGCCGAATCTGACCCAGACCGGCACTTCTTCCAATGGCACGGCGTAGTCTTTGAGCCACTTGGCGCCCGTCTCAATGGTGCCGTCGAACAAGTTCACCCATTGGCCCCCTGGCAGATAGATGTCACGCCGGTGGTTGGAGTTCATAACCGGCGCCACGAGGAAGTCATCGCCGAAGTAGTACTGGTCGTGGATGTGCCAGCAGAGCGGGTCGTCGGCGTGATGGAAGATCAGCGCACGTAGCATGGGATAGCCCGATTGCGTGACCTTGCGGCTCTGCTCGACGATGTATGGAATCAGGGCGTAACGGAGCTTGAGCCAGCGTCGGACGATCGGTACGACATTGGGATAGTGATACGGCTCCCGCTTGGAGGTTCCGTGGTACCGCAGGTGCGACGTGAAGACCCCGAACTGTGTCCAACGCACGTAGAGATCATCGGGCACCACGGAATTCATGAAATTGGGCACGCCGTGAAAACCCGGCACGTCGTGACTCCAGAACCCGAACCCCGACAGGCCCAGGTGCAAGCCGCCTTTTAGCGAGCCAGCCATCCCGTCCCAGGTACACGCGGCGTCACCACCCCAGTGCACCGGGAAACGCTGGCAGCCGGCCCAACCGGCCCGGGCCCAGATGATGCCTTCTCCGGTCATCTCCTTCGTGACCTCGAAGGCTGCCTTCTGGTACAGTAGCGCGTAGAGATTGCGAAGCAAGTGAGCGTCCAGGGCGTGGTAGCGCGCGTTCAGATGGATTTCTTCGCCGAAATCCGTCTTGATGCAGGCGGCGCCCAGTTCAAACAGCCGCCGGAGCAATCCCTTGTACCACTCCACGGCCTTGGGATACGTGAAATCGATTGTTCCGGCGTAGTCCAGTGCGCTGAAATTCGAGCCTCCCTGTTTGGCAGTCTGCTCCAAGGGGCCGATGTACCGGTTCCTTACCGCTTCGTCGTGCTGCTCGGCGGCCGCGGCGATGTAAGGCATCTGCCACAGGCTGACGCGAAAGCCCTTCGATTTCAGCTCGGCAATGAACTGCTTCGGATCGGGGAAGCGCTGCTCGTTGAATTTCCACTCGCACAGCCAGTCAGTCTTGAACCAGCCGGTGTCGAGATGGATCACGTCGCAAGGGAAGTCCTCGGACCGCAGGCGCTCGCACACCTCGTTGACTTCGCCAGCGGAGAAATAGCTCATGCGGCTCATCCACGTGCCGAAGCTCCAGAGCGGAGGCATGCTCGGAAAGCCCGTAAGCTGGCGATACCGCCGCAGTATCTCCTCCACCGTGCTGCCACCGATCAGGAAAAGGTCTACAAGAGGCTGCGCGACGAGGATCTGAGCCGAGCGCGTGGAATGGTCGCCCAGCGAGAGCTTCGTCGGTGCTGACGTGTGAACGAACAGACCGTACAGGCGACTGGACAAGTAGAAGGGCACGTTCTTGTACGTCCGCCGGTTGTTGACGCCTTGCCCATCCTGGTTCTCAAGCTGAAGAGTCTGGCCGGAAAGGTCAAGCTTGCTGAACCGCTCGCCCGTGCCGACGAAGATCTCGTTTGGCTCAGCGTGAAATGAGATTGTGGCTCTGTCGATGTCGCCGTCTTTCTCGACGAAAGCCAGCGCCAGCGCGTCATGACGGGCGGGAAAAAACTGGTCGTGCGCACTGATGGGAACGACTCTCTCGCCATCGGGCAAGAACGTGCAGTCCAGCGTTTCGTGCGGCTTCTCCACCAGATCGCTCCAGTGGTCGATCCGAGGCTCGCGCCGATTGAAAACCGCTCGAGTCCGGCCTTCGCCGTCTCTGACGATCCACTCACGCTCGCTCTTTTCCACCGTCAACGGATCGATTTCGAGATTCGGATCGAGCGCGAGCATGGGAGAATCGCACATCTCAGTCCCGTCGAAGCCGACGCAGATTCGCAGGATACCCGGCCCGTAGGCGCGCAACCTCAGACGATACTGTCGCCGTGGGATCTGCGGGTCCGGCGCGATGTCAAGTGAACGCTTCTGTCTCTGGAAGGGGACCGTTACCACGACATCGCCGTCGACGGCTTCGATGTCCACGGGTTTGCAGGCCCGCCACAAAACGTCGTCGCCTGCGAGCTGCGGATCGAAGTCCAGGAAATCGACGAGATAGTTGTTCGTCTGCTTCATAGCTCAAGCAGGTCGCGGTAGGCCGGTTCCAGCCCGGCCTGATTCTTGACCTCTTCACTGACGTCGGGACCGTTGTTCTTCCATTCGTTGCCCGGTCCCGGTGTGTTGGAGAAGAACTTGTCTGCCTCCGTCCAGTTGTTCAGCACGCGGATGTACGAAGAATTCTCGTCCAGGTAGATGTATTGATAGTGCGTCGGATCGTGCGCGTACGGCGCCTTGGCTAGATCGTGAATGCTGTTGCCGCTGATCTCGGTGTGAGGCTGCGGCGAAAGCGTGTAGATACCGCCGACGTCGTACATGTTCTTGGCAAAATGATGGATGTGATTGGCGACGACCTTGTTGTTGCGCATGCAGGAGATGGTCCTCGTCCAACCCCACCCGATGGCGATGCCTGAGTAATTCAGATGGCTGATCTCGTTGTGCTCGATGGTGACGTCGCGCGCGTATCCCACACTGATGCCGACACAACCCCAGTCCTCGTTGGTGCAATCGGTCAGAAGGTTGTTTGCGATGCGCTCGAAGCGGCAGACCTCTCTCTCATCCGAAGGGTCGTAGGGCAAGTGTGCCTCGAAGGCCGCGTCGCCGAAGAACCCCATCTGCAGGCCGGTCCCGCCGATGTCGCGAAACGTGCAGCCTTGAACCTGATCGTGGTGCGTCCCGCGCACGAAGTCGAGACCGGTCGCGGCCAGATGCTCAAAGCGACAACGTTCGAACTGAATGTGGTTGGCGCACGCGACGGTCACGCTGGCCGGCTGGCGTCCGATCCAGGCCTGATTCTCCAGGTACGATTTGTCCGGCGTGCCCGGCTGGAGCAGCTTGTAGGCGTCGAGAATGTACATCCCGGCCTGCAAAGGCACGTGTCCTGCCCGCGAAGGACGCAGCCACGAGGTGTGTGCGAAGCGTATGCCTTCGAAACGCAGATGCGCGACCGGTTCATCCAGCGTGCCTTCGACGCGGACGAGCGTCTCGAGCATTGGGACCACGACCTTGGCCTGGCTCAGGTCCTCGCCGGGACGCGGCCAGTAATAGACCTTGCTCGCGTCGAGGTCTTCATACCATTCTCCCGGCTGATTGAGCAGTTCGATGGCATTGCTCAGATAGAACGCAGAGTTGCCGTTCTTGTCCTTCTTCTCGTCGATGAAGGGCGCAGGCCACGGATGCTCGAATTCGATCCGGCTCTCCGGTTGCCAGAACGTCACGCGCGCCTTGTCGCCTTCCACGTCGAGCGATTTGACCCGCAAGATGGCGATGGCCCACCATTGGTGAATCACGAACTCCAGCGCTCCGACGTCTTTGAACGTCTGAGGCAGCGCAGGAATCCACATTTCCTGCTTCTGCTTGTCGACCGAGAGAATGCGCGGCAAGGCGCCGTCGCCTAAAGTGCTCGCCCGCGCCGCCTTCTTGCCGTTGACCCACATCTGGCGAAACTCGAGCCCGCGACCGCCCGGGCGCGGCGCTTCCGTCACCCATACCTTGCCTTGTGCGGTTTGTGGCAATCCCGGAATCTCCCCCGCAGCCTTCTTCCAGCCCTGCAGAGTGACTCCACCGCTCAGAACGGGATGCTCGCCGGGCGCTGCAATCACAAGGGTGGGACCGGCCTGCGTGCCGGAATCCTCGGGACGGAATCGCAGCGGTTCGACCAACTCGTAGACGCCGTCTCGCAGGATGATGCGCACGCCGTCCCTGACTGAGGGGTCGTTCAAGCGCCTCAGGTTTCGCGCCTTGCGCTGGGCCATCAGCACTGACGCCATCGGTTGCACGCGCGTCCCGGGATTGCGATCCGAGCCGTCGGGCGAGACCCATATCTCCGCGGCGACGCCATCCACACCGAAGGATATGGCCATCATGAACAGACACGCGCACAATGCCTTCTTGAAAGCTGCCGTCATATCACGACTCCCTATCATCTTCTTGCCAACTGTCTTATCGCGTCACTCCAGCCCGCGTGCAGCTTGCGGGCTTTCTCGCGATCGGGCTCGCGGCCAGGCTCGAAGGACCTCCCGGCGGTGTTGAGCTCCGCGAGTTGATCGATACTGTCATAGATACCGTGCAGGAGACCTGCCATATAAGCGGCGCCCAGCGCCGAGACATCCTCAATCCCGATGTTGACCACGCGGGTTCCCAGCAGGTCCGCGAGGAATTGCATGACGAAGCGGTTGGCGCTGATCCCGCCGTCAACGCGGAGCGCCTGAAGCGCAATACCGCTGTCACGTTCCATCGCCGCGACGACATCCTTGATCTGATAGGGGATCGACTCCAGCGCCGCGCGCACGACGTGGTTCTTGTCGCACCCGAAGGTCAGTCCGACGATTGCCGCTTTGAGGTCCATGAGCCAGTGAGGAGCGCCCAGACCGCTGAAGGCCGGGACCAGGTAGACGCCATTGGTGTCCGGCACGCTCAGGGCCATCGCTTCGGTCTGGCGGCTCTCGGCGAACAGGCCCAGGTTATCGCGCAGCCAGTTGATCGTCGCGCCGCACGTGACGATGATCCCCTCCAGTGCGTAATCAACTCTGTCTGTTGTGCTCCAGCAGATCGTAGTGACCATCCCGCTCGTGGAAGCGATTCGCTTCGCGCCGGTATTGAGCAGGATCGAACAGCCGGTCCCCAGGGTGGCTTTGGCGGCGCCGGGCCAGAAGCAGCCTTCGCCGAACGCGGCCGCGTGCGAGTCGCCGATCATCGCGCCGATCGGGATCGCTTGCGGAAGCAGCCCTTCGAAATCCGAGACGCCGTATGAGAACGAAGACGGCTTGGCTTCGGGCAGCTTGAGACCCTGAAGGTTGAATCGGCTCAGCAGCTCCTGGTCCCAACACAAATCGTCGATGTTGAAGAACAGCGTGCGCGACGCGTTGGTGTAGTCGGTGAGGAAACGCTCGCCTTGGGTCAGTTTGTACAGCAGCCAGGTGTCCACGGTGCCGAAGAGGGCTTGGCCCGTGTCGATTGCCTCCTTGATACGCGCGTCGTTTTCGTAGAGCCAGATCAGTTTTGTGCCGGAGAAATACGGATCGATGATGAGACCCGTCCGGCTCGCCACCTCCTGCTCGGTGGTCGAGCCTTTGAGGCGATTGCAGACATCTACGCACCGCTTGCACTGCCAGACGATCGCGTTGCACAGCGGCGTTCCTGACACGTTCCAGAGACAGAAAGTCTCACGCTGATTGGAGATGCCGCAGGTAGCGATCTGACTTAGATCGTCGGACACGTTCTTTCGGAACTGGTCGAGGCAGGCTTTAACCGAAGCGAGGACGTTGCGATAGATCTCCGCTGGGTCCTGTTCGACAAATCCCGGCGCCGGAAACGAAGAGGCTAACGGTTCCGTCGCTTTGGCGACGATCCGGCCGGTCCGGTCGAACACGACCGCCTTGGTGCCGCTCGTGCCCTGATCTATGGCCAGGATGAAAATGCCGCTCATGGTCACCTCTATTGGTCGGTCGACGCCAGTAATTTTCGGGCCGTGCCTGCCAGGCCTTGGGCGGAGATGCCGTAGTGGGTGAAGATCTCCAGTTGGCTTCCCGTCACGGTGTCTTCATCGGGAAAGCCGACGATTCGGAACCGGACGTGCCGGTTCGCCTGCATCAGGACCGCGGCGCAGGCCTCGCCCAACCCGCCGGCGCAACTATGCTCTTCGACCGTCACGATCGCTCGACACTCGTCGGCCGCGGCGAGGATGGCGTCGGTGTCGAGCGGCCGGATCGTGTGCATGCTGACGACGCGGGCGGAGATGCCTTCTCTCTCCAGGTCTGTGGCCGCCAGAAGCGCATGAATCACCGTCTCGCCGGTAGCGATGAACGCGACGTCACTGCCTTCGCGCACGAGCAGAGACTTGCCGACTTGGAACGCAGTTCCAGGTCTGTGCAAGTGTGTCATGGGGCGCTTGCCGAAGCGAAGGAAGACCGGGTGGAACATCCTCGCGGCCGCCTTGACCGCTTCGGCGGTCTCGAAGTTGTCGGCCGGCACGATGATCGTGCAATTGTGGATCGCGCGCAGCGCCGCGAGGTCGTGAATCGAATGATGCGTGGAGCCGAGAGCGCCGTAACTGACGCCGGCACTGATACCGACCAGCTTGACCGGCTGGTCCGAGTAGCAGACGTCGTTTTTGATCTGCTCCAGCGCGCGAGCGGTGAGGAAGCTGGCGGGCGAGACCGCGAAAACGATCTTGCCGGTCGAGGCCAGGCCGGCGGCGACACCGACGAGATTCTGTTCCGCGATACCGATCTCGACGAGCTGGTCGGGCACCGCGGCCGCATAGGGCACCAGTTTTCCCGACCCGCGCGAGTCGCTGGTCACCGCCAGGACGTCAGGATTGTCCTGCGCCAGTTCCAGCAACGTCTCCGCGAAGACATCCAGATTGGCTTTGCCCAGTTCTGTGCCGGGTTCGAAACTCATGCGCCTGCTTCCATCAACAGCGTCTCGAGTTCCCGTCGCGCCCGCTCGTACTGCTCGTCGCTCGGCACGCCGTGGTGCCATTTCGCGTCGTGTTCCATGAAGCTGACGTCTTTGCCTTTGATGGTTCTCGCGATCACCATGCTGGGTTTGCCAACCTCGAACGGGATGCTGCCCAGGACATCGGCCAAAGCCGTAACGTCATGACCGTCCACGCTCCTCACGGACCAGCCAAAGGCTTGAAACTTCTCCGTCAGGCATTCGAGCCGGCAGACGCTCTCGGTGTGACCGGAGATTTGCAGTTGGTTGCGATCGACAATGGCCGTGAGGTTATCGAGGTGATAGTGGGCCGCGGTCAGCATCGACTCCCAATTGGAGCCCTCCGCCAGCTCGCCGTCACCGAGCAAGGTGTAGACGCGATAATCAGCGTTGTCCTTCTTGCCCGCGAGCGCCACGCCCACACTGAAAGCCAGACCATGTCCCAAGGCGCCGGTGTTCTGCTCGATCCCGCGGATCTTGCGCGTCGGATGGCCCACGTATGGCGACCGGAAGCGGCACAACGTCTCCAGGTCGGATTCAGGGAAGAAGCCTTTGTCCGCCAGGACGACGTAGAGAGCCTCCACCGAATGTCCCTTGCTCTGGATGTAGCGATCCCGCCTGGAGTCGGCGAAGTTCTCAGGCGAGACGTTCAGGACGCGATTGTACAGAACGTTCAGAATATCGACGCAGGACAGGCTTCCGCCGGTATGGCCTGCGCCGGCTTTCTTGATGTACTCGAGCAGGCGAAGGCGGTATTGGATCGACTTGATTCTCAGTACGACGGCTGTCATGAGCGACCCGCAGGCTCGTCGTTGTTATGTTTAGACATGTCGGTAAAGGTCCCAACCGAGGTACTTCGAGACGGCTTCGTCCAGCACGGCCGCACAGTGCGTGCGCGTCATCGCGACGTGATGTTCGAAGCCGTTCTGGCAGATGTGAGCCAACAGCTCGCGCAGGCGCTCCACCTCGCAGACCGCGATGCCTCCGTCCATGTCGAACGGGTCATTCGTGAAGCGCCCTTCGCCGACGTACCCTTTGATCGTTGCCATGGTGTCGTCGGTGGAGATGCGGAAATAGGTCATCTCACCCGGCGCGACGTGTCCCTTGATCGCGCCGAAACAGTTGTCCTTGCCCAGCGTCTCACCCAGCAGATCGAGCGCTGAGATTTCGATGTCCCGGCCCATGAAACTCCGCGGGAAATTGCTGCAATGGGTGCAGACGCACTTGTCGCGCTCGTCGCCGTAGTTGTTGTTCCAGTCGAGAAAACCGGGAATCTGACCCGACGCCAGCAGCAGGGCGTACATGGACACCGCTCCGGCGACGTCCACCTCGCACGCGCTGGGCCTGCCCTTCTCGCCCATCAGACTCATGGACAGGCACGTGGCGCAGCCGTAGTTGTTCTGCACCGAGGTCCAGCACTGAACCGCGCTGGCGTCGCACTCGTTCTCGTCCAGCCATTCGTCGATTACGACCGAAAGCCGGGCCTGCCTCACGATGTGGTCCTTAGGAATGTCGTTGGGTATGGTCCCGTAGGCGCCGATCTCGGCGAGCTTCTGCTTGACGCTTGCGGCCTCGTCATCGAGCGCGCGGGCGCGCGCGAAGATGTCCGACAGGTCCACCGGAATGACCGTGATGCCGGAGTCCTGAAGGAGCTTTTCGCTGAACCGCACGGTCTGGAACGCCGCCGGCCGGGCGCCGATGGCGCCGATCCGCGCCGTACGCAGCCCCCGCACAACCCGACAGACGCGCGCGAAGTAATCCAGGTCCGCGGCGAACGTCTCGCCGTCGATGTCACAGGTGTGCTCCGTCGTGTCGGTGAAGGGGATATCGTATTGGTAGAGATTGTTGCAGACGGAGATCTTGCCGCAGAAGGCGTCGCGTCGGCCAGACACGCCGACGGCGTCGAGCCGGTCGTTGCAGGCCTGCACCAGGACGGGAACGTTCAGCTTGGCCAAGTCGAGCGTCTGGACCACGCCCAGTTCGTCGCCGAAGTTCGGCAGCACGACGATAACCCCGTCGATGTCGTCGGCACGACGGCGAAACAGCTCAGCGCATTTCTTGGCGTGCGCGTACGTCTCGACGGCGCCGTGCTCGGTGGCGTCGGCAGGCAGAATGACGTGATCGTACCCAAGGGCCTTGAGCTGCCCTTCGAGCTGAATTCTGCCCTCCTGGGCCAGTTTCGGGTTGAAGAACCCCCGCGTGCCGACGATGACGCCGAACGTGATCTTCTTGTCCATCATTCTCATGTGCTTGCCCCTGTTCCGTAGTCTTACTGTGTCCGCAGAGCCCAGGTACTATACCACGCCGCGTGGGAGAAGGGTAGGGTGCAAAAACCGGGTTTCAAGTTCGAAGTGTCAAGTCCCGGGCGCGCCGGCAGCCCGCCTTGGAGGTTCCCAACTTCCGACTTCACACTTCAAACTTGACACTCCTGGTGCACCTACGAACCGCCGATTCGAGTCAGCAAGACCAACAGTCCGACCACTGCGGCAGCCATCAGGCACGAGACTACGAAGCCCCAGAAATCCGTGCGCGTCCATTTGTCCAGTTCCCACGACGCGTGGGGAAAGAGCTTTCGGTCGTTCAAAGCGTCGGGCTGCGCCAGCGACCCCGCCAGGGCCTCGGCGTCGGCCTGCGGGTCCCTCAAGACCGGGGTCTTCATCTTGGCGTAGAAGCGATCCAGGCGATCCGCCGCGTCCGGGCGCGTCAGCAGGGCCACCCCGATCAGAACCAGGAATGGCACGAGCGTTCGAATCAGAATGCGCAGCGTCTCGTTCAAGGCGTAGGGATTGTCTTCCAACTCGAAACCCAGTCGATCCAGTGCGACCAGTTCCAGGCTCAGCATCCCGCTGCCGTACGCCTGTCCCTCGCGGTCCTGTTTGATCCCCTTGGTCCAGAAGATGGACCGGCTGGGATGTCGATAGGTCTTCTCGAAAGCCTGTCCGATTTCCAGCGGTAGCGGCCGTTCAACTTGCTCCCTTTCCTGGGCGGACAGCGCTTGCCATCGTTCGATCTCCTGATCGCGCTGGAGGATGTCCATCTCGCGCGCCCTGTAGGTCCGGACGATCGTCCGCTGCCGCGTGGATTTGAGCAGGGCCGGTTGCGTTCTCAAGCTTGGAACCAGTGCGGGCAGCAGAATTGGCAAGCCGAAGAAGAGGATCGCGGTCGCCAGGATCGAGCACCAGGCGCCGATTCTATTCGCGCGGCGCCATTTCATCCCCAGCCAGAAGCTCGCAGCGACCATGACGTTGAGTTCCCACCAGAGCTTGAGCTGCTGGAGGATGGTATCGAACTGCAGCGCGATCAGGGCGCCCCCAACCACGACCAGGGCTCCAAACCACCGTCCGACGGCGACGTAATGTCGCTCGGGTCGGCCTGGAAACAGCGGTCGATAGATGTTCTGGGTCAGCAGGCTGGAGCCTGTAATCATCAGGCAGTCGGCCGTGCTCATCAACGCGGCCATGAGACAGGCGATCATCAGCCCCACGAGTCCCAGGTGCAAAGGCCCCAGCAGGTCCAGCGTGGCGTAGCCCCAGACTAGGTCCGGATCGTGGACCTGATCGTGATAGAGCACGACCGCCGAAAGCGCGAAAAAGCCCCAGAGAATGGTGCAGAGACGCTTCATGTAACTGCCCGCAACGAAACCGAAGCGACATTCATACTCGCCTTTGGCCGAAGCGGTCGCGACCAGGGAATTGGGCTGGATCACCACGTTGACCGTCACCATGACCGTCAACGCGGCGATGTAGTACCAGGTGAAGTCCATGGCTGTCGGGGAGCCGAAGATCTCGAAGAAGGACTCGGGCAGTTGCGCGTGCACCGTGGTCAGGGCATCGAGAGGCCCGGCTCCACCGTATGTCGCGTTGATCTTGCTCCAGGCGAAGGGGAACAGCAGGACGGAAAGCACGATGATGAAGACACCCTGCAAAGCGTCGGTGAGAAAGGCAGCTTCCAAACCCCCCGCGACGGCGTAGACGAGGACGACGCCGCACACGATCCAGATCAGGATGTTTGCATCGATATGGGAAAACAGCCTGCGGGGTTTCTGAAGGCTGAGTTCGTGGAGCTGGTCTTTCTGCTCGGGCGTGAGCGTGTTGTAGTCCCGTGCGTTGAGTTGATCCAGGGCCACCGCCCGGTCGTATTCGGCCCGCTCGGCTTCGGTGAGCGCCTCCAAGGGCTTGGGCGACAAGGCGACCACCGTCTTGGTCATCGCTGCAAATCCCACGGAGATGATGGTCATCATTCCGATCGAGCCAATGATCGCGTAGACGCCCGCGATGGCCTTCGACCCATAGCGCTCCTCGAAGAAGTCCCCCAGGGTCAGGACCCGCAAGCGTCGCATCCACGGCATAACGAGCCAGTACATCGGCGTCGCGACGAGATACAGCAGGGAGCTCCAGACCCCGGCGATGCCGTTGGTGAAGGTCGTCGTTGTCACGCCGACGGCGTTATCGGCCGAGGTGCCCTGGCCGAAGGCGGCGAAGGTCTGGATGAACTTGCCGAAGCGCCTCCCGGCCAGGAAATAATCTTCGGAGTCCTTGATCCGGCGGGCAGACCAAAGGCCAATGCCGATGACGACCGAGAAATAGAGGACGATCACGATGATGTCGATGGCGGACAGGCCAAACACGTCACGCGCCTCCTGCCTTAGCGTCTGGCCGCAGATTGCCTACCGCCTCGAAGATCGCGTCGATCCGTTCGTCCGTGACGGTGTCGTCCATATTGATGCAGCAGATACCCGTCAGGGTCGGATCGCGCGATGCCTGAGCCAGCTCCCCGATCATTTGTTTGATTCGTTCGGGGCTCTGTTCCCTGAGCCGCACCGGGTCCAGACGCAGGTTCAGAAATGTCGCAGGCAGGTGGTCCCGCATCACCCCGACGTCACCGCCGGCGCCGACGTCCACGAAGTGCAGGCTGGGAATCCTGGCGTACGACGCGGCGTACCGGTGAGGATCGGGACCGCAGTAGTGCACGCCAAAGGCCGGATAGCGTCGGCTCCATTGCACGTCATACTCCAGCAGGAATCTCTCGTAGTCCCTCTCGGAGATCATGGTGTGCGTGCATTCCGAGTGCAGCACCACCGGCTCGCGCAAATGGCGTACATTGCGGTTCACGGAGATCGAACTGGTCCCCGTCCTGGCCATCACGAAATCCACGAATCGGGTAATGACCTGCGCAATCTTCGCGAACTCCCGTCTAACGTGCTCCGGGTCTGTATACATGTCGATGAACAAATCCTGCCCCCGCAGGTCTAGCGCGATATTCAGTATCCCCGCGAAGTTGACGTCTCCGGTGACATACCCATGTCTTTGTTCAAGGTGGTCGCACAACATCTCGAACGTCTTGAAGGCCTTGCTGGCAAACGCTGCGTCCGGATCGACACGCAGCCGTTCCTGGTGGGCCGGGATCACCTGAGGCGGATGACCGTCGCGATATTCGACTCTGCAACCCAGCATTTCCTGAAGCAAATACCCGGCGGCGAGATGGATGGGCCCGACCTCGGGCCGGGATTCCTTCGATCCCAGACCATGCTGTCCCCAGCGTTCGTACAGCACGCGTTCCATCTTGGCCTCCGCTTCCACGCGTCGGGCCGGATGATAGAAGAAGTCACGATCGAACGTGAGGCCCGTATGGCGATGCCACCATTCAGGCGCCAATACGATGTCTACCGGATAGATCGGGCCGATCTTACTCATGACTGTCTGCTACACCTGGCATATTTCATGCACCGCGTGGTAGACTTCCGCCTGTTCCTCCGGCGTTTGACCATACGTGACCACGATGAGCTTCAATCCCGGCTTCCAGAGGGCCTTGACGCATTCCAGCACCGTCTCCTTGTCGCCAACCATGCGGGCGTTGAGCGCGACGCCGCTGCCCGCGAACACCTCGGAGAACTGAGCCGGGTCGTTCGGATCGGGGTCCGTCTGGGCAGTGAAGGCGCCGTCGACCATGACGACGCCGGGAATGTCACGCACAATTGCCGCCTTGTCCACCCAGGTCCCGCAGGAGTGGACCGCCGGGCCGCCGAAGGCGCCGCCGCATGCGCTCAGGCCGGGAACGCCGAATTGGGCGTACTGCGCCGGGCTCAGCAACGTCATCACGTCATCGCTCATGCCCAGTGCGGAAAACGCCCGGCTGCTGGCGAATCCGTGTCCCGGCCAGGCAATCGCGTCGCCGATCAGTTCCAACTGTTTCCTGCAAAAGTCGACCTGGAGGGGCACAAACCTGTCGAGTACTCGAGTGAGAATCTCAGGGCAATCCAGGAAGCTCACGTAGAAACTGTTCGTCTCGATGAGGAACGACAGCGCGTTGAGCGGCGATTGCGTGTCCGTCAGACTGATGGGAATCCTGCCTCGCGTGGCATCGAGGAAACACTCGATCATTTTCAAGGTGTGCCGGCCTATCGCTGTTTCCTCGATCGGCACCGCCGCCTTGACCAGAAGGTCGTCAAGGCTGCCGAAGGCATGGGGCATGACGGGAGCTTGATTGTCCGGCCACACATAGTCGACGCCGAACGCGCTGGCGAGCGTGCCGATCCCATACCAGGGCTCGAGGAAATTCGCGATGTCGGCCGCGTACGCCGTGCTTGCCTGTAGCGCCCCAAGCTGATGGGCCAACGACGCCTCCATATCCTTGCACATCCAGGAGAAGCAGGCCGGCACGCGAAATCGGCGATACACCGCTACGCCGCTCCGCGCTTGCCAGAAACGACGGTTGCGTTCGAGCAGCGCGGCTTCATAATCGGCATAGGCATCGAAATCGAAACGGTCCGGCGCGACGGGCGTGACCTCAGTGCCCTGGGCGTCTGCTGATTCCGTATTGAACTCGTTCACGTTTGTCATGATGTTCCGTCGTGACACTTTCAGGGGCAACCCCTTGTGGTTGCCCAGGGCGGGCACGGGGACCCGCCCCTACAGTGGGTCCGCTACACGTGGCGGCGAGCCAGCCAGCCGTACAACGTCATCTGCCGGGTATCCTTGTCCGCGCGGAAGAAGAAGCTCGCGACGTAGCCGACCGCGAAGAGCACGAGGTGGCTGTAGACGCCCAGCATGTACTTGTGCTGTGAGAAATTGAGCCGGCCCAGGTCGAGGATGCGCTGCTTCTCAGGACCTCCCAGGTCGAACTTGGTGCTCGTCAGCAGCGCGTAGGCGGTGAAGAGAATGCACGCGACGATCCCGACGGTGAGCCCTTTGCGGTTGGTGCGCACCGTGAAGAAGGCCAGGGCAAAGATGCCGGCGATGCCGCCGGAGAAGATCGCGTACAGCGCGAAGATGGTCCCGAGGACCGCCTCGCCGCCAAAATGGACGTAGAGACACGCGATGCCGATCGCGAACAGGCCGCAGACGACGACGATGATCTTGCCGAGGGTCAGGCATTGCCTGTCGGTGGCGTCGGGTTTGAAGCGCCGATAATAATCTTCCACGCCGACCGCCGCGAGGCAATTGAGGTCCGAGTCCAGGCTCGACATCGCCGCCGAGATCAGCGCCGCTAAGATCAGGCCGGTCACGCCCGGCGGCAGTTGCGACATGATGAAATACGGAAACACCTTGTCGCCTGTCACACCCGCGGGCAGTTGCATCGCAGGTTGCTGGTAGTAAGCCCAAAGCAGCGTGCCGATGAAGATGAACAGCGTCCAGACAGGCACGCACAGCAGCGTGCCCATCAGCGCGGCGCGGATAGCGCTCTTGTCCGACTTGGCCACCAGGAAGCGCTGCACGATCGTCTGGTCGGTGCCGTACTTCTGAATCGCGTAGAAGACGCCGTTGATCGCCATGACCCAGAACGTCAGGCGCGTGAAGCTCCAGTCGTAAGGTCCGACGCTCATCTTGCCGTTTTCCCAGGCGCGCTGGAGCAGCGCGGCCGGACCCGCCTGGGCGCCGAACAGCAGGACCAACGTGCAGATCAGGCCTCCGCCGACCAGGATGCAGCCTTGGATCACGTCCGACCAGATCACCGCCTCGATGCCGCCGACCAATGTGTAGACGATCGTGACGAGCCCCAGTGCGATAATCAGGTGATAGGTGTTCATGCCGGTCATGGATGCGAGCGCCAGCGCCAGGAGATAGAACACGGAGCCCATCTTGGTGAAGTGCGCCATGATGAAGGCCAGCGAGCTGTAGAGGCGCGCGAAATAGCCGAAGCGCTTCTCGAAGTACTCGTAGGCGCTGAGCCCGATGAAGTGACGATACATTGGCACGATGAACCAGACGATGCCGACCAGCACCACCGGTACGGCCAGACCCTGCACGAGTCGAATCCAGTTGCCGCTGAAGCCTTCGCCGGGGTAGGCCAGGAAGGTGACGCTGCTGATGAGCGTCGCGAGAACCGAGAGACCGATCGCCCAGGTGGGAACGGACCGCCCGCCGGCGAAATACTCGTTCGTGGACGTCTGGCGGCGCGAGAAGTACACACCCAGCGCGACGATAACCGCCAGGTAGCAGCCGACGACCGCGTAGTCGATCCAGTGCAGGCTCTCTTGCGGCATGACACGACCTTTCTATGTCAGAGTCAACAACTCCTCGGGCCAGGGATAGCTGCCTGGTTTGAGGGTGACCGTCCGGTCGGGCATTTTCGTCACGGCCAAGCGCACGACGCCGGGTGCGTATTCGCCTTGCACGTCCAGCGTGTCCCAGCCCAGGCGACGCAAAATCGCGCTGGCGGTGGCTCCGCCTTCGATGAACAACTCGCCGATTTCCGTCCGCTCGACAACGCGTTGAACCGTCACGGCCATCCGCGTCCTGACGTCCAAAGCCGACAGACTGTTGCGCTCCGCCGCCCGACCGACCGCGACGACGGCGCACCTGCTCGCAGCTAGTGCCGTCACTATATCGCTCGTCCACTGCCCAAGCAAGCCTGGGGCACGCTCAGGCATAAGACACACTGGCATATCCACATGCGCGGGTTGAGAACCCGCCCTGCGCTTGCTGCCGCACACAAACAGCTTCGGTGCCTTGGTGGGTCTCAACATGTCCCGAGTGCCGGTCTGATGCGAAGGCGAGCGCCTGTCGAGAATGGCCTGAAAGAAATCCGCTCCGCCGGCCGCGAGAGTGTCATCGTCCAGGCACCCGGACCATTGGGCCAGGTCGGCAACCGTCCTGGCCTGCGCGACCACGATCCCAGTCTCTTCTCCCAGGTAAGCTGCAGGATCGAGCACGTGGAGCGCGGGTGGCAGCCTCAAGCTAGAGCGGAGCGCCGGCTTGGGGAAGGGTTCCCCGGGGCCGGCCATCCCCAAGTCTCCCGGCGCGCCGGGCGACTTGAGGCTGCCACCCGACGAAGCGCTGAGCAAATCCGCGATCGAGCTGGACCGGGCCGGGTGCTCGGGATCTTGCGCGAATTCCGTCTCGTCCAGAGGGACACCGTTGATGTAGTAGCGACCGTCTACGATGATCCGGCCCTTCGAGGGATTGGCGGGAGCGAGGATGGTTCGTCTCTTGCCCAAGGCTTCCATCAGCGTTTCCAACTCGGCGCCGACGTTGCCACGCAATACGGAATCCACTTTCTTGAAATGCCACTGTACCGGCAGCGCGCGTAGACGACCTGCAATGTCTTTGAGGATGCTGCGGGCGGTATCGCCGGGAAGGCTGCGAGTGTCCGTGTCGATGGTGACCAGGTCGGCGCCGGCCTTGGGATTCGGCGTCATCTGGACTTGGGCGCTCAGGCCGCGTCGCCACCCGATGGCTGCGATCTCGGCCGCACCGGTGATGTCGTCGGCTATCACCGCGATCATCTCTGCTTCACCTTCGCCAGTTTGACCGCGTACTCGATGGCGTGGATCATGCTGTCCGGCGACGCGATCCCCTTGCCGGCGATGTCGAAGGCGGTCCCGTGATCGACCGACGTGCGGATGATGGGCAGTCCGAGCGTGATGTTGACGCCGTTGACGGACTTCCAGCGGTTGTTCTGCCGGTCCCAGGTGAAACCGATGACCTTGAGTGGAATGTGGCCCTGGTCGTGATACATCGCGACGCAGACGTCGAACCAGCCGCCCAGCGCCTTGGGAAACAGCGTGTCCGGCGGGATCGGGCCTTCGGCGCGGATGCCCTTGGATTGGGCCTCCCGGACCGCCGGCGCGATCTGCTGGGCGTCCTCCGATCCGAACAAGCCTCCGTCGCCCGCATGAGGGTTCAGGCCGGCGACGCCGATACGCGGCTGCTCGATGCCGAGCCCTTTGCACGCCTCGTCTGCCAGCTCGATCACCTTCAGCACTCGGGATTGCGTAATCAGGCCGCTGACCTGGCTCAGCGGCACGTGCGTCGTCACGTGGATGACCCGCAGCTCGCCATAGACCAGCAGCATGGCATAGTCCTCAGTGCCGGTATAGCGCGCGAAGATCTCGGTGTGCCCCGGAAACGCATGTCCGGCCGCGTTGATCGCCTCTTTGTGGATCGGTCCGGTGACCACGGCGTCGATCTGCCCGGCCAAGGCCAGCTCGATCGCTTTTTCGATGGCGACGAACGCGGCATGCCCCGCCTCTGGCGAGACCTGGCCGCGGATTAGCTTGCCTATGCTACAACCCTCTGGTTGCAGGACGTCAATCGTGGCGAGGGCGTCTCGTCCTTGTTCTTCGTGTCGAGGGCGTCCCGCCCTCGAATCGCGGGCAGGATGCCCTCGCCACGAGGACACATCCACAACGCGGCGGACCTTCAGGTCCAAACCTGCCATTGGCACGGCCTCGGTGATGACCGACATATTCCCGATGAGCACAGGCCGACAGACCGACCGCAGCGACGCGTGGGCCAGAGCCTTGACCGCGATCTCAGGCCCGATGCCGCACGGGTCTCCCATGGTGACGCCGATGATAGGTCGTTTTTGCTCCATAGCCGATATTGACAAAGCGCGACGCATGTCGGATAAGACCATAGCGGTTCGGCCATTGATAATCAACAGTCAATAGACAACGAGGTCGCCTATGAGCACAGGACCCAAATCCACCCTTGTCGAACGACTTGATGCCTTGTACGAGTACGACCGCGAGCCCGTCACCGAGGACAAGCTGTACGGCTGGCGCACCTTCATCGCCATGTTCTCCAGCGAGCACATCGCCGGGACCGAGTTTGTCCTGGGGACCCTGTTGGTGATGCACGGCGTCAGTGCCTTTGACGTATTTGTCGGACTGGCGCTCGGCAATCTGCTGGCCGTGCTCAGTTGGGCGCTGATGTGTGCCCCTGTCGGCGTCAAGGAACGGCTGACCAGCTATTGGTTGATTCGCAAGGTGGCCGGACCTTATCCGACTATTCTCTATTGCGCGTTGTTTGCCTTGGTCTTCTGTCTTTTGGCGGGTTCGATGGTGAACGTGTCCACCACCGCGGTTTCGCTCACGGTCGGGATCGACAGTCCCAATTATGACGCAGGGGACCGAGTGCCGAGCCTGCCTTGGATTGCCATTGCAATTGGCGTGGGAACGGTGATCGCCGTGCTGGCGGTCCTGGGGTTCGAACGCCTGGCGCATTTTGCCAAGGTGGTGGCGCCCTGGATGCCGTTCGTGTTTCTGGCCGGAGGTATCGTGTCCCTGCGCTCCCTGGGGGTCACCGGGCTGGGCAATTTCTGGGAGATCGCCAACGAGAAGATCTGGACCGGAATGCCCAAAGAAGGAGAAATTCCCTATAGCTTTTGGCACTGCGTGGGCCTGGCCTGGCTCTGTAACATCTCTCAACACATGGGCATGGGGGACGTCACCATCTTTCGCTACGCGAAAAAGTGGCAGATGGGCTTTTGCTCGGCCTTTGGCATGTTCATCGGTCACTACATGGCCTGGATCGCCTCCGGCATCATGTGTGCCGCCTTCATCCATGCCGAAACCGCGGCCGGTGTGAAAGACCCGAATGCCACGCCCGGCGCGATTGCCTGGTTGGGCGCCGGGTATGCAGGTATCGTCTGTGTCGTGTTAGCCGGCTGGACCACCGCCAACCCCACGCTCTATCGGGCCGGGCTGGCCTTCCAGGTGGCTACGCCCAACTGGCGCCGTTGGGTGATGACCTTGATTGCCGGCGTGCTCATGGTCATCACCGCCTGTATTCCGGCGGTCGTAAAGTACCTGGATCGTATCGTGGCCTACTACGGATTGTTCTTCATGCCGTTGGGCGCGTTTATCTTCATTGATTTCTGGGTGTTTCCGCGTCTGGGATTGACCAAGTACTATGCCGAGCGCAGACGGCTTCTGTTCAGTTGGCCGGCACTGGTGGGGTGGTTCGGCTCTTTCGGTATCAGTTTCGTCCTCTACGCCAAAGACAACTATGATTTCATGGGCTGGGCCAATACCAGGCTTCCCGCCTCCCTGGCCAACTACCGTACGGATCTCTTTCAATTAGCCTTGCCTGCATGGGTCATGGCCGTGACACTTTACACCGTCTGCAGCCTCATCCAACAGAAACTCTCTCCCGCGTCCACCCTCGAAGGAAACCTCTAATGACTGCACAGACGCGACTTATCCTAAAAATGGTCTCTTACCTGGGACTGGCCGTCTCGATCGTACCTGCATTTCTATTCTTTACCGGCGTCTTGTCCAAGCAGACCTATTTCCACCTGATGATTGCGGGCATGGTGATGTGGTTTGGCACGGCCGCCTTCTGGGTCAAACGGGACCATCTGGGCCAATGAGACTCCACGCGATCTGGATGTGAGCATGACTTTACGTGTTACCCGTCTGAGATGTGAGTACCTCGTCGATCCCCTGGGTATCGGCGAGGTCAAACCGCGTTTGAGCTGGAATATCGAATCGCAGCGGCGAGGCGCGCGGCAGACGGCCTGGCGGGTCCGCGTGGCTTCCTCGGTGCAGCGCCTGACTCAGGGCGAAACCGACCTATGGGATAGCGGCCGCGTCGAAGATGACCGCACTGCACACATCGAATACGCCGGGGCGCCACTCGTCTCCCGGATGGCCTGTCACTGGCAGGTCCAGGTCTGGGACGAGCAGGGCGCTACTGCTGCGTCCGAACCGGCTTTCTGGACGATGGGATTGTTGGAGCCGACCGACTGGCAGGCGCATTGGATCGCTGCCGATCCCGCCTATCTGGCGCGGGCCCACCATGCGATCGAATCGACTCGAACCGAGCCAGGCACGCCGCCCTGGTTTCGCAAGACGTTCGAGGTCAACGGGCCGGTCAAGCGAGCCACGCTGTACGCCACGGCGCGCGGTCTGTTCGAGTGTCACCTCAACGGCAAACGTGTAGGCGAGGACATCTTCGCGCCGGAATGGACCGACTACGACAGCCGCATCCAATATCGCACGTACGACGTGACCGAGCAGGTGCAATCCGGCGCTAACGCGCTGGGTGCCGTGCTGGGCGACGGGTGGTACAGTGGCTACGTAGGCTGGCAGGAAACGCGTGGGCGCTACGGACTGCGCAACAGCCTGATGCTCCAACTGGAGATTGAGCTGGAGAACGGCACGCGCCAGATCGTAGTCACCGACGATTCCTGGCGTTGCGCCGCCGGGCCGATAGTGTTTTCCGATTTCATGATGGGCGAGACATACGACGCGCGTCACGAGCTGGATGGTTGGGCAGAGGCCGGCTTCGATGATCTAAGCTGGTCGGCTGTCGAGGAGGTCACCGGGCCGAACGTCCCGTTGGTCTCCCAGCCCAGCGAGCCGGTGCGCGTCGTCGGGACCATCGAGCCGGTATCGGTCAACGAGATCCGACCGGGCGTTTTCAACTACGATCTGGGCCAGAATATCAGCGGCTGGGTTCGCCTGCGCATCAGCGGATCGGCCGGCACTCGCGTGACCCTGCGCCATGGTGAGCGCCTCGATCCTGACGGTACGCTCTATACCGAAAACCTGCGTCGCGCCAAAGCTACCGACGTGTACGTCCTACGCGGCAAGGGCGAGGAAGTCTGGCAACCACGCTTCACCTTCCACGGATTCCAGTACATCGAGGTCAGCGGCTTGCCCTCTGCGCCGAGAGCTGGCGCGATCATCGGCTGCGTCGTCCACTCCGCGACGCCGCCGGCCGGGACGTTCGAGTGCTCGCATCCGCTGGTCAACCGGCTGTGGCGCAACGCCTACTGGAGTCAGAAAGACAACTTCCTCAGCGTGCCGACGGATTGTCCCCAGCGCGACGAGCGCCTGGGCTGGATGGGCGACGCGCAGGTTTTCCTGCGCACCGCCACCTGCAATATGGACGTCGCGGCGTTCTTCACCAAGTGGATGGTCGACGTCGAGGACGCCCAGACGCCTGACGGCGTCTTTCCCGACACCGCGCCGCGGCTGCGGGAAGACGACAACTTCGTCGGTCTCGACGGTCTCGGCGGCGCGGCCGGCTGGGCGGACGCCGGCGTGATTGTCCCCTGGACGATCTGGCGCGTGTACGGCGACCGGCGCATCATCGAGCGCTACTACGACGCGATGGCGGCCTGGCTGGACTGTATCGAGCGAACCAACCCCGACGGCATACGGCGTCACGAGCTGGGCAACAACTACGGAGATTGGCTCTGCATCCCGTCAGACACGAGCTTTCGCACGCAGTCGCCGATGAAGACTCTGCTGGCGACCGCGTATTGGGCGGACGATGCAGCCAAACTGTCGCGCATGGCGCGCGAGATCGGGCGGACGGACGACGCCGACCGTTTCGATGCCATGTTCGAGCACGTGCGCGCGGCGTTTCAAAGCGAATTCGTGTCGCGCCGTGTCGCGGGCATCTTGCCCGCGCGTGCCGAAGGCGTCTCGCCTTCGGATCGCGTGCAGGCTTGTCCTGAGCGAAGCCGAAGGGATGCACGCGACACACGAGGGCAAGATGCCCTCGACACACCGCTGACAGTCGAGACGCAGACGGCGTACCTGTTAGCTCTTGCGTTCGACCTGCTGCCGGAAGCGGTCCGGCCGGTCGCGGCCGAGCATTTGGTGGAGAACATCAAGAATCTCGACTGGCACCTGAGCACAGGCTTCGTCGGGATCAGTCACCTGAATCCGACGCTGACCGCGATCGGCCGGGCCGATGTCGCCTGGCGGCTGCTGCTCAACGAGGACTATCCTTCGTGGCTCTACCCGGTCCGACACGGTGCCACGACGATCTGGGAACGCTGGAACGGCTGGACCGAGGAAGAGGGCTTCTTCAATCCGCAGATGAATTCCTTCAACCACTACTCGCTCGGCTCAGTCGGCGAATGGCTCTATCGGTGCGTCGCCGGCATCGAACTCGACCCGCAGGTCAACGCGTTCAAGCATTTCGTGATCCGGCCCTATCCCGGCGGCTCTCTCGCGCACGCCCGAGCCACGTACCAGTCTCTATACGGAACCATCGAAAGCGGTTGGCAGAGGCAGGGCAAGGCTCTGACCCTGGAGGTCACCATCCCGGCCAACACCGCCGCTCGCGTCTACGTACCCAGCGATGAAGGCACACCCGTCCTCGAAGGCGACACACCCGCAGAGAAGGCCGCCGGCATCAAGTCGGTCGGCCGCGAAGGATCGTTCACCGTATACCGAGTCCCAGCAGGGAGGTATCGCTTTACGAGTACGGACTCGGGGTGAGATAGAGACTCTATTCGGCCGTGGTTTTGCGGCCCACGGATCAAATTGAGAAGCAGTATTAGAGGGGATACCATGCCGAAGGTGATCGCTGTTGAGAAGGGCGAGAATCTGAATCCAGCCGAGGCTATCTTCGTTTTCGACAATCAGCCTGATCGACCAATGCGGTGATGGCAAGGCTATGCATGGGAATCATTGGATTTGCCCGTAGAGGTGTTTCGGCGTGAATATGGTGGCTATAGACCATGCGAAGTAGAGCTGCCGACCGATTGGGAAGAAGGCTACATGGTTGTTGTCAACGGAGAGGCGAAGTTCCAGTATGGTCAATCCAAACGGTGAGTCCATATACTGGGCTTCGGCTTATGCTGCGTTTGCTTGCTGCCCCATAGGGCTCTGCTTTGCCCATTCAGTGTGAAGAACGAGTCTGAACCTACGGCAGTTTGCCCCCGGCCGCGAGCCAGTTCAGGTATTCCTCGAGGTTGGTGTAACCATCGGCGTCGGCGTCCGCAGCGCCGTCGGCGGGGTCGTCCGGATCGGATCCGTGCTGCTCTTCCCACGCTCCCGGCATACCGTCGCCATCCGTGTCCCAGTCGGCGGGACGTCTGATCTCAGGGTAGTCCTCCCAACTGCCGACGTCCTCTTGGGAGTCAGGCAGTCCAGGCAGGCCCGACTTGTTGCCCTTGTAGGTGACTGTCCCGTTGCGGGTTTCCTCGATCACGCGCTTGTCATGGTCGTCGAGCACGGGCACGTTGCAGCCGACGTCGGCCAGGACGCTCTCGTATGCCTCCTGGGCGGAGTGAGTCGTGACATAGGGGGGGAAGAACGGGCTGTCCACGGTGACCGGAGCATCCTGCCTGCCCTGTGGTTTCATCCCGGCGAAGGGCCCCTTGGGGCCCTCGGGTCCCGATATCCCCGCCATGATGTTGCCTTCCACGTAGTACTGCTGGGGCCCGAAAGCAGGATTCTCGAACTGCGGAGTGAGGTAGGTCTTCTTCGTGGACGCGGGGCCGGGTTTGTAGTAGTTGTTGACGAATTGCACCTCTTTGGCGCCGCCGTCGGTGGTGCGATGGCCCCAGTTGTAGACGACGTTGTTGCGGATGTCCAGGTCGCCTGTATGTCTGCCGGCTTTGTCCAATCCGCCCGCCAGGCTCCAGTTGCGACCGGCGCAGTGAGCCAGCAGGTTGTGATGGAAGCTGCCGATGTCTCCGCCGATGCTCGCGGCGTAGCCATGCTGCTTGCCTGGCTCGTAGTTAGCGTGCCCGGCGATGTTGAGCGCCTCGGAGATGAGGCAGCGCTGGAGGGTGATGTTGCGCGCCGCACGCGAGCTGAACGTCTCGTCCTGGGTCCAACTGAGGGAGCAGTGGTCGATGATGCAATGATCGCTGGCCGCCAGGCCCATACCGTCCATGGTCTTACCCGCCAGGTTTCCCAGTCGCAGGCGGACGTGACGGATGATCGTGTCGCTTGCGCCGAGCCCGCCAAAGGTGTAGTTGCGGATGCAGATGCCTTTGCCCGGCGCCGTCTGTCCGGCGACCGTAAGGAAGGGATTGTGGAAGACCAGCTTGCTTTCCAGTGAGATCAGGCCGCTGACGTCGAAGACCACGGTGCGTGGTCCTTCTGCCTCGACGGCTTCGCGCAGGCTGCCCGGACCACTGTCGTTGAGGTTGGTGACGTGATAGACGCGTCCGCCGCGACCGCCGAGCGCGAAACGCCCGTACCCCTCCGCTCCCGGAAACGCCAGATGCCGCACGCGAAAGCTCCAGATGTCGCCTAGTGCGACGCGACCGTTCGCGTCGATTTCGTCCACGCGCCAACAGTAATGCAGCAGGCTATCGTTGTCGACGATGTCGGCGCTGCAGCGAGCCGATTCAACCGTATCGACCAAAAGCGAAGAACTTGGCTCAGCTACAGCAAGTGCACTTGCAGCGACTTCTGGATCGCGGTTCGAAGCGACATACACGCGGTGGCGCACCGCGCCGGCAGCAGGCGTCCAGCTCAGTTGCACCGCGCCGCTGTCGCCGTCGGCGTGCAGGTCGCCATGAAAAGGCGCCGGTTTGCAGGCTTGGCGTCTGGGGTCCTGCGCGTCGATCTCGAAAGCGTTGAGGATCGTGTTCTTGGCTCCGCCGGTTCCTTCTGATTCGACGCGCACCACAACCGGCTGTCCCGGCCGTGCCTCGAATGCTACGAACGCGCTCGCTACATCGTCGTCAACGGTCACCTGGCACGACGCGACCAGACCACGAACCTGAGGTTCGCCGTCCACCGAGACGGTGTAAGGTCCGACGTCTCCGTCCCAGATCGAATTGTGATACGTAACCAGCGTGTGCGGACCGGCCTCAAGGCCTTCCAGCACGACTTCGATGGCGCCGTCAGTGACGAAGACGCCGTCACAGGCCATGCACGCCCCGGCCGCCAGCGCCTTCTTGTACCACTGGCCTTCGAGCGCGGAGCCTGACGCGGTGCCTTGGCGCAACGTGACGCTGACGGAGCCGAACTTGCGCGTTGCCGCCCGGCCATTCGGGACCTGCCATTCCTGCCAATTCGGCGCGCCTGTGTCGTTACGGCGGAAATCCGGGCTCACGTCCACGCGGAGAGGCGTGAGCTGAGCCGCCTGGGCCGGGCTTTCGGACTGGACTACCCCTGCGACGGTCACGAGCACCGCTACGACAAATGCGACGACGTTTCTCATGCTGCGATTCATAGAATCACCACCTTACCTGAGTTGAGAGCTCACCCTGCGACTCTGAAATCGTTGGCTGCCGAGCCTATAGCCTAAGGTCTACCGGCGAGTGCGTCAAGCTCGTCCGTCGTGACGCCTGTAGGGGCAACCCCCTGTGGTTGCCCAGGGCGGGCACGGGGACCCGCCCCTACGCATGTGCTGACGGGTACATTGCGAACGGACTGCTTGTTGACGTTCTGTCGCTGCGACGGCATACTGGTGGCATCTGCGTGGCCCCGTAGGTCGTGCGTCCCGCACGAGAAGGCGAGCGGGGACGCTCGCCCTACTTTGAAAGGCGGATCGTGACGGACACTATCGGCGAGCTTCAGGAGATCGCACGTCAGATTCGGATCGACGTCGTGACGACGATCCATAAGGCCGGTGACGGTCATCCCGGCGCCGCTCTCTCGGCGACGGACCTGATCGCGGCGCTGTACTTTCGCGTCATGAAGGTCGATCCGGCCCGGCCGGACTGGGCCGAGCGCGACCGCTTTGTCCTGTCCAAAGGTCATGCGTGTCCCGCTCTTTACGCGGCGTTGGCCAGAAAGGGCTACTTCTCGCACGACGATCTCGTCGGACTGCGTTCACTCGGATCGCACTTGCAGGGACATCCTGACATGAACAAGACTCTCGGTATCGACTTCACCTCCGGCTCGCTGGGCAATGGCGTCTCCATCGGACTGGGCATGGTCTTGGCTGGACGCGTCACGCGACTCGATTATTTCGTGTACGTCGTGACCGGCGATGGCGAGATCGAGGAGGGTGTCGTCTGGGAAGCGGCGATGTCCGCCGCGAAGTACCGCGCGGGACGACTGATCGTCTTCGTAGACAACAACGGCATCCAAAGCGGCGGTCCCGTAGAGCAGGTCAGTGGGCTCTACCCGATCCTGCCGAAATGGGAAGCCTTCGGCTGGCACTGCCAGGAGATCGACGGACACGATTTCAGCCAGATCCTCTCCGCCGTCGAGGACACGCAGATGGAGGCTGAGCGGCCCTCTTTGATCCTGGCTCATACTGTCAAAGGCCAGGGAGTCCCGTTCATGATCGGTGATAACTCCTGGCACAAACGGGTGCCGACGCGACAGGAATACGAAGAAGCGATGCGCGCTCTGGGAGGGCCGGTCTGGTGACGCAGACGGGAAACACGCGCATCGCCTTCATCGAGACCTTGACCGAGATCGCGGCGCAAGACCCGACAGCGGCTCTGGTGTGCGCGGATTCGATCCTGGTGGTCAAGGGGCAGGCCTTCGCCCAGAAGTATCCCGAGCGTTTTGTGGACGTCGGGATCGCCGAGCAGAATGCGGTCGCGTGCGCCGCCGGCATGGCGTCCTGTGGTCTGGTCCCGTTCGTCGCGACGTACGCCGGTTTCATCACCATGCGCGCCTGCGAACAGGTTCGCACGTTCGTGGCTTATCCGCATCTGAACGTCAAGCTCATCGGCGCCAACGGAGGCATCTCGGCAGGCGAGCGGGAGGGTGTGACCCATCAATTCTTCGAGGACCTCGGTATCGTGCGCACCATCGCGGGTATCACGGTCGTGGTCCCAGCCGATGAAGCGCAGGTCAGACACGCGACACGCGCCATCCACAAAACCCCCGGTCCCGCCTACATGCGCATCGGTAGCGGGCGCGACCCGCTCGTGGACTGCGAAGATGTGCCTTTCGAATTGGGCAAGGTCCGCGTCCTCGCGGATCATGGAAACGACGTCGTGCTTTTTGCCAACGGCTTCGTCGTCAACCGCGCGCTAGCGGCGGCTGACGTCCTGAGCCGGCAAGGGGTCCATCCCACGGTGGTCGATGTCCACACGCTCAAGCCGCTGGACCGGGAAGCGATTGTGGACCTGCTCAGGCAAACCGGCGCCGCCGTGACGGTCGAGGACCACAACATCATCGGCGGTCTGGGCAGCGCCATCGCGGAGCTCAGCGCCGAGGCGTGTCCCACACCGGTCATGCGCATCGGGCTTCGCGACACCTACCCGCGCTCCGGCGAACCGGGACCGCTGCTGGATTACTACCATATCGGTGTGGCGGATATTGTCGAAGCGGCAAAGAGAGCGATGCAAATGAGAGACCGGAAGGTCAGGTGAACGAGTTTGCCTCAGGCGAAGCGCACAACTGAGCGTATGATGGCTTTGGTCTGTCGTGCGTGCTTGTACCTTTCTGGCGCGAGTGTTCTCTGCCTGGTCGGCTTCTGGATCGGAGGTCGCTTGGCCGGCTGTCGCGCAGCGGCTGTCGCTTGTCCGGTTTTCCTGGCCATCGGTCTGACCAGAGTGCCTTCCTTGAGGGGCTATCGTTATACGGTCTGCATCATCGCGGCCGTGGTGGCGGCCATGGTCTATCCCCAGCCGTTTCGTGTACTGGGCGGTGCCGGTCTCAGCCAAGAAGACCGCAAACTGCTCATTCTGGTCGTGATCCAGGTCGTGATGTTTGGCATGGGTACCCAGATGAGTCCCAGGGATTTCCTGGGCGTGGTCAAGATGCCCAACGCGGTGATCATCGGTATCGCCTGCCAGTTTACCATCATGCCACTGGTCGGCCTCACGTTGGCCAGGACGTTTGGCTTTCCACCTGAGATCGGCGCCGGTATCATCCTGATCGGGTCTTGTTCCAGCGGTCTGGCATCCAACGTCATGACGTACCTGGCCGGTGCCAACCTGGCGCTGTCGGTCAGCCTGACGGCACTGGCGCAGTTGCTCGCACCGGTTATGACGCCGCTCTGGATGAAGCTGCTGGCCAGCGAGATGGTCGAGGTCCGGTTCCTGGGGATGATGAAGGAGATCGCCCTTATGGTCCTGCTGCCGATCATGGCTGCCCTGATCTACAATTGGATTCGGAGGGACCGGCTCAAGCGTCTCCATCGTCTCATGCCGCTGCTGTCGATGGCCGGCATCATCTACTTCACGGCCATCACCACGGCTGCCGGCAGAGAGGATTTGCTGAAGATCGGCGTCCTGCTCTTTTTGGCGGCGCTTCTGCACAACACCGTGGGCTATCTGCTCGGGTATTGGGCGGCAAGACTCTCGGGGTTGGACCAAGAATCGTGCCGGACGATTGCCATCGAGGTCGGTCTCCAGAACGGCGGCATGGCGTCGGGCCTGGCCGGACGCATGGACAAGCTCGCCACCGTGGGCCTGGCGCCGGCGATTTTCAGTCCCTGGATGAACGTCTCCGGTTCCGTGCTGGCGAACTACTGGCGCAAACACAAGGCCGAGCCGGCCACGGTCGACGTGGACGTCGAAAACACTCTCGTCTCCAAAGAAGGGTCTATTGCATGAGTGACTTCCAGTTCTCGCTTGTTCTGATCCTCCTGGCCGGGCTGTTCCAGGGGACGTTCGGTTTGGGCATGAAGAAATTCGCGCCGCTGGCCTGGGAGGCGTTCTGGCTGATCTTCGTGGTCGTCGGCATGGTCATCATTCCGTACGTCTCTGCGTCCCTTGTCGTACCCGACGTGTGGGGAGCGATCCAGGCGGTGCCGTCGGGCGACCTGTGGTTGTCCATCATCCTGGGCGGCTGCTGGGGTGTCGGCGCCCTGATGTTCGGGTTGGCCATCAACTACATCGGCATGTCGCTGGCCTATGGGATCACCATGTCCCTGGCGGCGGCGATGGGCTCGCTCATACCACTCTTTGAAGTCGAGGACTTCGCGACGAACCCGGCGGTGCCCTGGATCATCGCCGGCATGGTGGTCATGGTCCTTGGCGTTGGAGTTCTGAGCTACGCCGGCATCTTGCGCGAGGTGGCGCAGGCCAGACTCGGTCAGGCGGTCGCGGGCATTCGCCAAGGCAAGATGTTCTACGTGGGGTTGCTCTTTGCGATCCTCAACGGCCTGGGCGCCGCTTTGCTCAACGTGGGTTTCACCAAGGCCTCATCGGCGGCCGACGCGGCCGAGTTGCAGGGCGCACTTGCTCGCAACGCCAGTCTCGTGGCCTGGATCATCGTGTTGTTCGGAGGTTTTCTGGTCAATCTCGTCTACAGCCTGCTGCTGTTGCTCAAGAACAAGTCCTTCGCCAGTTACAGGCTGCCCAAGGCCCATCGAGGCATCATCGCGGCGTTGATCACGTCGCTGCTGTGGTTCGCGGCGTTAGGCGTGTACGGGCAGGGCGCTGCGATCATGGGCGATCTGGGCCCGGTCATCGGCTGGTCGATGTTCCTGGCGCTGTCGCTGGTCATTAGCAGTCTATGGGGACTCAAGGACGGCGAATGGAAGGGCATGAAGGCGCCGTTGCGCGTCCTGCTGATCGGTGACGGTGTGCTGATGATCTCCTGGATCCTTCTGGGATACGCCAATAGCATCCAAGCAAGTGGGCCTGGGGAGCAGGTCGAGCCGTCAGTCCGTGCGGTATCTCCAACGACGACAGACTTGACTTCTGGCGCTGACGAGGGCAGGATGCCCTCGGCACGCGCGGGCGAGACGCCCGCGACACCAAGAGGAGCCAAAACGTGGATCATATCGAACGATTCTACGCGACGATTGAACGCGAGGCGGTTGACCGTCCCTGCACGTGGTTAGGCATTCCCGACCCGGGCGCCCACGAGGGGCTCTTCCGGCACTTTGGCGCCAAGGACATCCTCAATCTGATCGAGAAGCTGGACGACGACATCGTGCCGGTGGAGTTGCCTTACCATTCGCCGACGTCGGATGCGATCTACACCGCGTTCGATTTCGCCAAGAAAGGCAAGATCAAACGCGAGCACAGGACGCTCAACGCTCCGGGGTTCTTCGAAGACGTGACAGACCCCAGCCGGGTCGATGACTTCGACTGGCCGGACCCGACCCAGTACATTGATCCGGACGAATGTAGAGCCGTCGCTAACGCGGCGCCCGCTGGGCGCGCCGTTCTCGGTGTCATCTGGTCGGCCCATTTCCAGGACGCCTGCGCCGCCTTCGGCATGGAGAACGCCTTCATGCAGATGATTCAAGCGCCGGATATGTTTAAGGCGGTGATCGACAGGATCGCGGATTTCTATATCGCCGCGAACGACATCTTCTACGAAGCCACGCGCGGCAAGCTCCATGCCGTGCTCATCGGCAACGATTTCGGCTGCCAGACAGGTCTGATGCTGTCAGCGGACATGATCCGGCGTTTCGCCTTCCCCGGCACGCGCCGGCTCGTGGAGCAGGCCGGGAGTTATAACGTCAAGGTGATCCATCACTCTTGTGGCTCGATTCGTGACATCATCGCCCACCTGATCGACATCGGTGTCGACGCAATCCATCCGATCCAGGCGCTGGCCGCCGGCATGGAGCCGCGCGCGTTGAAGCGCGACTTCGGCGACCGCGTCTCCTTCTGTGGCGGCGTCGACGCCCAGAACCTGATGGTCAACGGCACGCCCGACCAGGTCCGCGCCACCGTCCGGGAGCTCAGGGAGATATTCCCCACCGGCCTGATCGTTTCGCCCAGCCACGAGGCCATCCTGCCGGATACGCCGCCGGCGAACGTTAAGGCGATGTTCGAAGCGGCCCATCTCATTGATGATGGATGATGGATGATAGACAAACGCCTTGCGTTCCGCTTCGATTATCAATCATCCACTATCATAATCAATGTTGAGGGTGCACTAGATGTTCGTAGGTAGAACCGATGATGGGTCCTTTGTCATGTCGAGCGGAGCAACGCGGAGTCGAGACATCTGGCTACGAATGAGGCACCCACGCTATTCTCAGCCAGATTCCTCCATTGCGGTCTGCCGGCGGCAGCCCTCCAGTCGGAATGACCATCAGGCCCGGCGGCAGCGGAATCCGCTCACAAACGTGCGGTGCACACGCGTACACACAATCAGTATTGAAGGTTGTCTCATGGAAAGGACCCTGTTCTTGTTACTGACGTGTATCATCTTGGGTGTTTCGCATCCCGCTTGGGCGGACTCGATCACTGAGCAACCCGGGTATGTCAAAGGGGAGCTGATCTTCCCTTTGGACGACAAACCGACGCCGAGTTGCCATGCTTCGACCATCGTCGAGACCTCCGACGGCACGCTGGTGGCCGCGTGGTTCGGAGGGACGCACGAGAGACACGAAGACGTCGGGATCTGGGTGTCCCGGCTGGAAAACGGCGCGTGGACGAAGCCAGTGGAGGTGGCCAATGGCGTGATGTCGCCGCAGAAGCGTTTTCCCTGCTGGAACCCGGTGCTGTTTCAGCAACGTGAAGGTCCGCTGGTCCTGTTCTTCAAGGTTGGTCCCTCCCCAGGCGAGTGGTGGGGCGAGCGTGTTATCTCGATGGACGGTGGCAAGACCTGGCACGACCAGAGACGACTGCCGCCGCAAGTTGTCGGGCCTGTCAAGAACAAGCCGGTGGTTCTGAGGGATGGCACGATTCTCTGTCCTTCCAGCCACGAATACCGAGGCTGGACCGTCCACGTGGAGCTGACGAAGGACCTGCGTAGCTGGACGGTGGTCGGACCGCTCAACGATCCCAACCGGCTCAGTGCGATCCAGCCGACGATCCTGCGGTACGCGGATGGCCGTTTGCAGATGCTATGTCGGACGACCAGAGAATACGGTTTCATCGCCCAGGCCTGGTCGAACGACCAAGGCCGCACCTGGAGCGAGTTGACCTCAACGTCATTGCCCAACCCCAGCTCAGGCATCGATGCTGTGACCTTGAAGGATGGACGTCAACTGCTGGTCTATAACCCCAGCGCCAGCAGCCGTATCCCGCTCGACGTCGCGGTCTCGACCGACGGGACCAACTGGCAACGCGTGATGATTCTGGAGGACCAGCCTCCCGGCCAACATTCCTACCCGGCCGTCATCCAGACCTCCGACGGTCTGGTTCACGTCACCTACACGTACCAGAGGCTGAGCATCAAACACGTGGTGCTGGACCCCGCGCAGTTCTAAACCGGAAGCATGAAACCCGAACCGCAGGAAATCCGAAAGTCGAAATCCGAAACAAATTCAAATGATCCAAATTCGAAATTCAAAACCTTGCCGGCCGGGCGAGAGCCGTTTTTGTCATTGGGATTTCGGTCCTTGGGATTTGTTTCGGATTTCGACTTTCGGATTTCGGATTTGGGCGCGTAGCGCCGCCTACATCCGGCCGGGAGACAGACCGACGTCACGCGAAGTAATCTCCACGTCGGCCGGCACGATGCCCAGGAACAGGTAGCTGCCTCGACTACGCGGATCGAACGTGTTTTCGCCTACGCCGTAAGTGAACACGTGCAGCTTGACGGCGGGCGAGCCCTCCAACTGCATCACGTTCTGCATGACCGTCTCGACTCCGTCGTGCACCGCCGCCTGCGAGTCGATGTCCAGGTTGGGCGGCTGCGCCCAGATGTTGCGGTTCTCGTCGAAGTAGCCGATCAGCACCTTGACCGGCGCGTCCGTCTTGAAGCGAATCGGCGCGAGCCGGCCCGCCTTGGCATCATTGTGCGAGAACCGGATCGCAGTCAGGCCCTCCAGCTCCTCGGCCAGTTGCAGCACGACATAGGTGCGATCCGTGAACGGCTTGGCGCCGAGCTTGAGCTCGTATGTCTCGACATGGTCGCTGAGCAGCTCGAAGGGCACGCCGGTCAGCCTCGGTCCAGGCTTACTCTTCGGCTCGGCCTCCTCCTGGTCCAGGTTGGCGACACGTTCCTTGAATTGCGCCAACTCGTCTTCGTAGAGCGGCAGCATCTGGGTCCAATGGTAGTAGTACGGTTTATCGTCCTTCCAGCCGCGAATGGGAACGCGCCGGTGTCCCGTCTGGAGCGTGTTGGCATACCGGTAGGTGCCGGCCGTGCGTTCCGTTAGCTGGCGATAGATTTCCAGGCTCTTGGCCAGATGCGTCGCGGCTTTCTCCATATCCTGCCGGTCTCGGCCGTAGCCATAGCGTAGCACGAGCATCGCGGCGCGCACCTTCTCTTCATAGTTGCGGCTGACAAGCTGGATGCAGTGGATGTCGTTGCGCAACCGTTCGAACTCCTCCCGATTCCTAGTCACCAGCGGCGCCGCCTTCTCGATGGCCGCGACCGCCTGCGCCGCGAAGCGCGAGGCATCCTCGATCACCGATGGCGGCGTCTCGCCTTCGTGTTCCTGGTGCGTCCACTCCTTCTTGGCATATACCTCCAGCCGCTCTCCGGGGGGCGCCTGCCACTCCCACAACCCACTGAACGGTCCATACGGACCAGGGTCCACCAACTGGTCGAGGAACATCCCGAGCGAGAACGTCTGGCGGTTGCCCTCGGTGATTCCGAATCGGCGCAGCAGCATGGGAGCACAATTGCCCGAGTCGTTGTAAGCCGAGAGGATCAGTCCCGCTGCCTGCTCGTTGCCGAATCTCTCCGTCAGGCGCTTGACCCAATAGCGGTGGTCAGCTTGCAGATCGCGGTCGGGCTGCCAGAGGTATCGCGCCCAGGCCTCAAACCAGATCCAGTCGCGTTCATACTGCTTTAGATATGGGTCGAGCTTGTCCGGCGTGTTGGGCCAGTCCCAGTAGGCGAGCGGGTACAGGTGCAGGCCTTGAGCGCCGAGCCGGTCGCGACAGGCCAGGACGCTCTTACGGATGAACTCCTGTGCTCCATACCGGAACGGTTCCAGGTTCGACAGCAGGTGCACATTCACCACATGCGCCGAGCCCAACCGACTCATGTCCAGGTGTACCTGCTGCCACTCGCCGCGCGGCTCGTAGGTCGTCAGCGATTCACCGTTGTACTTGGCCATGGTGTAGAGATTCGTGTAGTGCCGCAGCGCCGATTCGACCATCTGCTTGACGTTGCCTACCGCGTGCGCGCGCACCACGATCGGCGGCTCCTCGGTCTTGCCCAGCCGCGTCATCGCGTCCTTGACGGCCGGGATCACCGTCTCGTTCATCCAGCGTTCTTGGTTAGCCTGTCCGCTGAGCGCCTCACCCAGGCAGACCAGCAGACCGACATTCGGGTACATCTCCATGAACTTGGCGATCGACTTGCGATTGTAGTCTGCGACCACTTCCGTTGGAGCGCTGTGTTGCGTCGCGATTCCATGGTGCTCCGCGAAGGGCTTGGACACGAAGATGTTGTAGAACATCTGGATTACCCATATCCCACGCTTGTCCGCCTCTTCGGTCAGGAAACGGTATGTCTCGACATTCTTCTGGTAAACCTCCTCGGAGACCTCCAGCGCGTAAGGATAGTCGTCGAGCTTGACCAGTGACGCGAACGGATGGCCGTTCCAGAGGTAGAGCGTATTCATCCGCTGCTCGACGAGAAAATCCAGGTACTCGATCCACCGCTGCTTGTCGTAGAAGAACGGGAAGTTCTCCGGCGTGTACGGATACTCGTACGTATTTCGTCCCGGCAGGATCGACGTTAACTGCATGCCTATGCACGGCCCGCGCAGCTTGAAGGCCGGGCCGTCGCTTACGTCCAATTCGGCCGGCAGCTCACCGACCTCCTTCACGCGGTCGGCTAACTCCAGAGCCCCGTAGAGCGTCCCCGAATCCCCGAGGCCCGTAACGCGATACGACCCGTCTGCATCGCGAGAGAGCTTGAACTTCTGCGCTGAAGCAAAGTCCTGTGCTTGCGTCCCTGTCGTGAGCAGAATCCGCTCGGTCTCACTTGGGATGGTTGCCTCTCTCACGACGGTGGATTCATAGCCTGCATTCGCCAGAGCCTGGCTCAGTCGTTCAGCACCGAATCTCACACGCGGCGAAGCAGCGTTTTCGAGCACGACGGCGACCGGCCCCGAGGCCGCCCAGGCCGCTCCATGTCCCACGCCTAACGCCAGAATTACCACCCATACCCGAGATGCTCTCATGCTCTACACCCTTTTCCTGTTACTCCGTCAATGAACCAGCGTCATCTTGTACTGGTTGTGGTATACGCGCGGCCCGACTTTCGTTCCGGCGCTGTGCTCAAAAGTGCCTGCGCCCATGTATTCGTCCACAAAGGGGTATTCGTCGACGAAACGATACATCACCGAATACTGCGGCGAGGCTTCATCGGATACAATGATCCCACGGTCCACATCAAAGATCACCTGACGCACGGCCTTGCTGAGCGTGACCTCCATCGTACCCAGCGTGGCAAAGGTCTTCGTCACCTCGACATCCTGCTCCTGGTCGCCTCTCTTAACGGTCAGAACCACAGGAGAACCGACATTGTCAGGCATCTCAATGAATCGTTCGTACAGAACGTGCCAATCCTTTGTGGTGGCAGCCTTGTGGCCGTTAACAGCAACGAGTACATCACCGACATTGATCTTGCCTTGGGCGTCTCTGTCCTCTCGCACGGTGGTCACCGTTCCTGTCGCATCACACTTCAAGCCGAGTTGACCGATCTGCAGCGGGACTTCCACCTGATTCGAATCCGGTCGGCATTCTATTAGGCAGAACCGGCCCTTATCGTTCTTGACGGCCTTGACAAGTCGGTAATTCATGGCCAGTGTCGGTGCTTCCACCGTGGCTAGATCGCCGAACGTGAAAACAACCGAGCCGCTCCATTCGTCCCCGGGACTCACCGGCTCATCCGGGAAGCACAGGTTGTGCGTGCCGGCTTTGTCGCTCACGTAGCGATCGGAAATGATCGGCTCAAGGGATCGCGCCGCGTCGAGCTTGTCTCTCATGACATCGTCTGTTTCCTTGGCGACGTTTGAGCGGCCCCACGCGCCGTCGAGTTTCATGCGGAAGCCGTCAGCGGTGCGTTCGAGGGCTGTCATCGAGATATTCATCTGTCCTCTCTCGTTGCCCTCACTCAGCCACCTGCCGTTCTCGAAGAGCTTCTTATCGAGATTCATAGAGGCGCGGTATTCGAGCGTCTGTCCAACTTGAGGTGAAAAGCGCAGCAGCACTTGAGACAGCGGCTCGCCCTCCAGCACGTCCGCGGACTTGCGGCAGCCGGCGAGTTGAAGCCCGGAACAGACCATCGCAATACAGAGTAAGCGGCTCATCGTTCTTGCGTCGTCCCACATCGCACTCAAGCCTCCCTGTCCTTGACTATGCTGTAGTTGGGACCTCGATTTCAACCCGTCTTGCGAGCAACATGACCCCAAAGCCTGTCTGAAACTGGCCTAAGAGGTTTCCATCAGGCGCATGGTATCAAAACCGCGTCGATTTATCACAGCCTACTTTGTGATTCCGAGGTTTAGGTTGATTCCCGGGCTCAGTCTTGTCATCCTGAACGCCGTGAAGGACCTCGTTGAAAACTGGAAGAAAGGGGCAGATGTGATAGCGGACAACGGGAAAAGGGCATTGTGGATTTGGGGGCTGACGATGCTGTGCACGCCAGGGGTCCGTGCCGAGCGGATCAGCTTGAATCGCGATTGGCGTTTTCTTAAAGGGCCTGTCTCGGGTGCCCAGGAAACTGACTTCGACGATTCCGCTTGGCGCCGGCTGAGCGTGCCTCACGACTGGTCCATTGAAGACCTGTCGCCTCAGCGAGGGCCGGTAGACCCGTGCGCGGTGGGCGCTCACAATACCGGTTACACCGTGGGCGGGACCGCCTGGTACCGCAAGCACTTCGCCCTCGACGGCGCGAGTACGGGCCAGCGGGTCCACCTGCACTTCGACGGTGTCTACATGAACGCCGACGTCTGGGTCAACGGCGTGCATCTGGGCAACCATCCTTATGGCTACACGGCCTTCTGGTACGATGTGACGCCGCACGTTCGGTTCGGCGCGACGAATGTCGTCGCCGTCGAGGTCAAGAATGAAGGTGTCAACAGCCGCTGGTACAGCGGATCGGGTATTTATCGGTCCGTGTGGCTCGACGTCATGGACCCGGTACACATCGAGCACTGGGGGCCCGCCGTCACGACTCCGCAGGTGTCGGCAGACTCGGCGCAGGTGCACGTGCGAACGGAAGTGCTCAATGAGTCTGATAATCTGCAGGCGGTAATACTGAGAAGCCGCATACTCGATCCCAACGGCAAGATGGTCGCTGAGAACCGGGCGGATGCTGGTATCACCGGTGGGGCGTCTCATTCATTCGAGCAGAGCCTGACAGTGAATCGTCCGTGGCTTTGGTCGCCGCAGTCACCGATCCTGTATACGCTGTCGCAGGAGGTCAGCGCGGCAGAGCGCGTTCTGGACCGCAGGCAGACGACCTTCGGCATCCGTAGCATTGAGTTTGACGCGGAGCACGGCTTTCGGCTGAACGGCCGGGAAGTCCTGCTCAAGGGCGCCTGTATGCACCACGACAACTACATGCTCGGTGCCGCGGCCTACCCGAGGGCGGAAGAGCGGCGCGTCGAGATCGTCAAAGCGGCTGGCTTCAACGCGATCCGCTGCGCGCACAACCCGCCTTCGGCCGCCTTTCTCGATGCCTGCGACCGGCTGGGGATGCTGGTGATCGACGAGGCCTTCGACCAGTGGAGTCGACGGAAGAACAGGCAGGACTATCATCTGTACTTCGACGAATGGTGGCGGCGCGACCTGGAGAGCATGGTCCTGCGGGACCGCAATCACCCGAGCATCATCCTGTGGAGCATCGGCAATGAGATCCCCGAGCAGCGCTCGGAGCAGGGCGCGAAGCTGGCGGCCCAACTGGCAGCGCACGTACGATCTCTGGACCCGACGCGTCCCGCGACGGTCGCGGCCAATATGTCCGGTCCGGCCGGTGACGCCTTCCTGTCTCAGGTGGACGTCGTGGGCTACAACTACCAGCTCGACAACTACACCTCCGACCACGCGCGCGATCCGAATCGCGTCATGTATGGCTCCGAGTCCTTCCCGCGCGACGCCTTCGACTACTGGGCTCCCGTCGAGGCGCATCCGCACGTGATCGGCGACTTCGTTTGGACCGGGTTCGACTACCTGGGCGAAGCGTCCATCGGCTGGTTCGGCTACAAGCAAGGCTGGTCGGGCACCGGTCCCTATCCCTGGCACATCGCCTATTGCGGCGACATTGACGCCTGCGGTTTCAAGCGGCCCGCCGCGTTCTACCGCGACGTCCTCTGGCGGACGGGCCGCAACCAGGTCTCCGCCTTCGTCAAGAGCCCCGAACCTTCGCTGCCCAACTTCGATCCGAACAACCACCTGCTCTGGACCTATCCTGACATCCACCCCAGTTGGACCTGGCCGGGGCACGAAGGCGAGAGTCTCGAGGTTGTTGTTTACTGCGCGGGCGAGCAGGCTGAGTTATTCCTCAACGGCGCCAGCCTGGGCAGAAAAGCCACCGGCCGCGACAACAAGTACACTGCCACCTGGCAAGTTCCCTACGCTCCGGGAGAGCTGAAGGCTGTCGGTTACACCGACGGTCGCGCCAACTCGGAATGGGTGCTCAAGACCGCCGGCGCGCCGGCCCGGCTGCGGCTGAGTGCAGACCGGACCGAGATCGCAGCCGATGGCCTGGACCTGTCCTACGTCACCGTCGAGGTGCTCGACGCACAGGGCGTCCTCATCCCCCAAGCGGAGAATCTCATCCGCTTCGAAGTTCAGGGGCAAGGCGCGCTGGCCGGCGTAGGCAACGGCAAGCCTTACGGCACTGAGAGCTTCCGACAACCGCAGCGGACCGCCTTCAACGGGCGTTGCCTGGCGGTGCTGAAATCGACTCGGCAACCCGGTGCGATCACGTTGACCGCTACCGCCGACGGGCTCGGCTCTGATTCCGTCACGGTTCAGGCAGTAGCACGGGCGTCCCGCCCGTGAAGGCAGGGCCGAGACGGCCCTGCGACACATGGGCAAGATGCCCATGCTACTCCTCGAACGGCGGCGCCGCGCGGTAGAGCCTGACTTCGTCCACGTACAATTGACCGCTGGCCGAGGCACCGTCCACGCCGATGCCCAACTCGGTCACACTGGTGACGTTCAGGCCGTCCAGATCGATCGCCCACTGCATCCACGCCGGCTCGGCCAGGTCCGAAGCGGCGCCGCTGTAGACGATCTTCGTGCCGTCGATCTTCACGTACAACTGGCCGGCGGTGTTGTCGCTTTGCCCATAGAAGTACAGGACCAGCACCTGGGCGCCGCCGCGCGTCCAGTCCTGGGCAGTGTCGAACGTGCGCGTCGCCTCCGAGAAGGTAGCGCCGCCGGTGTTGTCGTACGACAGCGGCATGGATTGCCTGCCCTGGTACACGATCGCGCGCTCGGCATACGGCGGCAAGTCGTTGCCCACCTGCGCACCGTTATTGTCCACACCGTAGCCATCGATCCAGGTCTGCCAGATGACCTCGCCGGCCTCCTCATCGTCGGTGTAGCTCTCGAAATCGTCCACGACGTACGAGTCCTGCGTAGTGAAGCGCCACAGTTCGCCGGCCCAGAGATTCTCTCCTTCGCGTTCCTCGATCCGCCAGAAGTACGTCGCGTCCAGGTCCAGACCCGACAGCTCGTAACGGTTCTGGCTGACCGAATCGACGAGAGCCTGCCCCGTGACGACCGCTTGCTCATCGGCGCTGAGGTAGACGTCGTGCGAGGAGGCGTCACGACCGGCACGCCAGCTCAGCACCACCTCGGTGTCTACCGCCGTTGCTCCCGCAGCCGGTTCGGGTTGGCGCGGATAGGTCGGGATGTAGAGAAAGCGAACTTCGCTCAGACCATGCTGCCCGGCGGCGCCGTAGCTGCTGTTGACCACGAGGCGGACGTACTGGGCCACGACGCCTTCGACGTCCACCGTCGTGTTGGCGGCATAGCCGGCCACGGAGGTCCCCTGCGCGAAGGTGACCTTGCCCAGAGCCGACCAGTCGGCGCCGTCGAGGGAATACTGGACGGTGACCTCCTTGAGGCCGAAGCCTACCAGGTATTCCAGGTTGGCGTTGAAGTTCCAGACCTTCAGCTCGTGCAGCTTGTAGGGCTGGTCGAAGGCATACTGAATCCAAACCGGCTCTTCCGCGCCGGCCTCACTCTGCCACATGTCCACGGCCGCATCGCTGTGCTCGTCGCCGGTGAGGCCGGAACCGTCGATCGTCTTCTCCGGCCCAAAGCCCGCCGCGGAGCTCGACGCGGTAGCCACGATCAGATTCCCGGCGATCGGATAGGCCAGCGGCTCGACGCTGAACGTCCAGACCGCTCCCCGGGTGATCGTGCCGTCGGCTGCCACTTCGTCAATGCGCCAGTAATACGTACCGGCGAATTCGAGCGGGTTCTCGGGCTCGTAGGTGCTGCCCGGCTGGCCTTCGCTGACGAGCACGCCCAAGGGATTGGTCCGGCTGGCATCATTGACGTCGTCGAAGACCGTTGCGAGGTAGACGTCGTGCGCCTGGACATCCACTCCCGGCTGCCAGGCGAGAGTCACCTGCCTGACCACGTCGGTCAGGCCGTCGGCCGGACTCGGGTCGGTGGCAATCCTCCTTTCTCCCAGCTTGATCACCGTCGGATTGCTCCCGGTGACTGTCAGAGCTCCGCCGGGTTCGTCGGTCGTGATCAGCCCTGCGTCGATCAGGTCCAGGATGGAGGTTTCGGTCCCGGCGACGTTGGCAGTAGGCGGGTCGCCGGCGAGCAGCAACTGGCCGTTGCCGCTGATGACAATCTTGTTGACGGCGGGGTCGGCCGTGGCAAAATCGAACCGGGGCGTGACGAGGTCGGCACCGCCGCGGTGATAGCCCTGGACCAGTTCGAGGATGCCGTCGTCGCGAATCTCGATCAGGGCATTGGCCAGGGCGCCCATGTAGATCTGGTAGCCGCCGGAGCCGCCTGTCGCCACGGTGGGATCGAAACGCACGTAGCCGTCGTCGTCGATTCTAAGCGTTCCGGTAGCCGTGGTGATGCTGTCGCCATTGTTGGCGATGCGAAAGCGTGGAGGAATGACGAGGCTGGGCCCACCATCGGCGCTGCGTCCCATGACGTGGAGGATGCCGCCGTTGCGCAAGTTGCAGTCGTTGTGGCTGAACTCGATGTAGGCGCCGTCATCGATGGTCAGGGTGTTCTGGTTTCCGACCCCCAGGACGAACCACCAGCCCGCCTTCGGGCCGCCGCTTCGGCCGTTCCATTCGGAGCTCAGAACGGGCTGATTGGCCGGGACGTAGTCAGCCCAAGCGGACGTGCATCCGATGCGGACGATGTCACTTCCCGACGGGAGCGTCGGTGTGGCGCTGCCGTTGTCCCAATTCCTCGGATCCGCCGCGTCGCGGCTGACCGCCCCCGTCCAGAAGTGATCGACCCCCAAGGCCGAGACGGTCGCGCCCAACACGACAAAGATGATTGCCACCAGGAAGGTACTTCGCTCATTCGCATGTCTCTCGCACATCTCTCTGTCCTCCAGATGCGGCACGCCGGATACTCCGCGCCGTGCACCACTTTCGACCCTGCCAACCGCCTCTCTCCATGTCCCATAATATACCCGAAGTGCACAGGCGCAGTCAAGCACTACCCATCTGCGCACGAAAAAGGGGCTCATGCCGCGTGGACACGAGCCCCGGTAGGACTGAAGGCTGATACGTTCGAGATGACGCGTTATCCTCTGAAGTACAGATAGGCCGCCAGGATCGCCGCCAGGACAGCAGCAGACGCGATCACGTCCCACTTGTTCCAGGTCGCGCGCGAAGCCTTGCGGTCCTCCTCGGTCAACGTCCCGTACGTCAGACCTGCGATCTTGCTGTAGGCCGGCTCGTTCGTCATATGACTGACTACGACCATCACGCCGATGCAGATCAGGAAAATCAACAGGCTGTAGTACTGGAAGTACATATTGTTGACAATCCAGAAGAACGAGCCTTGTACGTATTGGAACGCCTCGTTGGCGGGCGTCGCCGGGTTGTCCTTGAACAGCTTGACCGGCGTATCGACCGCCAAGCGGAACAGGCCGAGGGCAAAGCCGACAATCAGCGCCCAGAGGCAGCCCTTGGCATTCAGCCGTTTGCTGAAGACGCCCAGGAAGAAGACCACGAAGATCGGCGGCGCCAGGTAGGACTGAATACCCTGGAGGTAGTCGTACAATCCTTTGCCGCCTTTGATGACGGGAATCCAGGCCAATCCGATCAGCACCATGACACCAGTGGCGATTCGGCCCACCCAGACCATCTGTTTCTCCGGCGTGTTGGGGCGCAGCTTTGAGTAGAAGTCGATCGTGAACAGCGCCGCCGAGGCATTGAACGCACCTGCGAGCGAGCTCATCAACGCGGCCAGCAGGCCGGCCACCACCACGCCGCGTATGCCCATCGGCAGCACTTGGGCCACCAGCAAGGGGAACGCCTGCTGTGACTCGTCGCGCATGACGTTGCCGCTGGCGTCGAGCATCGTTTGCTGCAAGACGTCGTTCTGTCCGCTCTTGGCCAGCGCGAAGGCAATCATGCCAGGGATGATGAAGATGAATACGGGCAGCAGCTTCAACGCGGCCGAGCAAATCGAGCCGCGACGCGCGACCTGCTCGTTCTGGGCGCCGAGCACACGCTGCACGATGTACTGGTCGGTGCACCAGTACCACAAGCCGATGATCGGAGCGCAGAAGAGCATGCCGATCCACGGATAGTTGTCGTTGAAGTACCAGGCCATGCGGCCGGACTCCTTGACAGGTGCCCAGGTCGCAGTCACTCCCTCAGGCACCAGCGGCTTCCACAGATTGAACATCTCTGAGCCGGCCCACTGGCGCAGTGCGGCCCAACCTTGTCCTATGGTGCCGCCTTCGCCTGCCAGCGCCAAGAGCCCGTAAATCGTCACGCAGGCCGAGCCGATGACCAGGATCACGGTTTGGATGGCGGAGGTGTAGGCGACGGCACGCATACCGCCCATGACGGTGTAGATTCCCGTCAGGAGGATCACCGCGATCGAGCCGATCCAGAAACTATCGAGCGTGATCGATCCGATGGTCAGGCTCACGTTCGGGATCAAGACGGCAAACACGACACCGCCGGCAAAGATGCCGACCGCCAGCTTGGTCAGCACATAGGCGACCAGCGAGATGAGTGAGAGCACCGTCCGGTTGACCGGCGAGAACCGCCTCTCGAGGAATTCCGGCATGGTGAAAACCTTGGAGCGCATGTAGAACGGCACCATGATCCACGCCAGGACCAGCAGACACCAGGCGTGCAGCTCATAGTGGGCCATCGCGACACCATCGGTGGCACCCGACCCGGCCAGACCGACGAGGTGCTCGGAGCCGATGTTGGAGGAGAAGACCGCCGCACCGATGACCCACCACCCCAGGTTGCGGCCCGCAAGAAAATACTCTGTGGTGGTCTGTGACTGCTTCTCCTTGAGGTAGGCCCACCACGCGATGCCAAAGACGATCGCGAAGTAGCCCGCAATCAAGAGCCAGTCAACCGCATGCAATGCCGTCATGCTTGCCCCTTTCTATAGACTGACAAACTCAACTGATAGGAAAGACAGAATTCCCACGAACCGGCGGATTGTACCAATCCGACAGCAGGGCATTCAAGCAAAGAAATGGAGGAAAGTGAGCCCGAGCCCGGTCCGAGGTCCACCGGACGCACTCAAGGCTGTCAGTCTCCGCCCGGTGCATAGCCCAGGCGGCCCCAGCAGGCCCGCTGGACCCGGTGCAGGTCTCGATTGTCCCGCGACCAGTACGGGTCGCTGGTCCCAGGATTGACGGGATCACCCAGTTTGGTTTTGCCGAGTTTAACGGTCCTGGGGTCTTCCCATTTCCAGTGCTCGCTGTGCCCATCCGCGAAGGACCAGCAGGTCCCGTTGCTGTGGCGTACCGTGGGCCGGTCCCACCATCGTTCCCGGTTGTAGTAGACCGTCCAGCTCGAGGGGGTCAACCGGCCTTCGTCGACGAAGACGGCTCGGAGGGTGGGGTTCTTGATCTGCACGCGATTCTTCAGCGGTTTCCCGGCGGCCGGGTCGCCGTTCATGGCGTCGACGATCGCGTAAGTGATGACCTCGCCCGGCACGCCGGAGGGACACATGTAGAGCTTCTTCTGGGGGCAGTATCGATACAGCATGCCGCGCTCGATAGCCCTCTGCTTGGTTGCTTCGTCATACTCATCATCCCACTGGACCCAGCAGTCGTTGCTGCTGGTCTGGGCTCTGACCAGCTTGCCGTCGTTGTCATCGGCATACATGATCCAGGCGGTGGTCAACTGCCGCAGGTTGTTCAGACAGACCGCTCGCTGTCCGTGCTCTTTGGCCGCACGCAGCGAGGGCAAGAGAACGCCCATCAGCACCGCGATGATCGCGATGACCACGAGAAGCTCGATGAGCGTGAATGCCTTGGTTCTCATGACGTCGGCTCCTCTACGGGACCGGAATGATCTCGAACGAACCGCAGAACACCTTACCATCGGCCAGATCGAGATGCCATTCTTTTCGTTCCGGCGGTCCATTCTTGGTCCACGGCGCCGCCAGGTGCGTGAAGATGCGCAGGGCGCGATCTCCATCGTCACGGCCTTCGAGGCGCACGCTGGCGCAGTCCTTAATGTGCAACGCGGCGTCACTTGCATAAACCAGTCGCGCCCATTCCAGACCCGATTTTGTGCCCTGCGCTGCGGGCTCTTCGGGTTGGGCCTGCCACCAGCCGAAATACGTGGCTTCTGCCTTGCCCGGTCGCGAATCGAGCGGCCCTTCGCCCAACCAGTGCATGGTTTCCAGCCCCTTAGGCGCCGCCAGCTCGATGCCGACCTCCGGTATCTCAGTGACGTCGAGGTGAGGCTCCACTTCGAGATCGACGCGCAGCGTGCCGGTGGTGGAAACCCGATAGACGATGCGCGCGACGACGGAGTTGAGATCATCCGCACGCTGTTCCGTTTGCGTCACAATCGTCACGGCGTCGCTCGACTCCTGGATGTCCCATTTCTTCACGACGCTGGACAATCCCTGCATGTAGGCGTTCCAATCGTGCTGGTTGGTCCGCAGGTCGAGACGGTTGCGCTCGCAATAGGTGGCCCGACGCCAGACGACGAGGTCCGAAGGGCCTGCGATCGGCCTGCCGGCGACGTTGATGGAGACAATCCGGCCCGACGTCGCGTCGAATTCGTAACGCACCGGGCCGACCGTAACGATAGTCCGGTTCTCGTTTCGCACGACCTGCGGCTTTTCTGCTCGCGCCGGCCCGGCAGGCTGTGGCGCCGGCGCGAAACCGAGGCGGACGCTCTCGGTTGTGATCTCGCTGCCGTCCGGTCGGGATGAGGCGAGATGGACATAGTAAACCGCCGCGGCGTCGTCTGCCTTGATTGCAGTCGTCGGAATCTCCAGCGTCGTGGTTGTATGCGGCGGCGCCGGCAGCCGGGTCGTGCCTGAGTCGAGTTGCTCGGCATTGCGGAAGAGCTGCCACGACAGCGTGACGGTGGACAGGTCCAGGAAGTCAAAACCGTTACGAATGTCGATGAACACGCTTTTCTCGCCTGGCTCGAACGCGACGCGACTGCGCACCACCTCGACGGGGGCGTACACCGCCTTGGCCTCCCAATAGTCACGCTGAGGCGTGCGGTCGGACTCGACGATCCCGTCGGCGCCCCAACTGCCGTGCGTGTCGTAGATCTCGCCCGGCCCGGCGTCACTCTCGCGCACGAGCTTGCCATCCTTACGTTCGTACTTGTCCTTGTCCTCCATCGGATGGTAGACCCGACGACCGTCGATCGGACGGCGCAGGCCCTGGTCCGCCCAGAGCCAGATCATCCCGCCGGCGCCGGCAGGATGCTGGACGAGCGCCTGCCAGCGTTGTTCGAACTCGCCGAAATCGCGCCGGCCCAGGGCGTGGGTGAACTCCGTCGTAATGACTGGCCGCGTCGATTGGGCCGCGAGCTTGTCGTTGTCGACTGCCAGCCAGTAATGAGGTGCGAGAATATCAACCTCGTCGGGCAGGTCGAGCTCGGCACGGAAAGGCAGCAACACGGGACGCGTTCGGTCCAGGCCCTTGATCGCACGCAGGCCCGCCAGATGCAGCGATGTGAGCGGGTCTTCATTGCCGAACGACCAGACGATCACCGAAGGCCGATTGCGGTCACGCCGGATCGTCTCGTGGATGCGCAGGTACATGCCGGCGGCGAAGATCGGATTGTCCATGCGCTCGCCGGCAAAGCCCAGCGGGATTTCGTCGATCACGTACAGACCCATCTCGTCGCACAGGCGGATGAAGCCCTCGGCCGGCGGGTAGTGAGCGGTGCGCACGGCGTTGATGTTCGCGGCCTTCATGAGCCTGATGTCCTGCAGCCAGTGCTCGCGGCGGGTAGCGCGGCCGATGTCGGGATGCTCGTCGTGACGCGCCGCGCCGCGCAGCTTCACCGCCTGCCCGTTCACGCGGAGCACGCCGCCGGCGGTGGAGACTTCGCGGAATCCGACCTTGTCCCGCCAAATGTGCATGGTTTGTCCGTCGTGGGTCAATTCCACCGATAGCGTGTAGAGCGTCGGCGTCTCTGCGCTCCACGCCACAGGGGACGTGACATGCACTGACAGAGGCAGCGTCTTGCCATTGTGTGCGTTGTTGATGGTTTCGGTACGGCTCGTGCGCGTGACTTCTTCGCCGTTAGGATCGTACAGAATCGCGCGAATCTCGAAAGGCGGCGACGGCGCGAAATAGTCGGCATCCTCGTCAAAGCGCGTGATGAAGACGCGCGCCTTTAGATCGGCATCGCGAAAGAACGTGTCGAAATCCGTCTCGACCTCGACGCTGCTGACGTACATCTCCTTGGGCATGAGTTCGAGCCACACGTCGCGGTAGATACCTGCGAGCGCCCAGTCGTCATTGGCGTCGAATTTGAACTGCTGCGCCGGAATCTGCTGGCGCACGCGCACCGCCAGGATGTTCTGTTCGCCTGGTCTCAACGCGTCGGTAATGTCGAAGGCGAAAGGCGTAAAGCCGCTGTCGTGACGACCCAGAGGCTGGCCGTTGAGCCAGACCTCAGCAGAGACCCAGACACCGCCAAAGTGCAGCACCGCACGCAGACCCTTGGCTTCCTGGGGGACCGTGAAGGTGTGAAAGTAGAATCCCTCGGCCGGCGAGCCATCCACCCAGGTTGGGTCCTCGTAACCGAGCACCGCCCAATTCGACGGGACCGGGATCGTGTCCCAGCCCGAGAAATTGAAGCCCTCCTCGAAGAACCACCGGTACCGGTCCGCTTCCTTGGCGTCAGCCACCCATTTGAAATGCCATTGGCCGTTGAGCGAGACCGGTTCAGGGATGTCCGCGCCGCAGGCGGCAGCCGTCAAGGCCCACGCGCCGAGAGAGATCAGAACGGATCGACAAATCATTTGGCTCCTGTCCATCATAGGCAAGCGAAGCAGGGTCAACACGATTATATCGTGCTGATTCGTGAACCGCAACCGCCACACGCTCCCGCGACGGACCTATTGACGCGAGCCTTCAGCCTGCTATCATGGGCTCAGATTGGAGAAGCCTCTTGACCTCTCGTCGGAACAGGAGCCTTGCACATGAGTTCGATTTGTTTGCAGTCCCTTCTTCTCGCCTGCTTCCTGGTCTGTAGTGTGCCTGTAGGGGCGAATAATCATTCGCCCTCGACGGACGAACGGGCCGTTGCCTCCACACGCGCCAGGGCGAATGATCATTCGCCCCTACAGATGTCAGCCATCCCGCAAGCGCGCATGCAGGCGATCTACGACGAGGTGAAGACGCCGTACAAGTATGGGATCGTCGTTCCCGCGCCCGAGGATAAGAGCGTCGATTGCCCGACGGTGTTCCGCCATGAGGGACGCTGGTACATGGTCTACGTGCAGCTTGAGCGCGAGCCCCAGGGCTACACGACCCAACTGGCTCGCAGTGACGACCTGCTGCACTGGGAGCCTCTGGGGACGATCCTGGCGCGCGATCCCAACGGTACCTGGGACCGCGCCAACGTCGCGGGCGGTATCGCGCTGGCGAACGTCGAGTGGGCCGGCGACGCCACGCTCGGAACGTACGACGGACGCTATTGGATGTCCTATATCGGCGGCAGGGAGTACGGCTACGAGAAGCCTCCGCTGTCGATCGGGCTGGCCTGGACGCGCGATCCCGCCGTCGCGGTCCCCTGGACCCGGTTGGAGAAGCCGATCCTGAGCATCGAGGAACCGAACGTGCGGCCCTTCGAGACGGGAACGCTGTTCAAGAGCTTCATCCTTCGCGACCCCGAGGCCTCGCTCGGCGCGCCGTTCGTTATTTACTACAACGCTCGTCCGCCGCGCGGCGACGAGACCATTGGCATGGCGATTTCTCACGACCTGCGCACCTGGCAACGCTACGGCAACGAACCGGTCCTCGTCAATCCGCGTCCCGCCGATCTGCGCCATGGCGTCATCAGCGGCGATCCGCAGATCGTGCGCATGAACGATCTGTGGGTCATGTTCTACTTCGGCGCCTTCTGGAAACCCGGCGCCTTCGACACGTTCGCCGCGTCGAAGGACCTCGTCCACTGGACGAAATGGGATGGGCCGGACCTGATCGCGCCGTCGGAGCCCTGGGACAAGCAGTTCGCGCACAAGCCCTGGCTCCTCAAGCACCACGGCGTGGTTTACCATTTCTACTGCGCCGTCGGCGACCAAGGTCGAGCCATCGCGCTGGCGACCTCCAAGCCGATTGGGGGGACCGCGCCGTGACACGGAAAATCCGAAATCCGAAATCCGAAATCCGAAACAAACTCGAAATTCGAAATCCAAATGACCCAAACTCGGCCATCGTTTCGATTGTCCTTTGCCTCCTGTTCTTGAGCTCCTCAGTGCATGCGGATGACCTGGCGGCGCGTTTTCAGAATCCGCCGGCACAGGCTCGTCCCTGGGTGTTCTGGTACTGGATGAAAGCGGCGGTTTCGCGCGAAGGGATCACCGCCGACCTGGAAGCGATGAAGGAGGTCGGTATTGCGGGCGCGTACCTGTTCTCAATCCAGGACACGACCGATCCACCTTTGCTCGATCCGCCGGTCAGACAGTTGACGTCGCAGTGGTGGGAGATGGTGCGTCACGCGATGAAGGAGGCGGATCGGCTCGGATTGGAGCTTGGTATGCACGCGTGCGATGGGTTCGCGGTCGCAGGCGGTCCGTGGATCACGCCTGAACTGTCGATGCAGAAGGTGGTTTGGAGCGAAACGCACGTCGCCGGTGGGCGCGCTGTCGATATGGTGCTGTCGCAGCCGCCGACGCAAGAGGACTTCTATCGTGACATCGCGGTCTTGGCGTTTCCGTCACCCGAGGGCACGGGTGTCTCGACGCGCACCGTCGTCCCGAAGATCACGACCAGCGTGCGCGGCGTCGATCCGCAGTTCCTGGTGGCCGAAGGCAATGACGAGCGCCTGCGCAGCGATGGACCGTGCTGGATTCGATACGCGTTCGAGGAGCCGTTCACCTGCCGCGCGATCGGCATTCGTCCCGACGGGACGAGCTTCCAGCCGCTGCGCCTGCGCGTCGAAGCGAGCGACGACGGCGAAACGTTTCGCTTCGTCGAGCAGCTCGAGCCGCCCCGTCATGGCTGGCAGAACGGAGGTGCGGACACGACCTTTGCGATCGCGCCGACTACCGCACGCTTCTTCCGTTTCGTCTACGACCCAGCCGGCTCGGAACCCGGCGCCGAAGACCTCGATTCCGCCAAGTGGCGTCCTTCGCTCCAGGTCCGCCGGATCGAGCTGTTCAGCCGCCCGTACATTCATCAGTACGAAGGCAAGACAGGCCAGGTTTGGCGCATCGCCCGCCGGACCACCGCCGAGCAGGTGCCGGACGAGACTTGCGTCCCGTTGGACCGAATTATTGATGTCACGGAACATCTGGATAGCGACGGGAGTTTGCGATGGGATGTCCCTGAAGGCAATTGGACGATCCTGCGCCTGGGTCACACCTCGACGGGACATCGCAACGCTACCGGCGGCGCGGGTCTGGGTCTGGAGTGTGACAAGTTCAATCCGCAGGCCGTCCGTCTCCAGTTCGACCACTGGTTCGGCGAAGCGATCCGGCAAGTCGGACCTGACCTGGCGGCGCGCGTGCTGAAGGTCTTCCACGTCGATAGCTGGGAAGCAGGCAGCCAGAACTGGTCGTCCGTCTTTCGCGACGAGTTCAAGCGACGCCGCGGCTACGATCTGTTGCCTTACCTGCCGGCGCTGGCGGGAATCCCCATCGAAAGCGCCGAGACCTCCGGGCGGTTCCTCTACGACGTCCGCGCGACCATCGACGACCTGATCGCGGATAACTTTTTCGGCACGCTGGCGGAGCTGGCGCGAGCGCACGGCTGCACGTTCAGCGCCGAAAACGTCGCGCCGACGATGACCAGCGACGGCATGAGGTCCTTCGGCGTGGTGGATGTCCCGATGGGCGAGTTCTGGTTCCGCAGCCCCACGCACGACAAGCCCAACGACATGCTCGACGCGATCTCGGCCGCACACGTCTATGGCAAGCCCATCGTCCAGGCCGAAGCCTTCACCGAACTGCGTTTCGATTGGGATGAGCATCCCGCGCTGGTCAAGGCGCTCGGGGATCGCAACTTCGCTCTCGGCATCAACCGGTTCGTGTTTCACGTCTTCACGCACAACCCCTGGCTCGACCGGCAACCCGGCATGACGCTCGGCCCGACCGGCCTGTTCTTCCAGCGCGACCAGACCTGGTGGAAGCCGGGTCGCGCCTGGGTGGACTACCTCAGTCGCTGTCAGGTGCTCCTGCAAACGGGCCGGCCGGCGGTGGACGTCGCGGTATTCACAGGCGAGGAGCTTCCACGCCGCGCGGTATTGCCCGAACGGCTCGTCCCGACCTTGCCTGGCATCTTCGGCGCCGACGCCGCCGCGCGCGAATCCGCGCGCCTGGCCAACCAAGGCCTGCCGATGCGCCAGATGCCCAGGGGTGTCACTGCTTCTGCCAATATCACCGACCCGGCCGACTGGGTCGATCCGTTACGGGGCTACGCCTACGACTCGATCAATCGCGACGCTTTGCTGCGTCTGGCGACGGTGCGTGACGGACGTATCGAACTGCCCGGCGGCGCCAGCTATGCGCTGCTCGTCTTGCCCGGCCCGCGACCCATGTCGCCCGATCCCAATGTCCTGACACCTGCCACGGCCAAGCGCCTGGCGGAGCTTGCCGAAGCCGGGGCAACTGTGATTCACGCTCCCTTCAACGATGAGTCCTTCAGCGTTACCCGCGATTTCGAGGCAAGAGAATCAGATGGACAACGAGCCGGAGATATCGCCTGGACGCATCGCGCCGTGCCGCAGACGGACATCTACTTCATCTCAAATCAACGAAACGAGATGCGCACGTTCGAGGTCTGGCTGCGCGTGTCCGGTCGTGTGCCGGAGCTGTGGGACCCGCTGACAGGCGAGGTTCAACGTGCTTCGCAATGGCGCAGCGCCGACGGCCGCACGGTCCTGCCATTGCGTCTCGACGCCAACGGCTCGATCTTCATCGTGCTGCGCGAGCCTGCTTCCGCGACGCAGCATGATGGCGGTCCGAACTGGATCGAAACGAGCGTCACTCAAGCGCTTGAAGGTCCGTGGGAAGTGACTTTCGACCCGAATAGCGGCGGTCCCGAGTCGCCGGTGTCATTCGCAAGGCTGGAGGACTGGAGCCGGCGCGACGAACCTGGGATGCGTTACTATTCCGGCACGGCGGTCTACACCAAGACCCTCGATTGGGACAGGCCCGTTCGTAGTGACGCCGGTAGGGGCAACCCCCTGTGGTTGCCCAGGGCCGGCACGGGGACCCGCCCCTACGCAAGCTCTGACGAGCCCACTACTAACAGGACATGGTTGGACTTGGGCAAGGTCGCCGACCTCGCTGAAGTGATCTTAAACGGTCAGCCATGCGGTGTAGCGTGGACGCCGCCGTATCGCGTCGAAATCACCGGCGCCCTGCGAACGGGCGCCAATCACCTGGAAATCGGTGTCACCAACACCTGGGCTAATCGCTTGATCGGCGACCGGTCGCTGCCTGAGGCGGAGCGCGTTACCTGGACCACCGGCGCCGACCGGGTGAGCCGAGGCCCACTGTTGCCAGCGGGACTCCTTGGTCCAGTGCAAGTCGTTACTACCTCAGTTGAATAGTTGGGAGTGAAATGATGAAGCACGTATCTGTGAGCATTATGACGTTGCTCGCTTGTGCGCCCGCACTGGCGCAATACCCGAGCGTGCCGTCGGACGTACAGACGGCGACGAACGCAATGATGGAGGAGACCCAACGGCTCTCCGATGAGGCGTGGCAGCGCGCGCGGCCCATTATCGAGCAGGAAGCGGAGCAGGGCAGGCCCTATGTCCCCTGGGCGTCCCGATCCGGCGATCTGCTCAAGGCCGACATTCCTGCCTTTCCCGGCGCCGAAGGCGGCGGCGCCTACAGTCTCGGCGGTCGCGGCGGACGCGTCTTCGTGGTCACCAGCCTGGCCGACCGTGGTCCGAGCACGCTGCGCGAAGCCTGCGAGCAGGGCGGCGCGCGGATCGTCGTCTTCAACGTCGCCGGGATCATCCGCTTGAAGAGCCCGCTGATCGTCCGCGCTCCTTACATCACCATCGCCGGCCAGACGGCGCCGGGAGACGGCGTCTGCATCGCGGGCGAATCCGTCTGGATCGATACACACGACGTGGTCATTCGTCACGTGCGTTTCCGTCGCGGCGAGACGAACGTCGGCCGGCGCGACGATGCCCTGGGCGGCAACGCGGTCGGCAACATCATGATCGACCACTGCTCGGCAAGCTGGGGACTCGACGAGAACATCTCGATGTACCGTCACATGTACGATCCCGGCGACGGGTCCTCCGCGCGCAAGCTGCCGACGGTCAACATCACCTTCCAGAACTGCATCTCCTCCGAGGCGCTCGACACGTACAACCACTCGTTCGGCAGCACGATCGGCGGCGAGAACTGCGCCTTCATCCGCAATCTCTGGGCCAACAACGCCGGACGCAATCCCTCCATCGGCATGAGCGGCCAGTTCAACTTCGTCAACAACGTCGTCTACAACTGGCGACACCGCACTGTCGACGGAGGGGACCGCCGCTCGCGCTACAACATCATCAACAACTACTTCAAGCCGGGTCCGGTGACACCCACCGACGAGCCGGTGGGACATCGGATACTCAAGCCCGAATCAGGCGGCCGGGACCTCGTCTTCGGCAAAGCGTATGTGAACGGCAACATCGTCGAAGGCTACGACGCAATCGCGCGCGACAACTGGGCCGGCGGCGTCCAGATCGAGGACCTGCCTGATGCCGATGAGTATCGCGATGCGCTGCGCGTCGAGGAGCCGTTCCCGCTGCCGCCGATGAAGGTCATGCCGGCGCAGGAGGCTTACGAGTTCGTGCTCGATAACGCCGGTGCGACGTTGCCCCAGCGCGACGCGGTCGATCGGCGCATCGTCGCGCAGATTCGCACCGGCAAGGTGACGTATGCCGAGGACATCGATCCGGGTTCGCTCTATCAGTTCGAGCACCGCCGGCTCGGTCGCGATTCATACAAGCAGGGGATCATTACCGACATCCGCCTGGTCGGCGGCTATCCCGAGTACAAAGGCACGCCTCGCAAGGACACGGATGGTGACGGCATGCCTGACGCCTGGGAGCTGAAGTACGGGCTCGACCCGAACGCCTGGGCAGACGCCGCTCTCGACTGCACCGGCGATGGCTACACCAACATCGAGAAGTACATCAATGGCATCGATCCCGAGAAGAAAGTCGATTGGACCGACCCGAAGAACAACACCGATACTTTGGCCGCCCACAAGGACGGTCTGTGGGCCGCGGTGCTGAACGCGCCGCAAGCCGCCGACCCGGACCCGGCCTACACGAAGACGATCATCGGACGTTCCGAGAACATCGTCAAGACGCTTGGCATCGACGACGACGCGAAGCGCGCCAAGGTGCGTACCCTCATCGTGCAGCAATACCGCAATCTCAACGCGATGCACAACCAGCGCGACAAAGAGCAGTCCGCCGAGAGCAAAGCGCGCATCAACGCGCTCGTCAAGCGCGTACACCAGGACTACGTCGCGAAGCTGTCGGCCGAGCTGACGCCGGAGCAGGTGGACATGGTCAAGGATGGGATGACGTACGGCGTCCTTCAGGTGACCTATCAGGCGTATCTGGCTCAGCAGCCGAACCTGACCGAGGCGCAGAAGGAACGGGTCATGACGCTGCTGGTCGAGGCGCGCGAACTGGCGATGGACGGCGGCTCCTCCCAGGAAAAGCACGAGATATTCCGCCAATACAAGGGCAAGATCAACAATTACCTCGTAGCCGAAGGCTACACTCTGCAATAGGTTTGCGATGAACGAGAGACTCCGCCTGACCGCAACGCGGTCCTTGTCCTGGTGTATTCTGGTCTGTCTGTTGACGCTGTTGCCGGCAGAGTTGCGTGCCGGTTGGGACCCACGCACGAACAAGCCTGTGTCCCAAGGTCGCGACGGCCGGCTCGTCTACGGGACCGACGAGCGCGGCAACCGCATTCCGGATTTCTCCTATTGCGGCTACATGGCCGCGGAAAAGCCGATTCCGGACGTGCCGATCCGTATCGTCGTGCCGGCGACGGAAGGTGACGCTACCGGGCGCATTCAGAGGGCCCTGGACTATGTGGCGTCGCTGCCCGCCGACGCGGACGGCATAAAGGGCGCCGTGTTGCTGGAGCAGGGCGCCTACCGTGTGTCGGGCAGCCTGCAAATCACTGCGTCGGGGGTGGTCCTGCGCGGCAGCGGTATGGGACCGGACGGCACGGTCCTGCTCGGCGCCGGACAGAGCCGCGATACACTCATTCGCGTTCATGGCAAGGACGACCGTACAGTGGGACGCTACATGCGGATCACCGACACGTACGTTCCCATCAATGCGAGCAGCTTTGAGTTGGCCCCGTCGCACACTCTGCGTCCCGGCGACCGGATCCTCGTGCGCCGACCGAGCACCGCTGAATGGATCGAGGCGCTGGGCACAGGCCATTTCGGCGGAGGGATTACCTACCTCGGCTGGAAGCCCGCGAGCCGCGACCTCTATTGGGACCGTACGGTTGTCTCGGTGGACGGCGCGCGGATCACGCTGGACGCGCCGCTGACGACGGCGCTCGATGCAACCTACGGTGGCGGGAGCGTCGCGGCCTACGCATGGCCCGGCCGAATCACGCAGGTCGGGGTCGAGAACCTGCGCTGTCGCTCGACCTATGACGAGAGAAATCCCAAGGACGAAGCGCACCGCTGGATGGCGATCGTCGTGGAGAATGCCGCCGACGCCTGGGTGCGGCAGGTTGTGTTCGAGCACTTCGCCGGCTCGGCGGTCGCGGTGCTGGAGACCGCCAAACGCGTCACCGTCGAGGACTGCAAATCATTGGCTCCGGTGTCGGAAATCGGCGGACAGCGCCGCCTGACCTTCTGGACCAGAGGACAGCAGACGCTCTTTCAGCGCTTGTATGCCGAGCAGGGCTATCACGACTTCGCGGCTGGCTACTGCGCCGCCGGGCCCAACGCCTTCGTCCAGTGCGAATCGGACCGACCCTTCAGTTTCAGCGGAGGCGTCGACAGTTGGTCCTCGGGCATGCTGTTCGACATCGTCAACGTCGATGGCCGGGCCCTGAGCCTGCTGAACCTCGGTCAGGATGCCAAAGGCGCCGGCTGGAACGCCGCCAACTGCGTGGTCTGGCAATGCTCGGCCTCACGGATCGACTGCTACCAGCCGCCCACCGCCTGTAATTGGGCCATCGGCACCTGGGCGGAGTTCGCCGGCGACGGCTATTGGGAGGAATCCAACAGTCACGTGCAGCCGCGCAGCCTGTACTACGCCCAGCTCGCAGACCGTCTGGGTCCACGCGCCGTGCCGCGCGAGCCTGTGCTGCCGATGAACACGAGCGCGACGAGCAGTCCCTCGATCGAGATGGCCGCGGCGCTGACGGCGCAAGCCGAGCAACCTCCACTGCAACTTCGCGACTGGATCGATGGAGCGCCGCAGCGAAACCCGATTTCCACGGCGCATTCCGGAGCCAAGACTGTCGACGAAATCAGCGCGGGCGAGACGCCCGCGATACGTCCCGGCCCGCGCATGCGGGTCGAGAACGGCTGGCTGGTCTATGGCGACGCGGTTTCGACGGGCCGGCGGCAGGGGGTGCGCTGGTGGGCCGGCGGGGCGCGACCCGCCGATGTGGCGCAGGCCACGCCACACGTGACACGCTTCGTGCCGGGTCGCATCGGGAACGGGCTGACCGACGACCTGGACGAGATGACCGACGTGATGGTGGCACGGCGGTCGGTGGCGCTGGAGCACAACTATGGGCTCTGGTACGAGCGACGGCGCGACGATCACGAGCGCGTCCGCCGGATCGATGGCGACGTCTGGCCGCCGTTCTACGAGCTGCCCTTCGCGCGCAGCGGAATGGGGACCGCCTTCGACGGACTGAGCCGCTACGACCTGACGAAGTACAATCCCTGGTACTGGGCGCGCCTGAGGCAATTTGCCGACCTGGCCGACCGCAAGGGGCTTGTGCTGCTGCACCAGAACTACTTCCAGCACAACATCATTGAGGCAGGCGCTCACTGGACCGACTTTCCCTGGCGCCCGGCCAACAACGTTAACGACACCGGATTCCCTGAGCCGCCTCCTTACGCCGGCGACAAGCGTATCTTCCTGGCCGAGCAGTTCTACGATGTCAACCATCCGGTGCGCCGGCCTCTGCATGAGGCGTATATCCGCCAATGTCTGGACAACTTCGTGGGCAACGACAGCGTGATCCACCTGACCGCGGCCGAGTACACCGGCCCGTTGCACTTCGTGCAATTCTGGATCGACACCATCCTGCAATGGGAACGGGAGACCGGCCATCGCGCCGCTATTGGGTTGAGCGCCACCAAGGACGTGCAGGACGCGATCCTGGCCGACCCGGTGCGTGGTCCGGCCGTCGACGTGATCGACATCTGCTATTGGCACTACCGCAACGACGGCAGCCTCTACGCGCCGCAGGGCGGCCAAAGCCTGGCGCCGCGCCAACACGCGCGCCTGGTCCAGCCCGGCCGGACCTCATTCGAGCAGGCGTACCGAGCGGTGCGCGAGTATCGCACGCAGTGTCCGGACAAGGCGGTCCTGTTTTCCGCAGACCTGAACGACAATCTTGCCTGGGCGGTTTTCATGGCCGGCGGCTCGCTGGCTGCGCTCCCCAAGGTCGCTGAGCCCGGCTTCCTCGCCTCCGCTGCCTCCATGCGCCCAATCGACCTGCGCGGTGCACCGGCAGAGCAACGGGCGCTGGGCAACGCCGAAGGCGAATTCATTGTCTATTGCCGCGCGACCGATGAGTTGGCACTCGAACCGCACGCGCTGCAAAGCGCCGACACGGTTTGCTGGATCAATCCGCGTGACGGTTCCGTGCTTATGAAGAAGCGCGGGCAAGATGCCCGCGACACGCGCGTCTCCACCTCGGGCCCGGTGGTCGTGTGGGTGAGCCGTAGGGGCGAATAATCATTCGCCCTTCAGTCTTGATGTGTTTCGGGAGATGCGAACATATAGCGGCCGGAACCGATGCGCAGCACGACCATTTCGCCTGCCTGCGACGATTCCAGGATACCGCTCGTCTCAGACAAGGGCTTGCCAGACTCGGTGACATCCGCGAGCGTCACTGCCGGCAATCTAACGGTGGCAGTGGTGTTGCCCGGCACCTCGACCTCGACTGCCAGGCGTCCGTCCTGTTTGCGCCAGCCTGACATGATCGGACCGTAGAGTGATTCGAAGCGCGCCTGCGCGTGCGTCAGGCTGCCTCCTGGATGCGGCTGGATGATGAAGTGCTTGTAGCCAGGCTGGGTCTCGTCGATCTCGATGCCGGCTACGACCTGATAGAGCCACGCGCCGATCGCGCCGTACGCGTAGTGATTGAACGAGTTCATGGTCGCGTCCTGGAAGCTGCCGTCCGGCTTGATCCCGTCCCAACGTTCCCAGATCGTGGTCGCGCCTTTGGTGATCGGGTACAGCCAGGATGGATATTGCTTGTGTTCCAGCAGTTGGTATGCCAGATCGGTGTATCCATGCTCGCTCAGCACGTGACATATCCAGGGTGTGCCCAGGAAGCCGGTGGTGATGTGTCCGTAGCGCTTGACTTCTTCGACGAGATGCTGTGCGGCCCGACGCTGCTGATCGGGTGGCAGCAAATCGAACGCCAGAGCAAGAGCGTATGCGGTCTGCGTGTTGGACATCAGCTTGCCGTTGGCGGCGATAAACTTCTGCCGGAATGCGTTCTTGATGTGCTCCAGCATTTCGGTGTATCGGGTCGCGTCGTTGCTCTTGCCGAGAACCGCCGCAGCGCGCGCGAGCAGATCGGTCGAGTGCGCGAAGAACGCCTGGGTAATCAGGTTTTTAGGCGTCGAGCCCGAGCGCTGCGCGCCGAACGCCAGCCAATCGCCAAAGCTCTCATCCGCGTCGTACAGGCAGTCCGCGCCGGCGCTCGCGATCATGTACTCGACCCAGGCCTTCATACTCTCGTACTGCTGCGCGAGAATGCCCTTGTCGCCGTAGCACAGATAGACCGTCCACGGTACGATGACCGCCGCGTCCGCCCAGCCCGAAGAGGCGGCCATACCTTGCCGGCCGCTCAGCGCGTAGGTGTCGGGCACCACGTGCGAGACGGCGCCGTTAGGCAGTTGCTCGACGGCCAGGTCCGCGAGCCACTTGGCGTAGAAGGTCGCCACCTGAGCATTGAAGCACGCGGTCCGGGCGAACACCTGCGCGTCACCGGTCCAGCCGAGCCGCTCGTCCCGTTGAGGACAATCGGACGGGATGTCCACGAAGTTGCCCCGCTGGCCCCACCAGATATTCTCCTGGAGCCGGTTGATCGTCGCATCGGAGCAGGTGAACGAGCCGGTGCGCGGCGTGTCGGAGTGAATGACCACACCGGTCAGGTCGTCCACGGCCAGCTCGCCGGGCCAACCGTCGATAGCGACATACCGGAACCCGTGGAAGGTAAAGTGCGGTTGCCAAATCTCCTTGCCCGCGCCGGACAGGATATACTCGTCCGTCTGCTGGGCCGAACGCAGGTTCGCCGTGTAGAAATTGCCTTCCGCGTCGAGCACTTCGGCGTGGCGCAGGCGCACGCGCGTCCCGGCCGGTCCCTGCACCTTCAGACGCAGCCAGCCGACCATGTTCTGGCCCATGTCGACGACGGTCTCGCCGGCGGGAGTCTTGAGGATTGCTGCCGGCTTGATCTCTTCGATCGCTCGTACCGATGGGCCGACCTGTGCCACCAGCACGTCCTTGTCGAAATCCTTGGCCGTGACGGTTGCCCAATCCGAGTCATCATAACCGGCTTCGTTCCATCCGTCTTTCACCAGCCGCGCGTCGTAGGTTTCTCCGTTGTAGAAGTCCGATTTGAGGATCGGTCCCGTCGAAGCCCGCCAGGAGGTGTCTGAGGCGACCACCTCGCGCGTGCCGTCTTCACGCTCGATCTCCAGTTGCAGCAGCAAGCCCAGCATATTACCATACAGGTTGCGGCGGTTGCCTTGGCGCAATCGGCCTCGATACCAGCCGTCACCAAGAACCACGCCGATGCAATTCTCGCCCGATTTGAGCAGGTCTGTCACATCGTAGGTCTGGACCTGGAGCCGTTCGTCGTAGACGGTCCAGCCCGGCGCGAACAGGTGATCGCCGACGCGCTGGCCATTGAGGCTCAGCTCGTAGACGCCGTGGCAGGTCATGTAAATGCGCGCGCGCCGCACAGGCGCAGCGAGCTTGAACTCCTTCCTCAGCATGGGACAGGGATTGGAGGCTGTCCGGTCTTCGGTCAGGTTGGGCTCGATCCACTGCGCCTGCCAGTCCGTCGGCTCCAGCAGCCCCAACTCCCAGAATGCCGCCTCGCTCCACGACGAGACCTGGTCCTGCTCATCCCAGACGCGCACCTGCCAGTACACGCGCTGCCGTGACTGCAGCGCGGGACCGCCATAGGTAACATGCAGCGACTGGTCCGATTCGATCTTACCCGTGTCCCAGAGCAGGTCACGTCCCGCCTGCAGCGCCTCGGGATTGGCCGCACAGCGGATGTGATAGGCGGACTGCATGACCGCGCGTCGATCCGAGACGATCTTCCAGCTCAGTCGTGGCCGAGTCATGCCGATCCCGATGGGATCGACCTGGTATTCGCAGATCGGGTCTGTCACGAGCAACGATTGGGCTCGCGCCACAGAAGCCCAACAAGCCACGATGCACAGCAGACATGTCGCACTTCTCATGCCAGGGTCTCCTTGAGCTCTATTGTTTGGAGTTCCGGCTTTAGCCGGTTTCGTTCCCACCCGCCTGAAGGTGGAACTCCGAACGCGGGCGCGCCGGGAACCATCCTACTCGTTCTTCTCGAGGGCCTCGCACAGTTCCTTAAGGCGAGCCGCCGTCACGGCGGGAATCTGGCCTGTCGTGTCCGGCGGGACGTTCAGCAGCAGGTTGCCGTTGAGCCTCATCACTTCTCGATACGTCGCGGCCAGCTCCTCGACCGGCTTGAGCGATTCGTCTTTCTTCCAGAACCACCTCTGCACGATGGAAACGCAGTGCTCGTATCCCAGTTCGTATGTCTTGCCCTGGAATTCCTGTCGCATCTGGAACGGCTCTTTCAGAGGAGTAATCTCGGAGTTGAGCACGTCGGTGGGCCAAGTCACATTGAAGGCCTTCTCGATCGTGAACGGGCCTTTGATGTCCCGGCTCTCCGTGCCGTAGTTGAACATGATCACGCAGTCCGGATTCAGGCTTCGCACCAGGTCGTACAGCTCCGCCCGTTGCTCGTACGTCAGGTGCCTGGGAATATCCAGCCATTGGATCGCGATGTCGGGATGAGCGGTGTGCAGCTCCCGCAGATGATCTTTCATGAGGGTGAAGTATTCCGGCGAGAGGGCCGGCAGCTTCGGGTTCCACGTGATCTCGCGTATGCTGTTGCGCAGGTCCATGGTGCAGTAGTAGATGCCAGGCCACAGGCCGTACTTGTGGCAGGCCGCGACGAACTCGGCGATCACGTCCGTCTTGTCACTTGAAGCCGCGACATCGTAGTCGTACTCGGTGCCTTTCCACGACACCTTGCTGTCCCAAAGGCAGAAGCCCGAGACATGCTTAGCGGTGAGCACGGCGTATCTCATGCCGGCATCCCGGGCGGTGCGCACCCACTGCTCTACGTCGAGACGCGCCGGCGCGTAGGCGCTCGCCCGGTCGTCGCCGTTAGCCATGTCGTTACCGACGAAGGTGCTCAGCCCGAAGTGGATGAAGATGCCGTACTTCAGATCGCGCCAGGCGCGAATCCGCTCGCTCGCCAGGTCGCTGTAAACCTGTCGTGACAGCCGCGCCGCCTCCACGTCTGACAGCGCCGTGCAGGGACGAAAGCTCAGGTGCAGTTCATAGGGCACAGGCGGGACCTCGTACTGAGGCAGCACGCCGGGACCGCAACTGGCGTTGCCCAGTCCGCTGTGTCTGGCGTCGAGCGACAGGACGACCTCGTCGCGCCGCTTGAGTTCGTAGGTGTGCTCCGCCTGGTCCAGGTCACCGGCGGTGTAGTGCAGCGCCGACGCCGCGATGCTCGGCTCAGCGACCACGAGCAGGCCGTCTCCGTCGGCGTCGGTCAGCGTCAGCCAGCGCACGGCCGTCTTCGTGCCGGTCTCTTGGGGACGCGGGTAGGGGACGTACTGCTCATCGACCGTGCTCGTCCACACGCCCATGTCGGCGGACTCCTTGCGATCGGGATAATTCTCGTGCGGTCCGCGTCCGTACCAGCGCAGATGCTCCAACTCGCGCGACAGGTGCATCACGACGCCGATCCTCGGCAAGGCAGGCAACTCGCCGAACGGTTCGAACCGGTTGTCGAGCTCGATCGAGCCGTCGCCTCGCACGGTCCAGGAAGCGTAGTGATTGAATCCCGCACCGTTGGGTGTCGTGCTCACGGCCAGCACATCGATGCGCACGCACCCTGAATCTTGCGGCTGCACCGTGACACTGCGGACTTCGCGTTTCAGCCGATTCAGCCCGGCCCGCTGCCAGTCTCGGGCTCGACCACTGCCGAACGCTTTGTCATTGCTGGTCACCGCGCGATAGGCTTGCAGCACCGGTCCTTGACCTTCCGCGAGCATTTCCTTGCCGCCATAAACGAGCGAGACCAACGTCCCGGCGGCACGGCGGAATGTCGCCGTGAATGTCCGTCCCTCGATGCGTATCGAATCCCCGCCGTTCGCTACCGTCATCGGTAGCGCGGTGGGGCGAGCGTCCTCGCTCGCCGGTCGTGCCGGGACGCACGACCTACAAGCCATCTGCTGCCAAGCCACTTCGTGCCCGGCTCGAGCCCACACAGTGTCTTCTTTCAGTACGAAGCCCACGCGCAACCAATACGAAGCGCCGGGCTCAAGCTGCGCGACTGGCTCGACGGGGACAGTGATCTCCGCCTGCTCTCCCGGCGGTAGATCAACGGTCGGCAACGTGCCTGATTGCAGTTGCACACCGTCGCACGTCAAGGTCCAGTGTCCCTCCAGGTCGCTCAGGTTCGTGAACGCGTAACGGTTCGTGAGACGCACGCGCGTGCCGGACTCGTCGAGCGGCTCGATGCTTACCGGCTGGTAGATCTTCTTGACCTCCCAGGCTTTCGGTGGGATTGTACGGTCTGCGAAGACAATACCGTTGAGGCAGAAGTCCTTGAGGTTTGGTTCGTCGCCGAAGTCACCGCCGTAGGCGAAGTACTCGACGCCGTCATCGGTCTTGCGGCGCAGACCCTGGTCCACCCAATCCCAGATAAACCCGCCGACCACGCGCGGATTCGAGTAAATCTCGTCCCAGTATTCTTTCAAGTTGCCGATCGCGTTGCCCATCGCGTGCGCGTATTCGCACATCAGCACAGGCCGGTTGTCGCGAGAGTCTTGAGCGATCTGCAAGATCCGAGGCCAGCGCGCGTCCCGCTGCGGATCGTAAAGAGGCTCACAGCGCGGATACATTCTGCTGATGAAGTCCACCGCGCCCGGGTCGCGCGGATCGTCCCGGTCTTCCAGCGACGCCTGCGCCCCTTCGTAGTGGATGGGGCGGGTCGGATCGAAGTCACGCATCCAGGCGGACATCGCGGCGAAGTTCGGGCCGTAGCCTGCCTCGTTGCCCAGCGACCAGATGATGACCGACGGGTGGTTCTTGTCGCGCTCGACCATGCGAATCCCGCGATCGAGGAACGCCGCCTGCCAGGCCGGCTCGCTGGCGAGCAGCCCGCGTACGCCGTGCGTTTCGACGTTGGCCTCGTCCATCACGTACAGGCCGTACCGGTCGCATAGCTCGTACCAGCGCGGATTGTTGGGATAGTGCGAGGTGCGCACGGCGTTGATGTTGAGCTGCTTCATGAGCGTGATGTCCTGGATCATGCGCTCCACCGGCACAGCCCGGCCGTGGTCGGGATCGTGCTCGTGACGGTTGACGCCGTAGAGTCGCACCGGCTGGCCGTTGACCAACAGGCGACCGTCTTTGATTTCGACCTCACGAAACCCTACGCGACAACTGACCGCTTCGACTACTTCTCCGCCGGCATCGTTGAGGGCCAGCACGAGAGTATAAAGAACCGGCGTCTCGGCGGTCCACTTCTGCGGATTCGACACGCGAGCGCGCAGCCACTCGAAACGCGCCGGCCCGCGTTGCGGCGTGCGCGCGTTGAAGATGTCGTCTCGGAAGTTCGGATTGAGGATTGCCTCCGCATCCGCTGTCACGGGATCGTCGAAAACAGGTTGGCCGGCTCGATCGTAGAGATGGGCGCGCACGGTCCAGCCTCGGATCGACCGCTCACTGTAGCGCGCCAGTTCCGGTTTGATGAGCAGGTCCGCGTCGCGATAGTCGGCGTCCAGATCCGTGCGCACCGCGAAATTACTGATGCGCACGTCAGCGGTCGAGTACAGGAACACGTCGCGATAGATTCCGCTGAAGCGCCACATGTCCTGGTCTTCCAGGTAGCTGCCGTCGGACCAGCGGTAGACCTCGACCGCCAGGCTGTTCTCGCCGCGGCGCAGCGCTTCGGTGACGTCGAACTCGGCGGGTGTCATGCTGCCTTGGCTGTAACCGATCTGTTGTCCGTTGACCCAGACGTAGAACGTGCTCTTGACGCCGGCGAAGTGCAGGAACACGCGCCGTCCGGTCCAGCTTTCCGGCAGCGTGAACGTGCGCCGATACGACCCGACCGGATTGCGCAGCTTGTAGGCGGTCCAATCGGAAGGCGGCGTGCCGGTCACACGCGGCGGATCGACCTTGAACGGATATTGCGAACTGGTGTAGATCGGTGTGCCGTAACCGCGCATCTGCCAGTTCGACGGGACGCCAATGGTGTCCCACTGACTGACGTCGTAGTCTTCGCGCCAGAACTCGGCCGGCCGGTCCTCGGGCTTGGGGGACCAGTGAAACCGCCACATCCCATTGAGAGCGAGCACGTAAGGCGAAGCCTCGCGTGTGCCTTTCAAAGCGGACTCGACATCGGGGAACGGAACGAACGTTGCATGAGCAGGCAGCCGGTTGCACCCGATGACCTGCTCGTTCTCCCAGTCCGGTCGTTGCTGGGCCTGCACGAGGGACGTGAGCCCCAAGAACAGGCCCATGAAGGCGAGAACACGTTGCTTCTGCATTTACCCTGCCTGAAAGATCGATTTGAGATACTTGGTATTGGAGCCGAAGTTGAACACGACGTCACGCGAGTTCTGGGCGCTGCGCGAGCGTTCGATCACGAGCCAGCCGCGCCAGCCCATCTCGTCGAGCGTCTGCTTGACCTTGGGCATGTCGAGGCGCTGGTTGTCCTGGAGTAGGACGCCGTCCTGGTCGGTGCAGTGAATCTGGCAGATGCGCTCCTTGCCGAGCGTGCGCAGCTCGTCGCACAGGTCGCGACCGTTCTGCAGCGCGTTGGAGAAGTTAAAGTAGATGCGCACGCCCGGCGAGCCGATATCTTCGAGCAGCTTGACGTCACCGGCCGCGTCGAGCGCCGTTTCGACGCCGATCACGACGCCGGCTTCCTCCGCCTTCGCGCCCGCGGCCTTGAGCCGCTCGACCGTCGCCGGCCGCAACTCGGGATACTTGACCAGGTCCGTCCGCACACCCAGAGGCAGGAACGCGACCTTGACGTTCATGTTCTTCATCGTGTCGATACAGTCCTGCATCATGCGCGGCACCGTGGGACGCTCCGCGAAAGCTTGCGCGTAGAAGCCGCTCATCGCGATCGAGCATATCTCCAGGTTGTACTTCTTCGCTTCGTCGAGAAACTGCTGGCGCACCGCCGGGTCGTTGAGCTGGCTGTCGAACGTCTCACGGTCGCCGAGGCTGCCCATGTCCACCTCGACACCGTCGGCGCCGATCCGGTCGGTCCACTGAAACGCGCCGAGCTTCTGGCGCTTCAGGATCATCCAGTCGCACACGCCGATCCTGTAGCGCCGTGGCGAGGGCGTCTCGCCCTTGTCTGACGTCGGACCAGCCGCACCGAAACAAGGGCAGGCTGCCCTCGCTACGAACCCTGCCGCGACGACAGCTCCGGTGCGGCCCAGGAACCGACGCCGATTCATAGACGAATGACTCATCAGCTCGCTCATCAGAAACCTCGTCGAAAGGAAGATGCTGGCCTCTATACTGTCACCCCTGCGGAGGCAGGGGTCCAGTCACTTCGGGCACGAATCTGGATTCTCGCCTTCGCGGGAATGATAATGTCACGTCTATTCGGATCACGATAGACCCACGCGCTGTCCTCAACTGATCGTATCGATGTTGTTACCGAGATTCGTATAGTCCACTCTCTCGCGCGGGTCGGTCCCGTTGAGATACTCCTCAAGGTTGCTGTAGCCGTCGCCGTCGGTGTCGAGCGGTCCGTCCGAAACGTCTTGCGCGTTCAGGCTGTGGGTCTTTTCCCAGGCATCGGGCATGCCGTCATGGTCGGAATCGGCCGGGACTTCGTCGGATGTGAAGGAGTAGTCCGGATAGCCGCCGACCTCTTTCGGATCGTTGACGATGCCGGCCTCGGTCATCACCTCGCCCGTGCGCACCATGTTCGTCACGCGCACGTCGACAGCGTCCCGGCGGGGCAGCGTCGCGCCGGCTTTCGCCAGCACCGACTCGAACGCCTCCAGCGCCGTCTCCTGGTTGACCGGCCAGCCCTCGAACGGAGTATTGACGCGCGCGATCTCCTCCGGTCCGCGCATGCCCTTCCAGTTGTTCGCCGTGACCTCGGGGAAGCCTTCGACGATGTTGCCCGCGACGTACCATTTGCCCGGTCGCGGCGCCGCCTCCGGATACCAGTTCCCCGGTCGCCAGCGATTGCCCGGCGAGTACATGTCACGCTGCTCGATTCGCGCGATGGTGCTGATCATGTCCCGATTGGCGGCCGGACCGGGCTTGTAGTAGCAGTTGATCACGTTGATCATCGAGGTCTCGTCGCCACCATCCATCGTGCGATGACGCCAGTTGAAGATCACGTTGTTGCGATAGTCGAACTCGCCCGACATGCCGATGGACGGATTGCGTCCAGTGTTGCAGGCGAACAGATTGTGGTGGAAGGTCGAGTCGCGCCCGCCCCAGGTGCCGCCGAACGCGTGGTTGCCCGCGTTGAGCGCCTCGCTCGAAATGCAATATTGGACCGTGACGTTCTCCGTCGGCAGCTTGACGGTCCCGCCTCTGGGCAGCGGCTTCATGTAGCGGTAGAGCGAGAGGTTCTCGTCCATGCCCCAACTGGTGGAGCAGTGATCGACGATGATCCGGCCCTCGGGATTGCCGCCGATGTTGTCGGAGCCTTGGCCGCCTTCAGGCCGTCCCCGCCGGACACGCAGGTGACGCAGGATGATGTTGTGCGTATTGATGTTGAGCGAGTGGTTGGCCAGACAGATGCCGTCGCCGGGCGCCGATTGGCCTGCAATCGTGATGTCGGGATTGTCGATGTCGAGGTTCGATTGCAGTTGGATGATCCCGGCCACGCGGAAGACGACGACGCGCGGACCTTCCCGCTCGATGGCCGCACGCAGACTGCCCGACCCGCTGTCGTTGAGATTGGTGACCTCGATCACCTCGCCGCCGCGACCGCCGGTAGTGAACATGCCGCCGCCCCAGGCGCCCGGGAACGCCGGGATGCCTTCGGGCAACCTCGGCGGTAAAGGCGGCACCTGTCCCGGCGTCGGCGGGACGACCGTAGTGCCCGCCGCCTGCGCCGAATCGCTCCCGCCGGCCGGCCATACGCAGGCCACACCGACGAGACACAACACAATCCTGGTCGCTCTGTTCATGACGTTGCTCCTTATGAGTCAAAGGTTTGTCACCTCAGTAAGCGGCTCGCCGCTCCTCGCGTTGAGATATCGGTTGGTCTGCTCACTCCTTACTCCGTCTTGATTCATCCCGGCCTGCCGCCCGGCGCCGCCGGCCGCGGCCGGACCCCAATATACCATGCCGCCGCCCGCTTCTCCAGAGCCGTTTCGTAGGGCGAGCGCGGACACTCGTCCCACGAGTCAACGCTTACGCTTCTCGACGCCAGAACTGCACGACCGGCGCAGCGGAATCGGGCCGAAAGGCAGCAGGATCGTGCCGGGAAAATGCAGGCGGGCAACGTTTTCGGGCATTGCATTTACCGTGCCAAGTGCTACAATCAGATAGGTGATTCTGTGGACTGTGCACTGAAAGGTGGTGGAAGAGGCATGAAGAGCCGAGAGATGTCCCGTGCGTTCACGCTGATCGAACTGCTGGTGGTCATCGCGATCATCGCGGTGCTGATGGCCGTCCTGATGCCGGCCCTGCAACGTGTCCGCGAGCAAGCTCGGGAGGTTGCCTGCCGCAACAACCTGCGTCAGTACGGCCTGGCCATGTTCATGTACCTGGACGACTTCGAGCAACGCTTTCCCGAACCGACGACGTTCGTGGTGGCCAATCTTGAGCCGGAGCCGGGCTATCAAAGGTATTGTCGCTGGCACGATCCGCGCTATCCTATGGACGGTGCCCTGTGGCGTTACATTCCCAATAAGAAGGTCAACTTGTGTCCATCGTTCAGAGTTGTCGCCAAGCAGATCGGGGCAGGCCATCTGGGGCATGATCCCGCTATTCCCATCATACCCTATTTCAGCTACTCCATGAACGGCTTTCTCGGCAGGAGCAAGATAGACAGTGACAGGGGTGCTCTGAGGCTAACTGACGTAACCCGGGCCCGTTCACAGGTCTTCATGTTCGCGGAGGAGAACATCTGGGAGCGAGGGGGTGATCCGAGCGTGCTGAACGACGGAGCCTTGCTCCCCAACGGCCGCGACTGGTTTGGCACTTTTCACAGCACCAATTTCGGCGACCTCAATGGCGGAACGGTCAATGCCGTTTTTGTCGATGGCCATGTGGACGAAGTGCGGTCTGCCTTTAGGGAGGACCCCACCGACACCAGCCGGATGGAATTCGGCCGCTTCGAAGTCTACAGTTGGCCCCACCGCAGGCCGCCCACCAACCCGTAGGCCCGTAGGGTGTGCCTCGCACACCATCCGCTGATCCTGTGAATGGGGGCGTATTCGAGACGGTCGCTGCGAACGTCCCTCGCTGCGAGGTGTGACACGATGAAGCTCTCACAGACGCTGCTCGCTGCAATCGCGATTGCGTCGTTCGCGGCCCACGCCAGCGCGGCCACGAGCGCGGTCGATGTCAACGACATCGCTCAGTCATACGTCAAGCTCGCCAGCCACGAAATCTACCCCGGCCATCACACCTACCTGTCCTTGCTGGAGCAGCGTCTGTACCGCCAACGCGGCTGGGTGGAATACTGCATCTGGCCCTTGACGAGCCCGGCGGCACTGGTGGCCGAGGGCCTGGCCGAATACGGCCGGCGCGACCTGATCCTCGCCGGGCGCGAGCTGACCGAGTTCGCGCGGACGCAGCTTTGCCCTCTGACCGGCCTGGACCCGAACGGGATCGAGACGTACTTCGAGATCATGGCGCTGAAGGACGACCTGGACGCCGCGCTGATCGAGACCGCCCGCCGCTACCTCGACGGCAAGATGGAGCGCGACGACGCCTCCACCTGGCTGGCGCGGTACGGCCTGGTAACCCCCTCCGGCGCCGACAGCCTCCTGAACTTCGTGGACCAATACCGCAGCTACGCAGTCACCTACACCCTCGGCCGCGACCTGGTCAAAGCTCGGGTCACCCGCCAACCCGACCCCGCCGCGACCGCCGCGAAACGCTGGGACATCTTCGAGACGCTCTTGACCACGCCCCAGACCCCAGCGGCACTGATGCAGCAGAGGTAGGATGGGCAACCTGTTGCCCATGCGGTCTTGTCACGATCCTAGTTGCGGCCTGGGTGTCATCAAACGCGGAGAAACGGTCGGCGGTCACGTCGTGCTGGGCCAATGAGTGCCTGTAGCGCGAATCCCCGGGAGCATCTCGTCGTGGAATGCAGTTCAGCATGGGCAACGAGTTGCCCATCCTACAAGCTACAGAACGCTGTCTCTCGATGGGCAGACACCAATTGTGTGGATGCCGCTCTTGGCCAGAACCTGGAGGCCTTCTGTTTTCGGGCCTATCGCAAGCAAGGGGCGCTCTGCGTGAGGCTGAGCAAGACGTATTGATAGGACTTCGCCGACCACCAAAAGGTGGTCTCCTGTCTCGACTCTCTTTTTCACGGTGAGTTCGAGATTTGCCAGGGCGGTGGCAATTCCTGGGGTATCGATCGTTTGTGATGAGAGCCACCTTACGCCGCACTTCTCTGCCTTGTTAGTGTCCCTTCCACTGTGGGTGCCACAGTACATCACTTGGTCAGCCATTGTCTCGCCGGGAATCGCAAGCGCGAAATCACTGGCATGCCTGAATAGCTCTGCGGAGTAGTTCCTACAATGGATGGCCACGCAATACATAAGAGGAGAATACGAGGTCCACATGTGGAAGCATAGCGGCAGCAGATTGTATTCAATGCCCGGCACGACGGCGACAATGCCCATCACTATCTTTGACGGTTGAAAGACCGTCCTGAGCTCATCGCGTGTGACATCTGAGAATAGACGATTCATACCTTGACCCGACTTCGCATGCCATGCCACACGGCCCCAAGCTTCTTGCCCAGCGGTTTGAGAAGGAACGGGAGAAGTGCTGCCACGACGGTGGTGAACAACTCCTTGGGTACGCGGCCAAGCAGAGGGATTCGCGAGAGAAGTGATGATATGACCGGCCAGAAAAGCAGAACGAGTAAGGCAACGGTAAGCGCGAGGAGCCAGTAGTGGTGTCTAGCTGCCAGGGACCTGTGCCGTGCTATGGCTTGTTCGATGAGGTCCCCGATGGAGCAGCCTTTCCGGATGGCCTCTTCTATCACGGAGTCACGCGCCTTCCTGAGTTCCTCCGGATGCCAGACTCTTCTGATAGGTGTTTTCCTGAGTTCTTGCTCAATACCGATGTCAGTGCCCGCGACATACGATTGGCCAACGGGCTGCGCTAACCTGAACACAAACATCCTAGCCAGAGGCATGTGTTTGTACAGGCGTATTATACCCTGGCTCTGGTTAACAATAGTGATGTAGAGCGTTCCTTGGAAGCCAGGGTCCGCGTACGTATTCTCGGGCGTCAGACCGAGAGAGAAGAGCAGGCCCCTGCTTATGATGAACGCCATCATGTTGTCGGGGAGCGTCACATACTCTTTCGTGTAGAGAAGGGCCACCTGATGCGGGGCGATCTCGACAAAGGGCCCCGTCTCGTCGGATTGCCATCGTAGTTGCTGGAAATCATCGAGGTGATGCCATTCTCCGTCGTTTGATTTCCCCGATGAGACTTTCACGACGTCTCCCAGCCTTAACTGGTAGCTTGCGTGCCTTATGGCACTTCGGTCCGCCGTGCCATCGCGGAAGAGGTTGCTCAAGTCTGCTTCCAGGTCTCTGTCTGTCAAGAATGAGCTGGACGCACTGCTGCTTTGCCGCGCTGGAGCCATACGATCTCTCCTGCATCACCAGAAGCGAATCAACCGTATCCGAGGCTGGCTATCCCAATCTGCCTGCTCCGCATTAAGGCCAGAGCCTCCCTCGAACGAGCTTCCGTCCTATAGCTGGAATATCGGCGGGAGAACGGCATGAGATAAGGCAGTGTATAGAAAAATACGGAAGGAGAATTTCTGTGATTGAGTTTCACCAAGGTATCTTCTTGGTGCCCGAGGTGCGATAGGAATTGACGCCATTGCCGGCGGCTTCTCGATGTTCCGCCTACGCAGGCACTCTCAGACGTTGCACTCCTGGCCATCCACCGGCCTGCCACCGCAGGAGGGCGGAGACGCAGGGGAATTCGGGAAGTACATAGACTCCTCACCATCCACAAGACCGGAAACGTCCGATCACACGAACCATCTGTGTCCATCGGCGTTCATCTGCGGTTGACTCTTGGTACCCTCTTCCTTTGCGTCCTCGGCGGTGATACACACACAGCCCGGGGCTAGCGGGCGGCTTTACAGCCGTTGCCAGACGCCGGTGGTGGCGCTGGCGAGGAGGGCGGCAATGACTTTCATGTTGGCGACCGCGTCTGAGAGCGGCGTCGGGACCTCAACATCATTCAGGATCGCCTGGGAAAAGAGGTCACCCTGGATCGTGTATTGGTCGCAGGTCTCGAACGTGATCTCCTCGATGCCTTTGTCGGTTTCGTGCCATATCCGGCACGGGCGGTCCGGCGGGGCGTTGAAGGGGATCTCGATCTCGACGCGGCCGCGGGTACCGAAGACGTTGACGCGCTGGTACGGCGTCAACTGCGTCGCGCAGGTGAACGTCGAGGTCCCGGCGCCGAAGTCCAGGACGCCGCTGGTGAGCCGGTCGATCTGGAAGTCGGGGTCGTACTCGATGGCACCGAACACGCGCGTCGGCTCGGCGTCGAACAGGAACCGCGCCAGCGAGATGCAATAGCAGCCGATATCCATCAGGCCGCCACCGCCGATGTCACGCCGGTTGCGGATGTTCTCCGGGTCGCGGTTGTCGTACGAGAAGAACGACTGGATCGTGCGCAGCTCGCCAATCGCGCCGCTTGCGACCAGTTCCTTGGTCTTGCGCCATTGCGGATGGTGGCGGTACATGAAGGCTTCCATGACCTTCAGCTCGGGATACTGCTGGGCCGCGGCCGCCAGCTTCTCCGCCTCATCGACGCTCAGACCGATCGGCTTCTCGCACAGGACGTGCTTGCCTGCCGCCAGCGCCTTGATCGACCACTCGACGTGCAAGTGGTTGGGCAGGGGATTGTAGATCGCTTCGATCTGCGGGTCGGCCAGCAGCGCTTCGTACGAGCCGTACGCCTTGGGCACACCCAGTTGCGTCGCGGCCGCTTGCGCTCTCGCTTCGTCGCGCGACGCGAGCGCGACGACCTCGCAATACACGCCTCTCTGCATGGCCGGAATGACCTTCTGTACTCCGATCTTAGCGGTGCTGAGCACACCCCACTTGACCTTCTTCATGCTCGACGACTCCTTGGCACGAACGCGACGTTGATGCGCTGAAATCCGAAGCACGAAATGCGAAATCCAAAACAAGCACGAATGACAAAAACCCAAATGTTCAAAACGGTCCCTTCGGGCGGGCGCCAGGGTTTCTGTCATTTGAATTTCGGTGCTTTGAGTTTGTTTCGGATTTCGAGATTCGTGCTTCGGATTTTACAGTTCGTCGATCTTCGCGGCCAGGATGAAATCGTTCTCGTGCAGGCCCTTGATCTTGTGCGTCCAGAGGGTGATCGTCGCTTTGCCCCAGGTGAACTCGATGTTCGGATGGTGGTTCTCTTCCTCGGCCAGCTCACCCACGCGATTGACGAAATCCAGCGCCTGGCGAAAGTCGTCGAACTTGAATTCCTTCTGGAGGCGCTTGCCCTCGATCACGGTCCAGCCTTCGCCCAACTGATCGATCTGCTGCTCGAGTTCATCGCCGGAAAGCGGCCGGGCGCCGCTCTGGCACGGCACGCAATGTCGTTCTGCTACAGGACTCATATATCAACTCCTTTGCTTTGATCGCGTTCATTCTGCTCCCGCCGCAGTAGCCTCTACTTCGTCCTACGCGAGGGCTGTGCCCATGATCGGCAGGAAAATCCGGGTTTGGGCGGGCCGTGAAGGCGCCACGCCCTGCGCTGTCCGCCCGTCGTGCCGGTGTAGGGGCGAATGATCATTCGCCCTTGCCCGTGCGACCCGCAGCATGCCTCGATACGCGTGAGGGGGAGTGATTATTCGCCCCTACCGACGCCGCAAACGGGGATCCTCCACGAATATTCCTATATCAGGCGGATTATTCTGTTGACAGGCGGTCCTGTAGCCGATACAATACGTAGTCTGTTAAGGAGTACGCTTTCATCCCTCGGAGTTTACCCCTCAAAAAGCAACAGAGGGATTTTGTATGTTGGCCCGGTGGGCCCAAGGAGAAGTACAAGTGAGTACAGGCACAGTAAAATGGTTCAACGCGAGCAAGGGATTCGGCTTCATCACTCCGTCCGACGGCGGCGAGGACCTGTTCGTCCATCACTCTGAGATCAAGACCAGCGGTTATGCGTCGCTGGACGAAGGCCAGGCGGTGGAGTTCGTGGTCGGCCAGGGCAAGAAAGGCCCGTGCGCGACCAATGTCCGGCCCAGCTAAACCCGCTGGCAGACTCAAGAACCCGAAGCCCCGCAACTATCGCGGGGCTTTTTTTTTGCCTGGTTGCGCACTTTTTCGGGCCTTGGCTGTCTATAGGGTAGTCGCGACGCGTCGCCGGTCATGGTAGGGGCAACCCCCTGTGGTTGCCCAGGGCAGGCACGGGGGCCTGCCCCTACAGGCGATAGGACGTTGGAGACCACCCAAAGCGGAACGCAGTAGAGGAGACACACCATGGAACGACGGGAGTTTCTCAAGGCATCGTGCTACACCGGCTTGGCATCCTTGGCAGCAGGAGCGACCACCGTCTTCGGCCAGGACGACGTGCCTGCCCGCCTGCCAGGCGAAACGACGGCGGCCTACCGGGCCAGGATCGCGCGTTTGCGGGCGTTGCAGGCTGCCCACTCGTCTGACCTGACCGGCCCTCCGACGGCGGAAGAGATGGAACGCTGGCCCCGGCTGCCCGGCGAGACCGACGCCGCATATCAGGCCAGGATCGGACGCCTGCGAGTGGCTGCGGACCCGACCCAGCTTCCCGGCGAGACCGACGCGGCGTACCAGGCGCGGATGGCGCGCCTGCGCGCGGTGCGCGCGGCACAGGCGCGTCTCGACCGGCAGATCTACGAGCTGCGCCGCTACACCGTCGAGTCCGAGGCGCAGAAGAAAGGCTTCGACGCTTTCGCCGCCGAGGCGTTTATCCCGGTCCTGAACCGTCTGGACGCCGGACGGGTGGGCGTGTTCTACCCATCCGAGGGACTCAGCCCGGTCTATGTCCTCCTGGTTCATCGCTCGATGGACAGCTTCACCGATCTGACGGCCAACCTGATGAAGGACAGAGAATTCCTCAGCAAAGGCGTCGCGTTCCTGGATGCACCTGCCGCCAAGCCTGCCTACCAGCGCCTGGAGGTCCAGCTCATGCAGGCCTTCGAGAGCATGCCCAGGCTGGAGCGGCCGATCGACAATCCCGAGCGGATCCTCCAATTGCGCACGTACGAGAGCTCCAGCATGAAGACCGGGCTCAAGAAGATCGAAATGTTCAATACCGCTGAGATCGAGATCTTCCGCAAGACCGGCTTGCACCCCGTCTTCTTCGGCCAGACCCTCGCCGGCCAGCAGATGCCCAACCTGACCTACATGCTCGCCTTCAAGGACATGGCCGAGTCCAAGGCCAACTGGAGCACCTTCACGCGCGACCCCGATTGGCAGCAGTTGCGGGCCAAACCCGAATACGCCGACAAGGAAATCGTCTCCAAGATCACGAATCTCTATCTCAAGCCCGCCGACTACTCGCAGATTTAGCGAGCCGCACAGAATGATCTTCGTATGGCGGCAGTGGCATGGACGTTGTAGGGGCAACCCCCTGTGGTTGCCCTTTCGGCAAGCTCTGGGCAGGCACGGGGGTCTGCCCCTACGCATCTCGGTCATTTAGTTGGACTTTCTGAAGCGTGAACTTTCGCAGTTTTTGAAGGGGTAATGTGGATGTGGTATCAAGAGAAGCATACCAACCTTCCGATGGGTGTTTTGGCAGACA
>JAFGLV010000018.1 GCA_016927855.1 Sedimentisphaerales bacterium
TCATGGTCTAACCGCCTGTTATGGATCGCGCAAGTCTTTTTTGTGAGATTCTCTCAATCTTCTTCAAAAAAACTGTGAACGGTTACCCCGGGCTGGACGGCTTCGCACGATCCATGAGGGACCTGCTGGTTTTTCGGAAGGTCCTGCGCATGTTCCCGCCTGATTCTGACTATGTGAAGAGAAATGTGTGGTGAGTAGTGTGGGATGGGCAACTCGTTGCCCGTGCTGATCCTGCGACACCGCGGACGCCTCTACGGTCAGTATTCCTCGACGGTAAGATCGGGAATGTGGCGGAAGTGCTTGGCGTTGCGCGTAACCAAGGGGTGGCCGTACACCAACGCGGTGGCGGCAATTAGCACGTCCATATCGCCGGCGGGTGTGCCCCTTTGCTGAAGGAAGCCAGTGATGGAGCCGAAGAGACGGGCCGCGGCGTCGTTGAAGTCCAATATCTCGAATTCTCGCAGGAGGGTACCGATGGCCTTTTCATCCTCAGTTGGCCGGCTAGACCGCGCGATGCCGACGTAGAGTTCGGCCAGATTGAAGCGAGTCGTTGTCAGGCTCTCCCCTCGGGCAGCCAACTCCTCGATCTTCCTGGCTGCTCGTTCCTTTCGGGCGGATGCCTTGCTGCCCAAGTCGATCAGGATGGTCGTATCGAGACATGCCATTACGCCCTCCTGCGTGAGGGATGGTGGCGTCGGGCGACGTGTGATTCGATGGCGGCGGTGGCTTCGGCGCTGAGCGGACGTTTGCCTATCCGCCGGAGGAAGCCCTGCACATCCAGCGGCTTCTTCACGACCCGCTTGATCACCTGACTGAACGATTCGGTCTCCTTTTGGACGGCCTTTAGCCGGTCGTAGGCCTCCGTGTCAATCGTGATCGTCTTGGTTGCCATGAGCAGCCCTCTCGATAAGTGCATACACGTACGTACACCTATATCGTACGATCAGCCTTGCAGGTTGTCAAACCGAATCGCTCGAGCGCTGCTGGCGGTGCTTGACGGTGGTCGGGCCACACGCTACTGTATGGCGGCTCGGCAGGGGATACACGAGCGTAAGTTATGGCACGTAAAGAAGCTACACCAAGTCTGTTTGCAGCGGACAGTCCGCCGGAGCCGGCGGCGACGCACATCGTGCGCGTGGCGCTGGAAACGGCGGCCGACACCGAGTTTGACTATCTCGTGCCCGATGCGCTCTGGCCCATCGAGGTGGGGCGGCGGGTCGAGGTGCCGTTCGGCAAGGGTAATCGCAAGGAGGTCGCGTTCTGCGTGGAGGCGGACGTCCCGGTCGAGAGGTCTGCGGCCGCGTCGGGCAAGCGCGTGAAACTCAAGCGCGTCGCGCGGGTCGTCGATGAGCAACCTTTGCTCGGATCCGAGCTGATGGAACTGGCGCGGTGGATCAGTCAGTACTACGTCTGTCCGTTGGGGCAAGTGCTCGCGGCGATGGTCCCCGGCGCCGTCAAGCGTGCGGCAGGGGTGCGACGACAACGCTGCGTGTACCTGGCGGCATCCGGAGAGCAGATCGCGGCTGAGTTGCGCAGCAGCAAGCAGAAGGAGATTGTCTCGGTCCTGCAGGAGCGGGAGGCGGTCTCGGTCGAATCGGCGCTGGAGATCGGCGAGCTGACGGCGCAGGTCGATTGCCGGCCGCCGGCGGTCAAGCGCCTGGCGGAGAAGCAGATCGTTCGGATTGTCGAGCGGAAGGTGCTCAGCGCGCTGCCCGTCGTGCCGGCGGGCATGGCGAACGAATCCCACGAGGTCGTTCTGAACGACGATCAGGCGCTGGCGCTGGAGCAGATCGTCGGCCGGATCGACGCCGGCGGGTTCGGCGTGACACTCCTGCACGGCGTCACCGACAGCGGCAAGACCGAGCTCTATATCCGCGCGATCGAGCGGGTCGTCCAGGAAGGCGAAGCTGCTATCGTGCTGCTTCCCGAGATCGCGCTGACCGCACAGACCGTCCAGCGTTTCAACGCGCGTTTTGAACGGATCGCGGTGATGCACTCGGGTCTGACGGCGAGCCAGCGCAACGTGCAATGGCAGAAGATCCGAGCGGGCGAGACGGATGTCGTCATCGGGGCGCGCTCGGCTATCTTCGCGCCTCTTCCCAATCTCGGCTTGGTCGTCGTCGACGAGGAGCACGAGCCCGGCTACAAGCAGGATACGGCGCCGCGCTATCACGGCCGGGACGTTGCGATCAAGCGGGCCCAACTCGCGGGCGCCCACTGCATTCTTGGCAGTGCGACGCCTTCGCTGGAGAGCCTGCGTAACAGCCAGATGCGTTCGAGCTACACGCTGGTGCGCCTGCCACGGCGGGTGATGGACCTGCCCATGCCGACAATGAAGCTCGTGGACATGCGGCAGCCAGGCGTCACGCCGGGCCATCTCGATCTGCTCAGCCGTGTGCTGGCGGACCGCTTGGCCGAAACGCTGGCGCGGAAGGAGCAGGTGATCCTGCTGCTGAACCGGCGCGGCTACAGCAACTTCGTCTTCTGCCCGTCGTGCCGGCACACGCTCCAGTGTCGCAACTGCGACGCGGCGTTGACCTTCCACAAGACCAAACGCTCGATGACGCCGATGGAGACCGTTACCGGCAAGCACATCGGTTTCGGCTATGCGATCTGCCACCACTGCCTCGCGCGAACGCTCGTGCCGCGCGCGTGTCCGCTTTGTGGCAAAGCGATGACGATGATCGGTTTGGGGTCCCAGTGGCTGGAAGAGGAGCTGGCGACGAAGTTCCCGGAGGCGCGCGTGCGGCGGGTCGATAGCGACTCGATGGCCAGCCAGGATTACTATCGGCTGTTGCGCGAGTTCGGGCAAGGCCACATCGACATCCTGGCAGGCACGCAGATTCTCGCCAAGGGGCTGCACTTTCCGAATGTCACGCTGGTGGGCGTCATCAGCGCCGATACGTGTCTGTACCTGCCCGACTTTCGCTCGAACGAGCGGACCTTTCAACTGATCTCGCAAGTAGCAGGGCGGGCCGGACGCTCGGAAAAGCCGGGCACGGTTTTTGTCCAGACGTATTTCCCCGAGCAGCCGGCGATCAAGTTTGCCCTGGAGCAGGACTTCGACGGCTTCGTGCATGAAGAGATGAAACATCGCGAAGTCTGCTCGCTGCCACCGGTCTGGCGGCTGGCGACGATCGTGCTGCGCGACCAGACACATGAGAAGCTCGAGACCGCGGCCAATACGATGCGCCAGCGGATCGACCGGATCGTGGCGCAGGAGGCCCTTCAGGTGAAGGTTCGCGGTCCGATGCCGGCGGTCATCAGCCGCATCCAGCGCTTCCACCGCATCCAGATCGTGGTGCAGACGCCCGACGCGACGGTGTTGGGCCGGCTTTTCGCGTCCCTGCGCGCGAGCCCGCCGATCCGGCCCGCCGTCAAAATTGCCATTGACATCGATCCGGTCAACTTGCTGTAGCGCGGCACTCCATCTTCGGTGGAGCACCGCGCTGGAATGATGGAGTATTGGAATACTGGGTGCCGACGATCCCATCATTCCACCATTCCACCCTTCCATCATTCCAGCGTTCCATCATTCCGCGCCCTGCGATCCCCTCGTTTGCTCGGCCGGTCGAAATCTCCTCACATTATCGCTTGCAGTCCTCGTGGACGGATGATATAGTCACATGTTCGATGACCGGGGAGTAGCTCAGCTTGGCTAGAGCGCTGCGTTCGGGACGCAGAGGTCGCTGGTTCAAATCCAGTCTCCCCGATTCATTTTCCTCTTGCTTGCCGTACGGACGCGAGCAGCTTCTGCAATTCTGCTGATCTCTCGGGGAAATCATCGTCGCGGAGATTTCATAAAGCTATATGCGACAAAGACTAAGGGTAGATGCGCCTCCGGGTTCCGGCTTGGCCCCATAAAACGTCCCAGATTAACACTTGACGAGACATTGTATGTTGCCTAAAATAACAATGGTGCCGGTGTGAGTGTGGCAAGCCAGCCGGCTTGGTGCCGGCTGACTTCTTGACGTTTCCGGGCCCGTGCAGTTTGCTGTCGCGTGGGCAGGCCCGGGAAATACACGTGGTTGTCGCGAGGGTCGGGGACAGAGCGAGGTTCGATCATCGGATCGAGCGGAGCGGGGAGAATGGAGGTGGTGAAATGGGCATACCGAGAGGGTCAGTTGTTGGCGCCTTCGCTGCATTTTTGGTGGTCGCGTCTCTGTCCGGCTCGGCGGTGGCAGCGCCGACGACGATGCACGTCGCGAACACGACCGTCGGCAATCAGCACTGGAGCAGTGTGGGTCTGCAATTCACAGTCAATCCCGCGCTGGGAATCAGCGTCTCCGAACTAGGCGTCTACGACAGCGGTGGCGACGGGATCAGCGGGGCGGCGATTCTCTCCACCATCATCTTCGATGCGGCCCAGACGCCGCTGGCACAGATGACCTTCGCTGCCGGTGACGCGGGCATGACGTTCGACGCGGTCAGCAACTATCTGTTCAAGCCGCTGGCGGCGAACCTGATTCTGACACCGGGAACCTACACGATGGTCTCGTACGGCTTCGACAGCGCGAACAACGAGCACAACATGAACAATGGCGGCGTCGGACCCATCTTCAACGACGGTGGCGGCCTGATCAGCTTCGTGCAGTCGGTCTGGGGCACCGGCTCCGATGTGCCGCCGACATTTCCGCTCAACACCGGCCCGCCGGACTACTTCGACGGACCAAACATGCGTTTCGACGCGGTCCAGGCTCCGCCAATCGTCCCGGCTCCGGGCGCGCTGCTGCTCGGTAGCCTCGGCGCCGGCCTGGTCGGTTGGCTCCGCAGGCGCAGAGCGATGTAAGCACGTGTGCTGCGTCGTCACGAATCGAACACCCGAGGGTCGCGGGTTCTTGCTCGCGGCCCTCTTAGTTTGGTGACATGCCGTGAGGTCCGTCCACGCCGCCGGAACGACCGTTGCCCGCATCGGGCACCCTGATTCTCGCAGTGCATCGGGGACATCTCCCCCAGCGCCCGGCGTGACGAACCGGGACCTTGATCGGCATACCGCAGGCGCAGGCGAAGCGGATATGCCCATCTCTGATCGCGGCAGCCGGCGGACGTACCGCGATGGTCTCAGGCATCACGATTCTGCCTTTGCAGGCGGGACAACGTACGACCTTGCCGCCATATTGGCGCGACGCCTCGACCGTTTGGCCACACGAACAGGTCGCGCGAAGGAGGTCGTCATTTACCGGCACGACTTCACCGCTTTCGATGTCAAGGCGTGGGACAGGTTTGGGCCGTGTGGTAGGCGTCGGGATCGGCTCATCCTGGTGGGGTGTTTCCCCCCTCGATTCGAGTGCCAGCCGGCGGTAGGTCGGGTCGACCGAGGGCGCAGTGCCTCGCTGCTTGCGTTCCTGCCATATCTGCAGCAGGGACCTCTCATACCGCTCCATCCTCAGCCACCCTCTGTGGCACATCAGGACCGCTATGGCGAATCCGGCGCCGAAGCCGCCCAGGTGCGCAAAGTAAGCAACGTTCGATCCGCTGGATAGGAAGAAGGCCCCGATGATGTCCCAAGACAGCCAGATCAGAATGATCCAGAAGCTGCTGAGGGTGAATCGCCTCCAGTAGATGATGATGGGCGACCAGTAGCAGGTGATGTCGTTCTGGGGAAACAGCACGAGGTACATGCCGACGATACCGTTGATCGCGCCGCTGGCCCCGACGGCCGTGCCGGACGAGGTCAGCAGGTGCGCGACGCCGGCCGCGACCCCGAGCAGGACATACAGCAGCAGATAGCGGAGATTGCCGACCTTCGCGCAGACCGCGTTGCCGAACACCCAGAGAAACCACATATTGCCGAGCAGGTGCAGGAGTCCCCCATGCAGCCACATATAGCCGAGCAGGCCTTTGAGCCGCCAGCCGTCCAGCACGAATGTGGCGAGTGGTAGCGGCGCTGCCTCGCGGGACACCGCCGGCGCGTTGGGCTCGGGTAGCGTGCGCGGTCCGTCCAAGGGGAACTGGTACTCATCCGGCTGTGGCTGGGGCTGAGCTTCGGCCTGCTCGATGGCCTCGACGATCTGCAGCCAAAAGACGCCTACCGTCGCGATGATGACCAGCCAGTTCATCACCGGTCGTCGCTCCTGGGGGACATCAACACGCCACGGTAAAATCATCTCTCGCCCACCTCGCAGGCATACTCATATCCGGCCATGATTTCTCCCTCCATGATACCAAAATCGGCCCCTAACGTACAGGACCCCAGTTATGGACGCACGTCTCGTCGGTAGCTTTTGTGGATACGGCCTGCTCGGAAGAAAGAGCCGAACAAACCCAAAGGCATCAAGTCTGCCCGCCGGACGCCACCCCGCAGAGGCAAAGGACTCCCGGCACGCCGAGACCCCGGAGATTTTCCGCTTTGCGCCAATGGCATGACCGCCGCAGCGCCGGTCGTGCCCACGGCCACCTGCACGCGGCCCAGGGCCGCCGACGCTCGGCGAATTGAGCGTGGCGTTCTCCGGTCTATCCGTAGGTCACGCTCCTACGCTTCCACGCTTTCACGCCGCATCGCGGCAAGCGAGATACGAGCGACGAGATACGAGATACGAACCGAGAACCGCTGATTAGCGCTGATCAATACGGATTCACCCCGGAGGGCGCAGAAAAGGACTCAGGTCTCACGAGATACGAGCGAAGCCTGCCCCGAGCGCCGTCGAGGGGAGATACGATCCAAGCCCCGATGGACGCAGATTATGAGCCGCTTCTACGCTTCCACGCTTTCACACTCCCATGCGGCTCCCCGCCGCGGCGAAAGAAGACAGCGTAGTCTGGGTTTCGTATGGCGTCCCCAGGATTCACCCAGAGACGCCCAAGTCGCCGGGCGTGATTTGGGAATCGAGTTTTTTTGTCGGTCTTTGCTCTTTTCTCTTGACATGCTCTGCGCCGTGTCAGTAAATATGATATGCTAAGGTTCTTGTCTCGGAGCGATATCTGGTAGAGACCCCGACCGCTCTCCCCGCTAGTACTGATTCCCTTTGCGATTGCGCGATAGCCCGGTACTGGTGGACGCGTCAGAGTGTAGCTGCCGACGCTGTCAGGAGCCCTGTGCGTCGGCTGGAGGTAGACGACGGCGAAATGAAGCACGCAAAGCCCAAACATAACAAGCCTCCGCTCAACATAGAAATCGACGGGCGAATTCCGGAGAGTATCGCTGATTTTATAGGAGGTGTTCTATCATCAGTTGGCGAAATCTTCGCAGAACTCAAGGATGCCATAGTAAGGTATCTCCGGCGGCACTGACCTGTTGGGTGCCCCTCAGATGCGACGTAGTGAACCGGCTTGGGCTGCCCCTCTTTTTGTTATTCTCTGCCCCGATCCGGTCGATAGTGCTCGAAGGCGGAGGCAGTGTTGACCTCGCCTCGCCTGAAATAGCAGGCGGAATGGGCTTGTGTCCTCCCGCGGGGCTGAGACACAGCCGGCGCTCCCCGTCACGGAGGCTGATATGAGACACGTTCGCGAGTTCAAGTTCAGACAGCACGATACCGTAGGTGCAGCGGATGCTGATGACGATAGATTTTTGATTGACTGCTTTGTGGATACAGGCGATCTTGGAATTCTATTGGATTGCCGCGAAGCAAGAAGCATTCTTGTTGGAAGAACCGGGGGTGGGAAGAGCGCGCTTCTTAAGGTCTTATTGAGCCTTGAATAGTTGAGTTAATTCTCATAGGGATATTCCCGCGTGCTTGAAGAACGAACGCAACAAGGCTTGCTGAGA
>JAFGLV010000163.1 GCA_016927855.1 Sedimentisphaerales bacterium
CTGATGGGTATGCGCGTGTCCTTGAATTTGATCTTTGTGCTGATGCTTCATTTTCTGCCACGGAGCATAAGTGGTTTCTTAGGATTACCAGTCCTCTGGATCCTCCACAGCGCGATCAATTTCTTGGGTCAGCCCATGGGGATGGTTTCAGGCAAAACAGAATTCGCAACCCCACAAAGTGATACGCTTTGCGTGGAGAGAAAGTTGAAAACATGGAGACATGGATTGTGTTGTACATGGTTACCCTCTATATACTATGCAGCAGGCCGGCGCTCAAGCAAAAAAGGGCTCCGGGCAGCAAGGTCCGGGCGCCCCGCACAACTTGGCAGGGACGCCTCGCTACGAGAAGGTCCGTCTGCCTGGCAGTCAAGGCGTGGGTAGCCACACCTTCGAGCTGAATGGCGAGAGCTACCGCTTTCGCGAGTCGGTCAAGAAGAGGAAGCAGGCACAGAGATGTTCCCCTTGACGGCACCACAGCAGGGAATATGGTACGCCTCAGGTGGGCCCAAATTCGGCGCCGAGGTGGGCCCCTTTTACATGCCGATTCCCAGTTGCTGGGGGCCGGGAACAGCAGATCTTCGATCCACTGCACTACCTGCCCTTGCCGTCCGGTCGTAGAATCGAGGCCCCGGTGCCGAAGTCCACCTGTGCCTGCTCGCCCGGCAGCACTTCCAGCCGGCGAAACGGCAGCGGGCGGCCCTGATCCAGACGTTGGAGGAACCGGCGAACGCTGGAGTAGCTGGCGCTAAAGCCGTGCCCGGCCACCAGGTCCTGGTAGATCCGTTGGCCGGTCAAGCCCTGCCTGAGTTTGTCCTCAACGATCGCACGAAACGGCTCACAGAGGCTCTCAGGCCCCGAACGCTTGTCCGGGCACGATGGCGCAGAAACCTCTGACCCGGGGATCGGGTTCGTGGCTGGTTTTGCCTCCGCCGGCGGCGAATGGACATATCGGGCCACCGTCTCGCGGTCGACCCCCAGCTTGCTGGCGATCCTTCGCTGGGACCAGTCCAACCGATGGAGCATCAATATCGCATGCGCAACTGTGAAGGGCGGAGTGAAAGTGCAGCGCCTGGCGGACCAAAACTGTGACACCCTTATGCGGTCAAGTTCTTCACGGCCTCGCGGCTGGTCAACACATACCTCGAGGCCCGCCAAGAACGAACGATCTTGAAGCTCGAGAAGAACATCCGACGTTGTGGTCTGATCATCGTCGATGAACTCGGCTATATCCCGCTGGATCGTATGGGGGCTGAGCATCTGTTCGGCTTCTTCAGCCAGTGCTACGAGCAGACGAGCTTGATTGTGACGACGAACCTGCCGTTCGCGGATTGGCCGCAGGTGTTTGCCGATGACGAGCGGCTCGCTGGGGCGTTACTGGACCGGCTGACGCACCACGTGCACATCCTGGAGATCGTCGCCGACAGCTACCGGCTCAAGTCCAGCCTCGCCAAAGGCAAGGACGAACCGCAGTAGAGATTATAGGACCGTCCACCCTTAAGGGTGGACCTGGAGGATCTTGTTGACAGCGTCCTATCCGGCGCCATTGTTTGTGACTCAGGTGGCCCCCTTTTAGGCGCTTCTCCTGGCCCCCCATTGGGCGCTTTTCACCACTGGTCGCGCTGGCTGAGGAGCTTGAGACGGTACCCATTACCATCGACGCCGAGCCACAAGGTGCTCTGACCGGTTCGTCGGGAGGAGGCGTCTCGCCGGCAGTTCTTCAGCCGCAAAGACCCAGGCCACCTGTGAGCGGGCAGTCGGCACGCCAGCCTACTATCTATCTCGATGCCGATGAAAGAACGAACCGCATCCTGATGATAGGATACGAAGAGCAGTTGAACGTCGTCGAGAGACTGGTAGATGCACTGGACGTGGCTCCGAGGAGTCTGCAACGCCTTGAGGTTTACCCGATCAGGTACGTCAAAGCCGAGGTCGTGAAGAAGACACTGGAAGAACTCGAAGGTACCGGCCAGTCTACCGAGGCCGCACGCGTGGCGCCCCGAGCGACACCCGCCAGCGCGGGGACTCCGGAAACAACGGGTTGGGTGTTCAGTGTCGATCGCGGGCTGGTTGAGCAGCCCCGGGTAGTCGTCCCAGAGGGTGTGAATGCGTTGCTAGTTGACGCTACACCCGAGCAACACATCCGAGTTGCAGCGATTATCAACCGCGTTGATGTCGCGCCCCAAGACCCGAAGACGCTCAGGACGTATCAGATCAAGTATACAGACGCCGAAGAGGCAGAGACGAAACTGGTCCAGTTGGGGATCATCTCTCAAGGCACTCAGCCTCGTCCGGCCGTGCCGGACCCCGCCAGGGTCGGGCAACCGGATTCGGTGAGGGTTATGACTTCGGGCGTGTCTGAAGGACCTCAGGCCGTGGTCGTGGAGTCGACCAACTGCTTGGTTGTGAGCGCAACCGAATCCCAGCATGTGCTAATAGCCGGTGCCATTGAACAAATCGACCGCAGGGCAAATGAGAACGATATTCCATACAGGATCTACCCGCTGGAGAATTCGTCGCCCGAGCATCTGGCGGAGATTCTGGAAAGCCTGATTCAAGAGAAGACGCAGGACGAGCAGGACAAGATCTCCGAGGTGGCCAGGAGCGCGGAACGCATCACGATTGTGCCAGACCCCAATACCTATTCGTTGATCGTATACGCCAGCATGAAGAACCAGGAGTGGATATCGACTCTGGTCCAACAATTGGACAAACGTCGACCGCAGGTTCTCATCGATGTGACACTGGTGGAAATAACCGAAACCGAGGCCTTCACAAGTGATCTTGATCTGATTCAGAGTCGCCCTGATCTTGCCAGTACGTCAGACATATCGGGGACAGACCCGAGTCTGACGGGGAGACTCCTTCAGTCAAGCAGCGGGCTACTTAGAGGCTTCTACGGCGATCGCCATATCCAGGCCCTCTTGCAGACCGTGCAGTCAAAGAGCTACGGACGGGTACTCGCAAAAACCAAGATCTTGGTCAATGACAATGAAGCGGGTACCATCAAGACCACGGATACCACGTACGTTGAGAAGAAGTCGTCGGTGCCAATTACGTCCGGGGGAGCAGGCAACCAGCAGAACCTGATTGAGACGGCGGTAGACTACGAGCCATACGAAGCGGGTATTACTCTGGATATTACGCCTCACATCAGTGAAGGGGAGTTGCTTCGCTTGGACATTGCGTTGACTCGGTCTGACTTCCTGGAGACAGCCGATAGTGCAAAGCCACCGAATACGACGGCAAGCGAAGTCCACACCGCCGTAACAGTACCCGATGGCAGCACCATAATCCTTGGCGGCTTGCTGAAACTCAACCAGGCCAAAGGAGGCACAAAGACTCCGCTCCTGGGCGACGTTCCGCTCATAGGAGGGTTATTTCGTGGGATCAGCAACTCGGACCGACAGAGCAAGTTGTATGTCTTCGTCAAAGCCGAAGTCATTCGTCCCACGGGGACCACCGCCAAGGGAATGGAGCAGTTAGATGCTCTGTCAGAGAGGAGCCGCACCGCATTTGAGAGCCATGAGGAGAGCTTCCAGAGTTATCAAGACTGGCCAGGGATCAAGCCAAGACGTGTGGAACCCGAAAAGGTGCTTGAAGCGCAGTAACCGCAGGTTGCAGAGATAGAAGGAAGATTCTCGAGGCCAGTCGGTCGTAACCGGCCACGCTGTGTGAGCCTCCGCGCCGACGCTGCTCCCCTGATAGGGACGGGGAGGACAAGCTCTTGCCGCCGCTGTCCCTCCGCCCGTGGGGTAGCCCTCCGACGAGAACCAGGTGTCCGGGTCCTGGCTGGCCCCGCCCCTTTACTTGGAGACCATCTTCACAATTGCAGTCCGCAGTTCGGGTGAGATCTCGGGCCAGCGGTCGACGACAGCCTTGAGGTCTGCGTCAATTTCTGATTCAAAAAACAAGCCACAAACAAGCCTCTGACTCTCTGCCGAATCAGGCTTGTTTCTGGCTTTCGTAAGTGCTGTGCTTCCAGCACTTTGAAAAACGAGGCCGAAGGGACTCGAACCCTCAACCTTCGGATCGACAGTCCGATGCTCTAACCAATTGAGCTACGGCCCCAGATCTTGCAGAAATTCCAACTATAGCGATTCCGTGGCATCGCTGTCAACGGCTTTCGCGTCGAAATCGGACAAATTCTTGCCCCCGACCCGCGCCAGCAGTCCCGGCAACACAGAGGCAGGGGGCGTCGTGCGGCAGCCGCCTTGCGTCAAGCGGATGGAGAGGGAGCCGTCTTGACATGTTCCCGCCTGGGGCAGGGAGATTCGTGACAGAAACCACTTGCTTTCTGGGGCAGATTCCTCAAACTGGAGGGTTGAGCATCCGTCTCTGGAGGAGGGCCGTGCCGAGAGGTGCCTCGCTGTGTGTCTGCCTGCGGGCCGGACTGTCGGTCCTCGGTGACGGGATGTGTCTACGTTCGTTTGGAGTGCCTGGAAGATGAAGGTCGTAGTGGCTGTCGGGTGGCGAGTGTCAGTCTTGGTTGCGGTGTCGGTCGTTGTAAGTGGTTGCATGATGGGTCCCGACTACTCCCGGCCGCAGACACCAGCCGATACCGCACACGGTTTCGTGAACGCTCCACCCCAGCCGGCGGAGGTCAATGAGGTCACCACGTATGACCAGTGGTGGGAGCGATTCGGCGACGCTGTGACCGCCGAACTGGTGCGCGAAGCACTGGCCAACAACTATGACCTCAAAGCTGCCGCGGCGCGCGTGCTTCAGTCGCAAGAGGCGCTGGCGCAGGCACGTGGACAGCTTTGGCCCGACGTTTCGTATGACATCTCGCGGCTCCGCAGCAAGCAATACTTCAACGTCGACCTCCCCGGCTTCCCCCCGGGGGGATTCAACTTCCTGAATACGACGTGGACCCAGGGGTTCAACGTTTCATACATGGTGGACTTCTGGGGGCAACTGCGGCGCTCGGAGAAGGCGGCTTGGGCCGACCTGCTGGCGGCCGAGTTCAACCGACAGGCACTCATCAACTCGGTCGTCGCGACAGTGATCGAGGCTAGGACGAATATCGCGGCGATACAGAACCGTCTGGCGATCGTCAGAGCCAGCACCGAGAGCCGAGTCCGGACGGTAGAGATTACTGAGCGGCGCTACGAAGCAGGGCTCGTCAGTCCGGTCGATGCGAAGCTGGCTCGCGCCGCGTTGGAAGGCGCACGAGCGCAGGAGCCGGCGCTCGAGCTGTCCCTGGTGACGGCGCGGCACGCCTTAGATGTGCTGCTCGCGCGTGCGCCGGGTACCTCGGCGAGCCTGCCGGAGACGCTCGACGATCTACCGAGCCTGGAGCCGGTCCCGGCGGGTATGCCGGCGGCGCTGATCGAGCGCAGACCCGACGTGAGAGCGGCGGAGTTCTCCCTGCGGGCGGCTAACGAGCGCATCGGCGCCAGCATCGCTCAACTGTATCCGGGACTTGTTCTCAGCGCCAGCTACGGATCCAGCAGTGACGCGTGGGCGGACCTCTGGCAGGGTTTCTCGGAGACCTATTCAGCGCTGTTCACCCTGACCCAACCGGTCTTCCAGGGGGGACGGCTGCGCGCCCAGGTGCGCGCCGCCAAGGCGGCCTACGAGGCGCAGGCCGCCGATTACGGCAATACCGTCCTTACGGCGATGCGCGAGGTGGAGGATGCGCTGGTGAGCGAGAAGTACCTGCGAGCGCAACTGGAGCACGCCGAGCGCCAACTGGCGGAATCCCGCGAGGCCGAGACGCTCTCACGTCGTCGCTACGACCAAGGCGTCGAAGGTATTCTGACGGTGCTCGAATCCGAGCGCCAGCGCTTAGTGGCCGAGGAACAGGTCGCGATGCTCAGAGGGCAGATTTGGAGCACGCGCGTCAGCCTGCACCTGGCCTTGGGAGGGGACTGGGCCGAAGCGAGCCCGACTCGGGAAGTTGCCAGGCGGTGAGAATTCGGACGGTCTGCTTGGATGTGCTCATAGCATTTGTCGGACCGAAGGATTTTCCTGGCAACCGGCTGGCCGGCAAGCCATAATGGAAGCGATCTTGACCGGTGAACGAAAGCGGCGGGATATGAGTGCACGACCGACTGCTATTTCACGTCCAAGTACGATCTTACGCCGGGGGGCTGAGACGTCCACGCGGCCTGCCCAATCCCGCTGTATGCCAACGGATGGCGGTTGACGTCTGTCCTTCTGCGACTCTTTTAGGAGCGGTACAGCCATGGAGACTACCGCGAAATACCGACCCAATATCGAAGTGGCCGCCGACGGCGAGGACCTGGCGCATCGCGCGGCCGACCTTTTCGTCTGGACGGCCCGCGAGGCGATCGAGGCCAGAGGCCGGTTCTACGCGGCTCTGTCCGGCGGGCGCACGCCCAGGCGGTCCTTTGAAGTCCTCGCGTCCAGTCCGGCGGCGCGGGTGCTTCCCTGGGAGAAGATCGACATATTCTGGGTGGACGAGCGTTACGTCCCACCCGATTCGCCTGAGAGCAACTATCGACTGGCGGCTGAGGCATTGCTGAAGAAAGTGCCGATCCCGCCGGACAACGTGCATAGGATTCCCACCGAGCACGAGGATATCGGAGCCGCCGCTCGGGCCTACGAAGAGACGATCCGCGACGTGCTCGCTCTCAAGGGCAACGAGATGCCGCAGTTCGATCTGATCGTGCTCGGGATGGGAGCGGACGGCCACACGGGTTCGCTGCTGCCGAATTCCTATGCACCACTTGACACCGACGACCTGGCCTGTGCCGTCTACACGGGAGGCGAGATGCTCAACCGTATTACCCTGACGCATCCCGTGATGCAGGCCGCGCGCCACCTGGCGGTGCTGGTCTCCGGCGCCGATAAGGCTCAGACCCTGAAGGAGGTGTTCACCGAGGAGCCTGACGAAGTCCGCTTCCCGATCCACCTGCTCTGGCCGGTGCTGGACAAAATCCTCTGGTTGGTGGACCGCGCTGCCGCTCAAGGAATTTGATTCGGACCGGCGCAGATCGGCCTTGTCTCCTCGTCGTTCCGCGCACGGGATCAGTCGGGGATGGTCAGTTTGGTGCCAGGCGTGATCTTATTGGCGTCCTTGATGACGTCGCGATTAGCCTGGAGGATTTTCTGCCAGCGGTTGGGGGTCCCGTAGTACTGCTGAGAGATCGACGACAAGGTTTCGTCCTTCTGCACGATGTGGAATTTTGTCGTCCTGATCTTCTCCGCCTGCTCGTAAACCGTCAGGTCCGGGACGTTGGCCCCAGTGGTGACAGAGGGCAGTGACTCGATCGATCCGGGCGACGGCACACGCGACGTTGCGGGTTCGGCGGGGACCAAGTCCGGCAGCAGGTTCTCTCGCGCCGGTTGGCTTTCCCGTGGGGGTCGGGCAATCGTCCCGGACGGAGAAGACGCTTCTCGAGATGCGTTCTGCGGCGTTCTAAGCAGCCGAGCCTGGGGACTCAGACTCGGTCGCGTCGCCACCCAGATCAGGGCGGCAATCACGAGGACGAGTCCGCCGATCAGTCCGATTCTGAAGTCCTTGCCCACTTGCGAAACCGCCGCAGCTTGCAGGACAGGGGACCATGGGAACGCACCGCGCGGGACACACCCTTCATGTCCCGCACCGCCTTCGTCGCAAGCCTGCCCCTCCTGCGAGTTACGATTTCTGTTTGCCTTGCTGAGCTTTCATGCCGAACAGCAGCAGCGGCGACGCGATCGCGATGGACGAATACGTACCGATGACGACGCCAAAGCCGATGGCGAAGGTGAAGCCTCGCAGGCCGGGACCGCCCCAGATGTACATCACCAGCACCACGATGAACGTCGTGAACGATGTCATGATGGTTCGCGATAGCGTCTGGTTGATGCTGTTCGTGATCGTCTGCGGCGTCAGTTGAGCCTTGTGCCGGTTCTCGCGAATCCGGTCGAACACGACGATCGTATCGTTGAGCGAGTAACCGATCAGCGTCAGCAGCGCCGCGATCATCGCCAGGTTGATCTTGAAGTCGCCGATTAGCAGGAACGAACCGATCGGAGTGGTCGCGATGTAGGCGCAGGCGGTCACCGCGCCCAGGGTAATGATCACATCGTGGACGAGAGCGACAATGGCTGCCACGCCGTAGCGGAAGTTGCCGAATCGCACCCAGACATATCCGACAATGGCCGACAACGACAGGAAGATCGCAATCAGAGCACGCGTCTTCTGCTCGGAACCGACGGACGGATCGATCTGAGTGACGCGCGGCAGTGTCGCCTCGAGTTGCGTTGCCGCCAGGACACGGCTCTTCTCATTGGCGACGAAACGATCCCATTCCTCCTCGGTCAGCTCGCGCAGGCCAGCTTCCGGCTCAGTGCTGACGTACACGAAGCTCTCGAGCGGCTGGTTGGCGTCGACGGGCTTGAGGTCGGGACCGAACAGAGCGTATGGATACCACGTGAGACCCTGCGTGTCAGGCTTGAACCGCAACTCCTTGAGGCGGCTGTCGATCTCGTCCAGCGACGCCGGCGTCCCCAGACGGACTTCGATCTGGATGCCGCCGATGTACTGGGCCAACTCGGGATACGTGTCGACTTGTGCGTCGGTGATCCGCGTTTGCGCGACGATGACGGGTTCGAGGTTCTGTTGAATCTCCAGTTGCCCCTCGAATGCCTCTCGCACCGCGTTGCTGACGACCTCGTCGATCTCGGGTTCAGCCACCTGGGCGGTGGGGAAAGCCTTCTCGAGGATGTTCCTCATCACCGAAGGATTGACGCGAGTCGTCGAGACGACGAAGGAGTCGGCTCCGCCGGCGGCGGGGCCGACGCTCAGGTTGCTCAGATCCCGGTTGGACTCCGCCTGAGCCTCCCGGATAGCGGCGGTCATGCTGTCGATGCTCTGGGCCGCTCCGGGTGAGAAAGTGACAACCGCGCGGGTCATGTTGGTGGCCGTCGTGGTGATCTCGTATTGGCCGAAAGTGCTCTCGCCGCTCGACGTCGTGCCGGTGGGCTCACCCAGGCTGTATACGTTGGCGGCCTGGAGGGCGGGATTGCCCAGCTCCTGGCCCTTCAGGATGATCCGGTCCTCGACGTCCTGGCGCGTGAGCGCCACATCGGGCTTGAGATTGATCTGAACGCTGGTGCCGCCGGTGAACTCGATGTCGTACTTGTTGTTCTCGGCATCGTCACGGGTGAAGAAGACCAGCAGGCCGAGGACGATCAGCGCGCCCGAGATGGCCAGGAACACCTTTCGCAACCCCATCCAGTTGATGTTGGGCTCGCGGATGAGGCGGAGCATCTTGATCTGGTCTTTGATGACGCGTTTCGAGACGAGGAAGTCGAAGACGACGCGAGTGACGAAAAGGGCGGTGAACATACTCGAAGCGATGCCGAGCATCAGCACGATGGCGAAGCCCTTGATCTCTTCCGACGCGACGTAGTACAAGATGGCGGCGGTGATGAACGTCGTCAGGTTCGAGTCGAAGATAGCGCGGAAGGCTCTTTGATAGCCGTTCTTGATGGCGACGGCGAGGCCCGAGCCCTTCTGCTGCTCTTCACGAATTCTCTCGAAGATCAGCACGTTCGCGTCCACGCTCATGCCGATCGTCAGGATGATACCGGCGATCCCGGGCAGGGTGAAGGTGGCTCGCAGTCCGGCCATGATGGCCAGGACGAACAGGATGTTCAATACGAGCGCGACGTCGGCAATCGCTCCGGCGCGGATGTAGTAGCCCAACATGACGGCCATCACCACGATCAGGCCGATGATCCCGGCAGTGATGCCCTGGTCGCGGTTCTCGGCGCCGATGGACGGGCCGATCGTCTTCTCGGAGATGGGCTGCTCGATGAGCCGGCCGGGCAGGGAGCCGGCGTTGAGCTTATTGACCATGTCGTTGACTTGTTGCTGAGTGAACGAGCCGGTGATGAGGCCTTCGCTACCGATGGGCCGTTCGGGGTTGATTTCCGGAGCCGAAATGGCGATTTTGTCGAGCAGGATACACAGGGGACGTCCCGGATTGCGCTGGGTCAGATTCCAGAAGAGCGAGCCCCCTTTGTCGTCGAGGCGGAAGGCGATGGCCCGCCGTCCCGTGGTGTCCGTGGAGGGGTTTGCCTTCTCCAGCGACCAGTCGGGACTGCCAGCCTCGTGCAGCATCGTTTCATTGGGCTGATTGCTGGCCAGCACGTAGTACTTGTCCCCGAAAGGCGCCACGACGGCGCCCTCGACAGCCCACTCTTCGATGTTCTCGATCTCGCACCAGACGTGGTTGTTGTCCAGCCGATAGCCGGGCCCTTTCTCCATTAGGGTTTGGACGTAGCGTTCCATCTCGACGGTGCTCAACTCCGAGCGCTCCTGCGTGGGCAGGATGCGGAATTCCAGGATGCCGGCGCCCTTGAGCATGCGCTGAAGGTCGCGCGGGTCGTCGAGCTGGCCTTGGAAGGGACTATAGGCATCAAAGGCCTCGACGACGCGGTCAATTTCGGCAACGCGATCGGGGAACTGCGCCTTGAGTGCCTCCAAGCGCTCGGTGCGCTGCGCCGAATTCGCGCGAAGCTGAAGGGCATAGGTGATCTGGTCCTGGGTGAGGTTGAGCTGATCGAGGTGCCGCTTGGCCTCCTCATACCGGTCGTTCAGGCCGCCGGCGCGGGTCAGCCGGTCGAGGACGTCAACCTGCTGTTTGTAGGTGTTGACATACTCGGTCAGTATCGGCAGCGGATCGTTCGGGTCCAGGAAATCGGTCAGCGTCTCGGTTAGCGTGTCGCCTTCGAGGTTCATCCAGTCGCGCCGGTTGGCCTCGACGCGCTCCACGTCCACACCCGCCTCGGAGAGCTTTTCCTTGAGACTGTCGAGCGCAGCGGTGAGTGTGTCACGCTGGTTCTGCGCTTCGGCGCGCTCGTCGTAGATGGAGGCCAGATCGGTGAGGATCTCCAGTCGATTGGGATCGTTCATCGCGTAGGCGCGGAGGTCCTCCATGCGCTGCTCCTCCGGCTGCTGCAAGGCGCGCATGATCGTCGCCGGATTGACGTTCTTACGCAGCAGGGCGTCCAGCGCGTCGTCATAGGCCTGGCGTCGCTCCTGCGTCTCCTTGCTGGCCAGCGGCATTTGGATCTCGAAACGCGTGTTGCCCTGCGGCCGCCAGATCAGGTTCTGGATATTGGCTGGGTCGATGCGCCGGCGCAGGACGGTGATCATGCGCTGAGCGAGGTCCTTTTCTTCATCGGGGGTCATTCCCTCGGTGTCAATGGCGTAAATCATGCTTGTGCCGCCGGCCAGGTCGATGCCCTGCTTGAGGGTCTCGCTCGGGGGATACAGGGTCCACAACGCGAGGGCCACCAGAACGACAACTAAGACGCTTTTCGGCACCAGATTCTTGTTCATAGGTTTTCCTGCTCAGTCTGTTTCTATCGAGGACTATTTTTTCTCCGACCGTTTGCGGCCGAGGTCTATTCCTTGCCGCCTTCCTGGGTGAGGTTGCGGCCGATCGCGGAGGTGGTGACCTTGATCTTGGTGTTGTTCGACTCGTCGATTTTGAGCGTCACCTCGTCGCCCTTGATGTCCACGACCGTTCCGAGGATGCCCCCAATGGTCCGGACACGGTCGTTCTTGGCGAGCGCCTGCACCATCTGCTTGTGTTTCTGCTGCTGTTTGCGTGGGCCGCGCAGCATGAAAACGTACATAATCACGAATATGACCGCCAGGAAGATCAACTGCGTGGGAAATTGCGGGCCAGAGGGGGCGCCCGTCTGGTTGGGGTCCGGGGGGGCCTGGGTCTGCGAAGTGGTCTGGTCCTGGCCCTGTCCCTCCAGCGGCAGGTCGTTGACCTGCGAAGGCGCTCCATTGCCTTCCGCCCAGGCGATTATCCACGTATACTCCATAATTAGGTTCCTTTCAGGTCCTCAAGTATATTCGCGGTAGCGTATCCAGCGAGGGGAGAATTGTCAAATTCAAATGGCAGTTAGCCGCCGAAAACCCGGCTCGATCAGGGGCGTTATCGGACGCGGCTTGGCCGGGCCAACTCCTGCGCGGCCCAGACGTCGAAATCACCTGACTCGATGTGCCGGCGGATCTCGGCCATCAGACGCTGGTAGAACCTCAGGTTGTGCAGCGACAGCAGGATGGGACCGAGCATTTCCGAGCAGTTGAAGAAATGGCGGATCGCGCCGCGCGTGAAGTGACGGCAGGCGTAGCAATCGCAATCGGCTTCGAGCGGATCGCCCGAGTCGATATGGACGTTGTTGCGCAACCGCAGGGGTCCCTCCCGAGTGAAGGCGAAGGCGTTTCGTCCGTTGCGCGTGGGCAGGACGCAGTCGAACATGTCGACGCCGGCCCGGACCGCCGCGATGATGTCGATCGGCATACCGACACCCATGAGATAGCGCGGTCGGTCGGTCGGCAGCAGGGCGGCGGTGTGCTCGACGGTCCGGCGCATGTGCTCGTGACCTTCACCGACGCTCAGACCGCCGACGGCATAACCGTCAAAACCGATATTGACGATCTGTCCTGCGCAGTATCGACGCAACTCGAGATCGATCCCTCCCTGGACGATGCCGAACAGCAACTGGTCGGACCTGCGGTGCGCCGCCTTGCAGCGTTTCGCCCACTCGATGGTCCGCGCGACCGCGGTCTTCAGGCGGTCCGGCTCGACCGGGAAGGGCGTGCATTCGTCGAAGCACATGATGATATCGGCGCCGAGGCGGTTCTGAATCTCGGTGGCCCTCTCGGCGCTCAGGTGGACTTTCGCGCCGTCGACGTGGCTGGCGAACTCGACCCCTTCGTCGTCGATGCGAGTCAGCGCGCTGAGCGAGAAGACCTGGTAGCCACCGCTGTCGGTCAGGATCGGACGGTCCCAGGCCATGAAGCGGTGCAGCCCTCCAAGCCTCTCGACGACCTCAGCGCCCGGCCGGAGCATGAGATGGTAGGTGTTGGCCAGGACGATGTCCGGCCCGGTGGCCTGAAGCTGGTCGGGCGTAATGCCCTTGACCGCGCCGGCGGTCCCGACCGGCATGAACGCCGGGGTCTGGACGTTTCCGTGGGCGGTAGTGAGCACGCCGCGCCGAGCGGCGCTGTGCAGGTCGTTGTGGGTTATGCGAAAATGCGACATGCGTGATTTGTCGATAGGCTCATTCGGACCTATTCTCCGTCTCCTCAGTAGACATTCACGATCTGGGCGCCGGGGTAGTAATACCGCAGGATCTCTCGGGCGTTCTTGCCGAGCCGAGCCAGTCCCTCGGCTCCGTACTGGCACATGCCGACGCCGTGCCCCCAACCGCGGCCGGAGAGAAAGGCCCAGCCGTTGCCCCAGGGAACGACCTGGCAGATCGTGCTCTGAAGCTTGCGGCCACTCGGGTCGAGTGTCAGACGCAGGTCTTCGCCGCGCAGGGTGTCGGTCTTGCCGGTCGAACCGACCAGCCGGACCCGGGTCAGCCGCGACGACGCGCCGTAGTCGCTTTTGTCCTCGACGATGATCTCCCTGATCTCTCCCAACGCCTTGAGGCTCGGGTACTTCCCGATCAAGCGCCGCGTCACGGTGTCACGATCGAACTGAGCCATCGGCCAGAAGTACAACCCCAATCGCGCCACCTCCTTGCAGTAGGGACAGGCAACGCCGCTCAGCGGTGCGAACGTATCGCCGAAGACGCGCTCGCTGGACTCGGTATGGCCTCCGCAGATCGCGCTATAGTAGGCTGGGAAGAGCCCCGAAGCCGAGCCTGGTTGGCCGCCGGTGGTCAGCACCATTCCGTACGTGGCGTTGACCGCGTTCCAGATCGGCGTCGATTCGGCGCTGATCCCGCCATACACCTGGCTGGCCTGCGTGCTGCTGACGTCCCAAGTGCGGTTGGCACCGAAGCGGTTCTTGATGTAGAGGCAGTAAGTCCGCGCCGCAATGGTCTGGGCCTTTAACGCCTCCGGCTCCCAGTAGTCGGGCATCTCGGCGCCGACGACGCCGGCCAGATACGGCTCCAAAGGCACGAGGTTGATCGCGGTGAAGGTGCGGCCGTCATTGTTGGCGGCCAGTTCGAGCTTGCCGCGGTAGTCCCGGCCGTTCAGCGTGAAGACATAGGGTTTCTCCGCGCTGACGAGGAAGCGAGTGCCCGCTATGGGGGTGTTGCCGAAGACGAACTGGCCACCGCCCAGCGTGACCTTCGCTGGTACGTTCGGCGGTAGCACGGCTTGTGCCACTGAGATCTCGGGACCCAGAGTCGGCCGGCCCGCTCGCAGGGCCGCCGGCGCCTTGAGCGTACATTCCGTCGCGTTCGAAAGCAGCAGGACACGGACCCAGAACCGCGATTCAATGCCCATCTGGGGTGTCGGTCGCACGATCTCGCGCTGCTCGCAACCACCCAGAAGCGCCGCCAGCAGGACTATGCACGCGCGAACCCACGGAACGCTGGAATGGCGGAACAGTGGAATACGGGGATGTCGCGCGACGGTCCTACCCAACATTCCATCGTTCCATCATTCCACTGTCCCAGTGCGGTAAGACTAATCGAGATTGCGGAGCGAGAGGCCCAGACCGCCCAGCGCCTTCTTGATCTCGTTGAGACTGGTCACGCCGAAGTTCTTGCAGCCCAGCAGCTCCGCTTCCGTAGTGCGCGTCAGTTCGCCAACAGTGTGCAGATTGAGCTTCTGGAGGCACTTGCGGGCTCGCACCGACAGTTGAAGGTCGTCAACGGTCTTGTTGAGCAATCCCTGGTCTTCCGGTGTACCCAGATCCAGGGCTTCGCCGGACTGGAGTTGCTTATCCTCCAAGGCCATCCCCAACCGGAGTCCTTTCGAGTCGAGGATCGTCTTGATCTCCCGCAGCGAGGTCTCGCCGAAGTTCTTATAGCTGAGCAGTTCGGCCTCGGTGATATTGAGCAGGTCGCCCAGTGTGCGAATATTCATCTTGCGCAAGCAGTTGCGGCTGCGCACCGAAAGCTCGAAGTCGGAAATGGGTGTCTCGAGGATCTGATTCTTGCGGCTGCGCTTCTTCTCGCGCTCCTCGTCGTAGTACATGGTTTTGGAACTGTCGACGTCCTTCTTGAACAAAGCCGCCCGCGCGTGGTTGGGGTGACATTCCAGCACCTTGTCGATACAGCGTGCTGCCTTCTCGAACTCGCCTCGATCCTCGTAGAGGACCGCCAGGTTCAGTAGAGCGCTGACGTAGGCCGGCGAGCCCTGCACGATCTGCTTATAGTACTCGATCGCATGGCTCTCATGGCCCGAGAGATCGCAACGGTATGCCAGGTGAAACAGGGCCTGGTGGTGCTCCGGCGCCAGTTCCAACGCGGTCTGGTAATCAGTGACAGCCTTGTCGTATTCGCCCAGGCTCTCGCGCAGGCGGGCGCGTTGATAGTGATACTCGGCGCTGACGTTCTCGAAATTGGCGCAACCTTGAAGCTCGTTCCGGGCGCCTTGAAGGTCGCCGGCCTGGCGGAGCAAAGCCGTCTTCTCCAGGCGCACGGCCAACGGCTCAGCGCCGAAGTCCAACGTTCGCCGGAGGCAGTCCATAGCCTCCTGGTATCGCCTACGCTTGCAGTACGCGGCGGCCAGGTAGCTGAACTTCTCCCGGCAATCCTGAGCCTTCTGAAGCTTCTCGACCGCTTGGTCATAGTGCCTGAGCATGAACAACCCGATCCCCACCGCCAGGGCGGCGCCGGCTGAGGCCGACTCGGCCTGGGAGCGGACCTCTTCGGCGAACCTCAGGCGGGTCGTTTCGCTGGAGTTGACGAAGCGAGACAGTGCTTGTAGCTGCTGCATCGACGGCAGTTGCGCTCCAAACAAACGAACGTCCATCTCGGCAGTTTGATCCATGAATCGTGTCTCCCAAAGGACCTGTTCTTGGCTATCCCATGTGAATGCCAGCTATTTGACAAACTGGCATTATAGGCATCCCTGAGAGTTCTGCAACAGGTTTTTGCATGCCCTCGGGGGTCGACCGGAGCACGCGCCCAGGGCCTGCCACGAGTCGGGGCCTCCCATCGCGTGGATGGAAGGCCCCGGAAAGACTGTAAGCAGAGCGCTGCTGCGCCGCTACGGCGTGGGAATCGGATGACCGAAAGCGAGGTCGTCGATATACAACAGCCCGGCGGCGTCCCGGCTCGGCTTGGTCTTGTCACCGACGCCGAGGTACACCTTCTTGATGCTCTTGGTGTTCACACCGGCCGCGGCCAGATCGCTCAAGGGCACTTGCCATTGTTGCCATGTGCCCAGTCCGATGGCGGCCGCGTCGGGATGGCTCACCGTGGCTTTCCTGCCGTTGCTGTCTTCCACCGCCAGATACAGCACGTCGATTCCGTTGCCGGCCGGCTGCTCGGCCTCGATATCTGCCGACTGCCATTGACCCGAAACGGTACCGCCGGTGGCGATACCGGAGAACTCCGCTCCCGTCGCTACCGTCGTGCTGACGCTACACACCGCCAGACCTACGTACACGTCGGACGCCATCGTGATATCCACGGTGGAGGCTATTGCTGTGACCGGCGCCCAAGTAACTCCGTCGGCGGAATGCTCGGCGGTGAATGTGTTGCCTTGCCGAGTGATCCTCACCCAGTAGGGCGCCGCCAGACCGGCCTGCGTCCCCACGGTGGCGGCGCTGCCGTTGGTGACGGAGCGATACTGGAAGGAAATGCCGTTCCTCGGCGAAACCAGGTTAAGGGCGTACGCCGAAGCGGGGTCAAGGCTCTCGCGGATCATCACGCCGGCCTTGGCCCACTGATGGGTGTCGACGAGACTGTCGACGCGAGCGGTGATGGAGCCGTTGCCACTGAGGCGCTTGTAGACGAAACGGAACTGATCGGCGGTATACCAGATGTCGGCGCCGATGCCGTTCATGAGGATGTTGCTCTCAGACTTGACGAAGAAGCCGGCCGGAACGCCGCGGAAATAGACAGACAGCACGTCGGCTCCGTTGATCGTCCAGTCTTGAGCAGGGGCTAGGGTCCGCTCGATTTCGGAGTTGGCAACGCCGCCGGTATTTTCATAGTAGAAAGGCATGGACTGGCGGCCGCCGTGGACGATGGTCTTCTCTGCATAGGGGGGATTGTCGTGACCGACCTGCGAGCCGTTGCCGGTTACCTCGAACCCGTCGAGCCAGGTCTCATAGACCAGGCTGCCGGTCTCGTCCGTGTAGCCCTCAAAGCCATCGATGGTAATATACTCGGTGGTGCTGAAACTCCAGACGTCGCTTTCCCAGGCGCCGGGGACTTCTGCTTCGTTGACCTCATTGATCTTCCAGTAGTACGTGGTCCCGAGATTCAGAGGCCCGGGATCGTAGGCGCTGGCTGCGACGCTGTCGACGATGGCGGTTCCGTTCACGACGGCCTCTTCGTCCGTGCCGAAATAGACCTCGTGCGTCGCCGCCTCCCGGCCGGTACGCCAATCCAGCGTGGCATTTGCACTCACGTCGGTGGCGCCGGATGCCGGTTTCGGCTCACGGGCAAGCACGGGGACGTGGTAGAAGCGGACTTCGCTCAGGCCGTACCAGGTCCGCCCACCCCAGTTGCTCTGGACGTTGATCCTGAGGGACTTCGCCGCGATGCCGCCAAGGTCGATCGGCACGCCGACGTAGTCGGGCAGCCCGGGCGCCCGAGGTACCTGGAAGTCACCCAGGGTCATCCAGTCGTCCGCCTCCGTGCTGTACTCGACGGTGATGTCCTTCAACCCGAATCCGATGAGCGATTCGTACACGGTGTTGAAGTTCCAGACATGCATCTCATGGAGCTTGTAGACCGCGTCGAAATCGTACTGAATCCACACCGGTCCGCCTGTAGTGGCATCGACCTGCCACATGTCGCCGTCCGCGGTGGAATGCCGTCCGTCAGCGTCGAGTCCCGAGCCGTCGAGGGTCTTTTCGGGTCCGCCTGCTTCACCTGTGGAAGGAATCGAGGCCGAGGCGGTGACGTTGACGATCGGATACCCAAACGGCTCCGCGGTGAAGCTCCAGACTTCGCCAGGGAAGGGGGTATAGTCCGGCGGCCCGTTGACCTCGTCGACGCGCCAGTAGTAGGTCGTGCCGAATTCGAGCAGGCCGTCCGGGTCGAACGTGTTGGCGTCCTGTCCCGGGCCGACCAGAACGTCCAGCGGATTGGCGATGCTGGCGGTGTTGACGTCCTCAAAGCTCGTTCCGAAATAGACATCGTGAGTCGCGGCAAACTCGCCCGGTGCCCATGCCAGAACGACATCGCGAGGCACATCGGTGGCCTCGTCGTCGGGCACGGGTGAGCCGGCCGTGCCGGAGGTTGGTCCACGGCCTGCCATGACGCTCAGGACTTCCGCTTGGCTCAGGGGCGAATCATACAGACGCAGGTCGTCGATCGTGCCGTTAAAGTAGTACTGGGCGGTGGGCGTATCGGCGCCGATGTAGAAATCGTGAGTCGAGGCCGCCATTCCCTGCGTGACGGTCAGCAACCTGTCGACCGCGCCGTCGAGATAAATCGTCATGGTATCACCTGCGTCGTCGAAGACCACCGCGATGTGATACCACGTGTTCGTCGCCATCAGGGTTCCGAGCGGCGGCGTTGTGTCATCCCGGCTGAAGTAACGCTGGTCACTGTCTCTCAGGTCGACTTCGAGGCGGTTGTTGTAGATGGCCGCTTTGATGCCGCCGCCATTGGTCCACCCGGAGTTGTCGAGATCACTGCACACTTTGTGGTCGCCGGCCGCGGCGCGGTTCACCCAGAAGGCCATCGTGAATCCGGTCAAAGTCCCGCCGTCCCCCAGACTGGTAGAGGTGATGCCCTGGCCGCAGTTGAGATACTGGTTGCTGCCGCTGAGGGTGAGGGCCTGGCCGTACAGGCCGTCGGCGAAACCCGGAGTGCCAACAGCGACACCGGGATGGTCGTTGCCCGATGCATCATCAAAGTTACCATCGAACGTCCACCAGGCCACCATCCCGCCGCGGGCCGGACCAGCCAGGCCTGAGCCCAGTAGCAGAAACAGGGCCAGGCAAACCAGCTTCTTACACATGACCATCCTCCTTCAGTCAAGACAAGAACGAAGTCGCATTCTGCCCCACGCCGGGACAAAGATCCTCGGTCGTTCCCCACGAATCAACGCTGTAGTCGGCGCATCAGACGGCCTGCTTGCTCCCGATCAGCCAGGAATTGGTGGCTCGCGCACGCTTGCGGTCGGGATCTCCAGGTATGCCGACGTCCAGGTCACTTTCCTCCAACGAACCTGTGATCGCTGTGCGCCAACCGACGTTACCTCTCTGGTGCCCCAAGGGCCGTCTTTCCAGGCGCTGATGCGTTTTCACACGTTTGATATAACGTTAGAAATACCCCTGCCCCGGACGCCTGTCAAGAAGATTCTCCCTGGGGGGGCACTTCACCACTTCACCTGTGGGTACCACCCAGCTTGCCTCGGGCGCTCCGACCGGAGTCGATACCGGCCAGTGGGCCCCTACAGGGTTCTATCGTCCCATTCATCGCCGGTCTGAACTACAAGGGATGGATTGGGTCCCGGCAAGGATATTCCTCATTTGGGGCAGGCAAAACGCTTGTGCCCATTGAGCGCGAGAGCCGTATAGTGTGGGTACGCTGTATCCCTGATCCACGAGGTTTTTACTTGCCAGACTCAGGTTTCCATAGCAAGATCGGGCGAATGGACGCAACCGGTGGGGTTGCTCTGGGCACACGCCGGAGGTCTGATACGGATATGGGTGTCTGGTTCACAGACTCTGAGTACAGGCATTCGGGGCCCCTCACGAGAGTGTTTCTCGGCGCCTGTGGCGTCGCGGCTGTGGCCGGCCTGTATCTCCTCAGCCGCCAAGCCTTCTTGCTGTTCCACACGCTGGCCGAGCTGTTCAGCGTCAGCGTGGCCTTTGCCATCTTCATGATCGTCTGGAACAGCCGGCACTTCATGCAGAACAGCTACATGCTGTTCATCGGCATTGCCTACTTCTTCGTCGGTGGTTTCGATCTGCTTCACACGTTGGCTTATGAGGGGATGGGCGTCTTTCCCGAGCATGGGGCCAATCTCGCGACGCAGCTCTGGATCGGGGCGCGCTACATGGAGGGCCTCTCGTTTCTCCTGGCGTCGCTGCTTATCCGGCGCCGGTTGAGGGCCGATCTGGTCGTCCTGGTCTATGCATTCGTGTCGGGGTTGCTGCTACTGGCGATCTTCCAGTGGAAGGTGTTCCCGGTCTGCTTCGGCGAAACGGGTCTGACCGCCTTCAAGAGCATCAGCGAGTACGTCATCATGGCCGTTCTCCTGGCCTCTCTGGTCGTCCTGCGGAGAAGAGCCGGTGCTTTCGACTCTCGCGTGATACGCTGGGTGAGCCTGTCTATCGTTCTGACGATCGTCTCGGAGTTCATGTTCACGCTCTACCGCGACCCCGAGGGTCAGCTAAACACCATCGGCCACCTGCTGAAGCTGGCCTCGTTCTTCGTCGTGTACAAGGCGTTGATCGAGACTGGGCTGCGGGAACCGTACCACCTGATGTACCGAGACCTCAAACAGCACGAGACAGACCTGGAGAAAGCGCGGGACCAGTTGGAGGCGCGCGTGCGGCAGCGCACGGGCGAGCTTTCGCAGACGGTCCAGGCCCTGCGCGAGGAGGTGCAGGCCCGGATGCGTGCCGAGCAGCGGATTCTCGCCGACAAGCAGCAGCTTCGCGTCCTGACGGGCCAGTTGCTCGGCACTGAGGACAAGGAGCGGCGCGCGATCGCCACGGAGCTGCACGACTCGGTGGGCCAGATCCTCGCCTTCGTCAAGATGGAGCTGGGCGAGGTCCTGCGGTCGCAACTGCCGGAGAATGTGCTGAGGGCTGTCCGTCGCATTCGCGAGCAGATCGACGAGGCCATTACGCGGACGCGCAGCCTTACTTTCGAGATCAGCCCGCCCGAACTCTACACGCTCGGACTGGAATCCGCCATCGAAGAGCTGGCCCAGCGCTTCGGTCGTGAAAGGCGGCTCGAATGCCGCGTCCACGACTCGGAAGAGGACAAACCGCTGAATGAAGAGGTCAAGACGCTCCTCTACCGGTCGGTTCGTGAGCTTCTCATCAATGCCGCCAAGCATGCCCAGGCCAAGGTCATCGACATCACGCTGTCCAGGGTGGACGGCTGCCTCCAGGTCGTGGTGGAAGATGACGGGGTGGGATTCGACCCGGATCGGCTCGCCGCAGGGGCAGGCCGCAAGGCCGCCGGTTTCGGGCTTTTTAGTATCCGAGAACGCTTGACACATTTGGGGGGCAAGGTCTATATTGAGTCCAACAACGGAAGAGGAACTCGGGTCACTCTGTTGGCGCCTTTGTGCCGGACGGATGAGACTCTACAATAGGAGCAGTGAAGGATGAGCACTCGCGTTATCATCGCAGACGATCACACGATCGTACGTCACGGGTTGATAAACCTGCTCCAGCGGGAAGAGGACTTCGACGTGGTCGGCGAAGCGCAGAACGGCCAGGCTACCGTTCAGCTTGCCCGGGACCTGCTGCCGGATATTGTCGTGATGGATGTCGGCATGCCGGACCTTAACGGCATCGACGCGACGCAGCAAATCATCCGGGACAACCCAAAAGTCAAGGTGCTGGCCCTCTCCATGCATTCCGGCAAGAAGTTCGTCATGGCTATGCTTAAAGCGGGCGCCTCCGGCTATCTGCTGAAAGACTGCGCGCTCGAGGAGCTGACCAATGCGCTGCGGACCATCGTGGACGGCAAGACCTACCTGAGTCCGTCCATCACCGATGTGGTCATCCAGAACTACGTCCATCCGTCCCCCGGGGAGGACCAGTCGGCGTTTTCCATTCTCTCGCAGCGCGAGCGCGAGGTGCTTCAGCTCATGAGCGAAGGCAACACCACCAAGCAGATTGCCATGCAGCTCCACATCAGTCCCAAGACCGTGGAAGGGCATCGGCTGCGACTGATGACCAAGCTCGATATCGACAACGTGGCGCAATTGACCAAGTACGCGATTCAGGAGGGGCTCACCTCCGTCGAGCCGTGAATTCGCGCCGGCGCGGTCGTTCGCGGTCCGTGCTTTGCCCTGCGGTTTCTTCTCTTCCTTTTTGTCTTCTCACGACGTTTTTCTTTCGATTTTTCTCCCGTTTCGAGCGTCCGTCCCCGTAGAGATGCAGGTCACCCGCCGGCCAGGGCGCATGATTAGTTGTACCTACCGGCTTGACAACCGCACGAAGTGGCGGTAGTTGTGCCAGTGTCTCACCCCGGATGTGTTCCGTGCCTCCTGTGGAGGGAGGGTCGTGGCGGAGCACGAAGGACGATCAGAGGGGTCCACCCAGCCCCTCGTCGTCGGTCATTCCGGAAGTAGCACGGGCATCTTGCCCGTGATTCATGGGCGAGACGCCCATGCTACGAGCCGGAAGCCTGGAAAGGAGTACCACCATGGGACTTTTCAAACGTCTGCACCGTATCACCGTCGGCAGGATCGAGGCCTTCCTCAGCCGGGTCGAGGACCCGGAAATGGTCTTCCCTGTCCTGATTAAGGAGATGGAAGAGCAGTTGCAGGCCGCCACCGAAGCCGAAGCCAAGGCCCGCGCGACGCTGGCAAGCTGCAAGCGGGAAATCGGCCGGCATCAGGACACGATCGAGCGGTACGGCCGCGGCGCGCTGCTGGCGCTCGAGAAAGGCGACGAGGAGACCGCTCGCCAGTCGGTCAAGGCCCAGATCGAAGCCGAGAAGGCCTCCGAACTGTCGCGACGTAACCTGGAGATCGCCGAGCACTCGCTCGACCGCGCCAAGGCCAGCCGCGAGCAGATCCAGCGGCAGCTTGACGAGCTGCGCGTCAAAAAGAGCGAGATCCTCACCCGCGCCCGCGTCGCCAAGGTCCAGAAGAAGATCCAGGCCAGTGTCAGCGGCACCGTGGGATCGAGTGACAGCATTCTCGACGCCGTCGCTCGCCTGGAGGCACAGGTCGAGGAAACCGAAGCCGAGCTGGAGATCCAGGCGAACCTTACGGGTGAGGGAACCGCCAGCGCCTCCCTCGAACGCAAGCTTGACGCGTTGGACGAGGAGGCCGTCGTCGAAGAACGCCTGGCGGAGCTGAAGCGACAGGTAGGCGGTTTGTAGTGTCCCCCGTTTGTAGGGTGCCCGTAAGGGCATTTGTAGGGGCGGGCCCCCGTGCCCGCCCAGGGCAACCACAGGGGGTTGCCCCTACGACGCCACTACAAGCGAACGCCCCACGGCGTCACGACGAACCAGGTCTAAGGAGAACAACCATGTCGATATTCGATAGAATCCGAAGAATCGCCGGCGCCAATATCAACTGGTTACTGGATAAGGTCGAGGTCCCCGAACAGGAACTGGAATCGAAGATCAAGGAGTTGGGCGAGACCATCCAGGAAGGGCGCGAGAGTGCCGCCGCGTACGGTGCGACGTTCCGGCGGTTGGAGCACGAGTACGAAGCGCTCGGACAACGACAGCAGGAACTGACGCAGCGCGCCGAGCAGGCGCTCAAGGCCGGTGACGAAGCCACGGCGCGACAGGCGCTGACCGAGAAGGTCGGTATCGCCGAGCGGGCCGCCCAGATCCAGCCCGGCATCGAGAAGGGGCGCAAGACCTTCGAGATGCTGCGTGACAACCTGATGCGGCTCCAGGAGCAGCTCAAGAGCGCCAAGCTGAGACTGGCGGACCTGAAGGCGCGCAAGCGGACCGCCGAGGCGCAGAAGGCGTTCGATCAGCACCTGAGCAAGACGATGGGTCTCAGCGGCGAGAACGTCGCGTTCGACCGTCTGGAGGACGATGTCCTGCAAACCGAAGCCGAGGTGGAGATTCGCCAGGAAATGCACGGCGACGCTCTCAGTGACGTCGAGCTGGCGCAACGCTCGCGCGAGCTTCAGATCGAAGCGGAGCTCCAGGCGATGAAAGATCAGCTTGCCGATAAGTCGTAAAGGGCCTTGGAAAGGGCACGAAGATGGCAGAGTTCATTACCGCCGCTTTCTCGCCGGTCAACGTCCTCTTCACGGCGTTGCTGCTCCTGATTGGGCTCTACTGGATCACAGTGATTCTGGGTGTGCTCGACGTCAACCTCTTCGACATCGATCTACCCGATTCAGGCCTGGAAGGCGACCTCGACGCGGACGCAGGTGCAGACGTCGACGCGGAAGGCCTGGGCATCTTCCGCTCGATCCTGCACTTCTTCTACATCGGCGAAGTCCCCACGATGCTGCTGATCAGCGTTCTGGTCTTGAGTCTCTGGGCCTTTTCGATGCTGGGCAACTACTACTTCAACCCCAGCGGCTCGCTCCTGGTCGCGCTGCCGATCTTCCTGGTCAACTTGGTCGTCAGCGCGTTCGTGATGAAGGTGTGTGGGCTGCCGCTACAAAGGCTATATGCGATGCTGAACAAGGACTACAACGCGCCCGGCGACGTCATCGGGCGGATCTGCAAGGTCACAACCCTCCACGTGACCCAAGACAGAATGGGACAGGCCGAGGTCCCCACGAAAGGGGCGCCGATCGTCCTGAACGTCCTGTCCCAGGACGACCATGAATTCGTTCGTGGCGAAGAAGCGGTGGTTGTTGCTAAGGACAGCGAAAGAGGAACGTATCTAATTGCACCTGTGGATTTGGAGAAATAGTCATGAGCGATGCCGTGGTCGCCACCGTTATCGTGTTCGTCGTTCTCATCGGCATGGGCTTTCTGGCCCTGCTGGTCAAGTGCTACCGCAAAGTCCTGCAGGGTCAGGCGCTGATCCGCAATGGGGTCGGCGGGACGCGCGTCAGCTTCTCCGGCATGTTCATCATCCCGGTCTTGCACCGCGCCGAGTATATGGACGTCTCGGTCAAGCGCATCGAGATCGACCGGCGCGCGCTGCAGGGATTGATCTGCAAGGACAACCTGCGCGCCGATATCGTCGTCGCCTTCTTCGTGCGCGTCAACAACACCGTCGACGATGTGATCAAAGTCGCCCAGTCACTAGGCTGCGAGCGTGCGTCAGACCGCCAAGCGCTCGTCGAGCTGTTCGACGCGAAGTTCTCCGAGGCGCTCAAGACGGTCGGCAAGCAGTTCGATTTCTCCGAGCTGTACACCAACCGGATGCGCTTCCGCGAGCAGATCCTCGAAGTGATCGGGACCGACCTGAGCGGCTACGTTCTCGAAGACGCGGCCATCGATTACCTCGAACAGACCGACAAGAAGCTGCTGAATCCCGACAACATCCTCGATGCCGAAGGTATCAAGAAGATCACTGTCCTGACCGCCGAGCAGTTCGAACTGGCGAATGCTCGTGAGCGCGAGAAGGACAAGACCATCACGCAGCAGAATGTTGAGGCCCAGGAGGCCATTCTCGAACTCAACCGGCAACTGGCGGAAGCGGAAGCCAAGCAGAAACGGGAGGTGGTCAGTGTGCAAGCCCGCGAGGAGGCGGAGACCAAGAAGGTCCAGCAAGAAGAGCGCGAGAAGGGTGAGAAAGCACGCATCACCGCCGAAGAAGAGATCGCGGTGGCGGAGGAGAACCGTCAGCGGCAGATCATCGTAGCCTGCCGCAACAAGGAGCGCACCGACGCCGTTGAGACCGAACGGGTCGAGCGCGACAGAGGATTGGAGGCGACGGAGCGCGAGCGGGTCGTCACCATCGCGCAGGTCGAGAAGGACAAGACCGTCGAAGCGGAGAAGAAGGAGTTGCAGTCGGTCATCCGCGAGCGTGTGATCGTCGAGAAATCGGTCGCGACCGAAGAGGAGCGTATCAAGGACGTACGGGAATTCGCCGGCGCCGACCGTAGCAAGCGCGTGCAGATCACCAAAGCCGAAGAGGAAGCCGAGCAGGCGCTGGTCAAGGACATCAAGCAGGCGGAAGCCGCCAAGAAGGCACAGGAATTCTACGCCGAGCAAGCGGTGATTGAGGCTCAGGCCAACCAGGACGCCGCGGTCAAGAACGCGGAGGCCAAAAAGACCCTCGCGGCCGCGTCGGTCAAAGAGCAAGCCGTCGAAGGCACCGCGGAGGCGGAAGTCATGGAGATCAAGGCGGCTGCGGTCGAGAAGTACGGCACCGCGGAAGCCAAGGTCATGGAGCTCAAGTACCACGCCGATGCCGACGGTATCCGCGACAAGGCCGACGCGATGAAGATCTTCGACGCCGTTGGCAAGGAGCACGAAGAATTCAAGCTCCAGCTCAACAAGGACAAGGACATCGAGCTGGCCGAGATCGACGTCAGACGGCAGATTGCCGCCGAGCAGGCCAAGATCGTTGGCGAGGCGCTCAAGTCCGCCAAGATCGACATCGTCGGTGGTGAGAACCGCTTCTTCGAGCGGCTCGTCAATTCCATCGCGACCGGCAAGAGCGTCGATCATCTGGTCAAGCACAGCGAGGTGCTCACCGACGTCAAGGACAACCTGCTCGGTCCCGATATGGACGCCACGCGGAACCAGATTCAGAAGTTCGTCTCGCAGTTCGGACTCAGCTCCGAAGACATCAAGAACCTGACGATCTCGGCGCTGGTCCTGAAACTGATGGGCCAGGCGGACAAAGGCCAGAAGGGAATCCTCAGCGGAATCCTCAATACGGTCAAGGAGCTGGGAATCGCCGAGATGCCCGTCAAGAAGCTGGGGCTCGAAGCGAAGTAAGACGTGTCGCGGGCAAGATGCCCGCGACACGAGAGCGCCCAACGTAACCTCAACCGATGAACGGTTTATAAGTTGATAGGACTGACAAAGGCGTGACGATGGAGGAAAACGCAGTCCAGAACGGGACCGACTCAACGAACGCTGCGCCGGAGCAGACGGAGCTGCGCGGCGGGACGTACGAGATCCTCCGTTCCAGGCTCACCAACCACGGCAAGGAGCTTCGCAGCCGGCTGGGCAAGCTCAACGAAGCGCGCAAGCAGGTCTTCGGCGCCGTCGAGAGCAAGCTGCTCTCCAGCGAGCGGATTTCGACGGACAACAACTGCGTCCCTCGGGACATGGTCCCGATCGGCGACAAGTTCATCTTCGGGTACAACGTGTTTGTAGGCCTCCGCGCCGAGACGGTATTGGAGGACGTCTTCGCGATCTACCAGTGGAAGGACGGCACGTTCACCTCGCGTCCGCTCGATCTGATTCGCAACGCCGAGTTCGAGGCGGACTTCAAGAATCTCTATCGCTACTACCGCAAGACGGTGTTCGCGAAGTTCTCGGTGATCGGGCCGCACCTGTTCATGGTCTTTCGTGTCGGCCGCGATGTCGCGGACATCAAGACGTTCAAATGGCTCATCCGCGGCGGCGCGCTGGAGTACCAGGGCAACCGCAGCGACCATGAGTTCATCTTCCCGCCGCAGCACGAGTTTGAGTGGCAGCGGGTCACGCAGGACATGTTCCGGCAGGGCAAGAACCCTCATATTTCCATCCAAGACCGCGTCTTCGTCGAGACCATCGGCGGCGATCTGACGATCAAGATAGAGGACAACACCGAGACCGGCGAAGGCATCTACGCCGAGCCGGTGGACAACCCCGACCAGATGCTCAGCGACGCCGAGATACGGTATGCGATTGTCGGTAGTCTGATCGTCTTGAAAATCCGGCCGTACGAAGAACAGCAATTCAGGTATTTCGTCTACAACGAGAAGATTCAGAAGGCCATCCGGCTCGACGCGATCGAGCAGGCCTGCATCCTGTTGCCCGAAGACCACGGTTTCGTCTTCCCCAAGGGCTACTACCTCAAGACGGGCGAGCTCAAGCAGTTCGAGACCCAGATGGATGACATGGTCTTCGAGAAGCGGCTCGATTCGCCCAATGGCGAAGACTGTCTTTACGTCTTTCACAACCGCGACAGCGGCGTTTACGTCCTGCTCTCGTACAACATCATCGAGCAGAAGATCAGCACGCCGGTCGTCTGCAACGGCTATTCTTTCTTCGAAGACGGCACGCTGATCTACTTCCGCGCCAACGACGAGCCGAAGAAGCACCACGCGATCCAGGTCTGGCAGACGCCGTACTACGGCCCCGACTTCGTGATCCCGGTCAAGACCGACTCGCAGCTCTACAAGATCGGCAACAAGGACATCGTGCGCTGCATGGCCGAGTGTACCGAGATCATCACGCTACTCGGCCAGGAGGAGACCTACGTCAACCTCTACCTCGACCTTGCCCGCAAGGCGGAGGAGGTTCAGGATGCCTACTTCTGGATCGACTCGGCGGAGCTATTCAACCTGGCCGAGCCGCTGGGCGCCATCCGTGACGCGGCCCGTGCGGCCGTGGACGAGTACGAGAAGGTCGTCCGCACGAAGGAGAACACGCGCGCCCAGATTGCCGAAGTCACGCAGCAGGTGCGCGAGATCGTCACGGCTATCGACTACAGCGGTTTGAACGAGATACACGAGTACGTCGAGCACCTGGCGCAGCTTCGTTCCATTCGGGGTCAGGTCATATCGCTACGCGACCTGCGCTACGCCGATACGGAGATGATCGCATCGCTCGAAACAGAAGTGGCCGAGCATACCGACAAGCTCTCTCGCCAGTGCGTGGAGTTCCTGCTCAAGCCCGAGTCGCTCGATCCGTATCGCGCGAAGGCCGAGGGCTTTGGGCGACAGGTGCCTGAACTGGGGAAGGTGGCCGACGCCAGGCAGTTGCAGGAGCAGGTGGCTGAGACTGCCTCCAGCCTGGAAATGCTCACCGAGATCGTGAGCAATCTCAAGATCGAGGATGCGACGCAGACCATCGCGATCATCGACAATATCTCCCTGGTCTATGCCGAAGTGAACCAGGTCAAGTCGGCGCTGAAGAACAAGCTCAACGAGATCGGCAAGATCGAAGGGCAGGCGGAGTTCAGCTCGCAGCTCAAGCTTATCGACCAGTCGGTCGTCAACTACCTCGACGTGTGCGACACGCCGGACAAGTGCGACGAATACCTCACCAAGGCGATGGTCCAGATCGAAAACCTCGAGAGCCGCTTTGCTGACTTCGAGGAGTTCGTCGTCCAGCTTGCCGACAAGCGCGAGGAATTGTACGACGCGTTCAACTCGCGTAAGGTCCAGCTCGTCGCCGCGCGCAACCAGCGCGCGTCCGCGCTGATGGCGTCCGCCGAGCGGATTCTCAAGGGCATCGAGAACCGCGTTCGCAACCTCACCGACATCAATGAGATCAATGGCTACTTCGCGTCCGACCTGATGATCGACCGGATTCGTCAGACGATCGAGCAGCTCAAGCAGTTGGGCGACACCGTTAAGGCTCAAGATGCCGAGAGCCGGCTCAAGACCATCCACCAGGACGCGGTCCGCCAGCTCAAGGACAGGCAAGCGCTCTACGAGGAAGGCGAGAATGTCATCCGCCTGGGCAACCAGAAGTTTGCGGTCAACCGTCAGGCGCTGGAAGGCACGATCGTTCGCAAGGAAGGCAGGCTATTCTTCCACCTGACCGGCACCGGCTTTTTCGAGGCTATCGAAGACGAGTTGTTGGAGCAGACCAAGGACGTCTGGGACCTCGACGTGCTGTCGGAATCGCCTGGCGTCTACCGCGCCGAGTATCTGGCTTTCAAGATGCTCGAAAACCTACGCGCCGGTTCGCTGGTAGGGGCGACCCCCCGTGGCCGCCCTGGGCAGGCACAGAGACCTGACCCTACGCTTTCGGACGTGCAGGCCTTCATGAGCCCGCGCTACAACGAGGGCTACGTCAAAGGCGTTCACGATCGCGACGCGGCCGCGATTCTCGAAGCCTTGTTGCAGCTTGAGTCGGCGATCGGCCTGTTACGCTACGGCACCGCTGCCCGCGCGCTGGCGACGGTATTCTGGCACGCGCGCCGAGACGACCACGACGCGCTGGCGGCGAGAATCACCGGCATGGGCCGTGTCAATCGCCTGTTCGGTCCCAGTCCCGCACAGGCCGGGTACGTTACCGAAATCGAGACCCGTCTCATGACCTTTGTCAAAGAGACCCAACTCTTCGACCCCGGCCTTGTCAGCGAAGCGGCCGAGTACTTGTTCCACCAGCTCTCGAGTGAGGGCGGGTTCGTGGTCAGCCAAGTGGCTGTCGGCCTGAAGGAGGGATTCGAGAGACACCTGGAGCAGAGCCACTTCGGCGAGGAATTCGCCCAATCGAGACACGCCCTGGTGGGCGATCCGCTCAGTTGCTTCAGGCTGGTTCGGGATTGGGTGCGCTCGTATCTGCGCGGTGCCGACGGGCAGGATCGCGACGAATACGCCGATGAAGTGGCGACCTTGCTGTTGCCTGAGCTTGCGGAAGGCAGAGAAGTCGTGACCGCGAGCGTGGAGCAGGAACTGACCGGGCTCGTCGGTTCGCACCCGCTGATCGAGCAAGGCAATTATCGGCTCAATTACTGTCATTTCATGGCCAGGCTCCGTCACCACGAGCAGTGTATCGTCCCGAAGTTCACGCGGTACCAGGCGGCGCGCAACGCGCATGTCGAGTGTTACAGCAAGCAACTGCACCTGGAGGAGTTCCAGCCGCACGTGCTCACGACGTTCGTGCGCAACCGGCTCATCGACAAGATCTACCTGCCGCTGATCGGCCAGAACCTCGCCAAGCAGATCGGCGCCGAAGGCGAATCGAAACGGACCGACCGGCAGGGATTGCTGCTGTTGATCTCGCCGCCGGGCTATGGCAAGACCACGCTGATGGAATACGTCGCCAACCGGCTCGGTTTGACCTTCGTGAAGGTCAACGGCCCGGCCGTCGGCAATCGCGTCACGTCGCTCGATCCGAACGAAGCGCCCAACGCCGCGGCGCGCCAGCAGCTCAAGAAGCTCAATCTCGCCTTCGAGATGGGCGACAACGTCATGATCTATGTCGACGACATTCAGCACACCAGCCCTGAGTTTCTCCAGAAGTTCATCTCGCTCTGCGACGCGCAACGCCGCATCGAAGGCGTTTACCGGGACCAGACGAGAACGTACGATCTGCGTGGCAAGCGCGTCTGCGTCGTGATGGCTGGCAATCCCTATACCGAGAGCGGCCAGCGCTTCCGCATTCCGGACATGCTCGCCAACCGCGCCGACACCTACAACATCGGCGACATCGTCGGCGACAACTACGACCAGTTCGCGCTGAGCTACATCGAGAACTGCCTGACGTCGAACCCGGTGCTGGAGACGTTGACGCGACGCAGCCAGAACGACGCCTACGCCGTGATGAAGATGGCGGAGACCGACCAGCAGGAGGGCATCGATTTCGAGGGCAACTACACGGTCGAGGAAATCCACGAATACGTCGCAACAATGAAAAAGCTTCTGACGGTGCGCGACGTCGTGCTGAGGGTCAACCAGGAGTACATCCGCTCGGCCGGCCAGGCGAAGGAGTATCGCACGGAGCCGCCCTTCCTGCTACAGGGGTCGTACCGCAACATGAACCGGATCGCCGCGCGCGTATTGCCCATCATGAACGACCAGGAGCTCTGGACGTTGATTCACTCGGCCTACGAGCAAGACGCGCAGACGCTCACGACCGGCGCCGAGAACAACCTGCTCAAGTTCCGCGAGCTGACGGGCCGACTGACCGACGAGCAGGCCGCACGCTGGGCCGAAATCAAGCGCACCTTCCAGCGCAACGTCCTGTTGGGCGACGACACGGAAGACAAAGTCGGCAAGATGATCCGCCAGCTCAATGCTTTCTCGGCCGGTCTGGATTCGATCAAGGACGTCCTGGCACAGGGTGTCACGACGATGGCGCAAAGCCGAGCGGCAGAGCCTGCGTTGCGCGAAACCGACACGTTCAAAACCGCGGCCGACGACATCCTTGCCAAGATGGGACAACTGATCGCCGAGATCAAGCAGCAGCGCACCGTCGAGAGTGTGCGAGAGACGGCGCAACGCGCCGAGCAGACCAAGAGCGATTCGCGCACGCTCGTGTCGGTCCTAGAAGAGCAATTTAAGGCAATGGAGACCTGGCTGCTGCCGATGTCGCACGGCGACAAGGACGAGCGGGATCGCGTCATCGACCAACTGGCCGAACGGTTCGAGACGATGGTGCGCGGCTACACCAAGCTGATCGACGTACTCAAGAGCAAACGCGTCGGCGCAGATGCGCCGCCGAAGAAGACGACACGAAAGCCCCGCAGCGGGGAATAACCATTCGTCCTGACCTCGGGTTTGTACAGACCATAGGCGACCACGATGGGACGCATCGAGCGATTGAAAGCGGTGACCATGGCGCGGATCGAAGCCTTTCTGGCGTCGCTGGAAGAGCCTGAGACCGTCATTGGTCAACTGGTTCGCGAGATGGCAGACAAGGTGACGGAGGCGGCTCGCGCGGAGGCCAAGGCTCTCAGCGCCGTCAAAGCGGATCGTCGCCGGCTCGATGCCGCCAGCGGCCGGGTCGAACGCCTCGGCAAAGGTGCGACGCTCGCGGTCAAAGCCGACGAGCTCGACACAGCGCGCCAGGCCATCGCCGCCCAGATCGAGGCGGAGCGCGAGGTCGAGAAGTGCCGTGCGAGGCTGGAAACGTCCGAGTCGGCGTATCATTCAGCCGGAGGGGTACGCGCACAACTTCGGCGACAGCTCGACGAGCTCAGACTCCGCAAGGACGACATCCTTGCGCGCGTACGGGCTGTCCGACAGCGGGCGGAGACGCAAAATGTTGCGTCTCTACACGAGGGGGCTGGCGGTATTCTGGAGGCCATTGCCCGAATGGAGATGAAGGTTGACGAAGAGGAAGCCCAGATCGAAATACAGGACCAGATCAGGCAGACACTGGGCGCGACCTTCCAACACGAGCGGGCGGTCGAACTGGAAAACGACGCGGAAGTCAACCGCCGACTGGATGAGCTAAAGACGCGCGTCCGCCGGGACGAATGAAGCCGCGCTCTCGCTGTCAGCGGTGGGCCGCAAATTCAAACATGCCTGCAACCGCGCGCGGAAGAACGGACTGAGGAATCCCAGAAGCATATAGGGCGCACTCAGCGCATAAAGACAGAGACCGATGATCGCCCCTGCTACAATGGCCTGCAAGATCACCCCTGGAATCTCCGAGGCGCTTGGCCCAGAAGGAAGCACAGACAGAAGCACGGCGAACGCGACCAGCATGGCAGCCACACCAGCGACGATCATCCACACAGCCAGCCACAGCATGAAGGGACCGGGCCGATAGAGTGTTCGACACAAGCGGGAGGCAGCGGCCGGTGCGAGAATCAGCACTCCACCTATAGTGCCGAGAAAGACCATGAAGACGGTTGTTTCTTCCGAAGACGCCGTGCCGTATGAAATGACGCTCAGACCGGCAACCGCCAGGAATAGGACAAACGCAGCAGCCATGCGCACGACGCCGCGCCGTCCGAGCGCGGGAACCACCAGCCACAGCAACGTCACCCCGACGACCAGTGACTGAAGAAGCGCGTCGAACTGTATCGCGGATGACGAAGACATGTCCAGCATCGCCCTGAGCAAGAGATAGGCCAAGTTTACGACAGCCAGAGGGATGAGAAGCAGCAGTACGCGGCGATTTCGATTGGCCTTGAGCCCCACTGCCGCCACAATCAAGACCAGCCAGACGAGCAGTCCGGACGCCGTGTCGTACCAGCGCCATTCGAAGAGCGACGCCTGGCCTTGGTGGGGTCCCAAGTCGCCGATATTCGCCGAGGGGACAATCCGGAACTGCCCGAATGCGGTTAGCGGTACTCGCCACGAGTACGAACAGGTGCTAGCGCCTCAGCCATACTCGAAGTCGTCGTTCGCGATGGCCCTGTCCCCTCGGTACACGGTAAAAGTGGCCCGATTGTCTGCCCGTCTCGGTGCGGCATACTCCTCGCCGCCGATTCCCCGCAACTGGTAGTTCAGAACCAGTACACGTCCCTGGCGCTTGATCTGGATTGTCTGTTGTAGCGGGCCGCCTGCTTTCAGCACGGCCGTCTTGTCTGGGGCTACCTCAAGATGGCGCAATTTTGTCAGGCCTTGGGCTTGGCACGTGTAGTCGTCCCTCAGGGTCAACTGCTTGACGCGGTACGTGCCAACCGGCAGTTCGATGGTCCCGCGGAGGTTGCTCCATTCCTCGGTATGGCCGTCGTCGCGTTCCAGCAGGAGCCGCGCGATGTGCGTTCCCTCGATCTTCAACTTGCCCTTCGGCTGGTCCGCGTCCTGCGCCCGGGCGGCGGAAACGGCCCCGCCCAAGGCCATCAGGCCAGCCGCCAACAGCCGACAGACGACTTTTTTTGAAATCCGGCCAGATTTCATGTCCCCTTTTCCGCTAGTGCGCACTGTAAGTAGAGACGCCACGAGGGGTCCATGTTAGCCGAAAGCACGCTCGGATGCCAGAACCCTGCGGTGTCAATGGCGATAGATCGTGAGCGTCCGCGTTCCCGTCACCGTGCCGTAGAGTCTGCCGGTCTCGTAAGTGGCGGTGATCGTGAAGGTCTCCTCGTTGCCGTTCAGTTCCAGGTCTTGTGGTACTCGCCACGAGTACCCGCAGGTGCCGCCTCAGCCGAAGGGCATCGGGCCCTCCGCGACAGTCTTGCCGGACGCGTTTGTGATCTTGATCGTCGGCGCGACGGACTCGAACATATCCATTTCGCGACCGCTGGGCAGGTTCGCCGAGCCTGTCTTCTTCGTGGTATCCTCCAAAGCGGAGATCATCATACCATTAGCGAGGTCACAGAGCATCGCTTCGACCTTTAGCGTCTGGCCTGTCTTGACACGCTGGCCGCCGGTCGGACTCTTGAAGACTACTTCAGGTTTGGCCGAGAAATCGAGCACGAAGGGCGTGTCCTCTCGGATCGTGATGAAGAAGCTGATCGGGGTGGCGTCTGGCTTGCCTAGCTGCGCGGTGTCCACCCCCAAGCCGATGCGCCGTTGATCGTAGCGTACCGCCATCCGAAACGGTCGGTAGTCACCGACCGGCAGGCTTAGTTTGCCATCCTTATGCGGGCATTCGTCGACATCGATCAAGGCGTCCCTGCTGTAGACCCAGCCGAATTCGAGCGTCGGCGCCGCCATATCCCGGCCGCCCGCGCCGGTTTCGAGCACGCCGAACGGGCCTGCATACGGTGCCACCGTCACTTTGTCTCCCGCCGGTGTCGCCGAGAGGCGGTAGAACGTACCTTTCACGGACCGCCAGTACCCGGCCAAGGGAAGGGACTCGGTGGTGCCGTTCAGAAAGGTGCCGGTCATCGGCGTGTCGTACCGACCTGCAATCGTGTGAGCCTGGCCGAGCACCAACTCCACTTCGCGCGAGCCGAGCATGATCTTGCCCTTGCGCGCGGTAGGCGCCGCGAAGAACATGTAGGTGGTTTCTCCCATACCCCGCAGGCGAGGCATGACGGTCTGCGTGAACGTGCCCTGGCCGGGGCCGTAGTCCATCTCGATTTGGATGTTCTCGAAGAGGATGTCTCCCGACCGGTTTTGCATGCCGTCAGAAGTTCCATCGGCTCGACCGAGGAAGGGATCGTTGGTCAAGTCGCCGTCGCGGTTCACGTCGAAGTAGAGACGGTCATAGTCTGTACCCGCCGACCTGTCGAGCGCGAAATTGTAGCGCAGTCCCGCCTGTGGGTCGAACAAGCTCATGGCGAACGTAACGGCGCCATAGATGGGCTCGTCGGACTTGAACGCCGGGTAGGTGACGCCCTCGATCGGCGTGCGGCCGCATTCGGTCGTCGGCTGGCCGGACATGAGCTGCATTTGACGCGGTCGGGACAGTCAAAGATGGAAACCTCTTCCATCGCATAGACCTTCCCGGCCGCTGCCGGGCTTTCCGCGGCCCCGATCGGCACCGCCTGCGAAAGGCCGAGCAGCGCCACGCTCAGCAGAGCGAAGGCCATTGCGTTGTCCTTCATGTTCGACCTCCTTCAGCAACATCGTAGGGGCAACCCCCCGTGGTTGCCCCTTCGACAAGCTCAGGGCAAGCTCAGGGCGGGCACAGGGGCCCGCCCCTACAGGGCACACTGAAAACGCACACAATGCTATTGTCCTGACGCACCTCGGTATATGGTAATCTCGCGCTGGCCGATGACGGTTCCGTACAGGGCCTTGGTGTCATAGGTAGCCGTGATGGTGAAGGTCTCTTCGTTGCCGCCGAGCTGCAGGTCTTGCGGTACTCGCCACGAGTACCCACAGGTGCTGTCTCAGCCGAACGGCATGACGCCGTCAGCGACGACCTGACCGTTGGCGCGAGCAATCGTGACTTTCGGATTCAATTGGTCTCGCTCGCGGATCGCGCGAAACATGATGTCCAGCGCCGGGTCGATCAGCACCGCTTTGACGTCCAACTGCTCGCCTGCCCGAACGCGACAGTCCTTGGCGGGTGAGGCAAACAGGACCTGCGGCTTGCCTGAAAAGTCCAGCACGAAAGGCGCGTCCTCGCGGATCTTGATGGCATAAACCGCCGGGCCGGCCTGCGCGCGGCCGCCGGGCTGGCCATCGGCGTGGTTGTTACGTAGAGTCAGGCAGTTCAGCTTGTCGTAGGTTACGTTGAGCATCTGGATCGCGTAGTCTCCTACCGGCACGCGAAAGGAGTTGGAGCGATTCGCGGTCTGGCTTCCCAACCCTTCGGTCAGGCTGACCGCGATGTCTTCCGAGGCCAGCGAACCCGTTGCCTGCACGCGCTCGACGCTGCGCTGTCCTGCCTTGACCTCCAGCGTGCCGAAAGCTCCCTGGTAAGGCCATACGAAGAGCTTGTCGCCGCTCGGTGTCGCTCCAAGGCGATAGTAGGTGTCACCCTTGCGATGCATAGCCATGAGTTGCTCGCCGCCGTACCATGAGACCGTCGGCCGGCCGCTCGGATCACCTGGCGCAAGCAGAAAAAGACCGGTGGCGGGATGATCGAACCGGCCGGGGATTCCGCGCGTGTGGCACAGCACGGCCGTGAAGCGTTCGCCGCCGATTTCTATTTCGCCCATCCACGCCTTCGTCGTGGTGAGTATGGCAAAGCTCCGGCTGCCTGGATAGCGGAGGAAACGCGGCATGACTTCCAGTTGGTGCTGAGGATCGTCACCCGGTGCTACCCGCAGTTTCAAGGGCTCGAAACACCTTTCAGATACTCCTGAATTCGATGCACCGGGATTCATCAGGGCTTTGTTTGGAACGTCCTTCGTCGGCGACAGACAGGTGTCGTCGGTCAGATCGCCGTTGCGGTTCGTGTCAAGGTAGAGACGGTCGTAGCCCTGGCCGGTGCCTTCGGATTCGTCGAAGGCAAACGCATAGTGGTACGGTGTATCGGGCTCTGTAGTCGCGCCGCCAACCTGGAGCGAGCCATACAGCGGCTTGTCCGATTTGAACGAAGGGTAGGCCTCAACGTTTTTGTCCGCTTCCGTCTGGCATTCACAGTAGGCGCCGACGAGCAGCCGGCTGCGCAGAACCTCAGGCGCATCGAAGGTGGAGATCTCCTTGAGCTCGAACGCGGCCGCGTCTGCTGGTGGAGACGAGGACTCCGCTCCCATCGTCGCGGCGGCGAAGCTCCCGAAAAGCAGCAGAATCACAAGACCTCGTCGGACTGCTTTTCCGCTTGCCCGCTGCCTCGTAGTGGCTCTTTCCTGGCACATAATCGTTCCTTTCTCGTATTGAGGTCCGTGTTCAATTCCGAGTGACAGTGAACGTGCGTTTGCCGACGACCGTCCCGTAAAGCTCCCGGGTATCGTAGGTTACGGTAATGGTGGAGGTTTCTTCGTCGCCGTCGAGGGGCAGATCGTTCGGTACTCGCCACGAGTACCCGCAGGTGCCGTCTCAGCCGAAGGGCAGGACGCCTTCAGCCACCGTCGTGCCGTCGGCGCGCGCGATTACGACGCTGGGGTCGAGCGAGGTCGACTCTCCTGATTCGGACTGATGGTGCAGTTCGCGAATCATGAAGTCCAGGACTGGGTCGATCAGAACAGCCTTGACCATCAGCTCCTCACCTCGCTTGATCCGGCACTCCTTGCCCGGCAGCGCGAACATCACTTCCGGTGGGTTGGAGAAATCGAAGACGAACGGCTTGTCCGTCCGAATTCTGATTCCATAGACGGGCGGTCTATTTACCGCGGCGCGAGGTTGACCGTCGGCATGGTAGTTGTTTGAAAGGCCGATGCGCAGGCTTCCATAGTCGAGACGGACGAAGCTGGGATGGTAATCGCCCACCGGCAGACGAGAGGTTCGAACGGCATACTGGAGGCCGCTACTCAATACGTCCCCTATCGGGACAGCGGTGTCCTCCGACTGCAACGATCCCTCGATCGCCATCGTTTCGAGACTACGTCCGCCTGCGCCCACCTCCAACGTCCCGAGCGGGCCATCGTAGGAGCGGACGGTCAGCTTGTCACCGGCCGGCGTCGCTGCAAAGCGATAGAAGGTGTCCCCGATCTTATGCGTGGCCATCAGACGGTCGCCACCCCACCAACTGGCGCCTGAGCCGCGCTCCGGCATCAGGTGCAGCGCAGTCCAGGGCTGGTCGAACCAGCCGGTGACGCCGTAGTTGTGTCCCAGCAGGACGGTGAACTTCTTGCCGGCGATGGTGACTTGACCGCGTCTGGCTCTGGTGGTGACGAACGCCACGTGGCCGCATCCACCTGCCGCCAGATATAGGCGCGGCATGACCTCCAGCGGGTGGGCGCCTTCCGATCCGAACGGCAGCGGGACATCGGCATACTCGAAACAGACTTGCTGTCGGGCCGGCAACCCATCGAGCGTGGCTCCGTCGGGAGGGTCCTTCAAGCGTTTGCACGCAGGGTCGTTGGTCAGATCAAGGTCTCGATTCGAATCGAAGTACAGCCGATCGTATCCCTGTCCCGTACCGCCGGACTCATCGAGCGCGAAGCAGAAGCGCAAGCCTGAATCCGCCTGGTAGGCGCTCCCGGCGAAGGAGGCGGAGCCATAGATGGGCTTGTCCGACTTGAAGCTAGGGTAAGTCGTCACGTTAGGGTCCGCTGTCTCGCTGCAAGGACAACGCTGGCCGATTCCGAAAGAGGATAGTCCCTGGGCCAGATCGAAAGCCGAGACCTCTTTGAGGTTAGAAGCTGTCGCGCGGATCCAGAACATCAGGATCGCTGCGACCAGGAACAGGACGAGCGCGCCCACTACGGACAACCCCAGTAGTCGCTTTGGATGTTTCATGCCTGAGTCCCTCGTGATCCGGGCGGCTGTCTCTTGTTCACTCTTATAAAGGTGTCCGAACACTGTGTCCTCACGCTAGCGACCGAGAGACCGCGTCGCTTTGTCGGGCGACGCCTCGGGTCGACAGATCACGACCTGACGCTCGGCAGTCACTGCACCATACAACTGACGGGTGTCATAGGTCACGGTGATGGTGAAGGTCTCTTCGTTGCCGTCGAGTGGCAGATCGTCCGGTACCCGCCACGAGTACCCGCAGGTGCCGTCTCAGCCGAAGGGCAAGGCGCCTTCGGCCACCGCCGTGCCGTTGGCGCGGGCAATCGTGACCTTGGGAGCGAGCGAGACGGAAGGCCCTCCTTCGCGCCGATAAGAGAGGCCGCGAATCATGAAGTCCAGGACCGGGTCGATCAGGACGGCTTTGATCGTGAGTTGCTCGCCGCGCCGGACGCGCTGGCCTTTGGCGGGCTGGGCGAACATCACCTCCGGCGTGTTGAAGAAATCGAAGACGAAAGGCTTGTCCGCGCGAATCTCGATCCCATAGACAGGTGGTCGGGTCGTCCCGCCGCGTGGCCGGCCATCGGCGTGGTAGTTGTTCGAAAGCGTGATGCGCAGATCCCCGTATTCGAGATCGAGCAGCCTGGGAGCATAGTCGCCCACCGGCAGGCGCCACAGGCGGGTGGGTTCCTGAGTCCCGTTGTTCAGGACGTTGCCTACCGGGACGGCGGTATCCTCCGATTGCAGCGATCCTCTCATTGCCATCGTTCGGACATTGCGGTCGGCCGGACCGACTTCCAGCGTCCCCAGCGGCCCATCGTGGGGACGGACCGTCAGCTTGTCTCCGGCCGGCGTCGCTGCGAAGCGATAGAAAGTGTGACCGATCTTGTGTATCGCCATCAGCCGGTCGCCACTCCACCAGGTGTAGCCTCGGTCGCGGTTGCTGGGACCGATCAGGTGCAGTGCCGTCTGGGGGTGGTCGAACCAGCCGGCGATGAGGTTGTTGTGTCCCAGCAGGACATCGAACGTCTGGCCGGCCACCGTGATCTTTCCGAACCTGCCTTTGGTGGTGACGAACGCAACATAGCGGCGGTCGCCTTCGTATACGATCAGTCTCGGCATGACCTCCAACGGACGTGTGCCTTCCGACCCGAACGTCAGCGGGATGCCGATGCACTCGAAACAAGCCTGCTGCTGGATCGACGCGCCGCTCAGGAGCATCTGTCCCGGCGGGTCTGGTACCCGTGCCAGCACACCGTCGTCAGTCAGATCGAGGTTCCGGTTCGCATCGAAGTAGAGCCGGTCGTAACCCTTGTCTGTGCCGCCGGACTCATCCACTGCGAAACAGAAGCGCGTACCTGAGTCTGCCTTGTGAGGATCGCTGCCGAAGCGGACGGAGCCATAGAGCGGCTTCTGTGACGCGAATACTGGGTAAGCTGTTACCTCAGCATCCGCGGCCTCGCTGCACAAACACCGCAGGCCGGTACGGAAGGCGGATTTCAATTTGGCCAGATCGACGGCCGATGCTTCCTCAAGGTCGAAGACCAACGCCTCACTGCCATGCACCGACACCGCCGCAAGCAGGATCAATGCGAACCCGCTTGTCACGATTCTCTCCGAAACGCGCCTTGGCCGGTTCATGCGAGTTTCCCTCCATTTTCATATCTCCACGGATTCTCGCGATGCCATACCGGCACGAAATATAACACATCGGCGTGCGAAAATCAAAACAATACCCAAGAAAGTGCGGAATTTCATGGTAGCCGACGCCGGTGGGCTTGTCTCACGCGAGAGTTTTATCGGCAAAAGACTGTATCGGTAGCGCAATGAATCACACTTTCATGCGTCCAAATAAGAGGAACCTTTTTGGGAGGTAATGCTATGGCTGCTCGAAGTGTGAAACGAAAGGTCACTGTCTGGGGCATTCTCGTCGTCCTGTTCGCCGGGCTGATGCTGTCGGGCTGCGGCAAGAACAACGAGCCGGCGCCCCAGCCCGACAACGAGCCCAATGCGGCGATGTCCACGCCGGCTGACGCGAACAACTGATCCGCCGCGCCAACGGCGCCGAGCGCGAGGACGTTGGCGCTTTCAGCGGCAGAGCATCGCGACGCCGACCGTCGAGAGATAAAGAGCGATCAAACCGCCCGCGATCAGCGTGCAGATCACCGCCAGGGTCCGGGGCCGATCGTAGCGGATGCCGATCGCGCCGAAGAGCATCGCCAGCGGAAAACACAGGACTATCAGCAGCCCTCCAAGGGCTGCGGTCGGATCGCCTCAGCCAGGCTGGAGCACCATCATCAAGCCGATGGTCGCTCCGGCCGTGACGAGAAATGTCGCTGCTATCTTGCCGTACCGCATGGCGTGTGTCCTTTGTCTATTCGTCGGCGTTGACCTTGTTCAAGTGCCGCGTGTATCCCACGCGGCGCGTCACGCCGATCTTGTCGAAGTAGTCGAGCAACGGGATGGCATATTTGCGCGTCGTATCGAGCAGGTATTTGAACTTGACGCTCTCCAGGTTGCCGTGCTCGCGGATGTAAGCGATCAGGCGCGCGCGGGCGTCCGCCAGCGCCTCGGCGTGAACGTACATGTCCTGCTCGATCCGCACGATTCTCTGCTGTTCGACCAGGATACGCAGGGCCTTGCGAATCTCCGGCTCGCTCGCCCCGGTACCGGCCATCAGCTCCGCGGAGCCAGGCGGACTGAACGGCTGTTGCTTGAAGAGCGCTTCGATCTTCGTGAGCAGTTCCCACTCGGCCTGCTTGAATTGCTCGCGATGTTGAGGCAGCGCCAGGTGATTTTTTCTCTCGGCCAGCAGGCCGTTCGACAGCAGGCGCTCCAGCACAGGGTCGAACACGCTCCTGTGAATTCCGGAGGCGGTCAGAAGCTGCTCGGGCCGGATACCGGGACTTTCAGGCTGACGACGGTGCGTCTCGGCGACCAATTCCAGCAGTCGCTGCTCGATGCGCCGGACCGTGTCAGTGTGTGCGTACAACCTGGCGCCGAGCCGGATGGCGGAGTCCTCGTCCTGTAACCCCGCTAGAGTCTTGGTCACCTCCGGCTCGGGTATCTTGGTGCGCAGCGAGATTTGTCTTTCATCGACCGCCAGCGACTCGGCGGTCCTGACGCAATACGCGATGAAGTCTCGCGGCGTCTTGACCGCCTCGGCCCGCGCGCGGATATCGTCGAGTATCTCCGGGCGGCTGCGCTTCAGTCGCCTGGGAATCGCCTCGACGATCAGGCCGCCGCCGATGGTGCGGGCAGGGGAGGGCAGTCGCAAGATGAAATGGTCTCCCGGCCCGGCCACGACCGGCTGGTTCAGACACACCTGGATCAGGCACGTCTCGCCGGGCTTGAGCGGCGCGTCCTCGAAGAGATACGCGCTGGCGGGTGTCTCGGAAGTCCCGGTGTGGAACTTGACCTGGGCGCCGTTCTTGAGACTGCTCTTCTCTTGCGCCAGCAGCTTCAGCTCGCACACGTACCATGATTCAGGCGAAAAATAGTCTCCAATGGTGACGACGTTGCCTCGCTTGATGTCTTTGGGGTCCCACTGGGGGACGTTCAGCGCCGCGCATTGACCGACCATGGCGCCGTCGCTTTCGTGATTGTAGACCTGCACCGCGCGGAGCCGGCCTTTCCTGCCCTGGGGCAGGAGCACGAGCTCATCGCCGATCTTGATCGATCCGGACACCGGAATGCCGGCGACGATGGTCCCGTAGCCCTTAGCGGAGAAGGCGCGCTCCAGCGGGACACGGAAGACGCCGTCGGCGCGTTTGGGCTCGATCGCTTCGACCAATGCCTTGAGCGCGTCGTAGAACTCGCCAAAGCCGTCGCCTGTGATGCTGGAGACCGGCAGGACCGGTGCGCCTTCGAGGAAGGTCCCGAGCAGGAAGGCCGCGATCTCCTGCGTCACCGCTTCGACGCGCTCGGGACGGACGCAATCGACTTTCGTCAGCGCCACGATACCATGTTCGACGCCCAGCAGGGTGAGGATGTCCAGGTGCTCGCGCGTCTGCGGCATGACGCCGTCGTCGGCCGCGATGACGAGGATCGCGCCGTCGATGCCGGTCGCACCGGCCACCATCGTCTTGACGAAGTTCTCGTGGCCCGGCACGTCCACCACGCCGATTTCCGTCCCCGAGATCAGGCACGGCGCAAAGCCCAGCTCGATGGACATGCCGCGTTCCTTCTCCTCTTTGAGCCGGTCCGTCTCGCAGCCGGTCAGGAGGCGGATCAGCGCGGTCTTGCCGTGGTCGATGTGACCGGCCGTGCCGAGCGTGATGTTTCGCTGCTGCGCACCCACCGGCTCTACTGACCTCCACCCAGAATCCTGCCGAGCGCTGCGATGACGACCGGGTCGTCCCCGTCGCGCAGCGTGCGCGTATCGATCAGCACGCGATCGTCCTGAATCCGCGCGAAGATCGGCGGCTCGTTCAGCCGCAGCCGTTTCGCCAGTGCCTCGGCGTCGCCTCCTTTGGCTTCGACAGTCACCAGCGTCGTCGCCAGATTTTGCGTCGGCAACGACCCACTGCCCATCTGCGAAAAGCCGGGCGTCGTCGTCACCGGCGCATCAGGAACCTTCTCGCGAACCTGCGCGACAAGGCGCTCGGCGTGCTGCTTGATGTCCTCGGCGGTGCGCCGCAGCATTTGCAGCGTCGGCACCTCACGCAAGGCAACGGTCTCGTCGAGGAACAGTTTCAGTGTCGCCTCCAACGCCGCGAGGGTGAGCTTGCCCACGCGGACGATCCTGGCAAACTGGTTCTTGCGGATCGCGTCGATCCATCGTTTCCGGCCCAGGATGATGCCGCCTTGCGAGGCGCCGATGAGCTTGTCGGCGCTCGAGGTCACGATGTCGGCGCCGCGGCAGATCGATTCAGGCAGCGTCGGCTCCGGCGCGAAACCGAACTGCGAAAAGTCGATCAGCGCACCCGCACCCACGTCGTCGATCAGAGGCAGGTCGTGTTCGTGAGCGATCTTGACCATCACGTCCAGCGGGACCTCGGACGAGAAGCCTTGAATCTTGTAGTTGCTCGGATGGACGCGGAGGATCGCGGCGGTATTCTCGGTGATCGCGTTTTCGTAGTCCCGCGCGTGCGTTTTGTTGGTCGTGCCGACCTCGACCAGCTTGGCGCCGCTGAAGGCCATCACGTCGGGCAAGCGGAACGATCCGCCGATTTCGACGAGCTGACCGCGCGAGACGATCACCTCTTTGCCCGCCGCAACGGTGTTGAGCACGATAGCCGTCGCGGCCGCGTTGTTGTTGACCACTGTCGCCGCCTCGGCGCCGGTCAATCGCTGAAGCAGCGCTTCGATGCACTCGTCCCGCCAGGAGCGTTTGCCGGTCTCTCGATCCGCCTGGAGCAGGGAGTAGCCGCCTAGTGTTTCCTGAATCTGTTCCAGCGCCTTGCCCGCGAGGACCGCCCGGCCCAGCGCCGTGTGCAGGACGATCCCTGTCCCGTTGACGACCCTGCCGTAGAAAGGCCTCTCGAGGCTCTCCAGGCGGCTGGTCGCGGCCGAGACGACCCATTGCTGAATCTGACCTTCGCTCGGGTCGTCGGCCGCTCCGGCCAGCAGGCGCTGCCTAACCTCTTCGACAGACGCTCGTACTGCCTCGGCCACCGGCGACCGGCCCAATTGTCCCTCAAGGGCCTGCAACGCTGGGTTCTTCAGAATCACGTCGACCGACGGCAACCGGCGCAACAACTGGTTCGTCTGCTTTTCCATAACCAGCATTTTACCGCTTCGGCGTACAAAATCCCACGCAAAACCTTGCCTTGTTCGTCGTGGGTGGGTAGGGGCGAATAACCATTCGCCCTTGTCCGGACGCCGGCAGGGTGTCTCGAACCGTCCGAGGGCGAATGATTATTCGCCCCCACAGGCGTCCCCATGGGCGAATGCAGATCGAAAACCATGTAACGTCCCGACCGCCGAGGCGTCTAACGTTGACAGAGGCCCCTGCCGGCGATAGAATCTCGGCTCAAAGGCGGATCAGATCATGAAAAGACGGGATATCCTGATTTCTCTCGCAATCATCGCGGCCGCGCTGGTCGCCTGCTATCTCGTGTTCCAACAGGAAGGCAATGTGGAGATCGTGACCCCTGGCGTTTTGCTGACCCTGAATCGGCCCTTCTTTGGCGAGATGACCCTGACGTCGGCCCAGGGGCCCGTTCGCGTGCCGGCCCGCGCCTATTTCCCGCGCTCGCTCGGGTTGACGGCGCACGCCAACGGCAGTACATGGTCCCTGAGCAGCACCGGCCCCTGGGGCGATCTTGCCAGGGTCAAAGTCAAGCCGGGCCGCACCACGTCTCTGGCCGTCGGGCCTCCCCTACGGATCGTGCCGAAGGTCGATATCGGTCCCTACCAGGCCTACATTGACCTGCAGATCTTCGGTGGCGCAGGCGAGAGATACCGCAACGTGATTGTCAAAGATGGGCGCAGCCTGCCTGCTCCGGAATTGAAGATCGTCAATGAGGAAGGAAGCGTGCTCGTCACAGACAAGTTCCAGTATGGCTGAGGTGGCACCTGCCGGTACTCGTGGCGAGTGCCAGAAGGGTTCAAAGGCAAGTTCCAGGTGCAGATCGATCTCGACCTGGGGCCCCTCGAAGTGACCCATGAAAGGAGTTGGCACTCCATCGAGTAGTAGCGGATATCGCGCGCGTGTACCGGCGGGTTCAGAGACGTCTCTGGACCCGCCTTTTTTGTTGGTAGGGGAGAATGACGGTAAGGGGAAAGGGCAGGAAATGGGAAAGGCAACATCAGCACACGTCCTGGGAGGGAGTCTGGTTCTGATGATGAGTGCGGTCGCTTCGATTGCCGCGGAGGCGCCGGCATTAGACCCGTGGGTCGGCAAGTACCCCATGAGTCTCTTCACCAAGACGCGCAGCGCGAACACCGTGGGCAAAGGACACTTGTCGGCCTCTTTCAAGGTCCAGCACTTCGACTGGGACGAACTGCGCTCCACCAGCGGCGATTACTTCAGTCGCCCATCGGCCGATACGAAGCGCAAGCTTACGTCCGTGCTGTGCATGAAGTACGGCTGGGCGGAAAACCACCATCTCGCGCTCGGCATTCCGTACTTCTTCAACGACTTCAACGTCAACGGCAGGCTCAACGACAACGATGGTTTCGGCAATCTCTATCTGTTCGAGAAATGGAAGGCGATTTCCGAAACGAACACGCGCCCGGCCGTCGCCTTCGATGCCTGGGTCTACCTACCCACCGGTGACGCCGACCGCAAGCTGGGCGACGACGACTGGGCCTTCAAGCTGACCACCGAGGTCTCCAAGGCCTGGGAACACTTCTCGCTGCACTTCAACCCGGGCTACACCTGGGGCGAAGACTCAGACGTCCGGACCGGCGAGATCAACATCTGCGCCATCTGGAACCTGTACAAGGATTTCACCCCGGCCATCGAGTACAACTACACCGACAAGAAGGGGATCGGCAATTGTCACGATATCGTGCCCGGATTTATCTGGAAGTTCGCGAAGGGCTGGTCGTTCAAGCTGGCCGCGGTGATCAACGTCGACACGATACTGCCCGAAAAGGATGCAGTCGGTGTGGTCGGCAAGCTGTTTTACCGCTGGTAGCCAAGCGCCTCCTGTTCAAGATGACTGGCAACCCGGGGGGCAAGAGGATTTTTGCCATGAACAAACGAACCTTCAGCATCATCTGTATATTGGTCGCCGCGCTGCTGTCGACCGGGTGCAAGCAGGAAGATCAGGGTACGCCCGAGGCTCAGCAGCCGGTGAGCATCAAGCTCGGTCACGTTGGCCACGACCATCACAGCGCGCTGTACGTTGCGCTCGACAACGCCGCCGATTACCTTCCACGAACCGGCATTGACGTCAAGACGGTGGAGGATCGCAAGCTCTATCAACTCTGGCGGGGCAACAAGAAGGTTGCCGACGTTGAAGTCGTCAAGGTGGGCGGCGGGTCGGAGATGCCCACCGCGCTGGCGCAGGGCGTGATCGACGTGGGCTTGGGCGGCGTCGCGCCGGTGTTGGCCAGTATCGACAACGGCGCGCCGATCCGACTGATCGCTCCTCTGCACCATAAGGGTGACATGTTCGTGGTCCGGCCCGACTTCCCGGCCCAGACCTGGGCGGAGTTCGTCACCGTCGCCAAGGCGGCGGATAAGCCGTTGCGCATCGGCTATAAGGATCCTGTGGCCTGCGCCAAGGTGATCTTCGAAGAGGCGCTACGCCATGAGGGCCTTGCCTTCGCCGGCGATCCGTCGCAGACCGGGATCAAGGTTCACATGGTGAACGTGCAGGGCGGCGGTAAGCTGAACGTTGCGCTGTCCGGAGAACTGGTCGACGGCTATGTGGGCAACAACCCGTTTCCTGCGATTGCCGTCGAGAAAGGCATGGGGCGCGTGCTCTGCGACCTGGAGGACCTGCCGCCAGGGACGTTCCGCAACCATCCCTGCTGCTGCATCGCCGCCCGCGCCGATGTCGTCACGCAGAAGAGCGCGGCTGTGACTGATCTGCTCGCGTTGTTCCTGGAGGCTACTGGCACGATCAACAGCGATTTCGACAAGGTGGTCACGGCGACCGTGCGCTGGATCGGCACCAGCGAAACCGTCGAGCGGATGAGCATCCCCACCAGCGGCTATGCGATGGACCCGTCTGAGCAGTGGCACGAGGCGATGGCTCAATGGGCGTCCGTGATGGACGGGCTCGGTGTGTTTCGAGACAAGCTCAAAGGCAAGTCGCCGCAAGAGGTGGCGGAAATTGCCTATGATTTCTCGCTACTGGTAAAGGCTAAGCAGAAGGTTGGAGACCGCTAAGCATACAGAAAATCGAAGCGGGCGACTGATCTCGCTGCTGACGGCGGCCGCTCCGCTGCTTGTGTTGCTGCTAGTCTGGCAACTGGCGGCCGTGCGGCTGGGCCGACCCTGGATCTTTCCGCCGGTCACGCGGGTGCTTGAGCAGCTCGCGCACCCGCTGCGGACGCACTACGCCTCCGGCTCGCTGCTGGGCAACACTTCCGTCAGCCTCCTGCGCGTACTGATCGGCTTCGTCTTGGCGGCTGTGGTTGGCATCAGTCTGGGCGTGCTCATGGGCTCGGCGCGGTTCGTCCGGCGCACAGTCGAGCCGCTGATCGAGATTCTGCGCCCCCTATGCCCGATCGCGTGGCTGCCGTTCGCCATCGCGGTCTTCAAGCTCAGGACGGTGCCGCAGTTGTTCGGCCTGGCCTACACGCGGACGGTGTGGGACCAGGTCCAGCTTGGGATGATCTTCGTCATCTTCGTCGGCGGGTTCTTTCCCATCCTGACGAACACGCTCGACGGTGTCACAGGCGTGCGGCGTAGCTACGTCTTGCTCGCGCGGACACTGGGCGCTTCGCCTGCGCAGGTCTTCCGGCACGTCTACCTGCCGGCAGCCATGCCTCAAATCCTCACCGGCCTGCGGCAGGGGCTCGGCCTGTGCTGGTTCGTCATCATCGCGGCCGAGATGATGATCGGCAGCGACAGCGGGATCGGCTATCTGCTGATGTATGCGGCCGACAACGCCGCCATGGACCTCGTGGTCGCCGCGATGTTCATCATCGGCATCGTGGGAGCATCTCTGAATTTCCTGATGCGCCGGGTGATGCACCGTTTCGTCAGTTGGAAGGGAAGGGAGGTCTGACCCGATGCGGCCGGAGTTCGCCAGCGACGCGAACCATACGATACTGCAGCTCGACGATGTCGGGAAAACCTTCCGCTCGGATGCCGGCGCCGATGTCACGGCGCTGGCGAGCGTCGATCTCACGATCCGACAGGGCGAGTTCGTGACGCTGGTCGGCGCCACCGGCTGCGGCAAAACCACGCTACTGGACCTAGCGGCGGGAATCACTGAGCCTTCTGCGGGACATCTGCGGCGCGGTTCGGGTGTGCGGCTCGGCCAGAGCGTCGCCTATGTCTTCCAACACTACACGCTCTTTCCGTGGCGGACGACGCTGACGAACGTGGCGTTCGGTCTCCAGATGCGCGGTATCGGCCGACGGCAGGCGCGGACGTGCGCCATGGAGTTGCTGGCGCGAGTGGGCTTGGCGGGTTTTGAGAAAGGCCGGCCCCACGAGTTATCCGGCGGCATGCGCCAGCGAGCCGCTATCGCCCAGGCGCTGGCCATCGAACCGGTGCTGTTGTTGATGGATGAGCCCTTCGGTGCGGTCGATGATGCCACCCGTGCGGAATTGCAGCGAATGCTGGTCGATCTCTGGCAGGATCGAGGCATGACCATCCTGTTCGTTACTCACAACATCGACGAAGCCATCCTCTTGGGCACTCGTGTCGTCGTCTTCGGCGGCCCCCCTGGCCGAGTCGTCCGTCAGTTCGACATCGATCTGCCCCGACCGAGGGACAGAAACATGAAACCCTTCACGAATCTGTTCCTCGATGTCCGACAAGCTCTCGCGGGAGGGCTGGATTGAGGCGAAACAGAAGGCAGTGGCAGCGCAGGAAACGTTGCGAAAACGCAGAATGAGAGCAAGTGCCGGGCGAGACGAAACGATCCGGCGGGAAAGGAGAAACAGCACATGGTGATTCCACAAGAGGCCAAGACAATTCTGAACCGGCAAACACTCATGGCGTTCGCGACATGTTCGAAGGAAGGTGCCCCGAACGTGGTGTACATGCTTCAATACTGGTGGCTCAGTGAAGGCGAGCTCGTTGTCGGTGACCTCTTCATGAATGCCACGCGCCGGAACGTAGAAGAGACGGGCCAGGTCTCGTTTTGCGTATGGGACGAGCAGGCGGATCGCTCGTACAAGTTCAAGGGCACTGCGCGCTACGAAACCAGCGGCGCCGCCTACGAACTGGCCAACAGCGCCCTGCACGAGAAGAAGCCCGACAAGAACTTCAAAGGTGTGATCGTTGTCAGAATCACGGAGGTCTACGATGCCTCGCGTGGGCCTAATGCCGGCAAGCTCATAGCGACCTCGCAGGCATGATTGGGACCGGTACGGGAGACCGCCGCACGGTCGGGTACAGGCACGTTCTGAAAGGAAGTCCAGCATGAAGAGTACGAGCAACATTGGTCTCAAGGAAGTGCAAGCGGTCTACAGCGGTCCGGAAGGGGACTTGTGGGAACTGATTATGGGCGAGCAGATTCACATCGGGGGATTCACTTCCTCAATGGACCTCGCCGAGAAAGCCAGCGTCGGCGCCGGCATGAAAGGCGTGGATCTGTGCTGCTGCAACGGCGCGGGCATGCGATTTCTCGTGCGTTTTCGCGACGTCACGCACATGCAGGGCGTCGACGCGACCGAGACCGTTATCGAGCGCTGCCGCGAGCGTTGCCAGGAACCGGGAATCGCCGGCCGGGTCGAATGCATTTTGGCGGACGTCTGCGACAGCGGTCTGCCCGCTGGGAGCGCCGATTTCGTCTGGGGTGAAGACGCCTGGTGCTACGTCGTGGACAAGGACAAGCTTATCGCTGAAGCGGCGCGTATCGTCAAGCCGGGCGGGACGATCGCCTTCACCGACTGGGTCGAAGGTCCGTCCGGGCTGAGCGAGCAGGAGGCCGAGCGCTTCCTGCGTTTCATGAAGTTCCCCAACATCCAGGATATTCAGGGCTATCGCGCGCTATTGGAGGCCAATGGCTGCGACGTCGTCATGGCGCAGGATACCGGCCGCTTCGCGCCGTACGTGGACCTGTACCTGAACATGCTCAACATGCAGCTCACCTACGACGCCTTGAGGATCATCGGCTTCGACATGGACCTGCTGCAGGCGATGGGCGCGGAAATGAAATTCATGCAAGGGTTGGCCCATGCCGGTAAAATTGCCCAGGGGCTGTTCATCGCCTATAAGAGTGGCTCGTAGAGACGCAATATCTTGCGTCTCCTACCCCAAGGAGAAGACAATGACCAAATGCTGCGGCAAGCCCTCGGAAGAACCCAAACCGAGCACCTGCCAGTCTACATCGAAGGAATTGGCTGTACCGAATGGCCCGGTGGCCTGGTTCAAGAATATGATCCCGAATTGCTACCAGTATGCCGTCGCGGCGCAGGCCCAGGGCAAGCACATCGTGGGGATCATGTGCGAATACACGCCGCGCGAGCTGATCATGGCAGCCGACAGCGTTCCGGTGTGCCTGTGCGGTGGCTCCGCGGAGACCATCGGGCCGGCCGAGGAGCACCTGCCGGCCAACCTGTGCCCGCTCATCAAGTCCACCTACGGTTACAGCGTCAAGAAGTCCAATCCCTTCCTGGAGATGGCGGACCTGCTCGTGGCCGAGACGACCTGCGACGGCAAGAAGAAGATGTATGAATTGTTGTCTGAAACCAAGCCGATGGTCGTGCTCGAGCTGCCACAGAAGGCCGGCGACAGTGACGCGTTCGAGCACTGGGTTAAGGAGCTGCGCAAGCTCCGCGCCGAATTGGAGACGCGCTTCGGCGTGAAGCTGACTGACGCGAAGATCCGTCAGGCGATCCGCACCATGAATCGCGAACGGCAACTACGGCGGCAGTTGGCCGAGTTGATGAAGGCCGACGCGCCGCCGTTTACCGGAAGGCAATTGCTGGACTTCAAGAGCAGCATCTCCGGGATCGATGCGGACTTTCAACAGTACGAAGAGGCGCTTCGACTCTTGGCAGATTCGTCCAGCGGTGACCGTTGCGAGGCGAGTTATGGTTGCGTGGAGCGTGCTGCGTCACAGCCGATGAGCCGCTCAACGCAACCCGTCGACCAAACGAGCCGCGCAACCGCAACCGAAGGACGATTTTCCCCGGTGCGCGTCCTCATGACAGGCGTGCCTATCGTTCACGGCGCTGAACGTGTGCTGGATATCGTCGAATCCTCCGGCGGGTTGACCGTCTGCATGGAGAATTGCACCGGGCTCAAACCGATCTGGGACGACGTGGACGAATCGATCGACGACCCGATTCTCGCCTTGGCGCAGAAGTACTTCCAGATTCCGTGCTCGGTCATGACGCGCAACGATGCGCGTCTCGACCTGCTTCGCCAGATGGTCGAGGCATATCGTCCTGAGTGCGTCATCGACTTGATCTGGCAAGCATGTCTGACGTACGACGTCGAGTCTCATCGCGTCAAGCGCTTCGTCGAGGAGGAGTTCGGTTTGCCTTATCTGCGGATCGAGACCGACTATTCCCCGTCGGATTCAGCGCGCATCAGGCTGCGCGTCGAGGCGCTGTTCGAGACGGTCCGGCAACGACAGGAGTGCACCAGGCAATGACGCAGGTCCTCTACACATCGCCTTATGTGCCGGCGGAGTGGATTGCGGCGCATGGCCTGGAGCCGGTGCGCGTGACGCCCGCGCGAGCGCCCTGCGTAGGGCGAGCGTCCTCGCTCGCCTGTCGTGCGGGGACGCACGACCCATCGACAGACTCAGGGCAGGCTCTACGGACGCCTACCGGGGCGCTGCAAACGTATCCGGCCGCGCTGGACCGGCAGGGCGTGTGTCCTTTCGTCCGGAATTTCGTGGCTGATGCGCTCGCCCGATCCGGTCCGGCGGCGCTCGTCATGACGACGGTGTGCGATCAAATGCGCCGAGCTTTCGACGTCGTGACGGGTGCCGGCGCGGTGCCGGCGTTCCTCTTGAACGTCCCGAGCACGTGGCAGAGTGTCGCGGTACGCCGCCTTTACCTGGACGAGCTGGATCGTCTTAGCGGCTTCCTGGTGCGCGCGGGCGGTGTACGGCCGTCGGACGGCCAGTTGATTGACATCATGATTGCGCGCGAGAGTGAACCGCATGGGCTAAAGCCCATCCTACCTGTGGCGACGCGTGGGTTGAGAACCCACCCTACAATTCTTGTCGCGCTCGTGGGCGGGCCTTTGTGTCAGGAGGACATAGCGATACTCGATTTGGTCGCCGAGTTCGGTGGGTACGTGGTGCTGGACGCTACCGAGAGCGGTGCGGCCGGCACGCGCCGCAGGTTCGACCGTCGCCGGCTGCGCGAAGAGCCGCTGCTCGAACTGGCGGATGCTTACCTCGACGGGATTCACGACGTCGCGCGCCGACCCAACGATGAGTTCTATGCATGGCTGTTGCGCGAGCTGGCTGCAAGCGACGCTCGCGCCGTCATCGTGTACCGGCACCTCTGGTGCGACCTCTGGCATGCAGAGGTCGAGCGCTTGCGCGAGAAGAGCGGTCTGCCCGTGCTCGATCTCGACACCGGTGACGGAGACGCAATCGGCAGCGGCAGAACTCGCACTCGACTCGGGGCCTTCATGGAGATGCTGACGTGACCGAGGCGCCGCGACAATTGACGCTGGAGGAATGGGACCGGCGCTACGAGCAACTGGACCAGGCGGGTCTGATTCAGCCTCGCTACGGCGGTCGCCTGAGCCGGCATCTGCACGACGGCGACTACCGCTTGGCCAAGCTACGCTATGACAACTCGCCCGCGGCGTTGCGCCTCTGGAACTTCCTGCTGACGGAGGAAGATCGCCTCCGCGAGGCCCGCGAGTGCGGTAAGCGCGTCGTCGGCACGATGAAGGACCTGGGGACTGTCCCCGTCATCGCGTATTCCTTCAGCAACTTGGTCGCTTTCTATCCCGACGGCGCCTGGTGGATTCCCTGCGTGATGGAGCTCAGCGCCGGTCTGCTGGAGATCGCCGATTCGCTGGGTATCGATGAATCCTTTTGTCCCGTGCGCGCGATGCTCGGCGCGTTCGTCACGCGCTGTCATTTTCCCGTCCCCGACCTGCTCGTATGCAGCGCCGGCGCCGTCTGCGACGACTTCTCCGCGATCGCTCAGCGGCTCGAAGACCTGGGCCATCGCATCCTCTGGTGGGAGGTGCCGCACCGCCCCGTCCCGGAGCCGAACGAAGTTTCCGTCCTGTTGCCGGGGGGATTGCCCGCTCCAGAACGGCAGGTCGATCTGGTCAAATCCGAACTCTTACGTGTCAAAGAAGCGCTCGAAGCACTCGCGGGCACATCACTCGATGAGACAGCCCTGCACGCAGGGATCAAGAAGGCCAACGAAATTCGCCGGTGCTTGGCGGAACTGCGTCGGTTGGTTTACACTGCCCAGTGTTGTCCCATGCCTGCCCTGGAGATGCTGATTGCCGAGATGCTGGCCATTCACTACTGCAGCGACCGCGACGAGTGCCTTCGCGTTCTCGAAGCACTATTGTCGGAGGTGCGGCGGCGCATCGCGTCCGGCGTCGGCGTACTCGGCGCCGACGCAGCACGCGTCTTCTGGGTCAATCCGGTCGCGGACCTGCGCGCGATGAACCTGCTCGAAGCGTGTGGCGGGCGCATCTGCGGCACGGAGTACCTCTTCACGCACGCGCTGGATGCGATCCCGCAGGACAGGCCGCCGATGGAGGCGCTGGCGGCCACAGCGCTGGCCGATCCGATGGCCGGCTCCTCGCGCCAACGAGCCGAGCGCATCTGTCGTGACATCGGTGAATTCGGCGCCGAGGCGGTCGTGGTCTCGCGCATCCCCGGCGCGAGCCACTGCGCGCTGGAGGGCTGGACCATTCAGGAGGTCGTACGCAGCAAGATGGACATTCCCATTCTGGAGATCGAGGTGCCGCCGGTTGCTGACGCGGCGGGTCCCGGATTGCGGACGCGTCTCGAAGCCCTCGTGGAAACGGTTAAGCGACGGAGAAGAACATGATTTGCGCCGGAATCGACGCAGGTTCACGAACGATCAAGATGGTGTTGCTGGACAGCGACAGCGGCAAGGTTCTGGGCCGGGGTCTGTCCGACCAGGGTGTCGAGCAGTCGTCGCTGGCCCAGTCTCTCTTCGAGAGCATACTGAACGAGACTGGCATCGTTCGCGACGAAGTGCGACGCGTGGTCGCTACCGGGTACGGGCGCAACGCGGTGGAGTTTGCCGATACCACGATCACCGAGATCACGTGTCACGCGCGGGGTGTGCGGCACCTGGCGCCCGCGACGGCCACCATCGTCGATATCGGCGGCGAGGACAGCAAACTCATCCGCCTGGATGGTAACGGCAAGGTCCGCGATTTCGCGATGAACGACCGCTGCGCCGCCGGGACCGGACGCTTCCTGGAAGTCGTCGCGGAGCGCCTCGCGACGAGTCTCGACGACCTGGGCGCGATGGCCGCACGGAGCCGGACGCCCGCCGCGATCAGCAGCATGTGCGTGGTCTTCGCTGAGACCGAAATCATCGGTCTGCTGGCGGCGCACACGCCGCGCGAAGATATCGCCGCCGGCGTGCAGGCTGCAATCGCCGCGCGCGTAGCCGGCATGGCCGGACGCAAGGTGACGGTGCCCATCGTCTTCACCGGCGGCGTCGCGCTCGTATCCGGCATGAAGGGTGCCCTGGAATCCGTCCTCGAACAACCGGTCGAGATCGCGCCCGATCCGCAAATGACCGGAGCGCTGGGAGCGGCGTTGTTGGCCGCCAACAGTCTCGATCACAGCCCATTCTTAGGAGTCGATTGATGATAGACATGGAAAGACGTAAACGCGTAATGCAACGGTCGATCCGCCTGGGGCATTGCATCTGCAATCCGAAGCAGCCGTGTCCGTGCGAGTACTTCAAGGAGAAGAACATCTGTACCTGCGCGGGCGAGCGGGCCGAGAGCCCCACCGGCAAGGTCGAGCTGACTAGGCTGGTCGAGAAGGCCGGTTGCGCCTCCAAGATCGACCAAGCATTTCTCAAGGAGGTTCTCAGGGACCTTCCCGAGGTCGAGGACCCGCGCGTGCTCGTGGGCGTGCCAGCCGGTGACGACGCCGGCATCTACGACCTCGGCAACGGTCAGGCGCTCGTGCAGACCGTGGACGTGTTCACGCCATCGGTGGACGATCCATACATGTTTGGGCAGGTCGCCGCGGCCAATTCCGTCAGTGATATCTACGCGATGGGCGGGACGCCGATGACGGCGCTTTCAGTGATCGGCTTTCCCGCGCGGAAGATTCCCGACTACGCGATGAACGACATCCTGCGCGGCGGCATCGACAAGATGAAGGAGGCCGGCGTCGCGATCATCGGAGGCCACAGCATCAACGACGACCAGATCAAGGCAGGCTTCGCGGTGACCGGGATGATCGATCCGGCCCGAATCGTCAGCAACGCGGGCGCGAAGCCCGGCGACTGCCTCATTCTCACCAAGCCGCTCGGGACCGGCATCGTGGCCTTCGCGTCCCAGATCGGCAAGGCGTCAGACGAGAGCGTCCGCGCGGCCGGTGAATCTATGGCGACACTGAACAAGGCGGCGTCCGAGCTGATGGTCGAGTTCGGCGCGCATGCAGCCACCGACGTGACGGGTTTCAGTCTGATGGGCCACCTCGCGGAAATGGCGCGTTGCAGTGGCGTGGACGTGGAAGTCATCTGGGACGACATTCCGCTGTTCGAGGGCGTGCTGGAGTACGCGGCCGGCGGCATCCTGCCCGGCGCGCTGGAGCGTAACAAAGAGTCGTGCGGCCGAGTCGTCACGGCCGACGAATCGCTGCCCCAGGAGATGGTCGACATCTGCTTCGACGCGCAGACCTCCGGCGGCCTGCTCATCGCCATCGCCGCGTCAGATTGTGAGGAATTCCTCAAGGCCCTCCACGATGCAGGCGTAGAACATGCGGCCGTTGTCGGGAAAGTGCTGGAAAAAGGGACGGGTCGGATCTTTCTTCGCGCGACGGGTCGGCGGAGAATTCCAACGATCGACAAGGGTAAGCCCTCTGCGGCCGCTGTACCTGTGAAGCCTCAGGCCGCGACGGAAGAGGTCGCCTGCTGCGCCGATGCCGTGACATCAACATCGTCGGGCGACGGTAACGGATCGCCGATGGACGAGGTCAAGGCCAGGTTCAACGCCTTCCTCAGCGCCGCCTCCTCGCCTCATGGGCTCGATGCCTATACGAAACAGGCGATGGCTATCGCGCTGTCGGTCGCCACCCGCTGCGAGCCTTGCTTGAAGATGCACCTGGCCAACGCGCGCAAAAAGGGTTTCACCCAGGCCGAGATCGACGAAGCCGCCTGGATGGGCATCAGCTTCGCCGGCTCGCCCGCCATGGTCTTCTACGAGCAGACCAAAGGCCAGTGACACACGCAGACGAAGGCCGCACATTCTCTGGGGTGCGCTGCGAGCAGGATTTTTAGCTTGCCCTATATATGTGAACTTTCGCAGTTTTTGAAGGGGTAATGTGGATGTGGTATCAAGAGAAGCATACCAACCTTCCGATGGGTGTTTTGGCAGACA
>JAFGLV010000164.1 GCA_016927855.1 Sedimentisphaerales bacterium
GGGTAGCCCCACGACTGACCTTGGGTTGCTGACACTTTGTCGTCGTCGCGTCAATCCGCGCGACCTTGGGTTACTGACACTTGGCCATTCACTCGTCTTTATATGGCCCTATCGGGATCGTGATTTGTCCCGGGACCGTCAGGCGGATGGGCAACCCTTCGTCCGGCGCCGCCAGGAAGTTGGTGACGGTGTATTCCAGCGTCAGCGGAGTGGCCACGTCGGGGACTGGCGTCCTGACCAAGACCATCGTACCCGGCGGCAGCGAGATAGATCGCGGTCCGGCCCGGCCGGTCCGGGTCATGGTGATACCGATGTCGGAGTCGTTCTTCAGACGGAAGCTCACCTGGTTGGCATCGGCATCATATTGGATATCCGTCAAGGTCACGGATGCGTCGAAGATGGCCTCAAGGTATTCCGGCCGGCCGATCAGCCGGTCCTGGCACCAGATAGCGGTTCGGCCCTCGATCAGAGCTTCCTTCAACGCCGGCACACTTCGCGCCTGCGCGAAGACCAGCGTCATGGAGCGGTGGCTCTCCGGCAGGGATTCGGCCAGCATCGACGGCGCGTGGATGTCCGAATTGCCGAGGAACGTCAGCCGTTTCTCCAGCGCCCAGGCGTGGGCCTGCGCGTCGTAGCCAGAACCGTTGACAACCTCGATGCCCCGCAAGTACTTGTTCTGGTACAGCGTCGTATGGATGTCGAACCAGCCTTTCTTTTCAGGTATCCAGCCAGGATGGTTCCAGAAGATGAACGCTCCTTGTTTGTCCGCGGCGTCCATGCAATCCAGCAGGTCCTCCGTGTCCAGCGGCTTGATCTCGTCGAGAAAGATGGCGTTGAAATGCCCCGGCGGCGTCTCCCGCGTGATTTCAGCGCCTCGAATCAGAAGAATGTCCCGCTCTTTCGCACGGGGCAACGCGATCTCATAGGGCCTTTCAAAGTTCGTCGGGACGTCGTCTTTGTGCGGCTGGTACTCAATGTGATCGGTGATCGAAAGCGCGTCCAGACCTTCCCGCCAGGCTTCATCGACGCGTACCGTGGGCCAGACCAGTCCGTCCGAGAAGACGGTATGCGTGTGCAGGTCGCATTTGAGGGTTCGATAGCCAGGGATGTCGGGAATGCGAATCTCCCGGCGGACCTGAGCGAAGAGCCCTGTCGCCGCAAGCAGAACGAGGCACATGCCCATCATGGCGCCTTTGGATCGTAGCGAAGCGTTCATGAAGCACCTTCCCTTTCGCGGACTCCAAGCTCGTGCATGTCCATCGGCGCAGGACCGATGAATCGAAGGCAGAATAGCACGACCGGAGGCGCGTCGCAACCTCTTATGCCGAGCACACCGCAGCCGAAATCCCGAGCCGGCCAGAAGGCATCTCTTGCAGTCTTAGGCTTGACAGTACGAGCAAGTGACGTTATCATCATAAGCACGTTGGGATTAGCGCAATCTCCGGCTGGCTGTTTGTTGCCGGCCGGCGTGAGTTGGGCAGGGCTGCGGCTGTGCGGTGAAAGCGTGGAAAACATCGACCCGATTCTGCTTCAAATAGACCGACTCATCCGGTCCTCCCGCCTTCGGGAGCTTGAGTTTATCATGGGCACCGACCAGGTCGAGCGCGTGCGCGAGATCCGCGGCGCCCTGAAACGTCTCCAACCCGGCGCTTATCTCCTGGGAACGGGCCCATCCACCGTGGGAATTATCCCTCTCGATGGGCGCGCCGTCGTACTCGGCCGACGGCCTACAGTACTCGAGGACCCCAGCGACTCGATAGCCGACTATAGCGCCACCGACACGCTGTACTTCGTGCCGCGCGAAGTCTCCCGGGCCCACGCCAGGGTGACAAGGGAACCTCTGGGTGGCGACGTCAAGCACGTGCTGGTCGATCTGCACAGCACCTGTGGCACGTTCGTCAACGACGCCCAAGTCGATCCCGACGGGATCGGCGTCATCCTCAAGCATGGGGACATCGTGTCGCTCGGTCCCTCGCGCACCAGCACCTACGTTTACTACGAGATGCGCTGAGAGCGTAATCGTCTCTCCCGTGTCCCGAGCCGCTGTCCATCACCCTCAACGCGTCGCCGCCTGCTCACGGCCAAAGACCTTGTCGAACGCTCCTCGGTGTGACTTAAGCCACGTCTCAAACGTCTGCATCTTCGGATTCAAGGCGCGGCAGGCGTGCAGGTCCGCCTGGCGATTCGGAATATAGAGGCGATTGAACTCGAACATGTTCGCCAGGTCCTCGGCGCCGGGGAACCCGAACGAGGCAAACGTCTCGCGCGGAATGTGGTTGTAGACGACCTTATTGCCCAGGATGCGCGCCATTTTCTCGGCGTATTGGGCGCCGGTCAGATCGTCACCGACGATGCCGACGACCTTGCCCAGGTATTCGTCGGGCCTCTCGAAGATCGGCGCCACGATACTGCCCATGTCCTCGACCGAGACTCCCGCCAGGGGGACGTCTCCCTGCGGAAAACCGAAGGCGAACGTCCCGTCGTCCTGCCTCTTCGGCGGAAGGAAGAAGAGGAAGTTCTCGAAATAGAACGCACAGTGGATGAACGTGGCGTTCAGCTTGAGACGGCGCGCGTACTCTTCGAGCTGCGCTTTGAGATCGAAGTGGGGTACCTCCAGCGTGCCGCCGCTGATCTTCTTGCAGTAGGGCAGGGTGCTGAAGACGAAATGGGTCAGGCCGGCGCTCGCGACGGCGTCAAGGAGGTTCTTCCCCTCCCCATACTCTTGCTCGAAGTGTTCCCAGAAGTTGGTGACGCCGAACGCACCGTAACAACCCTTCAAGGCGGCGCGCAGGCTTTCGCGGTCGTCCAGGTCTCCCTGAACCACTTCGGCGCCCGCCTTCCGCAACGCGGCCGCTTTGTCCGAATCGGGGTGCCGGGTGAGGGCCCGCACGGCAAACTTGCCTCTGGACAGAAGATGCCGCGCGGCGCTGCCGCCCTGCGCGCCGGTAGCCCCGACGACGAGGATAGTCCTATTCTTTGCATCCATGATCGTGCTCTCCAATGGGATTCCGCGCGCCGGGCTGGGCGTAAACGACCCGTCGCGCACACCCCCGGCGCTCCTTTCGATTCTCTCATCAGAAGGCGGTTGTACTCAATGCGCTAACCGCCTCTGCTATTCTTACGATTCAAGCGGGGGCGTGAGTTCGCTGAATCATCTCTGCGTGGCGGAGATCGTGCCCCAGTAGTTGGCGTGATCGAGGACGGGGACGGGCGTTAGGTTGAGATCGGGCCGCGCGCCGCTGTGGAGAACGACCCACTCGTTCTGGTGCAAATCGACCTGCACGACGCCGTTACCAAGGTCCGTCAGGTCAAACGCGCGATTCCCATGCGCCTTGAGGGCGCCTTCGATACCGGTCGTCACCTTGCAGAGCTCGCCGGCCAGGCTCTCGATCCTGACGAAGCTCGTCGCGCCGTGCTGTCCGACGGCGCTGACCAGAAAGGCGCCGTCGGCGCGCAGGTCGTCGAAGGCCGCATCCTGCCAGGTTGCCGGCAGCGCCGGGAAAACCCGGATGATCCCGTTGTAGCTGGTGAGAATGAGGTCTTGAATCGAACGCGCCGCCAGCAGGGGAGTCTCGATGACCGGAGAGCTTTCCAGATACAACGTGTTGGCCAAAACGGGATACCGCTCGTGATCGAGCGACCTGAAGAGGTAGTTCAGCGCCGTATCACCTTGGCCTTTCATCGCGGCCATTGAGGCCGCCGCGAGCCAGGAGTAGCCCCGATAGGCCTGTGAGTACGAGAGCCAGTGCTTCAGCGACTTGTCGATCAGCGCGCCCTGCTCCGGATCGTCGTAGGTGTACTCGTAGAACGGGTAGATCATGAACAGGTGCGACCAGTGCCTGTGCGAATAGGCGAACTTCTGGCCTGCGCCCACCATGAAACCCTCGTTCGGATCGACGGGATACGCCGCGAGATTCGCCAACACGTCCTTGACCTGGACGATGATCGGATCGTCGAGTTCGAGCCTTTCGTCGGCGTAGACCAACGCCGTCATCATCCATTTGAGGATAGCAAGATTGTAGTTGCAGTCCTCGGGAGCCGGATAGCCTTCGCGCGTGTATTCGGGTGAGCTGCTGGGCTTGAGGTGATATTTGCCGTCGGTTCGCTTCTCGACGTAGTACTCCAGGTAGAAGCGGAAATGTCCACGCATCAGCGGATACAGCTTGTCGCGCAGCAGCGTATCGTCCATCGTGCTACGGTACTGCTGCCAGACGTTATGCAGCGCGTAGCCCAGGTTGCCGACCTCATAGCCTGACGTGTCGCATCTCCTCTCCAGTGTGATGGGGCAGGATCGCCCGATTGCATACCGCCCGTCGCCGTTCGCATTGGCTTCGAGATTGTCCTTGTACTTGACCATCCAGTCGATCAGCGAGTTCGCCAGATCGTTGTGGTTGGAGACGTAGAACGGCGCGTAGGCACACTGGGTGTTGAGGTTCCACCAGATGCCGGGCCACTGCGTTCCGCGCATGTACCAGGGACCGGCCAGGTCCATGATCGGCCGGTCCGCGCGCGTCGCGGCAGCCATCTTGTACATCTGGATCCAATAGAAGCTCTCCAAACGTGAGTTGGGGATCGACAGGAAGCTCTTGCGGTAGTAGTCGTGCCACCAGTGCCGGTGGGCGTTGATGAACGCGTCGAAGCCCTTGGCGGCGGCGCGGTTGACGTTGTCCACCGCCTGTTGCATCGCGGTCGTACCGGGGTAGGAATGCGCCTCGCTGATGTAGACGCGATACTGGCCGGTGTCGGTCGCGACAATCTTCCACGCGGTCGCGTACTGGCCTTGGCCTCCGTCCTGCGTGTTATACTCGCGACTCTCCGGCATAGCCTGCACGCTGACGCTCACGCCGTCGATGGTGTGTTGCGTCTGCGGCGGATACGGTCTCGTCGTCTCTCTGCCTGCCTCCCCGCGGCGCGAGGTCTGGCAGATATCCGGATGCCAACTTGGATTGGGCTTTTCGTCGCCTTCGGTGGTCACCTCCAGCAGAATGACTTCGTCGACTGCATGGGTCAGCGCACGGAAGCTGATCTTCCCGCTGTCGGTCGTGACAGCGCCGCGGGCCTCTGCGTTCCAGAGATCCAGCCGCATGGCGCCGTTCGGGTTGCCTCCGTGATAGTCCAGGGTGAAATTACCGTTCGGCATGCGATAGCGGCTGGTGTAAATCGACGTGCCGTTTCGGTGGTCATACGCGTCGGTGCGGCTGATCTCGAAATACAGCCCGTCGTCGATCTGCCAGAAGATGGTCCCGACGATCCCGTTGCCGAGGAACGCGCCGTCTCCCCAGCCGGTGGGCATCCGCGTCCAGACGAGGTCGCTGCGCGAGAGGAAGTTGGCCCAATCGACCTGAAGCTGGATATCGTCGGCACCCAGGGCCGGGAAAGGCAGTGCCCATAGCAGAACAAGAAGTGACAGTCTCATGGCGCGAACGGCGGTTTTCTGCGACGCCATCTATTCCTCCCGCTCTTGGACTTCTTCGTATCTCCTGCATCGGCCGCCGAGGCGCTTTCGGGCGCCTCGTGGGACGCTGGCGGTGCCGCTTTGAGCAATTCCTCGTCGGGCATGGTGCAGACCAGCTCGTTGCCGATGTATTTCTCGATAGCGGGAATCGTAAACGATTCGTCCTCGCAGGCGAACGAGATCGAAGTGCCGGCCAGGCCAGCTCGACCGGTGCGGCCGATGCGGTGGACGTAGTCCTCCGGCTCATACGGGAACTCGTAGTTGACCACCAGGTCGATACCCTTGACGTGCAGCCCTCGTCCGGCTACGTCGGTGGCGACGACCACCTTGATCGTGTCGCTGCGGAACCCGTCCAGGATCTTCAGTCGTTTCTTCTGCGGCACCGCGCCGCTGAGCAGCTCGCACGTGACGCCGTGTCTTCTCAGGTTCGACGCCAGCGATCTGGCGCTGTCGCGACGATTGCAGAAGATCAACGTGCGCGCGTCGGCGCGCTGCTCCATGATGTTGTACAGCAGCTTGAACTTGTCGCGCGAGGTCACGATGTAAACGATCTGGTCGACGGTTTCGACCGCTACCTGCTCGGGCTCGACTTCGCAGAACACCGGGTCGGGCATCCATTGCGCCGCCAGTCGCAAGACGTCGTCGGTTAGCGTCGCGCTGAAGAGCATGGTGCGCCGTTTTCCCTTGGGCGGGGTCTGGCGGATGATCCGCCTGACGTCGGGAATGAAACCCATGTCGAGCATGCGGTCCGCCTCGTCGATCACGAGTTCCTCGATGTTGTGCAGATCGATGAGCTTGCGGCGCACGAAATCCAGTAGGCGCCCCGGCGTCGCAACGATGATATCGACGGGACGCTTCTCAAGCCGGACCTTCTGCTTACTGACCTCCAGACCGCCGTAAACCGCCAGGCAGTTGAACGAGCAGTACTTGCCTAGGTCCTCGGCATCTTTGACGATCTGGACCGCCAGTTCACGCGTCGGCGCCAGCACCAGGGCGCGGGGTGCGCCGTTTGGTCTGTCCGGGGGAAGGGGGTTCTCCAGGAACCGGCTGAAAATGGCAATCAGAAAGGCAGCGGTTTTGCCGGTCCCGGTTTGGGCGCGCCCGGCGATATTCTGCCCGGCGTGCGCATGTGCCAGCGTCTTGGCTTGAATCGGCGTGCAGTACTTGAACCCGAGGTCCGCAATCGCGTGCACGATCGGTTCGGGAAGCCCGAGATCGTGAAATCGCGTTTCGCCTTCTTTCTCAGGCACCTGGAACTGCTCGACTGTCCAGTCCTCCTTCCTCTTGCTGCGCCGCCGACGTGAACGCCGTGAGGAACACGGTGGAGCCTGGCTACCCCGGTGCTCGTCTTCTTGCCGACCTGCGTCTTCAGGTCCAGCCCGTCCTTCCGGGGCGGCCTCGTCTGTCTTTTCACTTCGTTCTTCATCCATCCGAAGTATTGAACTACAGAAAGGTGCGAAAAGCGAGAGAAAATCCTGCCACACACAGCCCAGAATGGAGAAATCTGGCTAAGCACGAACAAGGCATCTCCTTCGCGGCCAGATGTCTCGACTCCATTTCGTTTTGCTCGACATGACAAGACAGGGGGCAGCCTCAGGATGTAGCGGAGCGGAGTCTTGGAGATGGCCGAATCGGCGAGACAGTAGGATTTCTCGCTCTTTCCTTGCTTGTCCGTCAGGTTGGTCCTACTCAAAGTCGGCGCAGCAGGCCGACGACGATGCCTTCGATGCGGCAGTGGTTTGTGCGAATGGGGCGGTAGTTGGCATTCGCCGGTTCGAGGCGGATGTGGTCGCGTTCCTTGTAGAACCGCTTGAGCGTGGCTTCGTCTTCCTCTACGAGCGCGACGACCAAGTCGCCGTCGTCTGCGACGTTCGTGCGGCGGCAGATCACGTAGTCGCCGGGTTCGATGTTCTCCTCGATCATGCTGTCACCGGAGACTTCCAGTGCAAACAGGTCGCCTCCGAGTCCGAAACACGATTCCAGCGATAGAGACTCGACATTCTCGACCGCCTCGCGCGGCAGGCCGGCCGCTATCTGTCCCAGTAGAGGCACGCCGCCGGTCGGCTGATCTTCCGGCTCGGGCCCGGCCGCGTCGAGATGCTCAAGCAGACCGCGCCCGCGGGAAGTCAATCTCGAAGAGCGAGCCTTGCCCTGGCAGGTCGAGAGCAAGCCTTTTCTTTGCAGCTCGCCGAGGTGCTCGAACACGGTGCTTCGACTGATGTTCATCTTCCCCGCCAGCTCGGCGATCGTCGGGGAATAGCGTTGCCTGTCGCAGAAACAGGCGATGTGTCGTAGGACCTGTACTTGGCGGGGCGTCAGCCCGTCGATCGGCGCGATCGTCTTGGCAGGCATCCTTGGTGGTCTCCGTGGTGGGATGGATCGATGTGGTTGGCTGAACAGGCAGGGCGGTTTCCCTGACGCACCGGACGCCGGAGACGACACCCATGATCTCCGCCAGGCACGAGAGCACCTTGCCCACCGGCCCGGCGTCGGCGTTGAACGGCAGCGATCCTCCCGGAGGCCACACCGAGAAATACTCGCCACCCGGCCCGAATTTGCACACAGGGTCGATCCGTCGGTTCCTGTCCGCATCCATCCTTGGCACCTCACAAATCCGTGGCGGCCCGGCGTGGGTCGCCTGCGTTAATCTCTATCGGCCAGAGCCCGCCAAAGACCCAAACAAAAACCGAACAAAACGGCCTCGTCGCGAAGA
>JAFGLV010000165.1 GCA_016927855.1 Sedimentisphaerales bacterium
AGGCACCACGCGGAGTCGATTGGTTGAAAGGGCGCAAGATGGTTGAGGAGAAAGAACCGATAAGGGTGTTCGAGGGCTTTCTTTTCCCGCGAATCTTTCAAGCGTTTCGCATGTCCATCCAGCCGACCAAGCTCATCCTGGCGTTTGTAGCCGTCGCGGCCATCTGCCTGGCCGGTCGGATCATGGACGTTAGCCAGACCGTGGTGGTCAGGCCCGGCGGCACGACGGAACTGGATGAGTTCATGGACCCCAACGGAACCGGCGTCGCCAGGCACATCCGTCTATTTGCCGCGGCGGGTGAACGGACCGGCGTCTTCGCCACGCTCTGGAGCTATCAGGCCAGGCAGTTCCATGAGGTGCTCTACGGTGTCCTCGAGTTCGACGTCCCCAAGGTGCGCGATCACGTCGGCAATTACTTCCAAGCCTTCGCCTGGGCCTTGCTGTATCACCCGGGCTACACGATCATCCTCTTCGCCATCTGCCTGGCCGTGATATCCCTGGTGGGCGGCGCGATCTGTCGCATTGCCGCGCTGCAGTTCGCCCAGGGTGAGAAGCCCGGCCTGACCGAAGCACTTCGCTTCGGCGCGCGCAAGTTCTACAGCTTCCTGACAGCACCGCTCACGCCGGTCGGAATCATCGTCGTCACCGGGGTCTCCGTGGTTCTGCTGGGTCTCGTCGGCAACATTCGTTACGTCGGTGAGCTGTCGGTCGGGGTCTTTCTTCCCCTGGCGCTGCTGGCGGCCGCGCTGACGACGATCATCGCCATCGGGGCGGTCGCAGGTCTGAACCTCATGTTCCCGACCATCGCGTACGAGGATTCCGACTGTTTCGACGCCATCAGCCGCTCGTTCAGCTACGTCTATGCCAAGCCCTGGCGGATGGGCTTCTACACCGTCGTCGCGGTCGGCTACGGCGCGATCTGCTATCTCTTCGTCAGGTGCTTCTGCTATCTGGTGCTCGCGATCACCCACGTCTTCCTCAAGCTCGGTTTCGTCGGCGAGAATGCCAAACTCAACAAGATGTGGCCTGGGCCGGCGTTTGCGGACCTCCGTGGTGTCGCGGCCGCTCCGGAGAACTGGTCCACATCCGCCGCTGCCTTCCTCATCGACGTCTGGGTACTCGTCGTCGTCGGCCTCATGGTCGCGTTCGTCATCAGCTTCTACTTCTCCGCCAACACGATCATCTACGCTCTGATGCGCAACCGCGTCGACAAGACCTCCCTCGAAGAAGTCTACACGTACGCAGGTGAATTCGCCGCGGGACCCGACGTCCCGCCGCCGGGCGCCGAGGGCCCCTCCGACGAGACGACGCCGGCGAAGGAAAGCAAGCCAAAGGGCAAGTCCGAAGCGTCCGAATAACCGTCCCGCTCGTGCGCGAAGGCCGATGCCAGACGCTCGCGCTGCGCCCATCGGGACTCAACCGACGACCCTTTCGTGCCGATGATAGGCGCGTGGCCGCGCGCAGTATGCACGCAAGCCCTGAGTCCTATAATCGACGCAGAGAGGGTGCCCGGACACTATGCCTGATCGCGACATCGACAATCGATCCCAAAGCTCGCGCGCGCCTGTCCCCGGCCCCCTTGCGCCTCCGACAGGCTTTCTCCTGGCCTTTCGCAAGCCGCTGATCGTGTTCGCTCACATCGCGGCCTTCGCGGCTTCACTGCTGTTCGCCTTTCTCGTCGCCAACAACATGCGGTTCAGATTGGACTGGTTTGTCCGGCAATACCCGTTTCTGCTGCTGTTTTTCCTGTCGGTCAAGCTGCCGATTTTCGGCCTCTTCCAGCAGTACCGCGGCTGGTGGCGCTATGTCGGCATGTCCGACCTGCTGGGCATCCTGCGCGCCGCCCTCGTCAGCACGCTGGTGATTGTCACGATCTGGTTCGCCGTCATGCTCCAGGTGCCCGCCATTCGGTTCGGCCTGCCGCGCGGAATCACCGCCATCAGTCAAGGCATCTTCATGGCGGACCTGGTTGGGACCATCCTGCTGCCGGCGGCACTGCGCATGATTATCCGCCTCTATCACGAGGAATTCCGAACCGTCGAGGCGCGCGGCCTCAAGCGCTTCCTGATCGTCGGCGCCGGCAACGCTGGCGAAGCCCTCCTGCGCGAGATGCTGCGCCTGCCGGTGGCCCAGTACGACGTCGTCGGCTTCATCGACGACGACCCGGTCAAACAGGGGACGCGCATTCACGGCGTGCCAGTACTCGGGACCGTCGAGCGCATGGCGCAGATCTGCCAGCAACGCAGTATCGACGAGATCGCCATCGCGATGCCGTCGGCCAGCCATCAGCAGCTTCGCCGCGTCATCCAGGTCTGCGAAGGTACCAAGATTCGCTTCCGCACGGTCCCGTCGATCACCGATATTGCCTCGGGAAAGCTGCGCGTCAGCCAGATTCGCGACGTGGACATCAACGACCTTCTCGGCCGCGAAGAGGTACAACTCGACCTCGATCTGATCGAGGCCTTCGCTCGGGACAAGACGATCCTCGTCAGCGGCGCCGGCGGCTCCATCGGCGCGGAAATGTGCCGCCAGATCTGCCAGTTCGCGCCGCGCCGGCTGCTACTCATCGAGCAGGCGGAGAACCCGCTGTTCTACGCCGAGCGCGAGCTGCACACGCAGTTCCCCACCGTCAACGTCGAGCCGATCGTCTGCAATATCACTGACGCGCGGCGCGTCGACGAGGTCTTCGCCTGGCACCGCCCCGCCGTGGTCATCCACGCGGCCGCGCACAAGCACGTCCCGCTGATGGAATTGAACATGGGCGAAGCGATCAAGAACAACGTCCTGGGCACGCGGATCGTCGCCGACGCCACCGACCGCTACGGCGGCTCGCACTTCGTCATGATCAGCACCGACAAGGCAGTCAATCCCACCAGCATCATGGGCGCCTCGAAGCGGATCGCGGAGCTCTACATCCAGGACCTCGGCCGCACCAGTGCGACGCAGTTCATCACCGTCCGCTTCGGCAACGTCCTCGGCTCGGAAGGCTCGGTCGTGCCGATCTTCAAGAAGCAGATCGCCGCAGGCGGTCCCGTCACCGTCACGCACCCCGAGATGAAGCGCTACTTCATGACCATCCCGGAGGCCGGCCAGCTCGTGCTCCAGGCCGCGAGCATGGGCCAAGGCGGCGAGATCTTCGTCCTCGACATGGGCGAGCCGGTCAAGATCGTCGACCTGGCCAAAGAGCTCATCACGCTCAGTGGTTTCCGTCCCGGCCACGATATCGAGATCGTCTTCACCGGCACCCGTCCCGGCGAGAAGCTCTTCGAGGAGCTGCGCCTTGCCGGCGAGGACATGCAACGCACCCGCCACCCGAAAATCCGCATCTGGAGAAACATCCCCATGGACCGCGCCGCCCTGCGCACCGGCATCGACACCCTGTTGGACCTGGTCGAGCGCCGCGACTACGACGCCCTGCCCGCCCAAATCCACGCCCTGGTCCCCGAATACAGCGTCGGTACGCCACTCGTAGCACGGGCATCCTGCCCGTGAGCATGGGCGCTCGCGCCCATGCTGCTGAACAATTCACGATTGACGTGCCGAAGAATGTGGGCTATTATAGCTATAGCAACCAACATAGATAGGAGCATACGATGCGAACGGTCCAGATGACACTCGATGAGAAGCTGCTGGCGTCAGTGGACAAGGCTGCCAGAAAGCTCAAGACCTCCCGCTCAGCCTTCACGCGCCAGGCGTTACAGGAGGCATTGGAGCGTCTCGCCAGCAACCGCCTGGAGCAGAGGCATAGGCAAGGCTACGAACGGCGGCCCGTGCATAAAGGCGAATTCGACGCGTGGGCGAAGGAGCAGGAATGGCCGGACCGATAAGACGAGGGGAAGTCCGCTGGTACAAGTTCGCGTCACCGGACAAACGCCGGCCCGTGGTCATTCTCACGCGCGATTCCATCATTGAGTACTTGGGCGAAGTCACCATAGCTCCGATCACCACTACAATCCGCGATATTCCCACGGAGGTCATGCTGACCCGCGCTGACGGCGTGCCGAAGGACTGTGCCGTCAACTGCGATCACATACAGACCGTTGCCAAAGGCAAGATCGGCCCGATCATCACGACCTTGACGCCGGACAAAATGGACCAACTCAGACACGCAATCGCCTTCGCCTTGAACCTGTGAGCGAAAACCGGCGGGTGGCAGCCTCCAGGCGAAGCCTTGGGGATGGTGAGTCGTAGGGTGTGCCTCGCACACCGAACCAAAGACGCATCGCGGCAGACGGTGGACACGGCCCCCCCTACAAGTCTATCGCAACCGTCCCGTTCTGGCCAAGGAACGAACGTGCGATTGGCTGGTCGAGGCGATACGGTGCGTTCACGACAATCCGGTCCGGTGGCGACTGGTGACGGTGGCGACGCAGTGGCGCTATTCCAGTGCGGCCGCATGGGAGGGACTTGACTCCGGGCCTTTGGCGATCGATCGCGATAGCTTCCCGGCGTTCTAACCATCCCCAAATCCTGCGGATTTGAGGCTGCCACCCGCCGCATCCCCGAACCGGCCTCCTGCTAGGCCGACCGGGTGGCCTCAAGGAGATACGAGCGACGAACCGCGAGATACGAGTAACAGGCGATGTCCCCTGCCCCCGTTTCGCAGGCTCATCCGGCTTGACTTGCCCCCTTCCGGCGGGCTATCATAGCGACAAAGGAGGTGCCAAACCGTGACGACGAAAGAGATCATAGAAGAGGTAGCATCACTGCCCGTGGACGAGAGGGCTGTGGTGGCGGACTCGATTCTCCGCACCCTGAACACGCCCGACCCAGAGGTTGACGCCAAATGGGCGCAGGTGGCGCAGCGCCGCCTGGCGGAACTGCGTGCTGGTGCGGTCAAACCGGTCGCCGGCGAGCAGGTTTTCGCCAGAGTGTGGAAGCGATTCGAACAATGATCTACTCTTTTCACCCCGAGGCCGAAGAGGAGTTCCTTAGGGCCATCGATTACTATGAACGGCGCGAGAAAGACTTGGGTCTGGACTTCGCGATTGAGGTACATGCCGCCATCGACCGTGCGGCCGCCCTGCCCAACGCTTGGCCCGTTGTCGAGGGTGATATTCGACGATGTCAAACGCAACGATTCCCGTATGGCGTGCTCTATACGCAGGAGCCGGACGGGCTCTTTGTCCTGGCCGTGATGCACCTCCACCGCGAGCCCGGCTACTGGCGCCACCGCCTCGGATAACACGCGCGGGACGCCCACGGGGTATTCAAGGCCGGAGCAGGCGGCCCCAAAGCTGACCGAGCCCCTGCGCCGTGAACTGTCTGAAGGCAGCCCGTCCCCGGGCAGAGCGTGTCAATCGGCGAGAGACGAGATACGATTCCCGGGTCTTTGGCAATCGATCGGGATAGCTTCCCAGCGTTCTAACCATCCCCAACTCCTCCAGATTTGAGGCTGCCACCCCTCCCGGCATGCCACGGCTGCAATCATGGCCCTGCTACATGCTGTCTGAGAGGCGGGGCTTCTGCTCCTGGATCATTCCCCTCACTTCCTCAATGGTCAGCACCCTATTCCTTCTCCTGTGAATTATCCTGTGACAATTTGCACAAACAGGGAATAAGTCTGTCTCCGGATTGACCACGGTCTCTTCATCCAATGAGCTCAGTGGTTTCGTGTGATGAGCCTCGATGTAGCCTCTTCCCCATCCCCCATATGAGCTCTCAAAGTTGAAGCCACAGACAACACAGCTTAGCCCGTGAATCTCAATGGCTTTCTCCCTGTTGGCAGGATTCCTTTCGTACTGCTTGCTATAAAACCATGTGGCCTTACCCTCTCTTCCCGGCTCAAAGCCTTCTTCCGCTTCGACCTTGATGTCAGACTCGATATCGCCTGGATCGATGAACTCCACGTCGTAACGGTTCTCAACATGCCGTCTTACGAACCTGATCTTGGGCACTGTGCCCTCGGTCGTGGCATCCTCCAAGTATGCCTTGCGCAGACCGGGGAACATTTCTTGGAGTAACTCTGAGAAAGGCCCATTCCAACGCAACTGCGTTCGGGGCGCCGCCGGACGGTCCATCAAAACATGTGCTTCATACGGCATCCCGCCATGGTACAGTCCAATGTCTCTCCGTTCTCCGATTGTCATATTTCCAATGCCAAAGAAGAACCTGATCTCGTCTGGGATTCCGCTTCCACCGTGCAACAGGACCGACCTATCAATTTCCTTGATGCAAACGGTTGATGACAGAACTCTCCAGGAATATGATTCGATAGGAAATCTCGCCAAGTAACCGCCGGGAGGAGAAATCCATTTGATCGCGAAGGCATCTCTTTCGTGGTACTGCCTGGCGACAGCGGCAATTACCTCAATCAAAGGCTGCAAAGTGGTGTAGCGATCCAGGGCAATCCGCCAGGATTGATTGTTGAATGGAATAGGATTAGCTGGATCGGTTTCCAGGAGTTTCTTCCGAGGCTGTGCCTGCAACACAAAGCCGGGAACACTGATTGCTGCCGCGTTTACCCTCGATATCACTTCTTCTTTGAACGCTTGACATGCCGATGGCTGAATAATGGTTTCAACGCCGATAACCAACCTGATTCTCTCAGGCAGGCGACGAGGCCGACCGTATGTGAAGTCGAAATGGACGCCGTAAACTGCCTCCTCCCAACGGCCCCAAGACGGCGGAACAAACGCTATGAACCAGTTGGTAGGATCGTCCTCTTTCATGTTACCCCGCAGACGTGGAAACCAGATGTGAGGATCATGCTCAAGCAGAGCCTTCTTGAACCGCATCTGTTGATCGTTCCATAGATCAAACTTGTTCACATCCATCTGCTTGCCTCCTATTTCACATGGCAATCAAGCGCGCCCAAGGGTTGCACGTCACCGTATGACATCCTACGACCCGTATGACAAGAAGGCAAGAGAGTAAGAATTCCGGGTGACGCCTTACTCAATTTGTTTGTCGTGCGAAAGAAGGATCTCGGAATGTGTCAGGTACAAGCTGCGGGATGGGCAGGGACGGGTTCCCGTGCCCGCCCAGAGCTTGCCCTGAGCTTGCCGAAGGGGCAACCACAGGGGGTTGCCCCTTCAGACAACGCCCGCCGGCGTCACGGCGTAGTGCGCGTCGAGGCAAATGCAACAGCAACTGGATGGAAGGAGCCTGGCGTGGAAATAGTGGCGGTTTGTATCCTGATTGGCGTGGCGTTGATCGACGGGAAACTGTGGAAGATCATGGCGGCGTAGGGCCGGCACAACGAGAAGGTCGAATCGCTGCTGGCTGAGATACGCGACCGGCTCAAACCGGAATAGACCAGACGGGATACCGTCCGGCCCGCGACTTAGGAGTCGGCGTCGGTCCGAGGGCGTGGTCGGAATACGGTGGTGACTGCGTTTGTCATTTCGACCGGAAGCCCGGCGCAGCCGGACCGCAGTAGAGAAATCTGTCTAAGAACGACGCGGCTGGTTCATTCGCAGCCAGATGTCTCGATTTCGCTTCGCTGCACTCGACATAACAAATCGACCGGCCGCCTGCGTGGCCTACAAACGTGCAGTTCACCCCCAAGGGACGACCGCAAAAGGCTGGTAAGAGAAAGGCCCCGAGCACGCAGACGGATGGGTGCATGAACGGAGCCCGGGAATCGCGTTTGTCGTAGCACGGGCGTCTCGCCCGTGAAGCAGGACCAAGATGGTCCTGCGACTCATGGGCAAAGCCTGCCTTGAGCGCAGTCGAAAGGATGCCGATGCTACGTATCCCGCCGCTTATACCTTCGGGCGGGTGCCCAGGTATTCGGTTTTGGGCAGGCCGCCGACCAGGGGCATCGCGTACTTGACGAAGGCGTCGGTGACGCCGTTGTCGGCGCCGTTGATGAACTCGACCGGCATCGACTTGGTCTTTTCCGCGACGTTCTTCAACTCGGTGCGGAACAGCTCGACGGCGTAATCTTTGCCGTTGCCGGTGCGCTTGATCGCGACGGAGCCGTTGTCGTGCTTGGTGGCCAGCTTGACGGCTTCGCGGCCGCAGCGGCGGGCTTCATCGACGTCGACCGCCGACTGGAGGCCGGCGAAGCTGCGTTGCAGGTAGCCGAAGGTGTCGGCGCGGACGCGCTTGATCTTGAGCTTGCCCTTGATCTGTCCGGCCAGGAAGTCGGCCAAGGCGCCGGTGCCGGAGAGCTGCACGTTGCCGTGCGCGTCGCGCTCGGCGTTCTCCGCCAGCTTCTCGGCCCAGGTCTTGCGGTCGCTGTCGCAGATGCCTTCGCTGACCGCGATCACGCAGCGACCCAGCTTCTGGTAGACGCCTTCGACGTCGGACATGAACTTGTCCATCGAGACGGGACGTTCAGGCACGTAGACCAGGTGTGGACCGTCGTCCTCGCGGACTTTGCCCAGCGCGGACGCGGCGGTGAGGAACCCGGCGTGACGGCCCATGATGACGTCGACCTTCACGCCCGGCAGCGCGCGGTTGTCGAGGTCGTCGCCCATCAGGGCGCAGGCGACGAACTTGGCCGCGGTGCCATAGCCGGGGCAGTGGTCGGTCACGAGCAGATCGTTATCGACGGTCTTGGGCACGTGGAACGAGCGGATGTCGTAGCCCGTCTCGTCGGCGACGGTGTTGAGGATGTGCGCGGTGTTGGCCGAGTCGTTGCCGCCGATGTAGAAGAAATAGCGGATCTTGCGTTTCTTGAATACCTCGATGATCTTGCGGCAATACTCCGCATCCGGCTTGTCCCGGCTGGACCCGAGTGCCGACGAAGGCGACGCGGCCACCGTCTCGAGCGTCTCGGTGCTGAGCTTGCCCAAGTCGATGAAATCGTCTTTGACCATGCCCGCCACCGCGTGGACGGCGCCGTAGAGCGTGCCGATTTCGGGGTGTTTGCGGCATTCCTCGATCACGCCGACCAGCGAAGCGTTGATGACCCCGGTCGGCCCACCCGACTGCCCGACGACGGCGTTTCCTTTGAAAGCATCTGCCATTTAAAGCGTCTCCCACTACAAATACGACATTCCATTCCTTACGCGAATGGCTCATTATAGCGGTCGGACCGGGCCTCTCAAGCCCTCACAGCGAAAAATGAAAACGCCCCGTGCCGCGGATATGGCTGTAGCTCGTTCTTGCGCAGATTTCTCGACTGCGGGCCGCCCTGCGGCGGTCCTCCGCTCGAAATGACAGCTTCAAGCAGAATCTACCGACAACTATGAAGTGCGTCCGCTTGCCGACAGGTCCTGCATTTTCTCTTGTCCGGCGTTCCGAAAGTAAATATAATGTAATTACATAGTGGCACTTGTCTTCGACGTGAAGGGCATAGATATGGTCGTGAGACTGATACGAATCGGCAATTCCAAAGGCATCCGTTTGCCCAAGGCCGTGATCGAGCAGGCCGGTCTCCATGATGAGATCGAAATGGAGATCAAGGATGGCAGAGTCATCCTCTCATCCGCGCGCCCGGCTCGCGCCGGCTGGGAAGGCGCAGCCAGGGCGTGCCATGACGCGGGGCACGACGACCTGGGCGAATGGGACGCGACACTGGATGACTTCGAAGGATCGTGGTCATGAAGCGGTTCGAAGTCTGGCTGGTCAATCTCGATCCCACGATAGGCAGCGAGATCAAGAAGACCCGGCCGGCGGCCATTGTCTCTCCCGACGAGCTCAACAAGCACCTGCGCACGGTGATCGTGGTCCCGTTGACGACCGGAAGGACGTATCCGTTTCGCGTACCTACAGACCTCCGGGGCAAACCGGGCGTGGCCGCGGTCGATCAGATCCGCACCGTGGACAAGCAGCGCCTCGCCAGACGAGTCGCCACGCTATCGAAAACGACACGTCAGAGCCTGCTGAACGCCCTGGCGGAGTTGTTCTCCGAGTAGCAGAGCCGGTCTTACACGTTCTCCGGCATGACGAAGCCTTCGCGGTAGGTATACTTGAGGTACTTGTTGCCCTTCTCGGCGTTGGGCCCGACGAACTGCTCCTGCCGGCAGTCATAGGTCAACTGGGGTCCGAGCACGAAGGGTGTCTTGGCGAGATCGACGCTGTTGCCTTCGAGCTGTTCGAGCATGTCGCCCAGCGTGTTCAGCGCGTCTTCGTGACTCTTGATGCTCTCGCGGACCTCGTCCACGGAGGCCTCGGCGCCGGCGCGCCAGGCGGCGTTCGCCTGGTGGGCCATCGCGGTGCTGAGGTGGCCGACCTCGATGTCGGCGTTGAGGTCTTCGCGCCGACCGCTGCGGACCGCGTCAATGAAATTCTGCGTATGGCCGGCGCCGCTGTCTCCGCGATATTGGTGGACGCGCTGGCCGTTCTCGTCGTAGGCGCCGCCGCCCCCACGCGAGATGCGGACCGTGGCGTTCTCGCACTGGATGTAGTTGCCGTCGCGACGGCCGAGGTAGACGGCACCCTCGCGGCCGCCCCGGCGTTGCGGGTCGGGCAGATTGCGGATATCCACCACCACCTTGACGTCGCCGTGCTCGAACAGCGCGAAGTGCATATTAGGGGTCTGGCCGTTGTCGTCCCAGGCGAAGCGATTGCCTGCACTGACGACTTTGGTGGGAAGGTCATCCCAGCCGAGAATGTGGCGCAGGTCATCGAGATAGTGGACGCCCCAGTTGGCCATCTCGCCGTCGCCCCAGTTCCACTGCCAGTGCCAGTCGTAGTGGAACGACTTGCGCATGACGGGCGTCATCGGCGCCGGACCGGCCCAGAGATTGTAGTCGACCGACGCCGGAACCGGCTGTGGTTCGGTGACCTTACCAATCGGCTCGCGCGAGTTGAGCCGGGAGCAATGGACCCATCTGACCTTGCCCCACCGTTCGGCCTGGACGTCCTTAGCCGCTTCGATGACCGCCGGGCACGAACGCTGCTGCGTCCCGGCTTCGACGATGCGGTTGTATTTCCGGGCCGCCTCGACCATCTTGCGGCCCTCCCAGATCGAGTGGCTCACCGGCTTCTCACAATAGACGTGCTTGCCCGCCTGGCAGGCCCAGACCGTCATCAGCGAATGCCAGTGATTCGGCGACGCGATGCTGACGGCATCCACGTCGTCGCGGTCCAGGACGCGGCGCAGATCGGTGTAGCCGTCCACTGACTTCTCGTAGCGCCGCTTGTAGTCAGCCACGTTCTGATCGACGCGCCGCTGGTCGGGATCGCAGACGGCCACAACGGTGACACCGGGCAAGTCCTGAAACTCGCGCATGTGCCCGCTGCCGCGTCCGCCGACGCCGAGCACGGCCAGACGCACCTCTGCGGCGCTGCTCTCGGCGGCGCGCAAACTCCCTCGTGAAGCCAAGCCGGCGTAGGCGCCTGCGGTGGCGATAAGGCTGCTTTTCAGGAATCGGCGGCGAGTGATCTGACCCATGATCTGGTCCTTTCTTCAATGCAGGGCGGAATCCCCACGTCAGTGCGGGGAGGATTCGGCCGGTTCATCATGTCATCAACCCAACTTCAGCAGGGCATTTTACCACACGGACTGGCCCGATAGTACCATTTTCTTGCTCGCCTCGCCACCTCACAACTTGCCCAGCACTGCCAGACTGGAGGTGAACTCATAGTGGCCCGGCTGGAGTTCGAGGACGATTTGGCTCGCGCGGGTGTCCGAGTGACTGAGCGAGCCGACTTCCGACAGCGGCCGACCACCCTCGGTGGCGGATTTCGCGTCGGTCGTCGGCAAGTACAAGGTGGCGGTGGTATTTGGCGGGACAGTGACGTTCAGATAGAGCCCCCTGCTCTCATCGATCTTCCAATCGCTCTCGATCCGGCCATAGAGGGAGTCGTAGTGCGCGCGGACCCAGGTCAGCGAGGGATCGTCCACGATGCCCGGCTTGATGATGAAGTGCTGGAAACCCGGCCGCTGCGGGTCGGCCTTGATCCCCGCCAAACCCTCGATGAACCACGTGCCGATGTAGAGATAGGAGCTGTGGCACAGCGAGTTGTCCATATTCCACGACTCCCAGATCGTCGTGGCGCCGTTCTGCAGCATGGCGCCCCAGCCAGGATAGGTGGTCTTGTTGGCCATCGTGAAGAGCAGGTCCTGGCGGTCGGCACCCAGCAGCGTCTTGTAGAGGAACGCGCCGGCGGTGATCCCGGCGTGGATGTGGCCCTTGCGAGTGATGAGAATCTCCTCTTCGAGCCGGCGCCACACGGCCGGACGCAACTGCTCCGGCGGCAGGTCCACCAGCAGCGCGATGGCCAGGTAACCCTGAAGGCCGTTGACGTAGCTGTTCTCGGCGGGAACGAAGAACTTCGCGTGGACCGCATCGCGAACCTGCTCGGCCCGCGCGCAATACCGGCTCGCCAGGTCTTCACGGTCAAGCACCTCGGCGATCCGTGCGGCGGTTTGCAGGTTGTAGATCCAGTAGCAGTTGTTGAAGAACAGCGTCTCAGGCGTATCGCCGTTGACGCCGCGCGCGCCCGGCCAGAGCCAATCGCCCAGGAAGTCCCATTCTCCGCCCCACCGCACGAGCATGTTGTCCTTCGCCTTGGTTTCCAGGAAGGCCAGCCAGCGCTCGATGGTCGCTACGTTCTCCACGAGGATGCGCGTATCGCCGTAGCGTTCGTAGATCTCCCAAGGCAACGTGACGCAGAAACCGCTCCAGGCGGGCCCACCTCCGCCCCAATAGGTGGGTGCGGTATACGGCAGGTTGCCGCTCTCGACCGTGTCTTTCGTCTCGGCCTTGTCGCCGCCGGTGCCCCAGGCGCTGTCACCACCCTGCACGTCGCGCCAGTCCTGGCTCCATTTCGTGTAGAAGGCACCGAGTTGATAGTTGTTCAGGCCGCACTCGGTCGTCGCATGTGCGTCGCCACCGTAGCCCATGCGTTCGCGATGGGCGCAATCCACCACGTATCCGCCCAGGCTCAGGTCCTCGAAGGTCCAGAGCGTCGTGTTGTAGATTCGATTCAGCAGCTCGTGCGAGCATTCAAAATCCGCGGCCTGCTCGTAGTCGGTGCGCACCAGCCAGGCGCGGATGTCCTCAAGCTTGGGCTGGTACGAGAGCCCCTCGACCGTAATCCACTGGCCGGTGAAGTAGTTGAACCGATTGCGGAACATCCCTGCGCCGGTCGGTCCCAGGACATACTTGCTGCGGAGCCGGTGGGTCATGTCGGTGGTGGAGCGCTCGGAGAACTTCATCTCGATCGTGTCGCCGGGCTGGCCGCGCAGGTCTATCTCCAGCCAGCCGGTCACGTTCACGCCCAGGTCCACGCGGTAGATTCCGGGCTTAATCTGCTCAACGCCGATGGGACGAATCTCTTTGATGCGCCGGTTAGGCTCGATCATCTCTGCCGACAGCAACAGATTGGGTGAGTACACCTTAGCAGGCTGCCAACCGGAGTCATCGAGATCGGGTTCGCACCAGCCGGCGACCTCCTTGTTGGCGTCGTAGAGCTCGCCGCCAAAGTGCATGAAGTCCCAGACACCCAGCAGCGTGTTGGGACTGGGATGGGTCCGCCAGGTTTCATCCGTCACAACTCGCAGGCTTCGCCCGCCGGGCAGCTCGACATCGGCTTGGGCGAGGACCATCGGCGTCTGAGGCTTGTCCGGCGTTTTGTATTGTGGAAAGATCGACCAAGACACCCCGAGCCACAGACCGATGACGTTCTGGCCCTGCTTGAGGTGATCGGCGATCTCGTAAGTCACATAGCGAGCCCGCTTGCGATAGTTCACGACGCTGGGCGAGAGCACCGCATCCCCCACTTTCGTTCCGTTGACGTAAAGCTCGTGATAGCCGACCGACGCGACATAGATCGTAGCACGGCGCGGCGCCCCGTCCAAAGTGAATGTCTTACGCAGCCAGGGATCGGGCACGTCGTTATCCGGTGGCGGCCATCCCTCCTTGCGGGCAAACACCTTCTCGGCGCCGATCCACTTGGCCGTCCAATCGGCCTGTTCCAGCAGCCCCATCGTCCAGCGTGCCGGTTCGCTCCAGGCGGAGACGGCGCCCTTTTCGTCCTTGACGCGCACCTTCCAGAAGCACTCGCTGCCCGACGTCAGCGACGTGCCATCGTAGACGACGTGGTCCGAAGCGACCATCCCTGAATCCCACAGGTCGCCTGTGCCGTGATCCAGAAGGGCTCTCGTACGAGCCACCAGGATGTGATAGCCCGTCTGCTGCTGCCCGCGTGCATCCGGGTCGGTCGCGGCCAATTGCCAACTCAGGCGCGGCTTGGTCACGTCGATCCCGAGCGGGTCCTTGAGGTACTCGCAACGCAGCTCCCCAACGCGCACGGAACATGTTTGTTCAACCCCGAAAGCTGAACCGCCAGCGAGGAAGGTCACAACGACAGACAATAAGAACTTCGGCAGTGAACGAGGTGTCAGCATGTCGGCCTCCTGGACTGAATCTCCTGACAGTTTCACCAAAGGCCACCTGACCAGCCTTCGCGCAGGATTGTACCCCATCGCGCGATTTCTCACCATGCCAAAACTGCGCGCCGGCGCTGGCGCTAATGAGTTCTGATACGCTTTCCGAAAAGTTCTCAGGCGGCACACGACGTGTCATCCTGAGGCAAAGCCGAAGGATCTGGGTATCGTCTACGACGGTTGTCTCGGTCGCAGGCTAGATCCTTCACTGCGCTGCGCTCCATTCAGGATGACAACACGGAGCCTGAGAATTTTTCCTTATCCGTATAATTCCGCTTCAAGTGGGGAGCGTGTCATGTCAATCATCCATTTCTATGGACGTTTTTCCGTCCGCCCTTTTCATTTGGCTTATTGACACCCGAAGGGCACAGGGCATTCCCTACATCTGCGGAGGGTTGCCCAGACCTGTCGCCGCAGGTACGAGGAACCTGCTTGCGCGGCAAGCCCCCTCGGAAACACACCACTCACGCTGTCCAACAAACGACGACTGCGGGTCGATCATTTGTCAAAGTAGATGATCTTCTGGTCTGTGACCGTGTCGTTGGCATCGAGAATCTGAACTACTACGGCCTTTTTCATGACAATCGTCGGCGAGTCCGCTACCTTCTTACGAGGGAGCCTTAGCCACTCTCGCAGGCCCGGCCCTCCCCCGGGAGAAACGTCCATCGAACACCACTTTGGCCCACCTAAAGTCTCTCGTTTCTCCAACACTACAAAGGCTCCATTATCGGCATTCGGGACTCGTTTACTCTCCCATATCTTCCCGGTCGCACGAGTTCTATCGGTCATGCTTGGGACCGGGATGGCGACACGCGTAGCCGTGTCAACCGTTTCACCCTGAGGGATCTCCACCGGCCCGAATTTGCACGCAAGAATCTCGGTTCCCTCAGAGCTTCTCTTGAAGTAACTAATGAGCTTGTCCTTCGCTTCTTGATCCTCCCAACCCGTGGAGAAAGCGAACATGTCGTCTATCCGGCCCATCATAAAATCTGCCTCGGCTGCTATTGCTACTTCTTGCGCTGGGTGCATAGAGACTTTGCCGTGATTGGCCGAGGCAAGCACGGCATGCACACAACATAAGACCGCCATCACCCCAACCGCCACGAGCACCATCCATCGCCACAAAGAACGATTGATGACGCCTTTGCTTCTGGTTCTCATCCATCGCTTCGTTCTCTTTGTCATCTTGGTTGTCTCCTTTCCTATTGGCTGTCTTGAATAACCTGAGTCAGCCTCTGCCGACCCCCTTCTCGCGGCAGCTCCCTCAGAACACCGATAGACCCGATTGACAGCACATGAGTCGATCCATGGCTTTGTCCCAGCGGGCGTTTTCCTTGCTTGAACGCCAATCCATACGACCTCAACGATGGTGCTTCGCTCTTCTTGATTGCTCCATCGACGTCCTTCGGTTATCCCGCTGTTTCACACGCGCAACTACCACAGTAGCAGGATGGGCAACAAGTTGCCCATCCTACAAGACTCACGAAAGGTCACTCGACCAGCCTTTGTCAGGACTGTATCCCATCGCGCGATTGCACACTACGCCAAAACCGCGCGGCGACACAAGGCGGGTGTACTGCACGTTCGTACGTGACGCAAGTGATTGACCTTCTTGTCATGTCGAGCGGAGCGCAGCGCAGTCGAGACATCTGGCCGCGAATGAGACAGCCGCTTCGTTCTCGGCCGGATTTCTCCATTGCGGCCTGCCAGAGGCAGTCCTCCAGTCGAAATGACAATTGCCACCGGCGGCCCGCGCTACGGGCCGTGCGCATCGTGGCATTCTTGGGCCGTCGGGCGCTCGGATTTCGGGCCGGTCAGGGTCGTGACCAGACCGATCGCCACCCATATCCCGCTGGCAATCACCAGCAGCGAGGCAATGACGATGACGACGACGATAGCGGTTGCCATAGGTCAGGCCCTCCTTTCGCGCCCGATCAGATGGCCGACAAGGTAGGCCAGCAGCGCCGCGGCCAGCGCCGGCACGATAATGACCGAGAAGCGGCCCATCTCGGGGTCCACGAACAGTAGTACGATGGCAACGAGGGAAACCACCGTGCCGGTCGTCATCGACAGGAGGGCCGCCAGTGGTCGAGGCCGCCGCAGCCAAAGCCCCAGCACGAGGGCCGGCAGGACCGCCGAAGCCCAGATGGTATAGCAGATCAACAGCCCATCGATGATGTCGGGAACGAACGGCGTGCTGAGCCCGGCGACTAGCGCGATCGCGATGGTCGCAAAGCGTCCCGTTGCCAAAGCCGACCCGTTGCCCAGGCGGGCGACCGGTTTGGCGATGTCCTGCGTGAACGCCACGGCGCCGGCGTTCATCAACGAATCGAGGCTCGACATCACCACCGAGACCAGCACCACCAGTAACACCCCCTGCCACTCCGGCGCCATGATCCGCTTGACCAGAATCAGCAGAACGTAGTCTTCCTTTGTGTCGATGTCCACGACCCCTCGCGCCAAGATACCGAGGGCAATCATAACCACAAACCAGAGCACGCTGAATACACCGGCCATCACGAAGCTATTGCGCGAGACTCCTGTGGTCTGCGAAGCGAAAGCCCGGTTGGCATAAGGTGGAATGAGTGTTTCGCCCAAGAGGAATGCCGCGATCAGACCGACGATCTCCAGTTGTGTCCTCTTGGCGATCCCTTCGCCTGTCGCGGCCCACAGCTTCTCAGCGAAAGCGGATGCGCCTCCCTCAAAATGGAAGCCCAAGACCAGCAGCAATATCATCGGCAACAAGATGGCAAAGGCAGCGAACTGAAACGCGTCCGTCACCACGCTGGCCCGCAAGCCGCCGGACGTGGTGTAGAGGGCCGTGACGCCGACGACGATGACGACCGATGCCCAGCCGGGCAGGCCGAACATCTCGGTCAGCACGACCTTGCCTGCATGCGCCATGACCGCGGCCAGGAACGTGCAGACGCTGACGGAGATGATCCCGGCAAAAACGTGGCAACGCCGGTCGTATTTCTGCCCGATGGCATCGCCGACGGTGTGGCAGTCGTCGAGGGCGCGCAAACGCGGCGCCACGAACAGGCCCACGAGGATATTCTGGAGCGAATAGGCCAGGCCCACCCCGAGAAAGAGAGCCCCGCTGGTGAAGCCCTTGCCGACGAAACCGATCGAAAACCCGGGGCCGACATACGTGGCGCACAGGCTTCCGAATATCAGCGGCAGCGGCAAGGCCCGCCGGGCCAGGGAGAACTCCTCGTACTCGCGCGCGGCACGGGCGCGCAGCGCCACCCACGTGAGAACACACACGTAGACCACCACGAGTGCCGCCGACAACACCGTATGCACCGTCACCTGTTCCCGAAAGTCAGAAGGACGAATCTCGAAATCCGAAACCCGAAGCCAGCACCTCGGCTAAATCCGAAATACGAATATCGAAATCCTAAACAAATCCAAATGTCCCAAGCTCGAAATTCAAAACCTCCCGGCCAGGCAAGAGCCGTTTTGGACATTGGGATTTCGGTCCTTTGGATTTGTTTCGAGTTTCGGATTTCGTGCTTCTATATATTCACAGCCTGCCTTCGTGCCTGTTTCGGATTTCGAGATTCGTGCTTCGGATTTTCCACTGTTAATCGTCCTCATGTTTTTCTTGGAACGCCTCCTCCTCCAATTCGCTAATCACCTCGTCCAGGTCCGATTCGGTGCGAATCCACCCGAAGCGGGGATCGACCAGAAACGTGCGGTACCACTGGATGAGATTCTTGGCGAAATCCGCGTCTTTGCAGTAGATCCCGAAGGAGATCTCTCCGGCATGGGACCCGGCCTTGCGCGGAATCTGCGGAAACGCCAGCAGCACCGCGTGACGGGACAGGAGAAACTCGATATCCGAGACCTTGCTGTTGTAGATGCGCAATCGACCCGACTCGATCGCATCGGGATACTTCCGGAAGAGGTGCCTGGCGGCGTTCGAGAACCCCGGGACGCTCAGGTTCATCGCGCGATGCACGCGCACGTCCGGGTAGTTCTCGATAATGGTGTAGAGCTGGCTGAGGTAGTCGTCCATCGGCTGCCGCTCGCCTTCGAACAACATGCAGGTCCACAGCTCCCCGTTGCCGGTCGCGTCCAACTGGTCCTCGACCATCTGCTTGGCGACGTCGTAGGTCTCGCGCCGGTTGCCGAGCACCTTGAGCTGACGCTCCATCAGGACTTCGGCCCAGACCGGCATGTCCTTGGGCAGCGTGTCCGGCGGACAGACGCCCAGACGCGTCAGCAGGCGCAGGAACTGCTTGCGCTCGGACCCGTAGAAGCGCCGACCGACGACGCTGCCGACGTTGCCGTTGCACTCGAGGCCGTACTTCTTGTGATAGCCGAACGAGAGGCGATGGACCTCGTAACCCCGTTCGGAAAGCAATTTCTCCAATTCTGCGACCAGCAGGACCGCCTGCTTTTCCGGCGCTCTGTCCACCGACAGATGCACGTTGGGACACAAGACGATAGGTCGCTTGCCGAGCAGATCCGCCAACGCCCCAAACTCGTCGGCGACCTGCTCGATTTCTTGGCGGCTGTCGTACCGCTCGACGCAGACGAAGACGACGAGCACGTTCTGGAAAGTCCGCCTCGGCTGAGGCGGGGAAATCGTCGCGGGATCGATGCGACTGCTGGGTTCCTTATCTTCGAAGTAGCAGGAAGAACACTGGTAACTGTCTAGGATCATATCATTACGTCAATCGGACCACGGCTCGGCTACAGGCTCGCGTGATTGCGAGTGCGACTGCGCGTTGACGTCTGTGCCTTCTTCAGCCGCGAGGCAATCCCGGCGTCAACGCGTGAGATAAAAAGCCCCACATCCGGCGTCACCACCTTGTCGCCGAACCCGGCGCTGTTGATCAGCCGCACCATCTCCGTCGCTTCCCAGAAATCGCGCGAGTCACGAATCCGCTTGGCTTCTTCACGACTCAGAGACTTCAGAAAGCCCGGCAGACACCCGTCGCGAAGCGCCACGGCATAGTCGGCCACTAATTCCTGAATTTCACGTTCTGCGTTCGACATGGTAAACCGCTCCCATCGGAGGAAGACATTCACTCTTCTTCCTCGCAGCAATCTTTGAGCATTCCCCTCAATTTCAAAATCGTCCTGAACTCGAGCATCTTGACGGCCCCTACCGTCGTTTTCAGTTGATTGGCAATCGCCCGATTCGACATCCCCTGCATCCACAGCTCGATGGCTTTGCGTTCCCGCGCCTTGAGCTTGCCCATCATGCGGTGCAAAAGCTGCTTGAGCTCCGCCTGGGAGGTCATTTCACAGAGGCCCAGCTCGGGCGCCACCAGGTCCTCCATATCCTTCTGCGACATCGACAGGTTTCGGTTCATCCTTCTATACACTTCGCGGAGGCGCTTGCGCATGTAGTATAGGTACACCGTTCGCAAGAGGTGTCTCTCGTTGACGATATCGCGCAAGTGACTCGGGTCTTCCCAGATGTCGGCATACACGTCTTCCAGCACGTCCTCGCACTCGACCTCATTGCCGAGATAGCGGTACAGGTGCTTGATGAAGATGTTGAACGTCGCTCGGACAAAGGGCTCCATGGCCCGGCGACGCGAGTCGGCATCGGAAGACGTCAAACCTCTCAGTGCGTTACGCAGCCGCTTGTCCATATCCGGTTACTTCGTTCTCCGATTCAAGGTCCTTCCCGCCGCTGGGACGGCGGGACGATCTCCCTGCTCACGACAGAAGGCGCCGGACGCAGCGCCCCGAAAACATCCATTCTATCGCAGGGGTATGCGGAACTCAACCGGCAACCGGAAACATTCCCGGCCGACCCAGCCGCTCCCGATCCTTGCCGCTGCTCTGTTCTGTTGTCAAAGTTCATGTGCCGGCGCCGCCCATTCCAGCTCTCGTTCGGTCCCTGTCGTCGGCTTGGCCTCAGACTTGGCGCTGAAAAAGCTTGTTGGCGCGCACCAGGCAAAACGCCGCACCACCCAGCAGCGTGAGCATCGCAGGCGTCGCCGACCGGTCGATCAGTACCGCCGCCAGGCTGCTGCGGTTGGGCTCACCGAGCTCAACAGGCAGGTCCATCTGAGAGCTGCCGTTCGCCCCCGCGCCGACCCCGAGATCCTCGGGGTCGGTGTTGGGTTCCGTTTCGGCCGGCTGCGCCGGTGTCACGCCACCGATATCGACCGGTAGAGCCCGGCCGGCGTCGTTGCTGTCTGTCGCGGACGGCGCTGCTTCAGCCTTGGCGCGAGCGCTTGCCTCTGCCTTGTCTAGAGCGTCGGTGATTCGCTTGTTGGCTTCCGCCTTGGCGTTGGCTTCAGCGGGCGCCGTGCTGACCGCGTTTGGGGTGTCGACTTTTGCGCTGCCGTCCGCCACCGTCGCGGCTTCCAGCTTCTTGACCAGGTTCAGCAGCACCTTGGCGGCTTTGGCGTTTCTCGAGTCCTGGGCGGCGCGTTCGAGCGGCCCGCGTGCGTACTCGGTTTCACCGATGCCGAGCAGGTTGTAGCCCAGCAGAAGCTGCATATCCGTGTCGTAGCTGTAATCCTCGACCTTGTCCAGCAGGTCTTCGATCTGCTCGAACAGCGTGTCGTCATCCGGATAGAGCCCGCGCGGGTAGAAGACGCCCTCGTCGGAAGGCGAGACCTTCGCCAGCGCCGCGCGGAGCACTTCGGCCGCCTGGGCGTACTGCCCGGCCGCGAACAGCGCCTGTGCGTAGGCGTAAGGCAGAATCACATCGTCGGGCGCCAGTTCCATCGCTTCGGCCAAACGTGTCACGGCATCGACATAGTTGCCGGCCTCGAAGCTCTTGACACCCGCGTCGAACAATGTGTCTACGCGGGTCTGAGCCGATGGCTCCTGTGCCTGCTGCTCGGCCAGCCGCCTCTGCACCTTGGCATACGTCTCTGCATCGATCCCATAGGGCAAGGCGCTCGAACCAGTGTTGTCGGTGTAGTAAGCGCTATCCGTGTAGTTGCCGTTCTGATCCATGTAGTAATTATAGGTATAGTAACTATAATTATCGCCATAGGATTCGCGCGGAATCGGGTAATAGCCGTACCAGGTGAAGGGATGGTGGCCGTACCAGTAATACCGCAGGTCGCTGTAGCCTACCGGCCAGTAGCCACCCAGGCTCACGAAGACGTACTTGCGATGGTAGTAGGGGTATACATAGTCGAAGCCGAAGTAGGGACCGTACGAGTAGTAGATCGGGTAGTGGAACCGCGGCCAGATGATGCGGTGACACAGGCGGTCGTAGCGGTCCCGATAGGTGTAGACGCTGCGCGTATCGTATCTGACCAGGTCAGGCCGGTCCCGATAGATGATCGGGGGGTGGCGCTGGTCGCGACCACCCAGATAGCGACCCTCGTCAAACTTGACGGGTCCGCCCGCATGTCGGCCGTAGTCACGCAATCGCGTTAGCAGTCCACGGCGGTCCTGAATCTCCGAGCCGGCGACTCGCACCTGCTCGGCACCACCACTGGCGCTGGGCGTTGGACGGGCCGCGATCGCCGAATCGGTCCTGCGCTCGCGGATGCGGTCGCGCAGCATCGGTTCCGTACGTGCGCTCAGTTCGCCGGTCGGTGTCCGGCTCGCCGCAGCGTCCGGCCTGCGAGCCTCCAACATCGCAGAGCTGTCCTTACCCGGCGAATAGCGCTGCATACTCTCCCGCAGGCGTCCGGCCAGCGCTCTGGACTCGGCGGTGCTGCGCTCCGTCGCGCTTCGGCCGCTTCCCAACGCCTCCGAGGGGCCTGTGGGCCGCTCGGGTAAGGCTGGTTGTCTGTTCTGCACCTCGGCCGGGCGCCGCCCTTCGACCAGCCGGCGCGTCAGCGAATCGCGCGCGCTCGGCGATATCGCTGCCTCTCGATCCCGAACGGCCCTGGAGTTGAAAATCTCCTCGGCGGGACGGCCGGAGCTGGACCCTCTGTAGATCGTAATCGAGGAGGTGTCCTCTCCATACCGAGTTGTGACCCGCGAAGGCGTCCGGGACGATTCAGTAATGCGACTTCCGATCGATTCACTCAATCGCGGCGACACCCTCGGGTTCAGGCTTGGCGTTGCGTCTGGACTCAATCTGGGCACCACGTCCGGGCTCAGCCGCGGCGTAGCGTCAGGACTCAAACGCGGGACCACATTTGGGCTCAGCCGCGGGACCGCGTTCGGGCTCAAACGCGGCACGACATCCGGATTCAGGCGGGGCACCGCGTTGGGGCTCAGCCGCGGCGATGATTGTGGACTCAACTGTGGCGTCGTCTGCGGCGTCGTCTGCGAACGCGCATCGTTGAAGGGTGGCAACCGCCTGATCGTCACCGGGCTGCGCGGCGCACTGACGCTCGGCGTCCTGGGCGTCGCAGGGGTCCGAACCGTCGGACGCTGGATCGAGAAGTTGTTGCGCAGATTCGGAGTCGGCGTGCGGTTGATTTGCGGCGACCGCAGCGGGCTGATCCGACGCGGCGTGCTGATCGACGGTCGCGGCGTCGAAAGACGCGGTATCGCTCGCGACGGGCTGCTTATGCTAGGCCGGCTGAGCGAAGGTCGCGGCGTCGAGATCCGCGGCGCCGGCGCCGAAGGCCGACTGGGCGCAGGTCGCGACGCGGCCCTGCTGGCAGCCCTCTGGGACGGCTGCGCCTGCAAAGACCGCGCCAGCAGCAAGGCGGCCGCAACTGCCGCAGCCATCGCCACTGCCCTCAAAGACGTGCTTTTTCTTTGCGAATACATCGTAAAATCTCCTTTCCCCGGCGGCTCCCCTCTCCAACGATCCGGGACTCCAATTCCCGCATCCCCGTCGGCTTACCGAAGGCTCCATCAGGCGACAAACGCACAGGCTGCGTCGTCGCACGCCGTGAATGCCCCGGCGCCATAAACTCAATCATAACATGAGCTTAGCATTTGTTAAAGAACGGATCGGCGGGAAGTTCATTCGATCACTTCCGAATGGCCCCCAAAAGGCGCACGCCCGCACGGTCCTCTATCTACTTTCTACTCTAATAAGGCGCCCTTGTTGGGGTCGGTAACACAAAAAAAGCCTGTCAAGACAACGATTTACACGCGATTCTGCGGTCGTGGCACCGCATTGCGAAGTCGCCGGGTGCGGCCGGCAAATAGTCGCGGATTATGGGCACTGCTCTTTCCGGATGAACCCGAGATGTAGCCCAGCCGCCCTCGGCTGGGACCACCCCCGAGGGCGGGGGTGCCACACGAACGGACATGGCCTGTTCGTAGTGACGCCATCACGCGTTCGTCCTTGGCCGGGGCGCTCGCGCCGCCGCGAAACAGGCTTGCACCGTCACCTTGATGGCCTGCACCACGGCGTTGTAAGCTCCCATCGTGCCATTGCAGGCTTGCACCAGCGCAATGTAAGCCCCTATAAAACAAGCATTTAACCGCAAAGGCCGCAGAGTCCGCACGCCCCGCCGGCAAGGACCCGTGGGGCCCTTTCGGCCGCGAGCCGGTGCCGGCGCGTTTCAAGTGTCAAGTCTGAAGTTTCGTAACTGTCCGGCAAAATACATGATGGGGAATTGTCCGCCTGAGCTTCTGTATCCAGGTGGATGAAGTTGACGGGTTGTCCCTTACGAGCGAGAAACGTGCCAATTGGCTGGGATCAGTTCGGCGATGCGGCTGGCCGGAT
>JAFGLV010000166.1 GCA_016927855.1 Sedimentisphaerales bacterium
AGGATTTGTTCCAACTCCTTACACTACAGCCAGTTAGGCCATTTGTCTACCAAGAAACACCGAAACTCGATGAAATATGCGGGTTAGAGCTGCCGCGATCGCGAGAATGGCCCCCGCGATCGCCAGCTCCAGAAGCGAGATGTCCTTTGCCCTCTTCATCCATCGGCCCTCCTGCGAAGCCTGATTTCACTGCCCCTCTATCGACGCGAATGCCGGGACACTGAAATAATTCCGCGCCGATTGGCGAATCGCTCGCACGCCGGGTGGAATCCGCTTGTTTCTCGCTCAGATGGAGCGGACACGCTCCGCTCGCGCGTTGCTTTTTGGGCCCGTTTCAGGCATAATAGGACCTATGGCGACACAGGCGGCATCCGGGTCCTAGCAGTGGAGGGCAGTCTCATGATGGTAGCGAAATGCGCGAGTGCAACTTGCGTGCTTTCAATCGTCCTGGCAGGTCTGTTGCTGGGCGAGAGCCTGCCGACCGTCGATTCCGACCCGAACGGGCCTCAGCGGAAGGAAGGTGTCGTTATCGAGCTGACCCGGTTCGAGATCACGCCGGAGACGCTTGAGTTGTGCTACGACACCCGCAACGACTCGAACGACGACGTCTGGGTGTGCGCCGATATCGATGACAAGGTACACCTGGATTTCGCGGTCTGTCTTTCGGACGACGGGTCGGCGCTGCAGGTGATCAGACGGCCGGACCTACCTCCCGGCGGGCCCGACCTCGCATACGAGTACAGTCGCTTCGTGCGTCTGCACAGCGGCCAAGCCCGGACCGAGGTGCTCCGGCTTGACCTGCCGATCTTTGCTCCGCGTTTCTCGAACGGTGACCGGCTGACGCAGAACGGCTTGGTCGCCAGGAGTCTGAGCCTCGATGTTGGCTGCTATGCGGATGAAGTGGTTGAGTGGGCGCGCTACTCACGCACCTTCCGGCAAACCTCGGAAGACGAGTTCCTCACGCACGCACTCAGTGCAACCGAGTGGCCGGAGGAACTGGCGCTGGTCCTGCAAGCGCATATCGAGGGAGTGCGGATTCCGCTGGAGGTGGGCGATGCCGCGTCGTATCCGGTCTACTGGGACTTTTTCGCTCAACTGTATCCTCAGGCCGACCCGGTGGTGCTGAAAGCAGAGACCGTCTGGCGCCACGCGAACGCGGATTTCGTGCGTGATAAGCTTGAGGGAGTTCGAGAGGATACGCTCAGAGACTTCCGCCGCAAGAACCTTGCGTCCGTTCCTCTCGAACCGGACTTGATTGAAGATCCGAACATCGTCCTGGTGTCAGAAGCGCAACTGGCAGAGATACTCTCGGAACCCGACGGTTGGTCCTTGTTCGGCGAGCGGTACCCCGACAGTCCGGGGCTCAGCCAGGTCTCTTGCGTCGGGTTTAGCGACGATCATACGCAGGCCCTTCTGTATGCAGGCACTACGAGAGGCCGGGTGGGGTCCGGGTGGGTGTATCTGCTCGAGTGGAACGGCTCAGCCTGGGAGATCCGCGACTTCGTCATGGTATGGGTATCATGATCTGAGCCCGCCAGCCGGAGAACGCACTTCACCTCGTGGGCAGTGCCCGCAGGCCGTCCCCTCCGTTGCCGCGTGGAGTGGAAAACCTGACGCCGGTCGTGTACCATCATCGTGCGATACGTGGTCGCCCAAACGTTGTTGACGGCGTCAGCAGACGAAGCAAGAGCAGGCCCAGTCCCGGTTGACTGAAGGAGGCTTCGAATGAAAGGTCAGACTATCGTGCTGTTGTCGGTGTTGTCGTTGGTGTTGCCGGTAGGTCGCGTCGTGGCCCAGGACCAGGCCGATCCGTATCTGTGGCTGGAGGAGGTCGAGGGCGATAAGGCCCTGGACTGGGTCGAGCAGCACAATGAGGCGTCGCTGGCGGTTCTGAAGGCCCAGCCGGTCTTTCCGGAGACCTTTGACAGGGCGTTGGAGATCCTCAACAGCGACGAGCGCATCGCCTATCCGTCGTTTCATGGCAAGTACCTGTACAACTTCTGGCAAGACGCCAAGAACGAGCGCGGCCTTTGGCGGCGCACCACGCTGGGAGAATACCTCACGGGCGAGCCGAAGTGGGAGACGCTGCTCGATATCGACAAGCTCTCGCACGAAGAATCTCAGCAGTGGGTGTTCAAAGGCGCGACCGGTCTGTATCCCGACTACCAGCGGTATCTCGTTTCGCTTTCGCCGGGCGGAGGCGACGCGGTGGTCGTGCGCGAGTTCGACGCCGAGACCAAGAGGTTCGTCGAGGACGGTTTCTATCTGCCCGAGGCGAAAAGCTCCGTCTCGTGGAAGGACCTCGACACGATCTACGTGCAGACCGATTTCGGGGAGGGCAGTCTGACCGAGTCGGGCTATCCGCGCATCGCCAAGCGCTGGAAGCGGGGCGCGCCGCTGAGCGAAGCCGAGACGGTCTTCGAGGGGCAAGCGGAGGACGTCGCGGTGGGCTGCAGCACGATCGACACGCCGGAACGTCAGTACGACGTCATCAACCGCGCGATTACCTTCTATACCTCGCACACATATGTGATCGAGCAGGGCCAGATCATCAAGCTCGACATCCCCGACGACGCTGACTTCGGCGGGTTCTTCAAGAACCAGATGCTGGTCCGGCTCAAGACGGATTGGATCGTTGGACCCACCACCTATAAGCAGGGCGCGCTGATCGGCATCGACTACGACAAGTGCCTCCAGGGCAGCCGCGATTTCACCGTCATCGTCGCGCCCGACGCGCGGTCGAACATCGTTTCCTACTCAAACACTCGGAATTTGTTGCTGGTCAATATGCTCAACAACGTCCGCAGCGAGCTCTACGAGTACCGGTTCCAGAACGGTGCCTGGCAGAAGAAGCGGGTCGATACGCCGCAGGTCGGCAGCCTGTCGGTGGTCTCGACGGACGAGCAATCGGACCGGCTCTTCTTCAGCTACGAGGACTTCCTGACCCCGAGCAGTCTGCACTACGTCGCCGAAGGCCAGACCATGAGGAAAGTGGACAGCCTGCCGGCCTTCTTCGATAGCAATGGCCTCGAGGCCGAGCAGTTGGAGGCGGTCTCGAAGGACGGTACACGCATCCCCTATTTCGTGGTCAAACCCACATCTATGAAGGCCGACGGCTCCAACCCGACACTGCTGTATGGCTACGGCGGCTTCGAGATTTCCCTGCGTCCGAGCTACGGCGCCGTCCAGGGCGCCGGGTGGCTCAGCAAAGGAGGCGTCTATGTCCTGGCCAATATTCGCGGTGGCGGCGAGTTCGGTCCCGGCTGGCACCAGGCGGCGCTCAAAGAGAACCGCCAGCGGGCCTACGACGACTTCATCGCAGTCGCTGAGGACCTGGTCCGCCGCAAGATCACCTTGCCGCAGCATCTGGGCATCATGGGCGGCTCCAACGGCGGTCTGCTGATGGGCGTGATGTTCACCCAGCGGCCGGACCTGTTCAAAGGTGTGGTCTGCGCGGTGCCGCTGCTGGACATGAGACGCTACAGTCAACTGCTGGCCGGCGCCAGTTGGATGGCCGAGTACGGCGACCCCGACGTGCCGGAGCAATGGGTCTATATCAGCAAGTATTCGCCGTATCAGAACGTCTCGGCGGACAAGGGCTACCCGGAGGTCTTCTTCTATACTTCCACCAGGGACGACCGGGTCCATCCCGGCCACGCCCGCAAGATGGTCGCGAAGATGGAGGGCCTGGGCTACAAGGTCTACTACTACGAGAATACCGAAGGTGGCCACGCGGCCGCGTCCACGAACCGCCAGCGCGCCCTGACCAGCGCCCTGACCTACGCCTATCTCTGGATGCAACTCAAATAGTGGTTTGTTGGGAGTTCCGCCTTCAGGCGGGTCAGAACGAAGCCGCCTAAAGGCGGGACTCCAAACGAATTGGTTCGCACGCGACTGCCCGTCGGACGATACAACGAAGGTGGATCGCTGCGGGTGGGATGCTCGCGGTTCTTCCGGGAGGTCAGGGTATGCGAAACTGCGCGTTCGTTCTGGTCCTGTTGCTGGAGGCTCGCGTCGCCTTCGCGCAGATTTCGGTCGAAGGCGTCGCCGACCAGGAGGTCTATCGAGACCGGGTTTCTTTCACGGTCCATTCCGAAGCGGGCTACGAATACACGGCCAGCCTCAACGGCGAGTCCATTGCCACCGACGTGCCGATCGAGGTGACCGAGCCACAGTACTATGAACTGTTTGTGGAGCACCGCTTGCCGCCGTCCGGGGTGGAAGACCGGATGCTGATCCGTTTTATCGTCCGCGCGAGCGAGCGCGCTGATACCGAGTGGGGCCTGCCCGTCTGGACGCCGTACCCAGCCATCCCATCGGCGTCATCGGAGTTCGACGGCGCGCGCCTGGAGGTCATCGCTCCTGCTGGATACCCCTTGGGCCTCGATATTCCCATTATCGCGCGCGTCCAGGACGAGTCCGGTCGTCGCGTCGGGGTCAACGGGACCGTTACGGCCGACCATCCGCTCGAACTCTTGCGCGGGGTCGGTTTTGTCTTTCTCCCGGCCGCAACCGACGCGGGGACTCTCTCGTTCGAGGCCAAGCTTCACTCGCTGGGAGTATCCGAACAGATTGCCATCGAAGCGGCCACGGCCTGGCAAACCGTCTCCGAAGATATCGTTGCGTCCGTCGATTGGGGCGAGAACGCCAGGGTGCGTGTCACCAACGACCTGACCATTGCATCGGACGTGACGCTGACCATCGGCGCAGGCGACGTCATCGTGCTCGATCCGGGTGTCACGATTGCGGTCGAAGGCCATATCGTCGTCAACGGGACGAGCGCGCGTCCGGTGGTCTTCACGGCCCAGGACCGCAGCGCACCCTGGGGTGGTTTCCTCTTCGAATCGAGCGCGTGCAGCGGTGAATTTACCGGCGCGATCTTCACTGCCAGTGGAGCCGATTCGGACTGGTTTGACAACAATCCGGGACACGGTCACAGCCACCGGGACGAGCAATGCCTTTTCTACGTCTCCGACGGCGCGCACGTGGCTTTGACCGACTGCTTTGTCGTGGAAAACCGGGGCCAACTCGGGCACGGCGAGAATGGCTACCTGACCTTGACGGGCTGCCTGGTGCAGAAGGCTGTCACCTGTGGCCAGTACAACGGAGGCGCCGTGGTTGCGACCGACAGCGCCTTCATCGAGTTCCCCTCGGCTCGGGCATCCTTCGCGGATGCCGACAACGATGCTTTCTACCTTTCGGGCGGCGCGCACGCGTTCACGGATTGTCTGGTCGGCTGGACGCTCGATGACGGTATCGACGCGGGTGAAGGCGCCGCAGGCTCCGTCAGCGTGGAGCGCTGCTGGTTCGAGTCGACCTACCACGAGGCGATGGCCTGGTCATCCGGGCCGAGGCACGCCATCGTAACCGATACGGTCGTTCTGAATTGCGGCCAGGCCATCGAGTGTGGCTACGGCGCTCCCGACGTCAACGCCGTGGGCTGCCTGCTTAGCGCGAACCTGGTGGGTGCCCGGTTCGGCGACAACTACGATCGGAGCTACAACGGCTTCCTGAAGGTCACGCGATCGCTGCTGCTATGCAACTGGCGCGACGTCTGGGGTCGTGCCTGGGACGACTGGACGGTTCACCTGACGCAGATGGACATTCGCGACAACTACCTTAGCGCACCGAACGTCAATCATCCGGACAACCTGCTCTGGGCTCCCGACGATGAACCGAATCAGGTAGATCTGTTGGCCACGTTTCTGCCGCCCGCAGCCGGGACGGTGGGAATCGGCTTGGCCGTGCCCAAGGCCGTCTTTGACATGGCAGAGTTCCAGTGGCGGTTTCCGGTTCGGCTCAGCACGTTCACCGCGGACGTGGTCTCCGTGGACTATGTCGTCAAAGAGGCCGACAGCGTCCTTGACTCCGGCGCCCTCCGTTTTCTTCCGGGCGAGACCCTCAAGATGATACCGTTCGTCTGGGTCTATGGCTGGCTGCCGCGCGAGCCCGGTGTGACGCTGGGCAACCCGGTCAACGCCGAGTTGACGGGCCATTCGACCGTGACGTATCGCTGGACGCTGGACGAGCCGCTGATCGTCGCCGGAGACGAGTGGCGCTACTTCAAGGGGACGGCGGAGCCGCCGGTTGGCTGGAATACGCTGGCCTTCGACGATTCAGGCTGGCTCGCCGGGCCGACCGGCGTGGGCTACGAGACTGGCTCAGGCTACGAGTCCCACCTGGCGACAAACCTGACCGACATGCGCGGCAACTACCTCAGCGTTTATACCCGACGACTCTTCCACGTGGAGGACCCGTCGCGCTTCACCGGCCTGACCCTTGCCATGGACTTCGACGACGGTTATATCGCCTACCTCAACGGGGTCCGGGTCGATGCGCGGTTCGCGCCCAACCCACCTGCACACGACCAGCCGGCCGCGACAGACAATCACGAGGCTTGCTGCGGCGACTGCCAGGCCGACCGGGTCAGCCTGAGCGACCGTCTGCATCTGCTCGTGCCCGGATGGAACGTCCTGGCGGTCCAAGTGCATAACCAGTCGCTGTCCAGCTCCGATTTTCTGTTCATTCCCGAGCTGTCTGGAGTGGTTGAACCCTGACCGGACTGAGTGAGGGCGCGAAATAAAGCAGTTTCCGCAGTTTACGCTCGCTCCAAGGGCGGCGCAGACAGTAGAATAAGGCGAGGAAGTAGCGGTCATCGTATCCGAACGAGCGAGGATGCTTTTGGAGGATATGAACATGGCTGCCCGACAGCGGAAGTCGACTCGCCCGCGCGAGCACTGGGGGATTCTCTTTGCCTTGGTCGTGGTGCTCAGTCTTTGGTTTGCCACCTACTTGGGGCGGGAACCAGGTTCGCGACTGTCCGTCGAGGCTGAGAACGGCACGACGAGGGGAATCCCGCCAGAGGCCACAGAGCCGAATGACACGGCGTTAGCACCGCCGGACCACAGTCATGTCGCCTTCGCAGAGCGAGTGGAGGAGCGACGCGAAATGGTCGCGCGGCAGATTCACGCCAGGCAGATCAAGGACCCCAACGTGCTCAAAGCGATGCGGACGGTCCCGCGACACGCGTTCATGCCGACGGCGCAGCAGCCCAGCGCTTACGCCGACAGTCCGTTGCCCATCGGAGAGGGGCAGACCATTAGCCAGCCCTACATCGTTGCCTTCATGACCGAGGCCTTGGCACTCGACCCGAATTCAAGGGTGCTGGAGATCGGTACCGGCTCGGGCTACCAGGCGGCAGTCTGTGCGGAGATCGCCAGGGCGGTCTACACGATCGAGATCATCCCGTCCCTGGCGCAAACCGCCGCTGTGACGCTCAAGGAGTTGGGCTATCGAAACGTCTTCGTCAAGACCGGCGACGGTTATTTCGGCTGGCCCGAGAAGGGCCCGTTCGATGCGATCATCGGTACCGCGGTGGCGGACCGAATTCCGCCACCGCTGGTCGAACAGTTGGGTCCCGGCGGGCGTATGATCTTGCCCCACAGGGACGACAGCGGGTATCAATACTTGGTTCTCATCACCAAGGACGAGGCAGGCCGGCTTGAGAGAGAGAAGGTTCTGCCGGTGGTTTTCGTGCCGATGACAGGCCAGGTCCAGAAGCCGGCGGACGACTGACGCGGTGTGTGACGCAGGCTCCAGGCAGGGGTTTGATGGTTGGTGGCAGGCAGGGCGGCGCCGGCACCGGGGCGCCAGGAAGGGCGACGTCGCGACAGGCGGCGTACCGAAGGCAGGAGAGTGCGGTTCTCGTTCAGTTAGCCGGTAGCCGGCGGTTTTGTGAACGGAAGGACCGGAAAAATTCCGGACCTGTTATTGACCGGAGCGGAGAGGGCACGGTATCATCGCGACGTCTGTAAGGCCGTCGGGCAGGAACGGCAGGACAACGGGCTCCAAAAGGAGGTGGGTATGGAGAGAGAAGGGTGCATTCTTTGCATCGTCATGGCGGGCGCGGCTGTGCTCGGCCTGGGAGCACGGCTCCAAGGAGCCCAAGAGATAGCCAAACTGGCGGCGCGGAATCAAGAAGCGGGGGATGGTTTCGGCTATGCACTTGCTGTCAGCGGCGACTATGCGCTCGTCGGCGCGCCCGGCGAAGACAGCATGAGCGATGACGCCGGAGCGGCTTACGTCTTTCGTTTCAACGGGACGACGTGGGTCCAGCAAGCCAAGCTGATGGCTGCAGATGGTGGGTGGGGCCACTACTTCGGTGCTTCAGTAGCCATCCATGGCGACTGCGCCGTCGTGGGGGCCGTAGGAGGCCGAAATCCCGACACGCTCAACACTGGCGCTGCCTATGTCTTCTACCGCAGCGGAGCCAATTGGGTCCAGCAGGCCAAGCTGAACGCCTCTGACGCCGCCAACTGCGCCAGTTTCGGCTGCGCCGTCGCGACGGATGGAAACGTGATAGTCGTCGGCTCCTGGGGCGACGACGCGCGCGGGTATGACGCCGGAGCGGCGTACGTTTTCCGTCGGGCCGGCGCGAGCTGGACACAGCAGCAGAAACTAACCGCTTCCGACGGCGCCGCGGATGACTGCTTCGGCGTATCGATCGCGCTCGACGGCAATTGCCTTCTCATCGGCGCTTCCGGCGACAACGATTACGGCAACGACTCAGGTTCTGCTTACGTCTTCTATGATGACGGCGGCTTCTGGGTCCAGCAGCAGAAGCTCACAGTCGCCGACGGGACTGCCAATCAGTTCTTCGGCGAGTCCGTCGCTCTTGGTGGCAGTCACGCTATCATCGGGGCTTCGGGGGACGCACAGGTTGGTCTCTTCTCCGGGTCGGCCTACGCCTTCGTTCGCGACGGTGCAACCTGGACGGCGACGTCGAAATTGATGTCCTCGGACCTTGGTCCCGGTGATTCTTTCGGCAACGGGGTGGCTCTTTGCAGCAGCTACGCGCTGATCACGGCTCCGGGTGAGGACGCCGTCTACGCCTTCACCTGGGACGGATCGGGCTGGGTCGAGCAGAGCAAACTGTGTGACCCGGCCGGCGAGGACAACGATGTCTTCGGTGCTTCCGTTGCCACCGATTCGGACCACGTGCTGGTGGGCGCGCCAGGCGATGACGATGACAGAGGGTCTGCCTACGTCTACGACGGTACGTCTCTGCGGCTGGCTCCCGTCCATCGTTTCTGGTCGGAGGTTTACGGCAACCATTTCTATACGATCAGCCAGTACGAAAAGGACTACGTGATGGCCAGGTGGTCGGATGTCTGGATCTACGAGGGGATCAGCTACTATACGTTCCCGGAGAACGCAGTCGCGGGTCTTTCGGCGGTCCATCGCTTCTGGTCAGAACGGTACTGCTCGCATTTCTACACCGCCGACGAAGCCGAGAAGGAATACGTGATTGACATGTACCCAGGAATCTGGGTCTACGAGGGCCCGGTATTCTACGCGTTTCGGCCGGGGCAGCAGCCTGCCGGTACGGTCCCGGTCTATCGATTCTGGTCCGAGGATCTGGCGGCGCACTTCTACACCGCCTCGCTGACCGACAGGGACTTTCTCCTCAGCCATCCCGAGCGGGGCTGGCAATACGAGACGATTGCGTGGTATGCGTATCCATAGAAGCCGGCGCCGTGTCTACCTGAACGGAAGCCTCGGTCCCGGTGAGGTCAGTACCACATCTTGAGCACCTGCGGCAAAACGCGAAAGCGAAAGCTGGTGCCCTTGCGGTAGAGGTTGCCGTCCGTCTGGGCGTGCCGTTCCTGGGACGTCGTGAGGTGAATCTGCCGACCGGTGCGGTAGGTGCCCATCTTGTTCTCGTCGATGAAGGCGTTGGCGAGGTTCTGGACGATCTCACCCCAGCCGGAATTGACCGCGAGCAGATGCAGCCGGCCGTCGTCGAAGACGGCATTGGGGACCACTTTCATCTTGTATCCGTAATAGGGGATCTTGGTGATGATGGTCGTCACGGCGTCGGGCACGGTAAAGGTGTGTCCGTCCACGTCGATGGTCATTTGCGTGCGCTCCAGGTCGGCAAAGAACGAGCCGAACGTCGCCATCGCGTACGCCTGGGGACCGTGGACGCCGCTATCCTCCAAGGCCTCGCGCCGATGGAGAATGTCACCCTCCAGTCCCACGCTGGCCATGAAGGCCTTGACGGATTCGTCGCACAAGATCAGGTCCAGCCCACGGAGACGGCCCTCCTTGATCTGCTTGGCGACGCGCGTCAGTTGCGGCGGCAGGCCCATCGCGTAGCGCAGCGCGCAACCCGACCCGTACGGCAGGTAGGAGAGCACCGTGTCCGGATCGACGCTGTTGATGATGTCGGAGAATGTTCCATCGCCGCCGGCGACGACGAGCACCCCGACTTTCCCGGCCAACTCTCGAGCCGCTTGGATGAACTCGTTGCGGTTGGCCGTGTCAAGCCCGGCAATGATGCTGTCGCTGCCCAGAATGTCACCGACCCGTTGTAGCGTCTGCGCCTTGCGCGTGACGCTGGTCGGTCCTGATTTGGGGTTGGCAATGATTCCGAATCTCATGGCCTGGAACGTTCTCGAATCCGATCTTCACGCCGTGGACGCGCGACACCTCGCGCCGTCCGCCGCACCGAAGCACAGACCTATCTTACTCTTTTGGACCCGGAAGGTGCAATTGACAAGCGGAAAAAGGAGGCGTCGGGTCGTGCCGATATGAAAAAGGGCTGCGGGGGAGACCCGCAGCCCCATACGGAAGACGACCACCATCGCCCCGGCTACGGCGCCGGGCGAACGTACAACGTGACCTGCGCGATCTTGACCCCGGTCGCGCCGGCCGGCAGGAGATGCAGGCCGACGTTTTCACCGCGAACACGCCAATAGACGTCCACCTCACCAGGCCCAACGTAGCCCGGATCAGGGTCGAACCAGACGGTCCAGGTTCCGTCGGTGGCAGGCTCGGGCTTGACCTCCAGCAAGAGTTCGGCCTTGAAGTTCGACTCGATCTGGAAGACGTAGGGACCTCCGTTGAGCGTAATGGGCGACGTGAGTCCATAGGGGACGTTGACCGTGATATCGGAGGTGGTCAGCACCTGCCAGGCGGGACCCGGACCAGGACCGGGTCCGGGACCGCCGGCGGACTGCTCGTAAGCGCCCGCATCCACCTGTCCGTCCTGTATGCGGTCATCGCTGGCCAGGTCCCAGGGGTGCCTCTCAGCGGTGTTGCCGTCGTCATCGACATCGGCCTGGTCGGATTGGACGAGGCTGTTGTTACCCTGATCGATCCCCTGCGAAGTCGGTTCGAGGCCATAGTCGCTGTCGGCGTCATACCACTCGCCTTCGATGCCTCGGATGCCGCGTTCGATGAAGAGCGGGTCCACGTCGAGGTTGGCGGTCCCGGGCCAGCCGCCTTGAATGATGCTGTACGAGGCGCCGATGTTCGCTGAGTCATTCGTCCAGATCAGTGAGTCGCCGCCCTTGTTGTAGATGATGCTGTTCTGGATGAACAGTGTCGTGGGGATCAGAGGCAGGCTGTCGAAAACGGTGAAATTGAACACGACGCGGTCGTCCGCCCCCAGTCCATCGGCGGTCCCGGGTCCGATGTTGTCGGCGAGCGTGCAGTTGCTCACGCGCACCTGAGCCGGATCGCCGCCGATGTTGCAGATGGCCGAGCCACCGCCCGAGCCGTGGCCGCCGGCTGAATTGCCGGTCATCAGGCAGGTCGCCAGGGTGGTGCTGCTGTCATGGCTGTACAGACCGCCACCGAGGAAACGAGCGTGATTGCCGGAAATGTTGCAGTTGGCGATGTAGAGCGAACTGCCCAGGGCGGCGATCCCGCCGCCGAAGATGGCGGTGTTGCGTCGGAAGGTGCAATGGACCAGGACGACGTCGCCGGATTCGACATACAGGCCGGCGCCGAGAGCGCTGTCGGCCTGGCCGTCAACGATGGTCACGCCGTCCAGCTTGGCGGTGCCGAAGGCGGTAACGACGTGATAGCTGTTATCGTCCCGGTTCAATATGCCCCAGAGATCATCGCCGTTGAGATCGCCACTGAGCACGGTCTCGTAGACCTGAACGTTGCGGGCGTTCGGGTTTGTCGCTCCGTAGCCGGCGTAGCCGCCGCGGACGAGCACACCGTGGGGAAGGTCGAACGAAGCGGCTCTGTCGCCCGGCGTCTGGGCGGCGCCTTTGTCCGGCTTATAGAAGCCGTTGGCGACCCGTATCTCTGCGCCCGGCCCGGCCGCGGCCAGCCCGTCCTGGAGGTTACGGTAGGCCCGCAGCCAGCTTGTGCCGTTCGCGGGAAAGCCGATGGCGTCCTGGTCGACGTAGATTACCCCTCCCGCTCCGCTTACCGTGAACTGTATCTTGACGTTCAGAACCTGACAGCGCAACGTCCAGTCCCCGGCGGTCAGCGGGCCAAACGTGCCCTTCAGACCGCACACCGGCTGGTAGATCAGCGGGCATATCGTCGGCGCCGGTCCCTGGAACCACACGTCGATGATCTTGTTGATCGTATCGACGGAGATCTGAACGCTTCCCCCAAGGTTGGCCTCGGCGACGCAATCATTGGTGTATGAAACGACGTCCAGCGGCCCGCTGAAGGAGATCTCGTCGGAGGGGCCCGGCGCGGAGGGTGAAATCGTCCACGCTCCCGGAGGGGATTGTCCCGGAATCCAAGACACGGTTTGGGCTGCCGACGGTCCGTAGAGCAGTGCCGCCAGGGCCAGCGTCATTACGATCATGTTGCTTTTCATCTTTCCGTCCTTTCAGTGGAGTCGCGGCCTTTTGACTTCAGATGCATGGTATACGGTGTCGCGCCAAGCGGGTGCGAGGAAACCGGATACCCGCGAGGATGCAGTGTAGCCGCGGCTGGTCCGGCCCTCGCTACGTCTGGGGCAGGGTAACGTGGAAGGTCGTGCCTTCCCCGGCCTTCGTCTCCACGTCGATCTTCCCGCTTAGCCTGGAAACCATGCTCTCGACGATGCACAGACCCAATCCTGTTCCCTCTCCGAGCGGTTTGGTGGTGAAGAAGGGGTCGAAGATCTTGTTGAGGTCCTCCGACGGGATGCCGCCGCAGGTGTCCTCGAAGCTCAGGACGACCTTCTTGTCTTTGACTTGTCCTCTGACGGTAAGTCGGCGGTCCTTCTCTCCGTCGGCGGCCTGAATTGCATTCTCTACCAGGGCAAAGCACATCTGCTCCAGGTCCTTCGGATCAGCAAAGAGGGTCGGCAGGGCGTCGACGCCCTCGGTTGTCAGCGCCATGCGCCGAGCGCAAGCCGCGTCGTCGAGCAACCGGAAGGTTTGCTTTACGACATCAGACAGCCGCACCCGGCAGGGATTTGCCTTCGCCGATTGCCGGGCGTAATCGCGGAAGCGCTCGATCCGCGCCGTGATGTCCGCGACGCCCTCAAGACCGTCGCGCAAAGCCTCTACCACCGCCGGGGGATACGCGCCGTCCTTGAGGCGCGTCATGGCGAACTGAATGGACAACCGTATGACGGTCAGAGGCTGCGTCAACTGGTGAGCGACGGTAGCGCTGAGCGTCCCGACAGAGGCGAGCCGCTCCGCCTGCCGCACGTGTTGCTGATACTGCTCCAACTGCTGTTGGGCCTCTTTGAGGTCGTGAATGTCCCTGGCGATGACCAAGCCGGCCTCGGGTTTCCCGTCGGCGTCCCGTATCGGTTCGACGGTCGTATTGTACCAGCGCAGTTGGCCTGACACGTCCACGAGCTCGGTGGCATTCATCCCCCGACCGGTCTCTATGGTCTCCCGTATGCTCGCGGCTTGTCTGTCCGCCAAGGCCTTGGGAAACAGGTCCCACATGGACTTGCCGGTGAGTTCATCCGGACGGCCGCCCAGACGTGCCGCCGCGGTCCGATTCATGAACTGGAAAACCCCCTCTCGATCGACGACGGCAATGGTCTCGCCCGCGCTCTCCACCAAGGTGCGGTACTTCTGCTCACTGGCGCGCAGCTTCGTCTCCACCTGCTGGCGCCGCTCGACTTCCTTCTCCAGTTGGGCGGTGCGCTGCCTGACGCGCGCTTCCAGCTCGCTATTGATCGTTTGCAGTGCCTGCTCGGCCTGGCGACGGGCCGTAATGTCGATATTGACGCCCAGAATACCTCTTATCTCGTTGCTCTGGCGGATCGGCGTGATGATGTTGTGGTAGTATCCCATCCGGCCGTTCGGTGCCAGCACGACCTCGGCTTCTACGATCTCGCCGGCCATGGCCCGGCGGTTGTTGTCCTGCCAGAGCGCCAGCGTCGCCTCGTCGGCACCGGTGTCTTGCGGGCGCTGGCTGATGCAATCTCCCCAGTGTTCCTTGCAGACGGAGTTTTGCATTACGTACCGGCCGTCTGAGTCCAGCATGAAGAAGTCGAAAGGCAGGCTTTCCACCGCGGCACGCAGACGGGCCTCGCTGGCGCGGAGGGCTTCTTCGCTCCGTTTGCGCTCGGTGATGTCTTCGGCGACCCCAAGGACACGCGCCAGTGCGCCATCTTCGGCGCGGATAGCGCAGGCGCGGACGGAGACCCAGCGGATGGTCCCGTCGGGTCTCAACACCCGGCATTCCCACTGCTGTGAGTCTGTCGACGCGGCGATCACCCGGAACGCTGCCTCTGCGGTCTGGCGGTCGTCAGGATGGAGGGTCTCGAAAGGCGGGCCGCAGTGGCGATAGATCTCCTGGGCCGTCCTTCCCCATATTCCCTCAAAGGCAGGACTGACATAGACCACCCTCTGCTGCTGCCAGTCGAAGACCCAGAACACTTCGCGAATGTGATCGGCCATCTCCAGGAGGTAGCACTCCTGGACCGACTTGCACGTTTCCGCCTCGGCCTGCGCCGCCTCGAGGGCCGCCAGTTGTGCGCGCAGCTTGCCTAGCTCGGCCAGAAGCTGATCTCTGTCCTTGCGCTCGTCTTCCATAGGCTCGTCCCCTCACATCGCGGCCTCTCGGCTACCGCGCAAGCGTCACCTGCGCCCCAGCGTCTCAGCCGGTGGATGGCGGGCCGACAGCGCCCGGCAGCGGTCCCTCTTCAATCTCGCACAGAAAGTGCCCTGGGAGTTCTCACCAGGCACCGGTGCGCCCGGGTCCAAAATCGGGAAGGTTGGCCGGCTTCGGGCGCGGCTGCTCTTCCTCGATCACCGGCCGGGGCGGCAGCGGCGCCGCCGTCGATATCGGCTCCACCAACAATCTCACCAGGGCCCCCTCTTCGCTCCAGGCTTCCGGGTTGGCCAGGTGGACGTGAATCCCCACTTCGCGCAGCCACGGCGTCCCGACCGGCGTTCTGGCGATTCCGGTCTGGTCGCCGGCGAAACTCAGCACCACCGGCTCGTACTGCGAAAGCTTACCGTCCGCTGTCGGCCCGGCGACCGCGCCGACGACCAACTGCTGTCCCAGGGTCGGGCCGACCGCGCCGTCGATGGAGACCAGCGTGAACTTCAAGGCTAGGCTCTGGAAGGGCGCCACGTCAAGCCCTACCAGCTCCATGCGCCCTCCGGCTCCCGAAGAGACATAGTTGATCGAATTTTGCCAGGACTTGTTGCCGGGAAACCGAATGTCGAACACTACCCCGGAGCCCTCCCCCGCATGCTTGTGGACCACCTTCGCCCCGGAGGTCGAACGACCGGACCAATCCAGCGCCATGAGTTGTTCGGTGGAAAGGGTCAACGTGTCGGAAAGCACAACCGGGACTTGCTCCGTGACGAATGTGTTCTCCTCGGGTTCCGCCTGCCGGCACCCTCCCGCGCACGCGACCACCGACAAACACACAAGAATCGAACCAGTCTTCATAATAGCATCCCCTGACTTCGACCCAACAACCTGTCCGCACCGGCCACGCGTCCGAGACATCGCCGACAGCGATCGAGCCGGCCTCTGCGTCACGTCAAGCGAGTGTAAACTCCTCGCGCGCGGTTGTCAACCGGCAAGATCGGGTCATCACTGCCCGAGGGGTTCTCACCCAACAAGGCGCTGGACCATTCGCTGCGCGGAAGACGCCCGTCGGGTGCCGTATCGCGGCCGACCGCTCCGCGGACTCGTCGGGCTGTCCTATAATAGGGGCGAAAAACCTTGACAAATGGTCACACGATCGGTAAGATATGCAACCATGGAATGAGATTCGCCGAACGGAGTCGGCCAGGGCATGACCAACGGCAGGAGGGCGCAACTCGGCGGATACCGTGGCTAAGCACGTTTTCGAATCTACAAATCTGATCGCGGTCGGCCTGCTCATCGTGGGGATCGTTGCGCTCGTCTCGGTGGGGACCGAAGTGCAGACGTCTCCAGGCGAGTCGCCCGGCTTTGAGCGCTACCGCGTGATATCGGAAAAGAACATCTTCAACCCCAGGAGGGGCGCCGAGGAGAGGCCCGCCGAGACGCTTGAACGCCGGCGGCTGGAAGCCGAAGCCGCTGCCCGAGCGCGCATCAAGGTGGTCGGTATTGTCAAGCGGGACGATTACCTCTCGTCTGTCGCAATCGTTCAGATCGATGACCGGCTCCGGCTGTGCCGCCCTGGAGACGTCGTCGTCGGCATGCTGGTACTTGATATCAGCAGTCAGGAGGTCACGTTCGAGGGCGACGGCGGCCGTTGGCACGCCCAGATCGAGCCAGGTACGGTCGGCAATCGCGCGCTCACACTCCGAGGCGAGCCAGCCGGCGTCGACGCGGCGCCCGACGGTGGCCTATCGAGCTATGCCGACAGGCGGGTACCCATTCCCAAGGCACAGATGTCACGCCTGGCTCGAAGCGGCCGGTTCGTCGTGGACACCGAAGGCGGAGCCACTCGAGGATTGCGATTGACCGAAGACTTCATGGGGCTCAAGGAGGGAGATCGCGTGACTGCCGTCGGGCGTCAGTCGCTCTGCGCCGGCCGGCCCCGGCAGAGACTCTGGCAGATGGCCAGGAAATACGCGGCCGACCGCGAGGAAACGCTGGAGATTCAGGTGGTCGTCGAGAGAGGCAACACCACGCTGCACCTCGTCCTCTGTCCCTACAGCTAGCGCCAGGGCTGTCTCTGTTCGTGCGAGGCAGCCGAGCCCAGTTCATTTCGAGATGAGACGTCTGCGCCGAGAGAAACCGCGCTTGAACGGACAGGTCTTTCCATTAGAATAGTAACAGGTGGCAAGACCGCTTGCTTCACTCAGTGCCGTCCACGGTCATGACGGCAGCGCGCCGTGAGGATGGAATGCCGATGACGCCGCAGCAAAGAAATGGGCGGGTTTCAGGACCTCGACAGGCCAGGCGAAGGCCCCGGCTCGGTTGCGCGAGACTGCACTTTGGGGTCGGACTCCGTTGCCTGGTGGGTCTCGCTCAGGGCTTGATTTCCTGCGCAGCATGGGCGTCCAATTCGGTCGTCGTGTCCTACCGATTCCTCGATCTCGACGATCCCGGCGCCGTGCGCGACGTAAACGGTGTTGCGGTTCTCACGTTCGGCGGTTTCGATGCCAACGACGTGTTGGTCGACGCCTGGGGCTTCGAAAGCATCGACGCCTGGCGCGCCTACGCGGCTTCTGATCCGTGTCTGGCCGACAGCAAGACCGAGCAGGTCGGCTGGCGCCTGGCCGGCGGCGACGAGGATATCTTCTGGCAACTTCGCGCGATCGTCTACCTCTGTAGCGAATACGAGAATATCCTGACCGCCATCGAAAGCCGACCGCTGGTTTACGACGGCAACACCCGAACCTGGGTCGCGCCCGGCATCGAGCGGACCGGCGGCGGCAACTACCTCGACCAGTACCGTGCGATCGTCCACTGGAACCCGTTCACCTCGTCCGTGTACGGAGCAGGGGTGCAGTGGGACCGTTTTCCTCCGCTCGTGGCGCTGGCCCATGAGCTGGTGCACGCCTATCAGCGTATCGCCGAGGACAGACGCACGTATTCCAGCCCGCTGCAGGTGGCCGCGATGCAGGGTGAAAACCTCATCCGCTCGGCTTTCTATCGCAAGGTTCCCGCGTATGCCGACATCAAGCCGCGACCGGGCAACCTGGGTTTCTATCTCAACGGCACGGTTCAATTTCTCTTTGACACCTTCGAATGGCTCGACTGGTCGCCGGCCTACGCGCCGTTGCTCGATGTGTTCGAGCAGGAGTGATGGCACGGCTGGTCTCGTCCATTCGTTTCTCCGACGAGGATGACGCAATGTCAGACGCGACTAGCAACGATTTCGACCCCAGTGTGCGTCGCCGTCTTTCCGTGTCGGCCTCTTGCCTTGCGTTCTTTGTCCTGCTCGCTCCCGCGGTCCAAGCAGTGGAGTTCGCCGGAGGCACCGGCGAGCCGGTCGCTCCGTATCAGATTGCCACCGCCGAGCAGCTTGCCTCGATCGGCGACGATCCGAACCTGCTGGACAAGTATTTCATCCTCGTCAGCGATATCGACCTGGATCCGAACCTGCCGGGTGGGCGGGTCTTCGCGCAAGCCGTCATTGCCCACGAGCAGGACGCCTACCGCAGCGCGCGCGTTGCCTATACCGGGCGGTTCTATGGCGAAGGGCACACCATCAGGCATCTGACTATCCACGGGTCAGGCTTGCAGTATCTCGGCCTGTTCGGCAACATCGGCTCCGCTGGCCGCGTGTATGGTCTGACCCTTGAGGACGTCTCCATCATGGCCACCGATCGCGCCGGAGCCCTGGCGGGGCTCAGCAGTGGCGGCGTCGTCAACTGCCGCGTCACAGGGCGCATCTGCGGTGTCGAGAGCAGCAGTTGGCTCGGCGGCCTCGTGGGCGTCAATGCGGGAAGCATCACCGACTGCCACGCAGCGGTGCTCGTCACCGGTGGCGACTATAGTCTGATGCTTGGAGCCCTCGTGGGCATGCATCGCGGCGGCATCGGCGACTGCTCGGCGACCGGCGGTATCACAGGCGGATATGGCAGTTTCTACCTGGGCGGTCTGGTGGGTGCCGCTACCGGAGGTGCTATCAGAGACAGCTTTGCCACCGGTGCCGTGAGCGGCGCCGATGCGAGCTGGGGTCTCGGCGCCCTCGTCGGCCGGGCAGACGCCGGCGGCACAATCGCCAACTGCTACGCAACCGGCAGCGTGACAGGCGGACCGCGCGCTCACGATCTGGGCGGCCTTGTCGGCTCATGCTACAGCGTCGATGTCACCCATTCCTATGCGACCGGTGGTGTCGCAGGAGGCGATGGCAGCCATAGCCTTGGCGGACTGCTTGGCTCGGCTCTCGGCACCGCTGTCAGCGACTGCTATGCCGCCGGTGACGTCAACGGCTTTCGCACGCTTGGTGGCTTTGTCGGGCGCATCCAGGCCGGTACGTCCCTCACGAATAGCCACGCGGCCGGCAGGGTGCTCCGCAACGGCACCCCGTGGGGTCGCGGTGGTTTCGCAGGTGTGGTGGGGAGCCAGTCCGAAGTGCAGATCGTCGGCTGTTTCTGGGGCGTCGAGGTCAGCGGTGCCACGATCAGCGCTGCCGGCGCCGGACTGACCACTGGGCAGATGCAGGATGCGTCGGTCTTTCAAGCAGCAGGATGGGACCTGGCCGGCGAGCGCGCGGACGGGACCGCCGATCTTTGGCTGGTCGGTGCAGGAAATCGCTATCCGGTGCTGACAGCCTTCGCAGATGTGAACCAAACGCACGTACTCGAAGGCAGCGGCGCGTCCTTCGATCCCTATCTCATTGCGACGGCTGAAGACCTCGGCGCCATGCGGCGCGCTCGCAGTTCGGCCTGGTACAGGCTGACGGCGGATATCGACCTGTCCGGCGTCGCCTGGGCGAACGCCCTGATGCCGGTCTTCAGCGGTTTCTTCGATGGGCACGGCCATCGCATCACGAACCTGACCATCCAAGGCGAGAAGGCTGGCCATCTGGGCCTGTTCGGACGCATCAAGCCCGATGCCTGGGTATACGACCTGGGTCTGGAGAACGTCTCGATCGTCCTGCCCGACGGCGCTCGCGCGGTCGGTGGTCTGGCCGGGGAGAACGCCGGCTACGTCGTGAATTGCTATGTGACCGGCGCCATCTTCGCCGGCAACGAGTGTCGCTCGGTCGGCGGCCTGGTCGGCGTCAATTGGCTGGGGGTGATCGCGGATTGCTACACTGCTGTCGACGTCCAGGTGGTCCAGACCGGCACGCAGGTTGGCGGCCTGCTGGGCTACAACTACCTGGGCACGCTCGCGAGCTGCTACGCCGCCGGGAGAGTCTCCGGTCCCGACGTCGCGTCCCTTGGCGCGCTGGTGGGCCGCAGCTCCGAGAACGCCAGGACTTTCAGTTGTTACTATCTCGTCTCGGCCGATGGTGGCGGGCCGGACCGCGGCGCAGGGACTGCTGCGACTGCAGAGCAATTGAGACAGGCGAGCACGTTCGTCGACTGGGATTTCGATAACACCTGGATGCTCTGTGAAGGACAGACCTATCCGCACCTGCGGTGGGAAGGCCTGTCCTGCCAGTAGCATAACTTGATGCCTCTGACGGTGCCGTCCCTTGGTCTGAACGGGTGGGGCGGGTACAATCGTCGTCGTGAAGCCACCGGCCTGGGGTAAATCAGAGCCGACCAAAGACAAGGAGTCCGACCATGGCATGCAGAATCGATCGACGCAGTTTCCTGGGCAAGTCCATTGCCGCCGGCGCCGCCTACGCCGGCATTCGCAGTCTCGAAGAGAAGAATCTGCTGGCCGCCGCACAGGATAACGGCGCCAGAACCGCCGAGTTGAGGAAACGCACCGCGAGCGAGCCCAAGATTCCTATAGGCAAGATCGGCAATCTCCAGATGAGCCGCATCATCGCCGGCGGCAATGTCATCAGTGGCTGGTGTCACAATCGCGACCTGCTCTACGTCTCCACGCTGGCGGGCCACTACCTGACCGAGGAGAAGCAGTTCGACACACTCGAGCTGATGGAGGAGTACGGGATCAACGCCATCGCGCCCGACCCGACACAACTCGCCATCATCAACAAGTATAAACAGCAGCGCGGCGGCGCGCTCCAGACCGTCGTCGGTGTGCGCCAGGACTGGGAGCATTTGAACCAGCCCTTCTGGAGCGGGATGAAGGAGTGGATCGACCGCAGCATCGACGACGGCGCCACCACGATGTACACGCAAGGCGGGTTCACCGAGCACGCGATGAAGACCGGCAAGCCCGAGCTGATCGACGTCATCGCCAGAGCCGTCGCGTACATCAAGGAGAAAGGCTTTCTGGCGGGCCTGGGCTGTCACGACGTGAAGGTCATCGAAGTGGCGGACGAGTACGGCATCGAGCCGGACTACTATTTCAAGACGTTCCACCGCGACAATTACTGGTCGGCCCACCCGCGCGAGAAGCGCGTGCACTGGTCGGTCGACGCCGAGCGTTCCAACGACCACAACGAATTCCACGACAATATCTTCGACCTGTTCCCCGACCGCACGCGGGAGCTGATGGCTAAGAAGGCCAAGCCCTGGATTGCCTTCAAGACTCTCGCGGCCGGCGCGATCCATCCGGAATCGGCCTTCGAGTTCTGCTTCAAGGGCGGTGCCGATTTCCTGGCGGTGGGCATGTTCGACTTCCAGGTCATCGAAAACACGGTCATCGCCAACCGCGTGCTGGCCATGGACGACGTCCAGAACCGCTCGCGTCCCTGGAGAGCGTAAATGACAACCGGTATCGACAGGCGAAGTTTCCTGCACCTGACCACCGCGGCCGGGGCAGGTCTGGCGTTGTCCCCGGCGCTTCTGGCCCAAACGAACGCCGTCAGCCAAGAGCCAATCAACCTCGGCTTGATCGGCGCAGGCGTCCAGGGAGAGACGCTCATCAACGCCTGCATCAAGATGGGTCCCGATTCGGGAATCCGTTTCAAAGCGGTCTGCGATATCTGGGAAGACCTCAGTCTCAGTCGTGTGGTTGGCCTGCTGAGCCGCTACGGCCACGAAGCCAGAGGCTACGTCGATTATCGCGATCTGCTCGACGCGGAAAGAGATCTTGACGCGGTGCTTATCGCGACCCCTGATTGCTGGCACGCGGAGCAAACGGTGGCCTGCCTGAAGGCGGGATTGCATGTTTATTGCGAAGTCCCGATGTCCAACACGGTAGACGGCGCGCGGCAGATGGTCCAAACCGCTCAGGAAACCGGCAAGCTGCTTCAGGTCGGCTGCCAGCGCCGCAGCAATCCGCGCTACCTCCACTGCTACGATAGACTGCTCAACACGACGGGGCTTCTGGGGCGCGTCACGGCGGTGAACGGCCAATGGAACCTGCCGGCGCGCAGCGACCGGGGCTGGTCCCAACGGAGGGTCCTCGATCCGACGATCCTGCAAAAATACGGTTACCGTTCGATGCACCATCTGCGCAACTGGATGTGGTACAAGGGTTCGGGCAGCGGACCGGTCGTAACGTTCGGCGTGCATCAGGTGGACGTGTTCAACTGGTTCCTGCAAGCGCTTCCGAAATCTGTCACCGCCAGGGGCGGCACCTACTACTACGAGCGCGACACGCACGAGTGGTACGACGCCGTCATGGCTGTCTTCGAGTACGAGACGGACAAGGGCCCTCTGATGGCCCACTATCAGACGATTGCTTCCAGCGGCTATGGCGGCAGTTTCGAGGCCTTCCTGGGCGACCAGGGATCGCTGGAGCTGTCGGAGTCGCCCACCCGAGGAGGCGTGTACCGCGACCCCGAAGCGCCGGATTGGACCAAGTGGATCAGGTTGGGTTTTCTTCGTAGTCCCGAGGTGGACGCCGAGCAGGTGACGGCTTCCGTTGCTCTCGAAGCACAGGAGACGAAACCACCGGCTAGGTACGACATCCCGGTCGTTGTCGACGTTCCGTACCACCAGCCGCACTTGGCGAACTTCTTCGACGCGATCCGAGGGAAGGCCGCGCTTCGCTACACACCTGAGCAAGCGTACCAGACCGCCGTGACTATTCTAAAGATCAACGAAGCGGTCGCCTCAGGACGCACGTTGCACTTCTCTCCGCAAGATTTGGCCGTGTAAAGGAGTCGATGATGTCACAGCCCGCCAACCGACGTGAATTCATCAAGAAGTCCTTGCTCGCCTCGGCCGGTATCGCCGCGAGCTTGAGCCTGGAAGAGAAAGCACTGCTCGCGGCCGAACGCTCCGAGCGCGCCGCCGGCGCGCCGCCGCGTACGAGTGGCGACATGCCGCAGGCCACGATCGGCGAGGTCAAGATCAGTCGCATCATCTGCGGCGGCAATCTGATCGGCGGTTTCGCGCACAGCCGGGACCTGATCTACGTCTCGGACCTGCTCAAGAACTACTTCACCGACGAAAAGATCTTCGAGACACTGGAACTGTGCGAAGAGCAGGGGATCAATACCATCATCGCGCCCACCGACCACGCGCCGCTCTTCAGGCAGTACCGGCAGGATCGGGGCGGGCGCATGCAGTGGATCGCGCAGTGCGTGCCAAGCGTCGACGACCTGACGACCGATTTGAGAACGGCCATCGATGGCGGCGCAGTCGGAGCTTTGTTGATTGGCAATCTGGGTGACGAATGGTCACGCAGCGGACGGATCGACCTCATCGGCAAGGTCGTCGCGTTCCTGAAGGACAACGGCCTGATCGCCGGCGTCGGTGGCCATGAGGTCGGCACACCAATGGCCTGCGAGAAGACCGGGCTCGATCCCGACTTCTACATTAAAACCCTGCACAGCACCGATTACTGGTCCAAGCGCCGACCGGACCAGCACAAGGACGTGATCGACAACTACAGCGTGGACAACTATTGGGACAAGGACCCGGAAAAGACCATCAAGTTCATGAGCCAGGTCACCAAGCCCTGGATCGCCTACAAGGTGCTGGCCGCCGGCGCCATCCACCCCAGTCAGGGCTTCGAATTCGCCTTTCGCAACGGCGCCGATCTTCTTTGCGTCGGGATGTTCGATTTCCAGGTCGTCGAGGACGCCATCATCGCCCGCCAAATCCTCAGCCGCGACCTGTCCCGCCGGCGTCCCTGGAGAGCGTGACTGCTCAGGCCGGGCGCTGACCGGAACGGCAAACGGAGCAGGAGGGATTCGAACCCCCGGTACCTTTCGGTACAACGGTTTTCAAGACCGTCGCCTCAAAACGACAAACCTCTGCCTCACAAGGACTTAGAGCAAGAGCCTTCTGGCGCTTACAAACCAGCTTACAAACGAACCCCGAAAACGGCCGATATCGTCGGGCCTGACCTGCCCCCAGACTTGGCCGAAATCGTGACGATCTGGCCGGACTTGCCGGAGCATATCAAGGCGGCGATCAAGGCACTCGTACACAGCGCGTTCAAGCAAGGTTAGGAGGTCCGTGGAATGACGGAAACAGCCATTGAAGAAGCTGAAACCGTGACCTCTGTCGACGAGGATGGGATTGAGGAGGGCGGGCTTGGCAGGGAAGAGCAGAAGTGCCGGTTTATCGAGTTGCGGGCAAAGGGGTACAGCTTCGCCCGGATCGCGCGAGTACTGAAGGTCTCGAAAGGGACGCTGACCGCCTGGAATGCAGAGCTTGAGGCGGAGGTCGCCAAGGTGCGAGCCATGGAGCTGGAGGCCCTTCAGGAGGAGTTCTTCCTGCTCAAGGAAGGCAGAATCCGACTGATCGGGGAGCAACTCAAGGCCATCCAAACGGAGATCGGCAGGCGAGACCTGTCCAAGGTCAACACTGACAAGCTCCTGGAACTTCAGCTACGGTACTTCAGCGAACTCAAGGGCGAGTATGTCGAGACCGGCCAGAGAACCAAAACTGGTCCAAAACTGAACAGCAGCGATATCGCCGAGCAGCTACAGAGCCTCCTGGCCCGCTACCGGGCCAGCGAGATCGGCGAGCCCCAGGCCAAGCTGGAGCAGGCCATCCTGCAATCCATGCTCAAGGCCATTGAGCAGACAGAGTTGGCGGCCAAACTGGAGCGGTTGGAAGCGCTTGTTCAATCGAGGAGATAGCAGAATGGCGCGGACGGTGACGGCAGCGGCAGTCAAGAAGATCATGACCAAGGGCCTGACCGGGTGGCAGGCGGGCAAACTCGTCTTGCAAGACATGGTCGATTCCTGCCTCAGCAGAAACTCTGTTCTCACTGAGGCCGACATGGCGGCCATCCAGCAAACGCGGATGCAGGGGGCCGATGTCCGAGACTACAATATGTTCATGGCCTTGTGTCGAGGCTTCTACCGGGGCCAGATGCTGGCGCAATGGGCGTGCAAAGATGCCTGTCTGCAAATCGGTTCCCTCGACCATGCCTTGCAGGATGCCGAGAAACGCCGGATGGTCGAGTTGTTCGAGTCGTTTGGGCCTCGTCTGGTCACACGAAATCAGTATGAGGAGATTGTGGCCGCTCAGCGGGAAGGGAAACTGGCATTCGAGTACGGTCTGGCCTACGTGATCGAAGAGCGGTTCTATGCGCTCGCGCCGCCCGAGGCCAGGGCGGCCATAGAAGAGACCGCCGTGGATATCGAGTCGGTCGCAGACTTCGTTGCGGCCGTACCAAAGGCCTACAAGGATCTCTGCGAACAGGCCATCGACGAGATCCGCCGGCTCTACGGCGATGGGAAGCTGCCGGCCGTGTACGACGAGAAGGACGCCAAGGAGATCAAGGCTCTGTCGGTGCGGTGGAAGAAGAACACCCTGTCGGCCGACGAAACCATGACTGTGGTGGACCGGCTCTATGTGACCGGCCAGACGCTCTACGACTGTGTCGAGCTTCCCGAGTGGAGGCTATTTGTGGACCAGTATCAACAGCACTGGCTCGACGACGATGGACGCTTTCGCCATGCCTATGCGGTCTTGGACGATTGCCCGGCAGTCTGGCTGGACAAGAAGGGCCGCTACAAGGGGCCGTCGCGGCCGAGCGAGTGGATTACCCGTGGCACGGAACTATTCTTGGGGCTGATCGACCACGACGACATACCCGGCAAGCCCATCCAACAAGTCGCCGCAGAACTGCGCGACAGGCTGGAAAGGGCCGAACAGAATATCGGCGTGTTCCTGGCCGTCAAAGCCGTTCTCGATACGGCGGCGGATGTCTTGGAGATGGATGTGCCCGTCGATGCCGGGGTGCTCGCCGGGGCGAACATGGGACTGCACGCCTGCATCACCCTCTACAATCTCCGGTTGGAGGAACTCAAGGAGGAACAGGAACTGCGGCGGGCGGACGAGACGCGGCTGGACAAAGCCCTGATGTTGTTGCCGGTCATTGACGTGGATAGGCTTAACCCGCATATTTCATCGAGTTTCGGTGTTTCTTGGTAGACAAATGGCCTAACTGGCTGTAGTGTAAGGAGTTGGAACAAATCC
>JAFGLV010000167.1 GCA_016927855.1 Sedimentisphaerales bacterium
AGGATTTGTTCCAACTCCTTACACTACAGCCAGTTAGGCCATTTGTCTACCAAGAAACACCGAAACTCGATGAAATATGCGGGCTAGTGCTGCGACTACTCTGAAAAGGTGTGCAACCAGCCACGGCCAGCGTATAGCGGTTGCGCGGCTCGTTTTCCCTCGACATCGCTCGGGACAGGCTGGCGGTTGGGTCAAGCGGCGCCGCTGCACGCCGGACGCAACCGAAACGTGCCGCGCAACCGCAACCGACTTACATATTTCCGGGCGCTACCCACCAAGTTGGAGTAGTCGCAGTACTACGTGACTCCGACCGGCTGGTCAGTATGGCGGACTTCGCGCCGACGTTGCTTTCGCTGATCGCGGTCGCGTCTACTCGTTCTTCTCAAAGACCTGCATATAGAAGTGTTCTCCCACTCTCGTGAGAGAAAGCCATTTCATGCTGATGGATTGCTGCATCTCTGCCGGGGAGACTCTCTTGGACCGAGGAGGCCCGAAAGGCGTGTCCTTCTTTTCGATCTCCACAAGGGCCAGCTTGCCCTTTGGCTTCAGCAAACGGTTCGCTTCCCTGACGAAACCGTCTTTCTGTTCCTCGGAGAAGACGTGAAAGACGGTCGAGAGGTAGATCAGGTCCACCGACGCCGCCTGCAACGCGGTCCTCTGCGTTATGTCCGCCTCTATCGGGCAGATGTTGGTGTCTTGTGTCTCCTTTTCGAGGGTTTCTATGGCTTGCGGCGATCGATCCAACCCATGCACTTTCCCCGTTTCAGTGACCAATCGAGAGAACTCCTTCGCCATATAGCCGTTTCCGCATCCCACATCGAGAACGGTCTGCCCAGGAAGAATGTTCAGTGCTTTGAGAATGCTCTGTATTTCGACGAGTGGTTCCGTCGAATTACCTTTGCGATGACCGGTCTGCTCGTTGTCCATTCGATGCCTCCCTTCGGCAGGATGCGGTTCGAGGTCCTACAGCGGCCGCCGCATTGTAGCAGGGCTCCAATGGGAGGGCAACCAACCGTCCGGGCCATCCGCCAAAGAAGAGGATAGGCACGCCGGCCTGCTCCAACCAGGGCAGGATCGAAATTGGCGTGAACCGGGGTCAAGGTCCGGGCGTACCGCGAGCTTCGGCACAGTCCTGATGTTCACGCCGGAGGCAACGGGCCTCCGCGGCGCGGGACTGAGGGGGTATGGCATGGTCGAGGAGACCGTCATGGACGCGGCGCAGGTGGATGTGTATGTGGGGGTGCACAAGGGGTTGCGGCACTTGCTGGGGCGGTTCTCGTTCGAAGCGGGGACTACCGACTGGACCGACGCGGCGGCGGTGGCACGGCTGGCGGCGCAGTGGCAGGTCGTCACGAGGCTGCTGGACACGCACCACCACCACGAGGAGAAGCACATTCATCCGGTCCTGGCGGAAGTCAGTCCCGGCGCGCACCGCAGGTTCGAGGCGGATCATGACGCTCAGCAGGCGGTCCTGGCCGACCTGGCGGCGCATTTCGACCGGCTCGCGTCCGGCGGCGTCTCGGCGGCGCGGAAGGCGCAGATCGGGCTGGAGTTTTATCGCGGGTTCAGCCAGTTCTACGCCGACTACCTGCCGCACCTGCACCGCGAGGAGGTCGAGGCCGAGCGGGCGCTGCACGCGCTGTGCACCGCCGAGGACTTGGGCGCGATGGTGGGTGGGCTGATCGCCAGCATCCCGCCGGACGAGATGATGCTGTGGATCGACTGCATGGCGCCGGCAATGAACCCGCGCGAATGCGCCGACCTGCTGGGACAGATGAAGGCCGGCGCGCCGCCGGAAGCGTTTGACGCGATGGCCGATCGCGCCCGCAGAGCGGTCGGACCGTCCAACTGGGCCAGGCTCGAAGCCCTGATGGCCGCTCCGGTCGTCTGACCAACCAGCCAAAATCGGACGGGGCAAATCGCAAGTGATCGCAGGAACCGAAGCGGGACGACTGAGGCATGTCCGCCCTTATGGACATGCGTGCGAGGGGGATTCACGTCTTGATTGGCCAGGCGACGGACGGTAGGATCGGGGTACGAATCGGCTTTGGGCCAAGACACCGTCACTCTATGGAGATGTTGAGCCATGAGCACGTCATCGATCAAACGCCGGGAATTTCTCGCTGGAGTCGCTACCGGAGCGGCTTCGCTAGCCATCTCGCCTTGGGCTCGTGCAAGCGAATCTCGCTATTTCGCCGCCGGCGCGCCGGCAGGCGGGGCCGCGTCGGGGCTGGCGGAGCCGAAGTTCCGGCCCCTGCCGCTGGGTTCGATCCGGCCCGAGGGGTGGCTGCTACGTCAACTGCGGCTCCAGGCGGACGGCCTGACGGGACATCTCGACGAGTTTTGGCCCGACGTGGCGCAGAGCCAATGGTTCGGCGGGACCGCTGAAGGCTGGGAGCGGGCCCCCTACTGGCTCGACGGAGCCATTCCGCTGGCCTGGGTACTTGACGACGCAGCACTCAAGGCGAAGGTCAAGGGCCGGGTCGATCACATCATCGCCAACCAACGGCCCGACGGCTGGTACGCGCCCTACCCTGCAGACGCCAACGCCAGATCCTATGATCTTTGGGCCATTTTGTTGGCCAACAAGGTGCTGGTGCAGTACCACGAAGCGACCGGCGAGGCAGCGGTCCTGGAGGCGGTCATGCGCAACCTAAAGGCGACCGCTGACGCGATGGATCGCAGGCCGCTCTTCGACTGGGGCAAGTTCCGCTGGTACGAAGGGCTGATCCCGGTTTACTATGCCTACGAAAGGACAGGGCAAGCGTGGCTGCTCGATCTGGCGCGCAAGCTGCACGAGCAGGGCTTCGACTACATGACGTTCTATGGAGGCGAGGATATCACGATCCCGACGCCACGCCGAGGCTTGTGGCGTTTCGACAAGCATGTCGTCAATACCGGCATGGCGCTGAAGGCGTACGCGCTGTCGTGGCGCCTGAGCCGGCGCGACACCGAGCGCGCCTTTCCCGCCAGGATGCTCGAGATTCTCGACCGCTATCATGGGCAGGCCACCGGCATGTTCACTGGGGATGAGTGTCTCTCGGGGACCAATCCGGTCCAGGGCACCGAGCTGTGCGCCGTCGTGGAGGCCATGTACTCGCTGGAGCACCTGGTTTCGATCACTGGCACGCCGGCCTTCGCCGACCGGCTGGAGCGGATCGCGTTCAACGCCCTGCCGGCAACGTTCGCGCCGGACATGTGGTCGCACCAGTACGACCAACAGGTCAATCAGGTCCAGTGTACGATCAATCCGGACCACATGTGGTCGACGAACGGCCCCGAGTCGAACCTGTACGGGCTCGAACCCAACTATGGCTGCTGCACCTCGAACCTGCATCAGGGCTGGCCCAAGTTTGCGGCCCATCTGTGGATGCGCGCCGGCGACGGTATCGCGGCGGTGGCGTACGCGCCCAGTTCGGCACGCTTCGATACTCAAGGCGCGCAGGTGCGCGTCGCGACAGTGACCGATTATCCGTTCCGTGAGACAGTCAAGATCCAAGTCCAGGCCGACAAGGGGGTCGGATTCCCGCTGGTGCTGCGCGTTCCAGGCTGGGCGCAGGGTGCGACGCTCCGCGTAGCAGGCGGCGCTGCCGAGCCACTCAAGAGCGGTACGTTCCACACACTCGAGCGCCAGTGGCCGCAAGGCAGCGTCGAGATCGACTTGCACTTGCCCATGCAGGCCAAAACCTCGACGCGGTACAACGGTGCGATTGCCATCGAGCGCGGACCCCTGGTCTATTCACTCAAGCTAGGCGAGGAGTGGACGCGAGTCAACGCGGACAAACCGCATCGGGAGTTGCCCCACGCCGATTGGGAGGTCCGCCCGACAACGCCCTGGGACTATGCGTTGCTCGTGGATGAGACGAATCCCGATGCCGGCGTGACCTTTGCAGAGCAGCCCGTGGGCGAGAAGCCCTTCTCACCCGACGGCGCCGGCATGGAGGCCACCGTCAAAGGCAGGCAGCTGCGCAACTGGCGGCTGGCGCACGGCTGGGCGGCGGAAGTCCCGCCGGGCCTGCAGGAATCCCGCCAGCCGCTGGAAGAGCTGACGCTGATCCCCTACGGCTGCACCAATATCCGCGTCACCGAGTTTCCCCGTCTGAGAGAGTAGAGCGTCGATGGTGGGACTCGCCCGTGCGCAAACAGAGAAATTCAACCGCACATTGCCGGTGATTCGGGCGTAGAGGCCTTGTGTGGCGGGGCAATTCAAGCTATAATAACCAGCACAGGAGAGGCATGTGTCTGGGTGATAGGGATTTCCGGGGGCACGGATATGGGCAAAAGAAAGGGGTTTACGCTGATCGAGCTGCTGGTGGTGATCGCGATCATCGCGGTGCTGATGGGGATTCTGATGCCGGCCCTGTCGCAGATCCGCGAGCGCGGGCGGCGCCAATCCTGTGGCAGCCAGGTTCGCCAGCACGTTCTGTCCTTCCTGATGTACGCTGACGACTACAACGGCAGGCTCCCCTTGCCCAACACTCCCGGCGGTTGGCTGTGGGACCTGGACGTCGACGTCGTCAACTTCATGCTCCAGTCGGGCATGAACAAGAAGATGTTCTACTGCCCCTCGAACCGCGTCATGCACCCGAATATGGACCACTTCTGGACGTTTCAGGCCGAGGTCGTGGACGAGAAGCACCTGACCGGCAACTTCATCGTCTCGGGTTATTGCTACATTCTGCAGATGGCGCCGAACGTGCCGCAGCGTCCGGAGATCCAAAACAATCCGAATAAGAGCAAGAGGTGGCTCAAGACCAACCGTGAGCCGCAGCCGGCGCTGCGCGAGTTGAGTGTGGACGCGACGCTCTGCGCGTGGGACCAGCGAGGTCCTTCCTATCCTAATGGCAACTTCGGCTTGGTCCAGGGAGGAACCTATGGCGAGGTTCAGCTCTACGACCGCACCAGCCACTTGAAGAATGACGCGCGGCCAGCCGGCATGAACGTCGGCTTCCTCGACGGTCACGTCGATTGGCGCACGTTCGACCCCCAGTGGGATGCGCCGCAGAACGAAGGCGCCGACGACATCCCCAAGCCTCGCTACGGCACCGACCGCCGGTTCTGGTGGTAGCGCTCGGGTGTAAGACCGCGCGGGACGGCTTTCACCTCCTCAACGGCAGTTCGATCTGCTTGCGTCCGCGCGACGGGTTATAGGCCTTGGGCCCCCGTTCGGTCCAGACGAGCGGGTCCATGCAAATCTGTCGCGCCGTGCGTCCGGCATTCCACGAATGATACACGATGAAGTACGTCTCACCATCCGGCGCCAGGATCACCGAGTTGTGGCCCGGCCCAATGAGCTCGCCTGGAATGGATTTCAGCACGCCGGCCGATTCAACACTATTCTCATCCAGATATGGCCCCCGAATGTTGTCGGCTGCCGCACAACCGACACCGTAGCCGGGCGTCTGCCAGTTACCCCCCGAATAGAAGCAGTAGTATCGCCCCTCCCGATAGACCACCGCCGCTCCTTCGATCGTGTGCCAAGCCGGCCAGAGGCGATCGTACAGGGTACGGTTGCGCTCGTAGATCTGCCAATCGGCGAAGGCACGCAGGACCGTCGTCACCGGACCGACCGGTGTCATCATGTCATCCGACAGCCGCACCACCGCCAGAGCCGTCCCCGGCCTCTGGTCGAAGAAGTCCTTGGCAAAGAAGAAATACCACTGCCCGCTGGCCGGGTCGCGGAAGGGATGGCCGTCGATAGAGAACGGCAGATCGGGGAACATCAGCCTGCCGGTATCGCGGAAAGGTCCGGCGGGACTATCGGCCACCGCCACGCGCATCTTCATGTCACCGGCGTAGTACAGGTAGAACCTGCCGTCACGCTCGGCCACCTCCGGCGCCCAGTAGTCTCTCAGCCTCGGATCGGTCAGCGGCGCCAGCGCCCCGCCCACGAATTCCCAGTGCGTAAAGTCGTGCGAGCGCAGGACGGGGAATTGCCGCCCGTCCGGCGCCCGACCGGTGCCATAGGCGTAGTACTCATCCCCGACTTTCAGCACGAAGGGGTCGGCCAAATAGCCCGACCATAGCGGGTTCTCATAGGTTAGCGGCAGTTCCTTGTGCGTCGGCGAAGTCTGACAGCCCGTCAGACAAGCCAGCTCGAGCACCACTGCCAGGCAAATACCCATTCTCTTCATCGGCGCTGTCTCCATCAGAACCCTGTAGGGGAGCCTTGCCCCACGCGTGAACGGTCCCCGATCAAGGCTGCGGCTGTTCCTGAACCAAGGCCAGCCCGGCGTCGATGTACTGGCCGCCACTGGTCTGGCGACAGTGGATCGCCATAGTGTTGGTGCCCTGCTTGAAGGCGCTCGCGGCATCCTCGGAGGCGGGGCGCGACAGATAACTGGTCAGGTACCCGCTGAAGCTGCCGACGAGCACGCCGTTGACGTAGACCTGGGCATCCTCGTCGTGATGGATCATCAGCCCCAGCTCGCCTTCGCTGGGAATATCGTGCAGCATGAAGGTCCGGCGCAGCCAAATGTCGGACGTGTTCCAGACGGTGCCGATTGTCGTGCCCGGCGTGCCTCTCGTGCCGAACCCGCCGACACCGGTGGCCCAGGAGCTATCGTCGAAGTCCGGCGCGGTCCAGCCGTTGGCGGGCTCCGTCGTCGTGTACCGCCAGGTCTGAGGCTCGTGTTGGCTGGTGGGAATCACGATCGTGACCTTCGGTGGCGGCAGGTACAACTTGCTGGCAGCCTCCGCGATCCGCTCCAGGTCCATCTTCACCAGCTCGCGGTCGTAGGTCATCAAGCCATTGACCTCGACCTCGACATCCGAGGTCTGGGTGTAGACCGCGGCCGACAAGCCCTGACCGATCAAGGGACGCATCCGCGTGAGCAGATCGACGTAGGCATTGGTTAAGGCTTCTTTGTCCTGGAAGGAGACGTAACCCCAGTTGGCTTCGTCCTGCCAGGTGTGCCCCTTGACCGGCATGCCGAGACCGCCGAATTCGCCCAGGACGAGGACGCGGTCGTCTTCCACCGGCCGCATGCCCGGACCGGGGTAGCTGTGTATGTCGGAGATATCGCCGCTGCCGCGATCGGTCCAGCCGCTCGCTTCGTTCACCGGTCGGCTCGGGTCGCACTGCTGAATCCACTGCACGATCTCCTCGGTGTTGTGCTGGCCCCACCCTTCGTTGAACGGGACCCACATCACGATGCTCGGGAAGTTGTGCAGCGCGTCGATCATTCCCTTGAGCTCGCGGCGGAAGTTGGCTCGGCTCTCGGCGTTGCGTCCGGCGTCGCCGGACGGCATGTCCTGCCAGACCAGCAGGCCCAGCTTGTCGCACCAGCAGTACCAGCGTGCGCACTCGTATTTGACGTGCTTGCGCGCCATGTTCATGCCGAACTTCTTGGTCATCTCAATATCGTACTTTATGGTCTCGTCTGTAGCCGGCGTATAGAGCCCGTCCGGCCACCAGCCCTGATCGAGCGGACCATACTGAAACAGCGGCTTGTCGTTGAGGAACAGCCGATTGATCCCGTCGGCATCCTTCTTGACCTCGATCTTCCGCATGGCGAAATACGTGTCAACACTGTCGACGCGGTAGTAGTCGGGCAACACGCTACTCCCTGAGGACACAGTTTGAAAACCGCCAGGTCTCGTCGCGCGATGGACCTCAATAGACGTTTCATACAAGTACGGCGACTCCGGCGACCAGAGCTTTGGTTCGCGCACTCGAATCTCTACTTGCCCGTCATTAGCGACTGCATGGAAAACCGGCAGGCTGACTTCCTCTGACACCCTTACTTTGTCAAAAGTTGCGCTGATCCCATATCGATTCGGGTCACCGATATCACCTGCGAGACTGACGGTGAGCCTGACCAGTTCATTGTCGACGTCGGGCACCAGCTTGAGCGATTCGATGTACACTGGACCGACCGGCTCGAGCCAGACGGTTTGCCAGATGCCGGTGACGGCGGTGTACATGATGCCGCCGGGCTGGCGGACCTGCTTGCCGCGCGGCTGCGTTCCGGCGTCGGTCGGGTCCCACACCGACACCACGATCTCCTGGCTGCCGCTTTCGTTCAGGGCGTCGGTAATATCGAAGGTGAAGGGATCGTATCCGCCCTGGTGCGAGCCGACCTGCGTGCCGTTGACCCAGACCGTCGTCTCCCAGTCGACCGCGCCGAAGTTCAGCAGAATGCGTCTGCGGTCCCTGCTCCAGCGACCACTCTCGGGGACCTCGAACGTGCGTCGGTACCAGAGCCGGTTGGCCGGACCGACCGGTTTCATCACTCCCGATAGGGCCGACTCGACCGCGAACGGAACGAGGATCTTCCCGTCCCAGGTTTCGGGCCGGCCGGCGTCGCGGGCGACGATGGCGTAATCCCAAAGGCCGTTAAGGTTCATCCAGTCCGGCCGGACCATCTGCGGGCGCGGGTATTCGGGCCAGACCTTCTCCGGCGAGACCTCATCGGTCCAGCGCGTCTTCAACGGCCCCTCCGCCGGCTGCCAGCCCTGCCCCAGACAGACCTGGGCTACCAGCAGGCACACGATTATCCAGACCCAAACCCGGTTTCCGTTCATTTACGAAGCCTTTCCTCAACGGTCCCATATCGGCAGCCCTCCCTCCGGCGTCCGGGCCGGAAGGCTCGTGCCATCGGCCTCTCTGGGGCCGACACCGTGGTCAGAGTACGGTGGGAAGCGCCGCCTGTCAAATGCCATTGAGGCCTCACACGCCGCGAGCTAAATCCCCGTTCTCAAGACGATTGCATCCCGAGCCGAACTATGCTATAAATAGAGTCCGGTGTGAGGTACGCCCAATTGGGCGCAGCATCAACTGCTGCCCTGCCAAGGAAGGAGGTGAAACGGAGGTCTGACGCAGGCAAACCACAGGGGAACGATTCCCAACGTCCGGCGTATATCCAGCCACGCATCGATACCGCATGCGGCGGCGCACCTTCGTGCCGGCTTGTGCGGGCTTGAACATCAAGTGTCGTTTTGGGCTTAGAACTGGAGGACATGTGCGATGTGGAAGAGACTGAGGTATCCGGTACTATGCGTTATGGCCCTGGTACTGTTCCAGAGCAGTCCGACCGTCTTGCTCGGGGTGTTCCCTGGCCTGGCGACAGCCTCGGGGGCCGAACCCATCGTCTACTACCCCTTTGACAAACTCGAAGACATCGTGGTCGACGCATCCGGCAGCGGCAATGATGGGATGCTCAACGGAGGCGTGCAGTTTGTCGAAGCCGGTTATACCAAGGGCTGCTTCGCCTTCAATGGCAGCGACTCGTATGTCAGCCTGGACCGGCCGATCCAGAACGATTTCACGATCATGGCCTGGATCCAGACGAGCACGAATGGGGCCGCCGGCACCCAGGCCTATCAAGGCACCGGCCTGTTCTGGTCGGATGTTTCAGGGGTCGCTAACGATTTCGTGATCGCCGTTCTTGGATCGAGATTCTCGTTCTTCGTGGGAAACCCCGACACATCGGTTAATTCCAACGGCACTATTGTGACGGGTGACTGGGTCCACGTCGCGGCGGTTCGCGATACGGCCAGCGGTACGAACAGCATCTGTATCAACGGCGTTCTCGACAACAGCGTCAGTCACTCTAACGTCAATGCGCTGACCGCCCAACAACTGCTCGTCATAGGAGCCAATACGCTCGACGGACGCTTCTACAACGGCTTGATCGACGAGGTCAAGGTCTACGACGTGGCCCTGACCGAAGGTGAGATCGAGACGGCTATGAGAGCGGGGCTCGGCAAAGAGCTGGCTTCCGAGCCCAATCCAGCGTCGGAAAAGGTCGATGTACCCAGAGACGTCGTTCTTGCCTGGGCACCCGGCCAGTTTGCCGCTTCGCACGATGTGTATTTCGGTACTTCGTTTGACGATGTCAACACGGCCACCCGAGCCAACCCCATGGGCGTCCTGGCCAGCCAGGGTCAAGCCGAAGCCAGCTACGATCCGGAGGGGCTGCTCGCATTCGGCCAGACCTACTACTGGCGGATCGACGAGGTCAACGCACCGCCGGACAACACCATCTACACCGGTGAGGTTTGGAGTTTCACCGCTGAGCCGCTCACCTATACGATCGAGAACGTCGTCGTGACCGCCTCGACCACTTCGTCCCCAAACGAAGGACCCGAGCGGGTCATCGACGGGTCCGGCCTCAGTCCCAATGGGCAGCATTCGAACAACCAGAACCACATGTGGCTAGGCAACCCCGTCGGTAGCGAGCCCGTCTGGATTCAGTTCGATTTCGACAAGACGTACAAGGTCGTCGAGATGCATCTCTGGAACTACAACATGGCCTTCGAGGCCTGGCTCGGACTCAGCGCCAAGGACGTGACGATCGAATACACCAGCGACGGCACCGACTGGACGACTCTGGGCGATTTCGTCCTGCCCCAGGGACCGGCTGTCGCCACCTACGAAGGTATTGTCCTGGACGTGGGTGGTATCGCCGCCCAGGCGCTGCGGATCAACATCCACAGCAATTACGGCACGCAGAAGTCGTACGGATTGAGCGAGGTGCGCTTCGCCTATAAACCCGTGCAGGCGCGCGAGCCTGAGCCGGCCGACGGCGCCACGGGCCTCGAACCCGAGGTCACGCTGAGCTGGCGTGCCGGCCGCGAGGCGGCTTCGCACCAGGTTTACTTGAGCACTGATCCCAATGCGGTCGCCGACGGCACGGCCTTGATCGATACCGTCACCACACGCAGTTACGATCTGGGGACCCTCGATCTGGGCATGACCTACTACTGGAAGATCAACGAGGTCAACGAGGCCGAGACTCCCAGCGTCTGGGCCGGCGACGTCTGGACCCTCACGGTTGAGGACTATGTCAGCGTTGAGGGCTTCGAGACCTACAACGATGAAGATAATCAGATCTTCAACGTCTGGAGCGACGGCTACGAGAACAACGCGAACGGCTCGCTGATCGGTCATGCCGATCCGCCCTTCGCCGAGCAGGTGATCGTCCACAGCGGCGAGCAGTCCGCGCCGCTCTACTACGACAACACCGGCACCGCCACGATCTCGGAAGCCACGCTGACGTTTGGCGGCCCCCAGGACTGGACGGTCGGCGGCGCGCAAACGCTCGTGCTCTACTTCCGCGGCGCTCTGGAGAACACCGGCGGGCAATTGTATCTCAAGGTCAACGGTACAAGAGTCGATCACGGTGACACCGCCGCCCTGACGGCGCCGCTGTGGCAGCCGTGGGGTATCGACCTTGCCTCACTGGGCAACGCGGCGAGAAGCGTCACCTCGCTCACCGTCGGCGTCTCGGGCACCGGTGCCGGCCTGGTCTATCTCGACGATATCCGGCTCTACCGCGTGGCGCCACCTGTACCGGAAGAGCCGGTCGACCCTGGCACCGCCAACCTGGTCGCGTACTATGCCATGGAGAACAACCTGACCGATGGCTCCGGCAATGGCTACAACGGCACGCCGGTCATGAGTCCGGGCTACGGGCCAGGACCGACGGGCTACGGCACCGCCCTCGTCCTGGACGGCGTCAGCAGCTACGTCGAGCTGCCCGTCGGCGCGCTGATCGGCTCCCTGACGGACTCCACGTTTGCCATGTGGGTGAATTACTCCGGTCAAGGCAATCCATGGCAGCGGCTCTTTGATTTTGGATCAGGGACCAGCCGGTACTTCTTTATCTGTCCGGCGCGAGGCTCAGACGGGACACTTCTGTTTGAAATGAACGGCCCCGGTGCCGGCACGAACTTGGTGCCTGCGCCTTTTGCCTTGCCCGCGGGCTGGCATCATGTGGCCGGAGTGGTCGATAGCGCCACCATGGAGATGAGATTGTACTTCGACGGCGCATTGGTGGGTCAAGGTCCCACCGACACCCTGCCGAGCGATATAGGCGAGACCACCCAGAACTGGTTGGGCCGCTCGCAATACAGCGCCGATCCCTACTTCGATGGCTCGCTGGATGACTTCCGCATCTACAACCGCGCCCTCTCGGCCGGCGAATTGCGCTACCTGGTGGGAGCTCGGTAGCCCCATCGATATGATGCGACAGGATCAGGATCAAAGCGGGGCCTGCACCGATTCGGTGTGGGCCCCGTTGCTTGGGTATTCACCAGCGGCGCAAAAAACAAGGGCCGCGAGATGCAAGCGGCCCGGATAGCAGCAACTTGTCGTTGGCTGCCAGCGACGGCGACTATTGGTAATGCTCGTCGTACCCGTTGCTGTCTTGATCGCTGTGCGGCGGCTGAGGCGTGCCGAAGGTCTCGCGCGGGTGCGCCTGATCGTAGACCTCTTTGAGCCGACGGGTGGTCAGGTGGGTGTAGACCTGCGTCGTCGAGAGTGACTGATGTCCCAGTAGCTCCTGCACGCTGCGCAGGTCCGCGCCGTTGTTAAGCATGTGCGTGGCAAAGCTGTGCCGCAGTGTGTGCGGACTGATCGCCGGGTCGAGACCAACCATCTTGAGGTACTTGTCCATCTTCCGCCGGACGCTGCGCGTGCTGAGCCGCTGGCCGTGCTTGTTGACGAACAGGACCTTCGTGTCGAAGTGACTGTTGCTCTGGGCCCGCTTGTTGCGGAACTCCATGTAGTGCTGAATCGCCTGCAACGCCGACGAGCTGATCGGCGCGATCCGCTCCTTCTTGCCTTTGCCGCGCACATGCACGACCTCGCCCAGGAAGTCGATGTCGTCCATGTTCAGACCGACCAGCTCACTGACGCGAATCCCGGTGCTATAGAGCGTCTCAAGGATCGCTCTGTCCCGCGCCCCCAGCCACGTCTCCAGCGGTGGCGCATCGAGCAGGCGCTTGACCTCTTCATACTCGAGGAACCGTGGTAGCTTCTTTTCCTGCTTGGGCGTCCGCACGGCACTGAGCGGGTTCGAACTGCAGCGGTTCGTCTTGACCAGAAACTTGTAGAAGCTGCGCAGCGTCGCCAGCTTGCGGGCGATCGTCGCCTTCGAGTAGCCCTTCTCGCTGAGGTGGGCCAGGTAGGACCGCGCCTCGTTGACGTCGGCCTTCAGCAGGAGCTGGTCGACTCGTTGCTCCGTCTCGAGCGCGACCGCGGTGCCGCCACCGTGGTGATGATCCGCCGACAGGTCCGACGACGAGCATCCCTCTTCGTCGTGGGTCCGCAGCAGGAAGTCCCCGTACTGGGCGAGGTCGGCGCCGTAGCATTTGGCGGTATGCTCCGAAAAGCGCTTCTCATATTTCAGGTAGTTCAGGAACCGCTCAACGATTGCGTTGTTGTCTTCCATAGTCCACCTATCTACGTCCTCTGTCGGCATCATCAATCACCTTTTCGTTCCAGGCTATGTACTTCACATATGACGAGGTGCTCTCTACACCAAAACACGCGCAAGACTACGGAGCGAGCTGGACGTCCGGGTCCTCCTTGAGCAGTCCTTCGGCACGGCCGATCAGCGTCTGGCTGAGCTTGAAGCTGATCACCGCCGCGTCGAACCAGTCGAAATTGGTCCGTCGATCTTTGACTTGCGCGATCAACGCATCGAGCAGATCATTCTCGCGACCCCGCTCGTAGCGGAAGATGTACCTCTCCGCCCCCTTGTTGAGCACCAGTTGTCGCTGCAATCTCTTCATACGCTCGTCGGGCAAAAACCACCATCCATACTGCACTGCGTCGCCTGTTCGATTCCCGTTTGGGCTCCCCTCACGGAGGCCGCCGTGAATCCGGCTTTACGAGATACCACAAGCCTTTTATCGGCCAATACAGCGTCCGCCTTTACAAAAACGTAACCGTTCACAGTTTTTTTGAAGAAGATTGAGAGAATCTCACAAAAAAGACTTGCGCGATCCATAACAGGCGGTTAGACCATG
>JAFGLV010000168.1 GCA_016927855.1 Sedimentisphaerales bacterium
GTCATGCCGCCGTAGCCACCCGTCATGCCGCCGTAGCCACCCGTCATGCCGCCGTAGCCACCCATGCCACCCATGCCGTAGCCACCCATACCACCCATCATTCCCATGCCGCCCATCATTCCCATGCCTCCCATGCCGCCCATGGCCGGCGGCGCGACAAGATCGCTGATGTCGTAAACGCGGGTCTCCATCCTCTTGGTGGGCAGTGCTTCCACGGTCCCGGCGGTAACCACGCCGTCGACGACGACGTAATCGAGTTCATAGAGCCCCCCGACACTCACCGCGTCGAGCACGTTCTGCAGCGCCGTGCCCAACCGAACGCTGGGTAGGCCGTCCATGTCGATCGGCATGGTCGGCTCGATGTCTGCGTTCTCCAGAAGGTCTCTCCAGAGCACCACGATGTTGAGCGGAGGCTGCACCGCGTTCCGTATGACCTGGATCGCGTCGCTCATCGACATGTCCGGCGAGAGCGCCGACAGATCCACCACCGTATCCAGTTGCTGATAGACCTGCGCATCCTCCGGACTGATGCCGATAGGCGGCTCAGGCTGGCGCGTCGGTTTCTCGACGAGCTCGCGCCAGTTTTTCGGATACGTCATGTCTTCGGCATAAGGGATCGTAGATTCGTCGGTGTTCTGCAGCAGGTCCGCTCTCTGCTTGCTGCTTTCACGGTTCAGATCCATCTGCTTGCGCAGGTAGATCATGTCCTCCAGTGTTTGCTTGAGCAGCAATGCTTCGTCGTGGGTCGAATCGATCTGCAACAGGGCTTCGACCTGGCCCAGCGCCGCCTCGTACTTTTGCTGCTTCTGGTAGGCGCGGGCGCGTTGCATCAGTTCGTCGACCCGCCTCTGGCGGTCCGCCGCGGTCTGGAGCCGTAACTGCTGCTGAGCCTCCATGGCTTCGAGCCGGCGCTGGGCTTCCAGTTCCTCCTGGCGCGCCGCTTGCGCCTGATCGATGCTTTCCTGTACCCCGTTGAGTTGACGCGTGTAGCGCTGGTAGAGATCATCGCCCAGATAGAGGCGCTGCTCTTCGACGCGGCGCAGGGCGTCCTCCACCGGCGCGCGGGCCTGGTCGAATTCGCCTTGTGCCATGTACTGCTGGGCCTGCTCGACGGCATCGTTGACCACCGCCGCGATCAGGCTCTGAATGGTCCTCCGGCGTGTGTTGATCTGCTCGATGAACCCGCCTTCGTTCTGGGTCTCAGGTTGGGCGCTCGGCGTTGCGGTCGGCTGAGGCGTTGTCTGCGCTGGCGCCACAGTCTCCTGAGGCGTCGGCTGGGCCGGCGTCGCCTCCATCGGTGTCGCCTGCACGTCCTCGGTCCCTGCCAGCAGGCGATCGATGGTCGCAATGAAGTCCTCCGGCCGCCTGCCTTCCGGCGCGGAGAATCGGCCGCTTTGTGCGACCTCGACGAACCCCTGACGCGCCGCCTGGAGTTCTCCCTGAGAGTAGAGCTGATAGCTGCGATTGTACACCTGCCGCAAGCGCTCGGTCTCCGCCTGCTGTGCCGCGGTGTCGTCGTTACCGTTGGGCATGCCCGTCAGGTCGGCACTGGTCAGGCGCGGCGCTTCGGCCGTCAATCTGTCGGCCGCCGCCGGCTGCGCCACCACCGGCCGGGCGCTGCCCATCTCGACCATGTATCCCTGGATCAGCTCCACCGTCTCGGACGGCATCAGACCGCTCTGCAACACTAGGGCAAAGCCACTTCGCGCCGTCTCAAAATCGCCGGCATGATAGGCCTTCGTGCTCTCGTAATAGAGCTCTGCGATGCGCTTCTTGAACCGTTCGATGGCGTTACCCTCGACCGGTGCGGCCGCCTCACGGCTCGGGGCCGGTCGCTCCAACGACGGACTCTCGGCGCCCCCTGCCGCAGCATCGGTAGCCACGTCCATGCCGCGCAACCTTTGGGCAATCGCCGCGCGCTCCTTCTCCGTCAGGAATTCGTTGTCCTTGAGGCTCGCCAGTTGGGCCCGCGCCGCGTCGACCCGGCCGGCGCTGAGCAACTGATACGCGTCCTCACGCAGCGCCAGCGCGCGCTGCCGCTCCTGCGAGGCCCTCGCCGCTTTCACCAGCATCGAATCGAGCCGGCGCTGGTCCACCGGGTCAAGATACTGGCTGTAGCTCTTGGCCGTCTGGAAGGTCTTCTCCGACTCAAGGTAGTAGCCCTTCTCGTAGTTCTCGGTGCCGACGCGCATGAAATACTGCACCATGCGGCGCATCATCTCGTCGTCGCTGCCGGGATCACTGCCGGAACGGTTCACCTGCGCTATCGCGGTTACGGAGAGCAAGACCGATGCCAGGATGATTGACACGCACCCCCCACGCAGTGACTTTGCGAAAACACTTGGCCTGTCCAAAACCGAACCTCCTGCCTAGAATACGATCACCCCACTCACGGAAAACCTGATACAATCGCAGTTTATTTGCAGCCTCCAGTTGAAGGGTTTAGCCTGGAATCATCACCTTAATCTATTAAAATAGCCAATTTTATGCAAGAGAAAAATCACGACCCAGTCCCTTTAGCCGATAAAATCTGACCTCTCAACAGCACTGTGCATGCGCGTATAGGAACCGACAAGAAATTGATCTGGCCGGAAAGACGTGACGATGGGCAACATGGGCAGTACCACCAAAGACAAAGGCGATAATATGGGCATTGCAGGCCGAGAGAGCGTCATCCTTGCACTCGAAACGTCGAGTCGGGTCGGGTCCGTGGCACTGGCGCTCGACGGACGGTTATGGGACGAAGCTACGTTCTCCGCGCCCCTGCGCCACAGTGCTGAGATCCTGCCCACGATCGCCCGGCTCCTGCAACGCGCAGGCCGTTCACCAGACCAACTCGGCCACGTCTACCTCTCGGTCGGTCCCGGCAGCTTCACCGGGCTACGGATCGCCGTGACGATTGCCAAGACCCTTCACTTGGCCCACCGGACCCGTATCGTCACTGTTGACGCACTCGATGTTATCGCTGCCAACGTGGATGACGCAGCGTCGGGGGTTTTGTTTCAAGTTGCGGCCCAGGAAAGTTCGCAGATTCGGCGCCTCGCCACCCTACTCGACGCCAAGCGCGGCCAGTTCTTCGTTTCCGCCTACAAGCGCGCCGGCTTCGAGGCGCCGCCGGCCGACGACGCAGGCTATGCCATCCCCGCCGGTGCCGGCCAAGTCTGGCGCAAGACCCTGCCCGACTGCCTCATGACCGCTGCCGCGATCGGGGAGCGGTTCGCCAACGAAGCCAACCCGATCGGCCTGCTGGGCGATGGCCTGCTCTACCACCAAGCCAAGTTCCAATCCCCAGGCGTGCGCATCCTCGACTCGGCCCTCTGGAGCCCCCGCGCCGCCTGCGTCTACCTGCTGGGCAACCAGAAGGCCCTCGCCGGCAGGTTCTCCGACCCGCTGACCCTCGTCCCCTTCTACCTGCGCGGTCCCCAGGTAAGGCTCAAGGCCAGGCCGTGAAGCGCCGTGTCCCGGCGGTCGCTGCCGGTCGTCAATTCCCCATAAAATAACTGAGATATTCGTTCCCTTGCCGCCGTTTTTCTGGTATACGCAAGGCTGTGACGACGGGGACCCTCCTACGTTCTGTCGGCTTGCGGCACCACGAGGGCCGGCATCGGCCGGAGCGCCCCACCGGATTCTTGCACATCTATGAAGGGTCGGTCAATGAACATCTATGTTGGCGGTCTGTCGCCGGACACGAACGAAGACGAATTGCGCGAAGCCTTTGCCGCCTTCGGCGAGGTTGCCACGGTCAAGATCGTCCGGGATGGGGCAACCGGCGAATCGCGTGGGTTTGGTTTTGTCACCATGCCCGGCGAGCAGGAAGCGAGAGAGGCCATCAAGGAGATGAACGGCAAGGAGCTCAAGGGCAGCGAGCTGAAGGTCGAGCCCGGCCGGGCCCGGCCCGCTTCTCCCGGCTTTGGCGGCAAAGGACCTGGCGGCGGACGGCCCCGAGGCGGTGGCAGGCCCGGTGGCGGTGGCAGGCCGGGTGGACGTCCCGGCGGACCTGGCGGCGGCATGGGTGGCGGTCGTGGAGGACGCGGCCCTTCGCGCGGTGGCGACCGGCGCTACTGACAGACAAGCGAGCTCCCAGACACCTATTACTGCGTCTACTCTAATCTTGTGGGGACACGCGGGGCGGTTGCGGTTGCGACGCTCGTTTCGGTTGCGTCACGCGGGCAGCGGCACTGATGCCGACCGACGCAGCCGATAGCCTGCCCCGAGCGAAGTCGAGGGGAAACGAGCCGCGCAACCGCCAGACGCGGGTCGTGACTGCCTACATACCTTTTTTGGGGTAGTCGGAGTACTGGCCTGGCGATCGACTGTGACCAGTCATCGGACTGTAAGGTATGCGCCGACGTTGCTGAGCCGTCGGCTTTCTTCTCGGCGTGACAAATCCACAGGCCCTCCTCAGGCAATCCGAGCCGTAGCAAGCGGCGACGCGTCCACGGCTGCGTCTGCTGCTCAAGGTGTCGTCCGTCATAGTATTGACGCCCACCGGAACGCGTCGCCGTCGCAGACAAGGTAAGCCGCTACCAATATCGACCGACTCCGCCGCCGAACCAAGGGGCATATCGCCATTCCCACATAGCAAATGGCTCACCCGCTCGCAGCAATTCGCACCTTTGCCCACCGTTCTACAGCCGCGCGGGTGTCGGTGCGCGCCTCTGTCACCTGGGATTGAGCCAGTCGAAATGGCAGCTCCGCACCCACCACAGTAGGTAGGCCTCGTCGTTGGCTCTCACCGCTCGGCGAAATTTCGGAGTGGGCTCAAGGCCCTTTCGCTGAAGCTCGTTATCCGCCTCTATGCAAGCGGGTAGTGTCCTATGAACGTCCCACTCGCGGTCGGCGGAATGCACCCACATCTCACCGACGCGCCCACGCACGGAGTTTCTTCTGGCCCCCATGATCCAATCCTTTCATCGTCGCGGCAAGCACGCGCCTCATATACATGCGGCCTGTTTCTGGCATCAATCGGAACCGGCCACCGGTGTCTCTTGCGGCCAGGGCCAGGTGTCGGCTTTGATCGCGTCATAGTTCGCATCGAGCTCAGGCTGCAAGAGAATCAGCGACGCGATGCGCCGGACCATCTCCGTGACGTACAGAGCTTCATCATCTGTCAAACCCCGGCCCAGCAGGGCTTTCTCCCGATAACTGAGCCACTTCTTGACGACCTGATAGCCCCCGATATGGTACTCCCAGGCCGACTTGGGGACGTTGGCCCAATGGGCGTGCTCGTTGAGGTAGATATCGAGCGTCTCGTCTCCCAGCAGCTTCCGCAGTTGCTCGTCTTCCTGCGCCCTCGTCTCATACTTGCCCAAACCCGGCATGCACACGCCGCCTTTGCCCGCGTGTCCCCACCCCACCGTGATATCGAGATGTCCTTCGTCCGGATTCAACGCACCGCCACCCACTCGCGATATCACGCCGACCCCATCCAGCATCGAATCGATCTCGACCGGCTTCTCCGTATCCAGCAACGCCGCGATGCGCCGCCCCAAGTCCGCCGAGCGCACCAACGCCTCCTTCGTTCGCGGCAACGGAATCCGAGGCCAGTCCTGACGCAGGGAGAAACCGTTCTCAGCGACATATGTCGGCGAGAAGAATGTTGCCAAACAATGGAAGAACAGATCCGCTGGCGTCGCCTCCAAGTTCGACAGATAGGCCCCAGCCTGCCCTGAGAGATTTGGATGTGTGGCCCTACTCTCCGTCGAGAAGAGATTTCCTGACGGTGGATCTTCCTTGAGGTAGATCGGAAACAGGTTCGCTCCTCGCTCGTACAGATGCAGACATCCAAGATGTCGAAGAACCGTAGGAGGATCGAATTCCCGTCGGTGGTGCTGGGCACCGGCTAGCCAGAGGTTACCCTCAAAGACATGCGGGAAGTACTCCGGACGGTTTCTGTCAAGCAGCTTTGTCGCTGGTTCCCAATACAACCATCGCGTGTCAAAGGGACGGTATGCAAAAGACACCAGACTGCCCTCTGTCCGGCCACGGGCCATTAAGCGCTCTCTGGTATCTACCGGGCGGAACCCGGCCGCTTCTGTCATGACCCTTGGCCAACGCCGTGCAACCTCCTCATGGGAAAGCTTCACATCGAAATAGGATCTGATTCGCTCGTCAAGAGACTGACGGTCGATATCAACCAAGAACTCGTCGCGGCTAGTTTTGACGCCGGGAAACGATACAGGAAACAGCTCCGGCAGCTTGGGCCAGGTCAGATAGGCGTTGTCAAACTGAAGCGGAGAGAACGGATACCCCACCGATACCGCCGGTGCCAGTTGCTTGTATTCTGCCTGTTGCTCTCCTCTCGCATTGCGCAGGAGTTCCGCGTGCTTACCCTTGCCCCAGAGATGGCGAAAGCCAAGTGAGCCAGGTGACGCTTCGGTCTGTCCTGCCCTCGGCTCGCTGAGTACAAGCAGCGTGATGGCAGTGCCAACCTGGATTCCCTCGCGGTTTTGTTCCGTGGAGAAGATGCTGGGGTCAGGCTCGCCCCAAGGAGTGAGTTTGCCTGTCTTGTACTTGTCGCCATTGAGACAGTCGATCCATACACGGTCGAAGACCTCCAGATAGCGTTCTCGCATACCGGTATGCGAAAGGCCGTCAAGCCACGAGTAGTTCGAAATGTAGCTGATGACTCCTCTGCCGGTCTTCTCGACGATACGCCGTTCCGCCATTCTGAAGAACCGGATGTACAGGTCGTTGAGCCCCTGGCCTTCCGGCTTCGGTGCATGTTTCGTCGTGCGATAGGCCGCCACGAGGTCTCGTTCTTCGGCTATGGCAGTACCGGCGAAGCCGTTGTAAGGTGGATTGCCCAGGATGACCAGAATCGGGGCCTCCTGTTTGACCTTGTTCGCGGCGTCGTGCTCTTGTTTCAGTTCGGGGAACGGGAGCAAGGCCTTCGGGTCTTCGACCGGTTCCCAACCGGTCAGGGCATTCGTCAGATAGACGCCTGCGCGTTCGTCGGTGTTGGGATTCAGCGGCGCGCCGAGGTGACGCAGGAGCAGTCCAAGCTGCAGGTGGGCGATGACGAACGGGGCGGGGAGAATCTCGAAGCCGAAGACGCGTTTCATCGCGGCCTTCTTGAGCTTCTGGGCGGTCAGGGCGCTGCGGCCTTTGGCCGCGAGCGTCTTGTGGATGCGTTTGAGCGTCTCGACAAGGTAGGCACCGGTGCCACAGCAGGGGTCGAGAATGATAACCTGCTCGTCGGCAAGTCCGTCGGCGATGTCCAGTTCCTCGCGCAGGACACGATCCACCCGCTCGACCTGGTATTGGACGACCTCGGTAGGTGTGTACCAGACGCCCAAGTCCTTCCTGAGGTCCGGATCATAGGCTTTCAGAAAGGGCTCGTAGAAATACTGCACCGCCTGCTCCTGCTCGAATTTGGCGAAGAAGGCGGGTCGGTCCACGCGATTGAGCACGAGTCCGGCCCAATCGAGCACTTCGTCAATCCCCAGCGGTTTGAGCCGTTTGGGCGTCGCTATCTGCTCGAACAGGCTCGCAATCATCGGCACGTGCAGCGTCCAGGCGGCGTCGTGCCAGCGGAATTTCCAACTCGGCTGGTCCCAGTTCTCCCGGCTCCACAGGACCCAGGAGGAGAAGACGCCGTAGAACAGCGTTTGAACCAGGGTCGCGAGGAAGAAGTGTTCACCCTTGTCGCCTTCGAATTTCATGCCGAGCGCTTCTTCCAGGCCCTTCTTGAGCCCTTCCAGTGCGGGCAACTCCGCTGTCTGCTCGACGCGAAAACGGGCCTCTCTGGCGTAGGAAGCCAGGAACCACGCCAGATCTTCGGGTTCAGTCAGCGGTGCGGCGTGCAGCATGACACGCTGGAGAAACTCGACGAAGCGCTCGCCCTGCTCTTGTGCTGCCTTGCGCGGGTGCGCGAGCATGGCCCGAAATGCGTTGTCGCCGTCCGCCAGCCGATACGATTCCAGGCGGATGGCTTTGCCTCGTTCATCGTGTCCGACGAGTGCGAAGTCATGGAAGTTGGTGACAAGGACCAGGTTATACCGCTTCCAGTACTTGGTCACCTGCGTGCTCTTCGTCTGAACGAACGTATCGTCGTCCCAAGGCTTGCACTCGATGGCACCGCGCTCGGGCAGTTGTCCCTCGACCGGACGGGCGTCCTTGACCCGCTGGAACTGGTTGGCGGTGAAGAGTCCGAGGTCAGGTTCGCCGCCGCCGGTGTTCTTGAGCTGGGCGACGCAGCGCACGCGCGGCTTGAGCTTACGGCCGACCTCATTTAAGAGACTCTCCAGCGCGCCGTAGTACGATTCCTCGTCCACCCCGCCACCGGTGCGATAGACCTCCGCAAGGTCCTTTAGGTACGTCTCGACAATACTATATGACATCCAATTGCCCCGCCGATGTCTGTGGCAGATTGCCTGGCCCCTGATATCGCGTCCTCAATTCCTGGACCCCTCACAGCAAGGGTCCGTATAACCAATATCGGCAGAAGGAGGCGTCGAAACCAACAAAAAAGACGAGCCACAGAAAACCGAGGACTGAGGACAGCTAACCGTCCACTTGGCTTGACGACGTTCGTCGGGACGATTAGGCTGGTCGTCAAGTGGTGGATTCGGACTGCGGTAGCGCCGGCGAGAGTCCGCGATACGGGGCATGAGCAGGAGGCTTTGGTATGAAGAAGATCGGGACGTGGTTTTTGCAGGGGTTGCTGGCGATCGCGCCGATCGCGCTGACGGTGTACGTGCTGTACTGGCTGGCAACGTCGGCCGAGTCGCTGCTGGGCGGGGCCATCTCGTATGTCATCGGCGAGCGTTATTACCTGCCTGGGATGGGCGTCGCGGCGGGCTTCCTCCTGACGCTCGGGGTCGGCATCCTGCTGCGGTTGTGGCTGTTCCGCAAGGTGTTCGACCTGGTCGATACGATCCTCAACAAGATCCCGGGCATCCAGTCGGTCTATGGCTCGATCCGCGACCTGATCGGGTTCTTCGACAGCACCAAGCAACGCGAGTTCGACCAGACCGTCATGGTCACGGTAGGCGATCCGCAGGTGCGGCTGATGGGCCTGGTCACGCGCGACGACTTCTCCGACCTGCCCGACGGGATCGGCGACGACAAGACCGTCGCGGTCTACCTGCCGATGAGCTACCAGCTCGGCGGCTTCACCGTCATGGTCCCCAAGAGCAAGGTCCAGGCTGTAGATATGAAGGTCGATCAGACGCTCAAGTTCCTGCTGACCGCAGGTGTCACGTCGGAGACCAAAGGCAAGAACGGTCCGAAGGACAAATCCAAAAGCGCAAACCCGAAATCAGGCCAGGAGTGAAATCCGAATATCGAAACCTGGCCCTTCGACAAGCTCAGGGCAAGCTCTGAGCGAACTCGAACGGATTCAAAACGCCCCTCCCGACAGACGCGAGCGCTTCGGACATTCGGACTTTGGTCCTTTGAATCTGTTTCGGATTTCGATATTCGGATTTCGTGCTTCCCGCGATTCGTAAGAACCCCGGGCGAGGGTTAGCTCGGGACCTTGTACGTGCCGGCCAGGACCTGGCCGATGACCTGCTCGAGATCGCCCATCGGGTGGCCGTACCAGACGACGCGACCCTGGGCGTCCACCACGAACGCGGTGGGGATGCCGCCCTGCCCGAAGGCGATCATGTAGCCATTCACCACGGCGCCGACGGTATCGACCGCAACGTTGTAGTCCATCTTGTCGCCCATGTCGGTGACGAACGGCTTGACGGTGGGCACATCCTCATTCGAGACGCCGACGAAGACGACCCCCTGGCCCTCATACTTCTTCCTCAGCTCGGTCAGATGCGGGATGCTCGTGCGGCATGGCGGGCACCACGTGGCCCAGAACTCGACCACGTACACCTTGCCCGGCGTGATCTGGGCGGGCTCACCCTTGACGTACGTCAGTCCGGTCAGCGGATAGGCGGGATCGCCCAGCTTGGTCGGAATCGCGGCCATGGTGGTCTCGTCCGGCGGCAACTCCGCCATCTGGCCCTGAGGCTCGGTGGCGTTCTGGTCTGCGGTCATTCCCATGGGTTCTGGCGTCGGGGTCTCCGTATTCGACGTATTCGAGGTCTGCTGGTTTGTGGCAGCGGGCTCTTCCCTCTTGCCACAGCCGGCCAACACGACGACGCAAGACATTATGATGCCGATATTCTTAATCATCTGTCGTCCTTTCGTCCGTCTTCTGCATTCCTGGCACACTCTTCCTGGAAACTGAGGCGTGCCTGCTGTCGGTGCATACGCCCAAGGCCCGGCGAGGTTCGGCCCGTGCGGGCGGGGAAATCCCGCAAGGCGGAGCGTCTCGGCCTGGCGCGGACGACGGCATGGGACTTGCGGCGGTGACGTTCGGCGGTGATAGTCTGCGAACGCCATGATTGCGTTCAACCACGCTAAGGACATTGCAGCGGGCGCCGAAGGGAGTTCGCAGCGTCTACTCGCTAAAGAGCAGGCGCAGCAGGTCATGCCAGCGGGAGAAGTCGGGGATGATTGCCTGGGCGCCGGCTTTGATCAGGCGGGTGCGTTTCCCGGGATTGAGGCCGTAGCGGCGGATTTCATCGGAGGCGACGCCGATCGCAATGCCGCCGTGTCGGCGGGCTTCGCGCAGCTCGACCGGTCCGTCGCCGAAGACGACCAGTTCGGGACCGCGCAGGCGGTTATCGTTGCAGATCGATTCGATGACCGTTCGCTTGGAGCACTTGGTGACGTCTCCGGTGGCGCCGTAGACGCCGCCGTCAAAGAGGTCAGCCCAGCCAAGTTTCCGCGCCTCGCTGACAACGTCCTCGACGTCGGTGCCGCTGGCGAGATAGAGCCGGACACCCCGCTGCCGCAGAGCGGTCAGGAAATCAAGGGCCCCTTTGATCGTGAGGTCGGTGACGTCAAGCTGGCCGCGCTCGAACCTGGCGAGGCGCTCGTTGACGACTATCATGAGCGCGTCGTTGTAGAGCCGCTTGTAGCCGCGGCCGTCGAGAACCTTGTCCGCTGGGACGAGACCGAACTCGCGCACCATCTCGACCAGCGCTTCCATCTGCACGAGGGTTTGAACGCCGGTGGAGTTGTCGATGTAGTCCTGCACGCGGCGACGCACCTCATCAACCAGACGCTTGTCAACGGTGTCGCGCCGCTCGCCCAGAATGGCGTCCATCATGACCGGCGCCATGATCTCGTCCCAGCCTTGGCGCAGCGTACTGACCGTACCGTCCACGTCGAACAGCGCGTGCCCGATGTGCCCGAACGGAATCGCGTCGGCGCAGATTTCGATCTCCGTGCCGGGCAGGTGCCGCGCCTGTCGCAGGTCCTCGGCCAACTCTGGCTGATGAATGTAGTCCGGTTCGCACGCGACCGCGAGCACTTCCTCACCGTTAGCGGTGCCGGTCTGGAAACGCTTCTGGACCGTAACCGCAGCCGCGAAGTTGGCGAATTCGGCGGCTTCAGCCGGCGGCACCCTTGCGCCCAGGCACAGAGCCAGAGCGCTCGTGACGGTATCGCCGGCGCCGACGGGGTCCAGGGGCTTGAGCAGTTGCAGACCTGGAGCTTCATGAACTCCGTCGGCATCGGCGGCCAGAATCCCCCGCGCGCCGCGCGTCAGGAACGCCGGCTTGTTGGACTGGCGGTATAGGTTCTGTGCGTATCTTCTCACCTCGCTCAACGCGGGAGCTGCATCTCGGCCAGGCTCGACGCCGTTGAGGATGGCCGCCTCGATGTCGTTCGTCTTGCGATAGACGTGTTTGAACCTATCACCATAGTGACGCGAATCGAGCAGGACAACTTTGTTCGCAAAGGCAGCGAACAGCTCATTGGCCTTCTCGATGAACGCGTCGTTCGTGATGCTGCCCGGCACCTGCTGGTTGACGATCAGCACGTCGGCGGTCTCAAGCGCGCGGCGCAGGCCGTCCAGCAGCGCGTCGTCCGTGGCCGGCGTTCGTCGGTTGAAGAAACCGAAATCGACGCGGGCCTGTTCCTTGCCCTCCAGGTAAGGCTTGGCGAATGTCACGGTATCGAAGCTTTCGCTCTGGACCACGAGGCATGAAGTATCGACGCTCAGAGCGTCGAGCTGGCGGCGCAGTTCTCGCCCGTAGATGTCCTCGCCTACCACGCCGATGACCGCGATCGCTTTGGGTTCGAGTGCGGCCACGTTAGCGACGACGTTCGACGCGCCGCCCAGCGAATAGTACTGTCGCGCGACCGCCTGGGCCCGCAAACCGGTTTCGAGTGAGACCTCCGAACCCCTCGGATCGAGCATCCAGTAGGCGTCCAGGCAGAAGTCGCCGTAGACCGCGACGCTCACCTGCCTGATGCGCTGGAGAATCTCGCGGATGCGTTGCTCGTTCATCGTGCGATCTGCCCTCAGAGCTGCTTGAGGATCTCCCGGTAGAGCGACGGGAACGTAACTTTCTGGTCGCCCTGGACGTACAGGCCGCGCCCGCCGAAGGCCTGCGGGATGCGCGTCACGATGCTCTTCTGGTCGCGGAAGTAGTAGCCTTGTGCGGCTTCGTCGGTCATCTGAGCGGGATCGTAGCGGCGCAGGTCAAAATCGACCGTCAGGATGTCACGCGGAGCGTTGCCGACATTGGCCGCCATCGAAACGGCTTTGAGCAGCACCTCGGGTCCTGTGACAGCGCTGCCGATATTGAGGACGACGCCGCCTTCGCCCAGCTTGCTCACCTCTTCGGTGTAGATCAGGAAATCGCGACCCGAGCAACCGCCCTTCGCTTGCCCGTCGAAGCTCGGATGCTGGTCGATCACGTCGGTGCCGATGCCGGCGTGGACCGTGAACGGGACCGCCCTGCGATGGCAGGCGGCCAGCACGCTGATCTCAGGATGCTGGAACGGTCGCGGCGTGCCTTCGCGCGCGACGAGCGAGAGAATCTGACGCGCGAACGCTTCCTCGCAGATAAACCGGCCCAGCGTCTCGCCGAAGCCGAGCTTCTGCTGATTGCCTACGCTCAACGCCAGGTTGATGTAGGCGAACTCATACGCCATGCCGAACTGTCCCTCGCCCAGCGCGGCCGGGACGTTCTCGCTGGTCTCGCCGATCAGCGCCAATTCGAAATCATGGATGGCGGTAGCCGCATTGCCGGCGACTAGCGTCACGAAACGACGCTCCACCAGGTCGGCCAAGAGCGGGCCCAGACCGTTCTTGATCAAATGCGCCCCGGTGAACAGGATGACGGGCTTCTTACTGCGTCGCGCCGCGACAATCGCTTCCGCTACCGCCGTGACGTCACGCTGGATGGGCGCTGGCAGGCGCAAATCGAGCGTATCGAGAGCGCCGGGAAAGACCAGATCGTCGAGCGTCACCTTGTTGCTCCGCTCGCCGAGCGGATAGGTCTCAATCCGGCTCGGATCGAACGCGTTATATCGACCTTCGTATTGCACCACAACAACCTCTGGAATACTGGAAAGATGGAATAGTGGAACGTTGGGGTGCGAAAACCCTGGTCAGTCGAGCATTCCAACATTCCATCATTCTACTATTCCAACACTCCACCTCGAAACTGAGCGAGCAGTCTTTCGAGCCGCTTGATGCACTCGATCATGCAGCGAATCGTATGGTAGTTGACCTTCCACGAGTGGCTCATGTGCGTCCAGATCGGCTCGCCTTCGCGCGTCAGGAGCGGCCACCACTCCCCCACCGCGTGATGGATCATCTTGTCGAACACGAAGCGATGGACGTTCACGTAGGTCGGCCAATAGTCGTCCGGCCCGAAGCGCAGGCAGCCTTCAAGCATGCCGATCATCACCTCCGCCTGCTGCCAGAACTCTTTCTCGCGATCGTACACGCCGCCGGCGTGCGGCCCTTCGACGTAAACGCCGCCGTACTCCGGATCGATACCGTTGTCCCGGCCGTGGTCCATCGCCTGCTTGATGATCCCTTTGTACTCGTCCCCGCCGGCGCCGAGCACGTCGGTCGCGTGCGCCAGCAGCCAGGCGAACTCGACGTTGTGACCGGCCGACGTGTTGTCCTGCGCATTGGGCTTGGCGCCGCCTTCGGCGAAGCGGTCCCAGCCCCAGACGACGTCGAACTTGATCTGCGGCGCGACCTGCCAGTCGGCGGTGAACTGCGGAATCCCGGTCGCGTACTGCGGATGCAGAATGCGCGTGCGGATCAGCTCGATATCCTCCACCAGCGTCCGGCGGTGCAGACTGCTGCCGGTGCACGCGTACAGGTTCGTGAAGGCCTCCATCAGGTGCATGTGCACGTCGAGGGTCTTGCGGTCGCCGCCAGCGGGGCCGGGGCCGCACAGCGTCCAGTCGCGCTCGAACATCTCGAAGTAGCCGCCAAAGCACGTATCGGCCGCGTGCTTCTTGACGAGGTCGAAGGTCTGCTCGGCGTGTTGACGCCCGCGCGTGTCGCCCGTGGCCATCGTATATTCACTGAGCGCATACATCGCGAAGCTCAGGCCGTACATGATCTTCTTGTCAATCGCGACGTTGCCCTGGCGGTCGGTGGTCCAGTAGAAGCCACCGTGCTCGCGGTCCCACATCTTGTCGAGTACAAAATCGACCCCATGCCGCGCATACTCGGCGCAGTGACCCCCGCCATATCCGGCGCGGTGCGCCGCCGACATCGAGTAGACGGTGCGCATCTGCGCCAGCGTCGACTTCTCATCCTGCCCCGTATCGTTGCCGTCCTCATCGAACTGCGTGAGAAAGCCGCCGTAGACGTCGTCCTTGCACCGCTCCAGCCAGAACGGCAGCAGTTCCGTCGTCAGATGCTTCCTGCACTCGTCCAGACACATCGAGACTTGATCGCGGTCGATAGGCACTGCCGATTCCTTTCACTCACCTGCGGCGCGGTCCACACCACCAACAGCCAACACAGCCCGGCATTGTATGAGCCACCCCAGAAAGCGTCAAGCACGCGAACAAGGCGGAATTCGACCGAAGACAGCAGCCAGCGGCCTCGTCTATCGGGCGAAGTTGACATTTCCGTACCGGTCGCATATAGTCGTGGTAGTCGTATTCGATAGGACAATCGGTGCCGTTCGGGAGGTGTTCAGATGTTAGAGTTCGATCGCATCACGTTCGATCCCGAGGTGATGGGCGGGCGAGCCTGCATTCGCGGTATGCGCGTCACCGTTTCTCTGCTCGTCAACCTGGTCGCCAGCGGAATGACCTCTGAGGAGATTGTCCAGGACTATCCTTACCTGGAGCCCGACGACATTCGCCAAGCCCTTCGATACGCCGCCTGGCTGACCCAGGAGACCATTCATCCCTCGGAGGCGGCGTCCGCATGAAGTTCCTGGCAGACATGGGCATCTCGCCGGGGGTGGTTGACCTTCTGGTGCACCTGGGCCATCAAGCGACTCATCTTGGGCAGGAGGGGCTCCATAGGTTAAAAGACTCCGAGATCCTGGAAAAGGCGCGTCGGGAAGGGGACATCCTCTTGACGCATGATCTCGACTTCGCCGATCTCCTCGCCGCCGGCGGTGAGGATCTGCCCAGTGTGGTGATCTTTCGTTTGCGAAATATGCACCCCGAAAACGTCAACCGCCATCTGCTCAGGGTGGTTTCCCAATTCGAACAGACGCTGGAGAAAGGGGCTATCCTCGTCGTGACCGAAGCGCAAGTCCGCGCACGAAGTCTTCCCCTGGAGATCAGAAGAGATACGTGAGACGAGTGCACGGAGAAGCCACCTCGGTATAGCGACCAGGCAACCAATTCAGCATGGGCAACGAATTGCCCATCCTACGCACTACACTCGTCCAGACACACCGAGACTTGATCGCGGCCGATAGGCACTGCCGAGTCCTTTCACCAGGTCACTGCCCCATGGACCATCGCAGACAATGCCGGCATTCTAAGGACCGCCGCGCTCCCCTGTCAATAGACCGCCACGCCGCAGCCCCGCAGGGTAGGTTCTCAACCCGCGCGCCCTTTTTCGATCCCTCCTTGCCGTATCAGGAGAAGGTCGAGTTGAGCGAACTGCCACTGAATTCCTCAATTCGATCGTGATTGACCTGTACCCGGCAGTCTGGTATACTACGCCTTAATGAGCGACATCCTGATACGGATCAAACGCGCGGTTCTGGCAGGACGCTATGCGTTCAGCGAGAAGGCCCGAATCGAGATGGAGGCCAATAGCCTCACGGAACTCGATGTGGCTGAGTCGATTTTGAACGCCGTGGCGATCTACAAGAGACTTCGCTCTCAGCGCGAATCGCAAACACGATCCAGGGAATATCTGTATGTCATTCAGAGTACGAACCTGGATGGATTGATGATTTGCACAAAGGGCAAATTGGTTCGAGAGACAGAGGCCGAAACCTACTATTTCCTGATTTCGTCCAAGAGGGCCCTCTGAAAAAAGATGGATGCACTAGAACTCACTATCTGCCCATCTTGCGGCAGCACCGAGATCAAAAAGGTGCGGCGTGACTGGTCCGGCCGCTTCCAGGACCAGTCGTACACCGTTCCATCACTGGAATTCTACGAATGTCCGGTCTGCGGCGAGAGAGTCTACGACCGCGAGGCGATGCGAAAGATCCAAGAGCATTCACCCGCCTTCGCCCGCGTCCACACGCACTCGTAGAGATTAGCCTGAGCAACGAGTCGTCTATCCTACACGACTTGATCGCGGTCGATAGGCACTGCCGAGTCCTTTCACCAGGTCACTGCCCCATGCATCATCGCAGACAACCCCGGCATTCTACGGACCGCCCTGCCCCCCTGTCAATACATCGCCGCGTGCTATCGTGTCGCCGCCATTCTGGCCGCGCGTGCCGAGGGCGTCCCGCCCTCGAAAAACCAGCCCTGCAGGGTTAGTTCTCAACCCACGCGTTCTCCCCTTGATCCCTCCTCGCCATATCAGCACAAGATCGAATCAAGCAACGTGCCCCCGAAATCAACCACTTTCTGTCTGTCACGACTCTATAATAGCTGGCTGTCCCTAGTTCTTATGTCACGACTCTCTAATAGGTGGCTGTCCCTAGTTCTGCGTAAGGTGTGGCGAATTCACATGGTAAGTGCAACACGGGTATAGAAGAGACATCGCGAGCCGAATCCGGTAGCTTGGAGCTGTTCAACGACTTCA
>JAFGLV010000169.1 GCA_016927855.1 Sedimentisphaerales bacterium
ATGCAGGCGACGATCGCGTCGACGTTCCGTGCGGCCTCGACCGCCGCCGCGATATTCACTTCCTCGTCGAAAGTCACGCCTTCGACGTAGGTGACATCGGTCTCGCCCAGCTTCTTGCGGATGGCCTGCACGATGGTGTTCTTGTCTTGTGGGTACAGCGCCTCGTTGTCGCCTTGCCAGGTAAGGGTCCAGCCGCCATTGAGGACTGACAGCTTCGTCGCGCAGGGTCCCGTCACGAGCACCTTGCCGTCGCGCGAAAGAGGCAGGACGGCGCCGTCGTTCTTCAACAACGTGATCGCCTCCTGCGCCGCCTGCAGGTTCGCCTGCCGGCTCGTTTCCGAGCCGACCTCGCGGGCCAGGCTCTGGCGCGGAAACGCGCGGTCGAACAGGCCCAGCATGAACTTGACGCGCAGGATGTTCGAGACCGCTTCGTCGATGCGCCGCATCGGCACTTCGCCCGCTTGGACCAGGTCCAGGAGCGCGTCGTAGAAGCTGTAGTCGTAGGGGACCATGCTCATATCGACACCCGCCATGACCGCCAGCCTGACCGCCTCGCGCCGGTCCTTGGCGACCTTTTCGCGCGTGTAGAGGTTTTCGATGTCCGCCCAGTCGCTGACCACCAGTCCGCGGAAGCCCAACTCCTGGCGCAGCAGGTCGGTCAGGTAATACTTGCTCGCGTGGACCGGGACGCCGTTGATCTCGGAGGAGTTGACCATACAGGTGACGACGCCGGCTTCGACCGCGGCGGCGAACGGTTTGAGGAAGAGCTGGCGCAACTGCCGGTCGGGGATGTAGGCCGGCGTGCGGTCGCGCCCCGAGTGCGGCGCGCTGTAGCCGAGGTAGTGCTTCATGCACACCGCGACCTTCAGCGGATTCGAGAGGCTGTCGCCTTGCTGGCCGCGAATGTAGGCGGCGCCCATCGTCGACGCGAGGTAGGCGTCCTCGCCAAACGTCTCCCATTGGCGCGACCACATCGGCTGACGACCAAGCCCCAGCACGGGATTGAAGTTCCAGGGAATGCCGGCCGCGCGCGTCTCGAGCGCGGTGATCTCACCAACTCGCTGCATCAGCTCGACATTGCCGGTCGCGGCCATCGCCACCGCTTGCGGGAAAATCGTCGCACCCAGCACGTAGTTGGCGCCGTGGATCGAGTCGATCCCATACAGGATCGGGATGCCCAGCCGCGTCTCCTTCGTCGCGATGGTCTGAATCTGCGTGATGATCGCCTGCCAGTTGGCGACCGTCCGCGCCTGGCCGCCGCAGTTGAGGATGGAGCCAAGGTGGCGTCCCACGATGCCTTCGCGCAGCTTCTCCTCGTCGAGGACGAGGTAGCCGTCCTGGCCGGACTTGGCGAACTGCTCCAGCGTGACCTGGGTCATCTGCCCGATCTTCTCTTCGAGCGTCATTTTGCCCACCAGCGCGCGGACCTTGCCTTCGATCGCCGTGTCCGTTCCCGGCCCTTTCCCGACGCTCGCACAGCCTGCCACCCCCAGGGAAACCACCGCTACGATCAACAAGCACTTCTTCATAGCCTTTGTCCCTTCCTTGTGCCACATCGAAATCAACCTTCAGCAAACGGACCGGTGCCCGACCACCGTCGCACACGACCGACTTCTCAACACCCCTTCCAGCCTGCGTGCCGGTCATGCTATCAGACATCCCGCGCCGCACAAACAGAAAACTGCCTCGACTCGCTCAGCCTCCCACGTTCGCACGTTCAGTCCATCGCCGAGAGTTGCCGGTCGACCGCGCCAAGACGGTGCATACTGCGGTCGGGGCTGTGGTACGGGCGCGGGCGGGTCTTCGCTGAACGCTGCCGCACCGGATGGGTGCACTGCACGTTTGCAGGTAACGCGGATGATCGGTCTTTTTGTCATATCGAGCGGAGTCCCGACGAGTCGGGACGCAGTCGAGATATCTGGCCGCGGCGTTAGCGGTACCTCATTCATGGGCAGATGTCTCCGCTGCGGCCCGCCGGTGGCGGTCCTCCGGTCGAAATGACAGTCTGATGTGGAATCTGCCTACAAACGTGCAGTGCAGCCACGCCGGAAGGCCGGCAGGCTTGCGTCACGCGGGACCGGTCGTTATGTTCGAGCATCGATACGTTAGACACGCTGGCTCAGCGGTTGGCTGGGTGCGGCGGGCGAGAATGCTTGGGAGGCTGAAGCTATGAAAGTTGAGATTGGGCAGCGCCGCTTGGAGTTAGTCGAGGGCGATATTACGGAGATGGACACGGACGCCATTGTCAACGCCGCCAACGCCCAACTCGTCCTGGGAGGCGGCGTTGCCGGAGCGATTCGGCGCAAAGGCGGACCGAAGATCCAGGCCGAATGCAACGCCATCGGCGGGACCTTTGTCGGTGGAGCGGTCATCACCACTGGAGGCGACCTGAAGGCCAGGCATGTCATCCACGCGGTCGGACCCCGCTTGGGCGAAGGCGACGAGGAGGCCAAGCTGCGCAACGCCACCCTCAACTCGCTTAAGGTCGCCGACGAGAACGGGTTGGAGAGCATCGCGTTCCCGGCCATCAGCACTGGGATATTCGGCTTTCCGATCGGTCGCTGTGCTGAGATCATGCTGAGGACGGTCATCGACTACTTGCGCGGTGAGACCGGTCTGAGGCGCGTTGTTTTCTGCCTGTATGGCAAGGACAGCTACGATGTGTTTGCGCGGCAGTTGAACCAGGAGGACGTCGGATGAAGGCCGTCGTCTTGCCGAGGATCGCGCCGATCGAAGACAAGCCGCTCCGCGAGGTCGAAATGCCGGCACCGCAACCAGGGACAGGCGAGATCCTCGTGAAGGTCTCGGTTTGCGGGCTGTGCCACACAGACCTCGATGAGATCGAAGGCAGGCTTGAGCCCCCCGCCCTGCCGGTCGTGCTCGGCCATCAAGTTGTCGGGAGCGTGGCTGAACGAGGTGCGGGCGCAACGCGCTACGAGGTGGGCGACCGCGTCGGGGTCACATGGCTGTTTTCCAGTTGCGGCGCGTGCGCGTTTTGCCGGACTGGTCGCGAGAACCTGTGCGAGCAGGCCCGCTGGACCGGCAAAGATGCGCCCGGCGGCTATGCCGAGTTCATGGTCGTCGGCGAGGACTTTGCTCAGGCGATTCCGGTGGCCTTCTCCGACAGTCAGGCCGCTCCGCTACTGTGCGCAGGCGTGATCGGCTACCGCGCGGTGCGGCTGGGCGAGATCAGCGACGGCCAGACTATCGGCCTGTTCGGCTTCGGCGCCTCAGCCCACATCGTCATCCAGATCGTTCGGCACCAGTTTCCCCACAGCGACGTATTCGTCTTCACGCGCAGCGGCCACCACCGGGAACTCGCGCGCCGGCTCGGGGCGGCCTGGACCGGCGGACCGGGTGACACACCACCGGCCCGAGTGGACAAAGCCATCGACTTCACACCGGTCGGCGAAGCGGTGCGCGACGCCTTGGTGGCGCTCCATCGTGGGGGACGGCTCGTCATCAACGCGATCCGCAAGACCACGCCGATCCCTGAGCTGGCTTACCACGAATACCTCTGGGACGAGAAGGAGATCAAGAGCGTCGCCAACGTGACCCGGCGCGACGCGGCCGAGTTCCTCCCGCTGGCCGCCCAGATCGGCATCCGCCCCACCGTCGAGCAGTTCGGGCCCAGACAGGCCAACGAAGCCCTTGTCTTGATGAAGCGAGGCAAGCTCAAAGCCGCCGGCGTCCTCGTGTTCGCTTAGAGCGTCTAACAGAATGACCGGTGGATGGGTAGGGGCAGGCCCCTGTGCCTGCCCAGGGCAACCACAGGGGGTTGCCCCTACAACGTACGTAGTGCGACAGATCATTCTGTTAGAGACTCTTAGACTCGCGCCCCACGTGGGCGGAAAGGCACAGGTTGGGGGTTGACTTCGTATCTGCCGCGAATATAATCGCTTATGGTGGTGTTTCGTCCTGGGACGTCGAGTGGGGCCGGCCCGGGTGGCCTCGACTCGTGCGTGGTGCCGGTAGACAACGACTGCGTGCCTTTTCACGAAAGCGCGGCATGGAAACGAAGTTCAACGTCTTCGAGGTGCTGCAAATCGCCGAGCAGATCGAGCACAAAGGGGCACGTTTCTACCTCAAGACCGCCGAGCTGTTCAGCGACCCGGCGCTGCGTGAAATCTACTACAACCTCGCCAACTGGAAAGCCAAGCACGAGAAGCTCTGGGCGCGGATGAAGAAACGCATCGCCGAGAAAACCGGGGTGTTCGGCACGTTCGATCCCGACAACTACGTCCTGTCGAACCCGGAAGTGATGGCGGGACTGACCTGGTTCGGGACGCGCCAGAGCACGCCGGGCCGGCTGACCGGCAAGGAAAACAAAAAGCAAATCCTGCGCGATGCGATCCGCCGGGCCAACGAGGTCATCATCTTCTACCAGGGTCTAAAGGACTTCACCCGTGATCCCCAGACCGCGGAGGTCATCGACAAGGTCATCGCCGAGGAAAAGCGCCAGATCCAACTGCTCAACGCCGAGTACGACAAACCGTGACACCTGCGCTTGGAGTGATACCGCGAGACGTTGCCGGCACTAACGAGGGAGGTCTCGTTCGCAACTATGCCTCCCACGGGCGTACCACGAGCGGACCGCCCGTTACTTGGCGGCTGGCTTGGCTCGGGAGAGGTCTCCGGCGAGCAGGTCGCCCAGCGGCTTGAGCGTACCAAACTGAATCAGGAAGATGCGCAGGGCCGCCGTGATCGGAGCCGCCAGAAACATCCCCACGATACCCCAGAGCAGACCCCAGAACGATAGCGCCAGGATGACGGTCACTGGATGCAAGTTCAGGCCTTCGCCCTGGAGTTTCGGCTCGATGAGGTTGCCGAGCAGGTTCTGAAGGGCGCCTGGGAGCGCCACCACCAGGACCACGAGCCAGGGCGACGCGTGAAACTGCACCACCGCGATGGGGATGGGCAGCAGCGTAGCGACGATCGACCCGATCGACGGGATAAAGTTGAGCAGGAAGGCCAGAATGCCGAACACGCCGGCCAGCTCCAGGCCAATACGATTCAGAATCAGCCAAACGAGCAGGCCGGTGACGGCGGAGATTGCCACTTTGATCCCGACGTAGCGCCGGATCTTCTGGACCACCTCCGCATAGACCCGCGAGTGCGCGGCGTACGGATCGCGCCCCAACAGCAGAAAGATCACGAAGATGAGCACCAGGAACGTGCTGGTGATCAGGCCGAGGATCGTCCCAAAGGCGTTGGTCACGATGTTGAAGATGTAGTTCTTCATATCCATGACGATCCGCTTCGTATCGATGCGCAGCTCTTTGCCCGCCAGCCCGCCTGGGGGAAGAACCTCGTTGGGATCGCTCCAGGAGTTGGGGTCGGGCTCCACCTCATCTGCCTGCGGGCGGACCCCCACCGTCGTCTCTCCGGTGGTCTCATCGACAACAGGAAACAGCACCAGTGTCTCCGGTTCGCGCGGGACCGGCGTGGGCGGCTCCGATGCCGCTGACGACACCGGTCCCGTGTCATTCGGCGCCGGCGTAGGCGGCGGCTCTACTTCCTGCTGGTAGAGGTACTTGATCGGCTCGAGGATCTTGTCGGCCATGTAGGCAAAGCTGGCACTGTATTCGCCGGCCGTCGCGACAATGATCGTCGCCGCCTGTGCGATCAGGAGAAACACCAGTGCGATCACGGCCATCACGGTAAGCAACGTCACCACGATCGCGATGATGCGAGGCAGCCGCAGCCGCTTGACCTGAAAATCCTGTATCGGCGAGACGAGCGCGACGATGAACAGCGCCACCACGAACGGGATCATAACCGCGCGCGTATACCGCAGCGCCACCGCCGCCGCCACGAAGGCCAGGATCACCAGCGACACCGTCGTCAGATACGTCTGCTCTTTGCGCTCGTGAAGTTGTGCCATACTCACCTCTTGGTCCCCGACGCCGCACGTCGCACGCTCGGCGCTTCAGCGCGAGCGGACCAGCCGGTGGCTGTCGATCTCGAACTGGGGCACGTGCGTTCGCAACTCGTCCAGGAACCGCAGGCCGTCCGTCCAGTAGCCCGCTGTCGGCCTTAGAGCGGGACTCATCCTGGTAAAGTAATCGTTCATGCTGTCCATCAGCAGCTCGCGCACGTACTTGCTGACCATCGACGCCAGCGAGACCGGCAGGTGGCGGTCGTCGGCGCCGACCTCGAAGGACAACTCGACGCGCCGCGTGCCGCTTCGCAGTTCGTACGCACTGCGCTCTTCGCTCTCGTGCACGATCCTCAGGTCCATCTCCGGGAAGCTGCGCCGCAGGTTCTCGCGGTACCGGACGCGCCCCCCCTGCCGGTCGACCAGGATGCACACCTCGGGATCAGGGAATTCGTCGAGGACCTTCTGCAGCAGTTGGGTGGTCGCAACGAATAGCACCTGTGACTTATTCTTGATCAGGCCCACCAGCGTGTTGTAGTGCGCGACGTCCAGGCAGCAGCACCGCAAGCCCAGCAACGTCGCACCGCTGGCCGCCATGTCGTCGCCGAGCACTTTCGACGCGATCCGCAGGTCCGCCTGGCTGGTCGAGAGCGGTCGCTGCTGAATGTCCCCATACCACGGATACTCGATCAAGCGGGGCAGGCAATCAGGACACAGACAGGCCAGCAGGTCGTGCGCCCTGCTCGGCGCCTGGCCCAAACACGCCAGCGCCGCCAGCACGGATCGCTCCAGGTGGCCCAAGCCCTCGGTCCGCTTGTAGGCTTTCTTGCTGTCGGCGATGAGCAGCCGGCCCGCCAGGTGTTTGCGGGTCTTGCCGACGCTGCGCCGCAAGAGCTGCCAAAGGTCGGCGTCGAGCTGCTTGGAGCCCACGCGAAACGCCGACGAAGAGACCACCAGCGGCCCTAGAAGCGGTCCGAACCCGGCCTCATCGATCCCTGCCAGAACAGCCATCCTTGCCAACCACTCCTTCTCTGCACGTCGAACGTGGCCCAGCCGCCCTCGGCCGGGAAGCGGGAGCCATCACCCCCGAGACCGGGGGATGCCACGCCTTTCCGAGAGCCCGCCGCTCTCGTCGCGGGTGTAGCAGAACCGCGGCCCCGTGTCAACGACGGACCCGCGCGAAAAGCCTCACCAAAGCCGACACCCAACGGGCGTTGCCCGCTGTCCGACGTACAGGAGCGGAGTCCGCTTATCTCTCGTATGCATTACTCCAAATTCTTATGGCACATGGTGAGACGAATCCGCCGCGTCTCAAGTCTCAAGATAGCATGTGAATATTCGCGCACTGCTGGCAATACACGCTACCCGCCTATGTCAACCACTTCAGGATTGGCTCGGCGGAATTCGACAAGCACATGACACAGCTTGGCAGGCACGATGAACACAAATTCAATGGGAAACGCTTCATGAGACGGAAACTGGACCGGGCAGTCAACGGCCTTGTATATAGGCTGCCCGGCGATTCTGAACGCGCGCGGTTGCCCAATGAAAAAGCCGTCTTCGTTGGCCAGCTTCACATCTGCAAATGGAAGCGCCATCTGATCTACCGACGTATTCCTTATGGAAACGTCAAGGGATATGAGGCGATAGGCTTCATTAACGGTGAATTCTCTCATCATCCACCCTATCGTTTCTTGATCTCCTACCTTCTGCAGGCTTATGTTCGGAATGACACCTGTGCTCAGATCGGGGGTTCCAGCGATCTGAGACATCGACCCTGTCATGCCCAGAAGGGAGTAGTACCTGAACCCCTTCCCGTCCAGAACGCTGAGACCGACAATCTCGATCTCCCACAAATCTGAGACGACGGTGAACGGAGACTTCCTCGTCTGTTTCTTGTTCACTTCCGTGAGTTCGCCGCCGTGCTCTCGAAGGAGTTGGGCAAGGGCGCTGTGGTCGTACTCAACCGCCAGATTCAAAGGTGTCTTTCCGTTATTGTTCTGTCGGTTAACGGGCATCCCCTCGGCCAACAGCACCTCGACCATATTCGCGTCGTTGTTGAAGGCTGCCAAATGCAGCAGCGTTGATCCTCTCTCATTTGTGGTGTTGATATTTGCCCCCTTTGCGATCAGGAATTTTGTGACTTCCACATCGTTTCTTCCTACGGCGGCGTAGAGAGGCGTGATCCCACGATTCGTCCTCCTGTCAATGTCGGCGCCCTTGCCGAGGAGCAGTTCGACTACATCTCTGTGACCATAGACAGAGGCCAAGAAGAGGGGAGTCGAACCGTCCTCCCCGTGCACGTTCACATCGATACCCTGCGCAATAAGAAGCTCCACGACACCCTTGTGCCCCTGCTGAGCAGCGAGAAGAACTGAGTTTGTGGTGCGCTCCGCTCCGTTCTCAAGCAGTACCTGCGCCGCCGTCATGTGGCCAAAGTACGCGGCATATTCGAGTGCCGTGTTCCCGAGGTCTTTCTCGTCTACGTCTTGCCCCTCCGCAAGCAGCCGCTTCAGTCCTTCAACGTCGCCGCTCTTCGCCGCCTCGTGCAGAGCGTTCCCCCGTGCTCCGGGTGGGCAGACCGAGCACACGAGAATCAGAAGCCAAACCCAGCGATCACGATTCATAGCCCTTGGCATGTCGATATCCTCCTAAACACGTAAAAGGAAAGCGGTTCCCGGTACTCTCGTCCGTACATGGGCCAAGGCGCCTGGCGCAAACGGCGCTACCTATCTCTGAGTTCTTTTGCCGCCACAGGACTCCCCCTTCTGCCGTCACGAGCGGTGTTCCTGAACCGCGCCAGGTCATGCTACCCGAAGGAACAGCTCTCATTCGATCTCCCTGACATTTCGCAGGAGTTGAAGCTCGTGGACGGGCGATGGATTTGACACTTCTGCACGTCTAGGAGCAAGCATACCCGCAGGCTCTTGGCGGCCTGAACGGGCCGTGCCGGAACCACCGGTCATCCTGCCGTCACAAGTGTAGCCGAAATAATCCGGATGGGAACTGAAATCGACCGAGAAGGTAACCGTTGTGTGGCCGAGTGATTATTGACTCGCAGAACCGCTGAGACGCAGTGGAGCAGACAGGTCGCAGGGCAGCGGTTCTGACAAGTGAACGCAGGAAGGGCTTGGGAGCAGGTCTGGCTGGACGGCAGACACCGCCCAACCCCACGCGAGCATGTGCTGCTCGACTATGCCGGCGCCCTCTCCAATGGCTGGACGACGGAATGCCAGCGTTCTTCGCTTCAGTGGTCCTGGATCTCTGCGTACGAACCCGTAAAGACCGACGATTCAGCTCTGGCGTTGCACAGGCAAGGCCGGTGCGATACACTCGTCGGCGAACTGATCTCGATTGAAGGAGTGGCTTATGGTGGTCGTTCATGTTCATGTGCAGGTCAAGGCGGATCAGGTGGAGGCGTTTGTCGCGGCGACGTTGGAGAATGCGAAGGCCAGCGTCGACGAGCTGGGGATCGCGCGGTTCGATGTGATTCAGCAGCAGGACGATCCGACGCGCTTCGTGCTCGTCGAGGTGTACCGGACCAAAGACGATCCGGCTCGGCACAAGGAGACGGCGCACTACCAGAAGTGGCGCGATACGGTGGCGGAGATGATGGCCGTGCCGCGTACGAGCGTCAAGTTCGACAACGTCTTCCCCGCCGATACCGGTTGGGACTACTTCGAGCGGTCGAGGCCGGTGCAATGAGGTTCGAGTTCGCTACCGCCGGCAAGATTCTCTTCGGGCCGGGTGTCACGAGTGAGCTACCGGATATCGTCGCGGCGCAAGGCAAACGCGTGTTCGTCCTGACCGGGAGCACGTCCGAGCGGTACAACCAGATTCTCGATTCACTCGCGCAGGCGGGACTGCAGGCAACTGTTTTCCACGTCAGCAGCGAGCCGACGACGGAGACGGCAATCGCGGCGATCGCGCAGGTTCGCCAGGCGAAGGCCGAGGTCGTCGTCGGTATCGGCGGCGGCAGTGTGATCGACACGGGCAAAGTGGTTGCGGCGATGCTGACCAACCACGGAGGTCTGACCGACTACCTGGAGGTTGTCGGAGCTGGTCGGCCGCTCAAGCACGTGTCCGCGCCGTACGTAGCGGTCCCGACGACCGCCGGCACCGGTGCGGAGGTGACGCGCAACGCCGTGCTGATGGTCCCCGAGCATCGCGTGAAGGTCAGCATGAGAAGTCCCCTGCTGCTTCCCAGGCTGGCGCTGGTGGACCCGCTGCTGACGCACTCGATGCCGCCGAGCGTAACGGCCGCGACCGGGCTCGACGCGCTGACGCAACTGGCGGAGGCGTTCGTCAGCAAGAAGGCCAACCCGCTCACGGACGGCGTTTGCCGCGAGGGGCTCGCGCGAGCGGGACGCTCGTTGCGCCGTGCTTTCGAGAATGGCAACGACGCCGATGCGCGGGAGGACATGGCAGTCGCGAGCCTGTTCAGCGGGCTGGCTCTGGCGAACGCCGGCTTGGGCGCCGTGCATGGCTTCGCGGGACCGCTGGGCGGGATGATCGATGCGCCGCATGGGCTGATCTGTGGCAAGCTGCTGCCCTTCGTCACCGAGACCAACGTGGCGGCACTACGCGACCGCGCGGCCGATTCGCCTGCGCTGACGCGGTTCGACGAAATTGCGCGCATCTTAACGGGAAACGAAAAGGCCAAGGCGTCCGATGCCGTCGAGTGGACTCGACAGCTCTGCAACACCTTCAGGCTGCCTGGATTGCGCCAGTTCGGCCTGCGCGAGGAGGCTTTCTCCACAGCGGTCGCCAAGGCCAGGAAAGCGAGCAGCATGAAGGGCAATCCGATCGAGCTGCGCGACGAGGAACTGACAGCGGTATTGCAGGCGGCTATGTAGTAGTATGGGCGCGCGCCCCCATGATTCACGGGCAAGATGCCCGTGCTACTATGCGGGTTTGGCGACGTCTTTGAACGGCAATTCGAGCTGCTTGCTCTCCACGAAGACGACAATCGTGCGGCGGCTGCGGCGGACGCGCTCGACGATCCCCTCGCGTTTGAACGGGATGACGTAGACGCTGTCGCCGCGCCGGAGGGACTCGATGAACTTCTCGTGGCGGACAGCAAGCGGCGTGCTCGCGGCCAGCTTCGAGATTTGCGCCGCCAGTTGGCTCGCCTTCTGGCTCCACTGCTGCGGCGCGTTGTGCATCTCGGCCGCGAAAGCGTCGGCCAGTTCGCGGACCTCGCGCATCGAGTCGTCGATCTCGCGGTCGGCCTGCTGCTTGAGCCGCCGGCCTTCGTCGCGAACGCGCGACAGGCGTTTCACGACGCGGGCGCGCGTCTGCTTGGCGTCGTCGAGCAGCGCCTGAGCGTCGGTGCGCTTGCGTTCGGCGTCCTCGCGCGTCGCCTGAATCTGGTTGATCAGCTCGGTGGTCCCGTCAGACTCGGTCTCCAGCAGTGAGCCGGCGCGAGCGAGCACGTCATTGGGCATACCCAGGCGTTTGGCGATGACCAGCGCATTGCTCGCGCCTGGCGTGCCGATCATCAGGCGGTACGTCGGCTGGAGCGTCTCGGTATCGAACTGGACGCAAGCGTTCTGAGCGCGCGGCGCGGTGTAGGCGAAGCCCTTAAGCTGGCCCAGGTGAGTGGTGGTCGCGACCTTACCTCCCTTGCGCATGAGCGCATCGAGGATGGAGGTAGCGAGGACGGCGCCCTCGGCCGGGTCGGTGCCGGCGCCGAGCTCGTCGAGCAGCACGAGCGTGCGATCGTTCGTGCCGGCCAGGATCTTGACGATCTGGCGCATGTGGGCCGAAAACGTGCTGAGGCTCTGCTGGATGCTCTGCTCGTCGCCGATGTCGGCGAATACCTGAGCGAAGACCGCGAAGCTCGAACCGGCGCGGGCGGGCACGTGCATGCCGCTCTGCGCCATGAGCGTCAGCAGGCCGATGGTCTTGAGCACGACCGTCTTGCCTCCGGTGTTCGGACCGGTGACCAGCAACAGATCGAAATCGTCACCCAGGCGAACGTCGATCGGCACGATCTCGTCGGTCAGGGCGCGGACGTCGCAGCCTTTCTGCTGCGCCGCCCACTCCAGCAGCAAGGGATGGCGCGCCTCGCGCAGGTGCAAGGACATGTCGGGCTTGATCTCCGGCGCCGTCATGTCGTATGCGACGCTGAACCGCGCCTTGGCGTACGTCAGGTCCACCAGCGCGAGCATCTTGACCGTATCGAGGATCGCCCTCTGCTCGTCGAGGACAGCGTGGGTCAACTGCCAGAGGATGCGTCCGACCTCCTTCTTCTCCTCGAACAGCGCGTCTTCCATCTCGTTGCTCAGCTCGACCAATGCGTCGGGCTCGACGTACAGCGTCGCGCCGGTGTTGGAGCGGTCCAGGACGGTCCCGCGTAGGTGGGTGCGGTAATTGGCCTTGAGCGCGACGACCGGCCGGCCGTGACGCATCAGGAATTTGTCGTTTTCCAGGGCGCGCCGGAGGTTTGGCGACGAGACGAGGTCCATGAACTCGCGATGGATTCGCTCGCTGAGGATGCCGATGTTGCGGCGAATCTCCTTGAGCTTGTCCGACGCGTCGTCGCGCACGCGCTTGTCGGGGCCGACACACCGGTTGATCTCATCGACCAACAGGCGAAAGTCACCGAGCTTGCTGCCCATCGCGGCCAAGTGCGCACTCTGCGAGGGCTCCAAGTTAGTCAGGAACATCCGCAGCCGGCTGCTCGCGGCCAGAGTGTCGGCGATTTCGAGTAACGGCTCCGGTTCCAGGACGGTCTCCTTCTTGCCGAACTGCTTGAGGATCGCGCGAATGTCGCGCAGGCCGGCCATCGGCACGCGTTCGCCTCGATCCAGGACCAGTCGCAACTCCGACGTCTCCGCCAGGCGGGCCTTCGCCCAGCGGGCATCGACGGACGGATACAGGCTTTTCGCGGCGTCGCGGCCCAAGTCGCTGGCGGCAAATGACGCCAGGATGGTCCGCACCGTGTCGAATTCCAGTACGGTCAGCGTATGTTCGTCGATGCGTCTGGCGGTCATGCGGCAGCACCCTCGACGAACTTGACCAGGTCGTAAACCGCTCGATTGTAGGGCGCCACGACGCGATGCTTCTCGGCCAGAGCGATCACCGCGCCGTTGAGGGCATCGATCTCCGTCCGCTTGCCGGCGGTGATGTCCTGGAGCATCGAGGAGCGGTGGCTCGCGGTGTCGGGGACCAGTCGCTCGTAGAAGATCCGGATGAACGCGGCTGCCGAAGGCCAGTGGGTCTGATGGCCGGCGGCGCTCATGGCCGTGAACACCTCCGCAATGATGCAATCCATCAACTCCCGGCTCGTCGCGTGCTCGGCCAGCACACCATAAGAGACCTTCAGAATGGCGCCGAGCGGATTGAGGGCACAGTTGTACAGCATCTTGGCCCAGAGGTCCTTGCCGACAGCGTCGGTGGGTTCGCACGGTATCCCGCCCGCGTGGATGCTGCGACACAGAGGCACCAGCGGCGCCAGGTCGCCTCCAAACAAAGTGCCGACGTGAATCGCGTCGGCATGGACCGTGACTTCAACCTCATTGGGCCGATGACGGTGAAAACCCGTGATCACGCGCGCGTTGTAGATGCGCTGCGCAGGAAAACGCGTCGCGAAAACCTCGGCGTTGCCCCAGCCGTTCTGAAAGAGCACGAACCTGGTGGAGGTGCCGATGCGGTCCTGATGATCGGCGAGGTCCTGTGCCGCACGCGCCGAGTCGAAGGACTTCGTACACACCAGGACGAAATCGTATGCTTCACCGGTCACCTCGGCCAGGCAGTCGAATGCGCCGAAGCTTCCCGGCTCGGCGCGGGACGAACCGAACAGACCCGTTCGCACCAGCCCCTCGGTGCGCAGCGCGGCCACCGTCTCGGGGCGCGCGACGATATCGACGCTGCACTCAGATCGCAACAGGCAGCTTGCGATGCCCAGGCCAACCGCCCCACCGCCATAGATCAAGACATGCATCAGGGTGTTTCCATTGCGTCCGCCGCCCGGGCGCTCGGTCATGCCACGCCCAGCTTCTCGCGCAGGACGTGGAGGTTCGTAACATCTTCCCTGTTATATTCGAGCAACGTCTGCAGCGCGCCGGTATCGTTGCCGTTAACGTATTCCCACCAGAGCCGCACGGCCATGAAGCCGTCCATACCGACGAGCCGGCGCGGAATGCTCAGCCTGTTTTCCACGACCTTCAAGCCACCCTTGAGGCCCTGCCGCCAGCAGTCGTACATCAGGTCCGTATGGCGAAAGTGCGCCCTGACGTCCAGGCGAAGCTTCTGCCTGATGAACGGCAGATCGAACCGGCTGCCGTTGTACGTATAAACCTCGTCGGCGCCCTTGAGGCAGTCGAACAGGCCTTCCACGCTGATGTCGTCGCCCACAAGTTGGCGGACCTGGGTGGACGGACCCCTGAACGTCGCGACGCCGACCACCGTCAGGTCGCAGCGACTCCAGCTCAGTCCCGTCGTCTCGATGTCCAGGTAAGCGTAGCACTTCACGCGCAACCTCATCGTTTCCGAGCCGAGTTCGTCCTCGTCGCGAGGATGTCCACGTGCTCGTCACAGAAGGCCTTGCGCCCGCACCGGCGACAATGGGCGCCGCGCCAGATGGCGTCGAATTGGTCCATCACCGGTCCGACGAGCGCCGCGTCGGTGGTGACGATCCCCGACTCGAAGTTCCGCCTGTGTGGGCTCTTGGCGCCAACGCCGGCGCCGGTGAGGTTGGCACTGCCGAGGTAGGCCCAGGCGCCGTCGACGACGACGCATTTGAGGTGCACGCGCGGACAGAGCATCCGCTCCAGCCCGGCGATGAGGTTCGGATAACGGTCGAAGTCCTTGCGGAAGGCGGGGCCCGGCTCCTTGGCATGCAGCAGGCGAATCTCGACCTTCTTGGCGATCAGGTCGGACAGGACCTCCAGAAACGGGACCATGCGCCCGGCCTTGTCGACGTGCAGGTCCTTCAGGTCGGCAGTGGCCCACCAAAGTTGCCGCCTGGCGTTGGGTATGGCTCCACACACCACGAGCTCGTATATCTGTCTATCGGCAATGATTTTGAGCATCCTCGACGTTCCGTCGCATACGCACAAGGCGAAGCTGGTCGATACATCGCGCCAGTCTAACGCCTGCCGGCCGCATTGACAACCTCCGACGTTTCCGTCGGCATCCGAGGAGCCCGGTGAAAAAAAACGATGGCTTGTGGGCCTGCGAATTTGGATATCTGCAAGGGCGCGATAGACTTTAAGTGAAGGCATTTATCCGGACGGACCGAATTCCGATAAAACTCGGACGGGAACGCCCCAGACGGTCCCCAGGCATGGAGAACATCGATGGCTATCGAGAACCTCAGCGAGCAGGTCCTTCTCGTCACGTTGCCGAAGCGGCCCCAAACGAGCAGCGACATCAATCGCGCTACCCACGTGGTCACCGCCCAGGAACCGCGTCACGTCATCATCGACTTCTCGCAGGTTGAGGTCATGTCCTCGTCCACGATCTCCGAGCTGATCATCATCGAGAACCACCTGCACGAACTCGACCGGCAGCTCGTACTGTGCTCGGCGCCGCGTAAGATCAGAGAGTTGATCAAGTGCGTCGGGTTGGAGAGCCTCTTCCGCTTTGCGGATAATCAGTTCAGCGCGTTGGAGATGCTCAGCGAGTACAGGTATCTCGGCGCCTGACACCCTTCCCGATGCCGCCTGTAGGGGCGAATAATCATTCGCCCTTAGCCAACGACGTCACAGCCCGACGCGAACGGGTGAGGGCGGATGATTATTCGCCCCTACGCGTGTCCCTGTCGGCACATCGCAGACGGCAATGTCAGCCGATGAGCCATTCGTCGATGATCTCGTCGGCGGCGCCCGGCAAGGCCCCGACCAGCCACGCCAGGTCCACCACCGTGAACCGTTTGCGGATTTCGTGCATGTGCAATACCGCTGACGCAAGTTGTTCGCGCGAGCAGCCGATGTCGGCGGCGGTCAGCGCACCTCCGGCCCGCCGGAGCCAATCCTGAATCGTAGCCGGGCTCTTGGTCAGCGGCGCCACGCACGCGCGCAGGCGGTCCCAGACGTCGGACTTCGCGATGCTCCGCGCTGCGATTTCCAGGTTCGCCCGCTTGGCTTCGTACTGCTTCGCGATAGCCTCGAACACAGGCGGGCTCGACCAGAACGCGCGATCCACGCGCGCCGGCAAAGACGCCGGCGCCGGAGCTTCCAGAGCAAGAATCCTCTCGTACAGAGCCGCTGAAAAAAGTGTGCCGATACCGACTTGGCGTCCGTGTAGGTCATGACGGCGCTGGTGGACGTCGGCGGCCATGTCGAGGGTGTGGCTGAGCAGGTGCTCGCCTCCGCTGGCCGGGGCGCTGGTGCCGACCAGCGTCATCGCGGCGCCGGTCCAGAAGAGCGCCTCGAACAGCCCGCCGACAGCACGGCTATTGCCTTTTGCCACGTCCTCGGGATGGTCGAGGTAGAGGTGTTCGATATCGTTGACGATCCCGGCGCAGAAACCGCAGTAGTATTCGTCGGACAGCAGGTTGTCCATCGCCCAGTCGGTGTTGCTCTGGTATTTGGCGATCGTATCGCCGAACCCGGCGGTCGTCATTTCACGTGGGGCTTGCTCGATGACAGCGGGTTCCGCGATGACTGCGACCGGCGGGCGGGCCTCGACGAGCACCTTGACGCCGTCGATCCGAGCTGCGACGTTGGCCGCAGCGTAGCCGTTCATTGACGCAGCGGTCGCGACCACGACATAAGGCAGCCCCAGCTCGAACGAGGTCCACTTGCACAGATCGTTGATGACACCGCTGCCGACCGCCACCACCACATCCGCCTGAGCCTCTCGTAACCTGGGCAGCAGCGCACCGAAGGTCGCGTCGTCGCAAACGGGTCCGTCATGCGGGCCGTCGGCGACGAGCATTTGCTCTGCGTGGCAGCCCGAGCGCCGCAGGACATTGAGGGCGCGCCTCCCACAGACCTCCCAGGTGCGCACGTCCGCGACCACGACGGCGCGTTTGGCGCCTGATGCCTCGCGGACGATCTCGCCCAGCGCGTCGACGGCGCCGGGTTCGTAGACAAACTGCCGGATGGGCAGAAGATGCTCCCGCCCACATTCGCAGGCGAATCGACTGCCCAATAGCTCGTTCGCAAGGTTCCTCATAGACGTCCGCTGCGCGAAATGGAGATCAACAGCCAGATGCCGATGATGGCTGCCATGACGTAACCGGCGACGCCCATGCTCTGCAAGCTGAACAGGCCGAGGACGGTCCCCTCCTGGGCGACGAGCATGCTGGAGGCGACGAGCAGCGCCGCGATGATCAGCGAGAAGCTGATGCGGTTCGAGCTCCGGTCCACCGTATGCGTGAGGTTCTCCAGGTGCTCGTGGTGCACGCGAATCTGGAACTTGCCCTGGCGGAACTTGCTCAAAATGGCGTTGGCATCGTCCGGCAGGCGTGCGGCCAGGTCGCCGGCGTCGGCCATGGCGCGGCGCATGTGGCGCAATAGCTTCTTCGGCTCGAAATCGCGCAAGTTAGCGCTGCGGGCGTAAGGCTTCATCGCCTCCATGATGTTGAAGTCCGGGTCCAGCGACCGTGCGAAAGACTCGATGGTCGCGAGGGTCTTGAGCATCAGCGTAAACTGCGCCGGCGGCCGCACAAAGTTGGTGCGGAACAGATCGAACGTCCGCGTGACAATGGTGCCGAACGGGATGTTTCGCAGCGGCAGATTGCGGTACGTGTCGATCAACTGATCCATGTCCGCCGTGACCTTGTTCACGTCGGTCCGTTCGTCGACCATGTCCTCGCGCTCCAGCACCCGTGCCAGGCGCGACGCTTCGTTCTCGACGATCGCAAGGATGATCTCATTGAGCACACGCCCATCCTGCGGCGAGAGCCGCCCAACCTGACCAAAGTCGATCGGCGCCAGAATGTTGTCGGGCAGGAGGAAGAAGTTCCCCGGATGGGGATCGGTGTGAAAGAAGCCCAGCTCGAAGACCTGGCGCAAGACGAAGTCCGCGCCGCGTCGCGCCACGATCTTGGGGTCCAGTCCATGTTCGAGCAGCACTTCGGGGCCGCTGGGCTTGACCCCGTCGATATACTCCATCGTCAGGATCGCATTGTTGCAGTACTTCTCGTAGACCCTGGGCACGTGGATCGCGGGATCGGTCTCGAAGCTCTTGAGAAAGCGCAGTTGATTGCGGCGTTCCTGCGCGAGATTGGTCTCCTCCGAGACCGCCTGCACGAATTCCTTGACCATTCGCCGGGCGTCGATGGTCTCGCGCTCGAACAGCGTGACCCGCAGGACGCCGACCAGCTCCTCGAGGATCTCGCACTCGGCGTGAATGATCTCGACGATGCCCGGCCGGCGTACCTTGACGACAACGCTGTCGCCTTCGAGGGTGGTGGCGCGATGGACCTGGGCAATGCTGCCGGCCGCCAGCGGCATCGGGTCGAACCAAGCGAAAAGGTCACCGATCTTGCCGTCGAACTGGCGCTCGATCTCCGCGATGATATGGGCGGACGTGTCGGGCTTGACCTGATCCTGCAACTGCTCCAGCTCGTGCACGTATTCGGCGGGGACCAGGTCGGGACGGGTGCTGAGCAGTTGACCGAACTTGATGAAGGTCGGGCCCAGCTCCTCCAGCGCCAGGCGCACCCGGTGCGGGCGGCTCTTGTCGGTGGCGACCTTCTTGACGCGCAGCGGCGCCGCCCGTTCGCCCAGGCGCACGAACAGCTTGGACCGCAGCGCTTCGGCCACTTCCTCGAGGCCGTACTTCATCAGCACGCCTACGATGTGCCGATACCGCCGCAGCCGATCCAGCCTCTTCCGCAGGCGTGGCCGCCAGAGGCTCAAGGCCCATTACTCCTTGCTGAGCAGTTGGTCGAGTTTCTGCTCGATCCGCCGGACGTCCTCCTGGCTGGCGAGGTGGAGGTTGGTCACCGTCTTCTGCACCTGCTCGGAGATCATCTTCTCGAGCTCATTGCGGGTCTTGTCGGCGCCGTCCATCACTTCCTTGACGAAACCAGTACGGTTGTCCTTGGCCGCCTTGCCCTTGCTGACGGCTTCGTCGAACATTTGCTCGGCGCGCTCGCGCGTCATCGTCAGGGCGCCCAAGCCAGCCATCATCATCTTATCGAGCGTCTCAAACATGGTGGTCCTCCACACAAATCATCGGTTTCTGTTGCCCAGCACCACGGTCGCCAGTGAGCCCGCATGCAGACACGATTATAAGCGCCGCGGTCACGCGAACAAGCCCAACGTAGCGGGCCGGACCAAAATCACAGGATTCCCTTGGCCCACGGAGGCAATGGAAGCGCCGTGCGCTGCGAGCGGGATCAGGCAATCGTGATGGACTCGTCCAGGTAAACATCCTGGACCGCGTTGAGCAGTTCGACGCCTTCTTCCATCGGTCGCTGGAAGGCCTTACGGCCGGTGATGAGGCCTGAACCGCCGGCACGCTTGTTGATGATCGCCGTCCGGACCGCCTGCTGCAAATCATCCTTGCCGGAAGCGCCTCCCGAATTGATCAGAGGGATCCGACCGGCATAGCAGTTGACTACCTGGTAGCGGGTCAGGTCGATCGGATGGTCGGAGGTCAGCTTCTCGTAGACGTCAGGATGCGTCTTGCCGAAGTTGATGGCCTTGAAGCCTCCGTTGTTCGTAGGCTGCTTCTGCTTGACGATGTCGGCCTCGATCGTCACGGCCAGATGATTGGCCTGGCCGGTCAGATCGGCCGCAGTGTGGTAGTCCACGCCGTCCTTCTTGAAGTCGCTGTTGCGCAGGTAAGCCCACAGGACCGTGAACAAGCCCAGCTCGTGCGCCCGCGCGAACGCTTCGGAGATTTCTTCGATCTGCCGTCGGGACTCCTCGGAGCCATAGTAGACCGTCGCGCCAACGGCCACCGCCCCCAGGTCGAACGCCTGTTCCACCGATGCGAAGAGTCTCTGGTCGTGCGTGTTCGGGTAGGTCAGCAGTTCGTTGTGGTTGATCTTGACGATGAACGGGATCTTGTGGGCGTACGTGCGGGACACGGCGCCCAGGACACCCAACGTGGAGGCCACCGCATTGCATTGGCCCTCGATCGCCAGTTTGACGATGTTCCCAGGGTCAAAATAGAGGGGGTTCGGTGCGAAGGAGGCGCCGGCGGAGTGCTCGATCCCCTGGTCGACGGGCAAAATGGACACATATCCCGTGCCGGCCAGCCTGCCATGATCGAACAGCACCTGGAGATTGCGTATGACGGCGCTAGACCGGTCGGACGCTGTGACAACATCGTCGACAAAAGCCGGACCAGGCAGATGCAGCAACTCTTTGGGAACCGTTCGGCACTCATGTGTTAGCAGGTCGTCAGCTTCCGCTGCCAGAATGTCCGCACTCTTTTTGCCCATATTTCGCTCCTGAGTTTAAAGTTGTCAAACCGGCTGCACGCAGGGACTTTTCCCTATTTTAACAACCATTCTCTGCGTCCGGCGTACAAGCTCGTATACGACCGTAAAGAAACCCTGTTGACAAGGAGAAACCTTGAAATCCAAGCTGCCATAGCGATCTTTCACGGGATCGCCGTTGGGCGGTGCCTGGGACGGAGCGTCTGCGCCGACTTGGGGGGTCGCGTGACAGGCCGCGCGAGCAACGAGGCGACAACGCTCGCCTTGGCCGCCGCACGGTTTGGATGCAAGCCTGCACATCTGCGCGTCAAGCCACGTGACAAGCGCGAAGCTGACTCGGCCGGGGTGCCCTGGAGCGTACAAATTTGAGGGCAACGTGACAAATACTGGAACATTCCTCTTGACCCGGCGTGCAGAGGTGTTAATTTTGCTGTCATCAACATTGGCGACGTCAGGCACTTGGCATCTCGGTCGCAAAGGAACCCAGTAGGCGGCAAAAAGGGCGAGTGGGGAAGAAGGTTTTCCGGCACATCGCCACGACTACTCAGGGAGGAACAAGGAATGAGGATAAGGACGCTCATGCTTGGCTGGGAATTCCCGCCGTACATCAGTGGCGGGCTGGGCACGGCGTGCTTTGGCCTGACCAAGGCGATGGATCGCTTGGGAATGCCGGTGACCTTCGTATTGCCCCGCGCCAAACCCATCCGCCTGGTGGCAGGCACCGGCGAGCCTGTCGGTTCTGAAAGCGCCGACGATCCCCTGCACTACGCCTTTCGCCACGTTCGCTTGCGTCCGGTGGGCGCCGCACTGACGCCCTATGCCAGTGCCGGCATGGTCGGGGTTGCGAGCAGACACGCGTCCGGCCTGGACCGGTTCGGCCTGGACCTGGAAGCCGACAGCCACGCCATCTACGGTCCCGACATGGTCGCGGAGGTTCATCGCTACGCCGAGAAAGTGCTGCAGATCGCCGAGACCGAGGAATTCGACATCATTCACGCACATGATTGGATGACCTATCCCGCCGGGGTCGCTCTGGCAGCCCATAGTGGTAAGCCCCTGGTCATCCACGTTCACTCTACAGAGTTCGACCGGAGCGGCGAGCACGTCAATCAGTATGTCTACGACATCGAGCGCCACGCGATGCACGTCGCCAACAGGATCATCGCGGTGAGCAACTACACGCGGAACATCATCATCAGTCGGTACGGCGTCAGCCCCGAAAAGGTCGAGGTTGTCTACAACGGGGTGGACGGCCACGGCGCCTACAACGGTGGCGGCCGCCAGGCCTGGCCGGCCAAAACGGACAAGGTCGTGCTGTTCCTCGGCCGCATCACCATGCAGAAGGGACCGGAGTACTTCCTCTACGCCGCCAAGAAGGTGTTGGAGAAGATGAACAATGTCAAGTTCATCATGGCCGGCGACGGCGACCTCCTCTACGGAAGCATCGAGCTGGCGGCCCACCTGGGCATCGGCCATCAGGTCTTCTTCACGCGGTTCCTGCGCGGCGACGACGTCCACAAGGCGTATCAGATGGCCGATCTGTATGTGATGCCCTCCGTGTCCGAGCCTTTCGGCATCGCGCCGCTGGAGGCCCTTCAGCACGACGTTCCGGTCCTCGTCAGCAAACAGAGCGGCATCGCGGAGGCCTTCCGCAATGCACTGAAGGTGGACTTCTGGGACATCAACGAGATGGCCAATAAGATGATCGCGGTTCTAAGGCATCCACCTCTGCATGAGATGTTGCGCGTGGAAGGACGCAAGGAAGCGTTCAGATTCCGGTGGGAGGACTCGGCCGCTCGCGTCAACGAGATTTATCATGCGACGCTGGGCGTCGCCTGACCGGCCCGGCGCAGGGGAGTGAGCGATGGCTTCGGTGTGTTTCTACTTTCAAGTCCACCAGCCCTACCGGTTGCGCCACTACACCATTTTCGATAACGGTCCGGACTACTTCGACGACAACAAGAACGCTCAGGTTTGCCGGAAGGTGGCGCACAAGTGCTATCTGCCAACCAACCGCCTGCTGCTCGAGCTGATCAAGGCGCACGAGGGCCGGTTCAAGGTCTCCTTCAGCATCACAGGCGTGGTCTTGGAGCAATTCAGAAACTATGCTCCCGAGGTTCTGGCGACCTTCCAGGAGCTGGCGGCGACCGGCTGCGTGGAGTTTCTGGCCGAGACGTACTATCACAGCCTCAGCTTTTTGTATTCACCCAGCGAGTTCGCCGCTCAGGTTCAGGCTCACAAGGAGCTGATCCGAGAGCTGTTCGGCCAGACGCCGCAGGTGTTCCGCAACACCGAGTTGGTCTACAGCAATGCAGTGGCCGAGACGATCGAACGGACGGGTGGCTTCAAGGCCATCCTGGCCGAGGGGGCCGATCATATCCTGGGCTACCGCAGCCCCAACTACATCTACCGGCCTCCGAATACCCAGAACCTCAAGCTGTTGCTGAAGAACTACCGGCTCAGCGATGACATCGCCTTTCGCTTCTCCAACCCGCACTGGAGCGAGTGGCCGATGCGTGCGCCCAAGTTCGCCCAGTGGATCAACGCGGTCAACGGCAACGGTTTTACGGTCAACCTGTTTGTGGACTACGAGACCTTCGGCGAGCACCAGTGGGAAGACACCGGGATCTTCGATTTCCTCCGCTGCCTGCCGGAAGAGGTCCTCAAGCATCCCGACAACAACTTCATGACGCCCAGTGAGGTGGCCGACGCGTATGAATCGGTCGATATCGTAGACGTGCCGCGCCTGATGAGCTGGGCCGATACCGAGCGTGACCTATCGGCCTGGCTGGGCAACGCAATGCAGCAGAACGCCATCACACAACTCTACAGCCTGGAACGCGCCGTCAAGCGCTCCGACGATCCGGACCTGCTGGAGGACTGGCGCAAGCTCCAGACATCCGACCATTTCTACTACATGTGCACGAAGTGGTTTGCCGATGGCGACGTCCACAAGTATTTCAACCCCTATAATTCCCCGTACGACTCATACATCAACTTCATGAACGTCCTGGACAACCTGTCGATGCGCTGCCGCGCCGGCCGCCACCGCCACCAGTCACAAGGCAGCATAACCACACTGCTACCCGCCTAGCCCGGCGGCCGCAAGGCAGCGCAAGATATCTCCAGGGCGAAAGGCCGATAAGAATAAGGCCCTCGGCCACCCACGGTGAGCGGGTGCTATAGCTGTGGATTCGCGTCCTGCGACCGTTGAATCCGCCTGGTTGTTATGGTATCATATAAGGAGTGTGGCCGGAGGCATTTCCCGGGTCACAGGTCTTTTCACCAAGGCGGATTGCCGAGGGGGGTATGAGCCAGCACCTTCACCACAGGACGGGCCGTAGAGCGTTTCTCAAGGCAGCCGGCGGCATTGCAGGCGCCTTGGCATTGGGCAGTCGCACTTGGGCTACGCGGCTGATCCTGGTCGCCACCGGGCAAACCAATCCTATCTCGCAGGTCGAGTGGATCGTCTACGACACGGGCCTCCAGGACGCTGCCGGCGATCCGGTGCACAGATGCGCGATTCGGATCACGACCACCGCCGGCGCCCAGGGCTGGGCGGATTTTGACGGTTGGACGGCCCCCGATGGGCCGACTGCACGATTGATCAAAGACATGCTGCTGGGGCGGGAGCTGACCGAGCACGAGAGCCTCTGGCATCAGCTCTATCAGCAAGGCATCCCACTGGGCACGTTGGGCGCGGTCGATGTCGCGCTCTGGGACCTGAAGGGCAGGATTGAGGGCCAGCCCATTTGTGCCCTGCTGGGCGCGAAACGCCAGCAGGTCGCCGGCTGTGTCAGCACCGGATTCAACCTGGGCGGGCCGTTGGAATACGCGAACTTCGCGTCGGCCTGCAAGGAGCAATCGGCGCACGGCGTCAAGATTCAGACTGCCGCCGGAAAGCCGGAGCAGGACATCGCAGTGTACGGCGCGGTGCGCGAAGCGGTTGGTTCCGACTTTGCGTGCATCGCCGGCGGTGCGGCCGCGTACACCTACGAGCAAGCCCTCCAGGTCGGTCAGGAGCTGGACGAGCTGGACTATGCGTGGTTTCAGTCGCCGATGCCTGAGAACGACGAGTGGGTCGCGCGGTACGTCGCTCTGACCGGCGCGCTGGAGACGCCGGTCTGCGCTCCTGAGACCGAGCGGGGCTCGTACCAGTCGCGCGTCACCTGGGTAGAGCGTGCCGCCTGCGATATCCCCTGTATCGACGTCCATTATGGTGGTCTGACCGCCTGCGTGGAGCTTGCCCAAGCTTGCGAATCGAAAGGCATTCGGCTGGAGCTGAACAACGTCGGACCCGACGCTTACGCCCATCTGCAACTGCTCGGCGCCACGGACGAGACACTCATCGAGCACGTCGAAATGCTCTCGCTCAGTAGCATGGGCGTCCCGCCCATGAATCACGGGCACGATGCCCGTGCTACTCTACCAGGCCGAGTCAGTGCCGAGCCGGCGCTCAACGAGCAGGGCTACATCGCCATCGGCCAGGCACCTGGCATGGGCCTCGAACTGGACTGGAAGTACATTTTCACGCATCGGGTGAGTTGACCGGCCGTGCCGAGCCGCGTATGCTTGGCATCTGACTTGATCGTGCTGCCAAGCTCCGGAAAGGGACGGACCCGACGTGTACGTGCCGATAACCTGTCATCCCCGCCGACGCGTGCTCACTGCCGGTAACCTGGCAAGCGCGATGGCGCTCGTGATCGCGGCCACGTTCCTGACCGGCTGCGTCTCCATTCCCCCCGAAAGCGTCAGCGCGCGGGTCGAGGCTGACGAGCTTTCCGCCCACGTCCATTTCCTCACGCAACCTGCCTTAAAGGGCCGCAAACCTAAGACGCGAGGCTCGTCCCTGGCACGGCGCTACATCACCGACCGCTTCGAGCGCTACGGGCTCGTCCCCTGGGGACAGGCGAAGCGCTACACTCAGTCGTTCGGGCTCGGAACCAACGTGATCGGGGTGTTGCCCGGCGCCGACCCGAACCTTGCCGAGGAGGTGGTGATCGTCGCGGCCCACTACGACCATCTGGGCAAGACCGACAAGGGGCTCTGCCTGGGCGCCGCCCTGCTGGAGATTGCCGAACACCTGGCCTTGATGTCCGAGCGGCCCAGGCGATCCGTTTGCTTTGCCGCCTTCGACTGCGAAGAAACGTTCACGCTGGGAGCGTTTGCCTTTACCTGCCGTTACGACTGCGACGAAGCCAGGATTGCCGGTGTGGTGAATATCGACATGCTCGGCCGAGATGCCTTCGGGGTCCTGGACAACCATCTGTTCATGACAGGCACGGAAGGTTTCCCCGATCTGCGTAAGCAGATTCGCGCCAGTGTTCCCGAGGGGATCGCCCTACTGCCTCTCGGTACAGAGATCGCCGGGCCGCGCGGCGACCACATCGCCTTCGAGACGCTTGAGAGACCGGTGTTGTTCTTCAGTTGTGGGCCGCACGCCGACTACCATCGGCCTTCCGACACGCCCCAGAAACTTGACTACGCCTGCATACAGGAATCCGTCAAGGTCATTGCCGGCGCCGTCGAAGCTCTCGCGGACTCGGACCAACCCTACCGCCGCGACACATCGCACGAGAGAGACCTCGAAGAACTCCAAGCCGTCAAGTCATGCCTTTCCCAGATACGCCAGGGACACGGCGCCATGGGCTGGACCGAGGCCCAGGCCGGACGACTCGATCCGGTAATTGAGCAGGTTGACCACTTGCTCGGCGAAAGACGCTATACGCTTCAGGACAGACTACGCCTCTTGCGGACCGCAGCCCAACCCTTGATTCCGCTGATGCTCTGGCCCGATTCCGTAGGCGATCCGAACGACCCCAACCAGCCTGCGCTGAGCGACTTTACGGTCTTTCTACAAACCCTCTATACAGAGCATCGGCCCTTCTTCGTGCGAGCGGCCCGTGCGATGCTGAAAGATGTGCTCTCGCAGCCTACCAATTTCCTGCTGGGCCGGACCATAAACCGTACCTATGTCTTCACCGACGTGCCCGACCATCTGATCTTCCTCGAAGCGGTTGAGCCGTCAGAATACAGACTTGAGTTCCTGCACCTGACGTTTTCCGTGGGTGTACGCATTAGCGGCCCGTCTCGCGTGGGACTGCAAGTCGGCTGCAACTTCTTGCCAGCCATGTGTACGGGTACGAAGGATGAGTTGACAGACTATTGCTTACTGCTATGCCGCTGCAACGCACAAGATACCCAAGCCGAGATGTGGCTGCGGGTGATGCGGCACGTGACCGGAGAGAAACCCACAACCTACGAAGAGGCGCTTCGACCGCGACCCGCCAAAGGCAGTTGGGTGGACGAACGCGCGTGGATACTGGATTGCGTCCACAGCCGCAATCGGAAGCTTCGATACATGGCGATCGTGACCCTGTCGAAGGTCTTGGGCAGTGCGGGCGAGCCAACACTCCTGGGGGTCCTCGCCGATCCCAGCTCAACCGTCGATGACCACCAGGCAGTGATTCGGTCCATCAATGCCGACTCCAGTGCCGAACTCCTGGCTGCTGTCGCGAGAATCCTATCCGACCAAACCGAGATCAAGTGTCGCCAGCAGAAGTTCTACGAGATTCTGACTCGTCCCGGCACACCTTTTGAGGGCTATCCGCTGCTACCGCTCACGGTCAAGAGCCTCAAGGCATGGATCGACAAGGAAGGACAAACGCCTTGGACGATGGCAGACCTCGCGCAGGAAAGACTCGGGTTCGCCACGAGCCACCGTTTCGACAAGGACGTTGCGGCCGCGCGACAATGGATCGAGGCCAACTGGCCCCCGAAATCCAACTGATAGGTCCACAAGCTGCGTCTCACGCGAATCTGCGATTATTCCTACCCATCTCCGTAAAATGACGGCGGTTGCGCGTCTTACACGTGGATATCATGGTAGAGACGCAATATTCTGCGTCTACATGGCGATGAGATCGATCGATTCAGAGCAGCTATCCGAGTGGTTCGACGCGTACAGCGACAGGTTAACACTGTACGCTCGGACGTGGCTGGGCGACGACGCCGCACAGGACGTGGTCCAGGTGGCGTTCACCCGCCTGATAAGCCTGGCGGCGCCGCCGACCGACGCGCGATCCTGGCTGTTTCGGACCGTGCGGAATGAAGCCATCACCCGGCTGCGGCGCCGGGCGCGCCACCGCCGGCATGGCAAGCGCCTCTCGGCTGAGCAAACAGCGTGGTTCGATAGTCGCAGCGACGATCTCATCGACGCGCAGATGGCGCAGGAGGTCCTGATGGCCCTGGAGCAGCCGCAGCGCGAGGTCGTGGTGCTGCGCATCTGGGGGCAGATGTCCCTCAAAGAGGTTGCCGAAGTCGTCGGCGCGTCACTGACCACCGTGCACAGCCGATATAAGGCGGCGCTGGCCGCTATTCGAAAAAGGATGGAACGATCATGCAGAACGACGACAAACTAACGCCAATGGAGAGGGAATTGGAACTCGCGCTGGGCGGTCTCAAACCTCCCGGCGTGAGCGTGAACCGTGACCGCGTGATGTTCCGCGCCGGACAGGCCTCGATGCGCCGGCGCAACCACCTCTGGCAAGGTGTCTCGGCCATGCTGGTCGTGCTGCTGTTAACCTCTATCGTCTCGCGGCCGGACCCGGCCGGACCGGAACAGCGCGTCGAAACGGTTGCCTATGAGCCGTCGGTATCCTCACCTGGCGAGCCGCTCGACCGGCAGCAGGCGGAGGCTTTCAGGCAATACGTGCGTACCCGCCAAGCCGTCCTCGATCGCGGCATTGAGGCACTTCCGGCCTCTCCCGTTTCGCATAGCAGCATCGCTCCGCCGCTGAGCCGTGACGACCTGGACGCTTGGTTTTCATCGACGTGATCCGAAACATCAATGCGTCACCAGCGATTGCGAACATCAGGAATCAACACTTCTGACAATGGAGATCGACCATGACAGACAAAATACGTTTTCTTCTGGCGTTGACGGCGCCGCTGCTCGTTTTGCGCGCGGCCCAGGCGCAGGCTGCCGATCCACCCCAGGCGCAGACGATTCACACGGTCAAGTTGCAGGTGGGCCCGGCGCCGGAACCACGCTATGCACTGCAATACCGTTTCGAAACGCCTTACATGGAGCAGCGTCCCGGCGACGGCGCCCTGCTCTATCAGATGGCGATCGCGCAGTCGCTGGAGACCAACAGCGGTGCTCTCGCCCTCGACGGCGATACATTGCGCCAATGGTATGACAGCCCGATTGAGGAGTTGCCTCTGGAAGAGGTTCGCGCCGCGATCGGCCGATTCCAACAGACCTTCCACTTTCTCGGACTGGCCGCAGAGTCTGAAACGTGTACCTGGGAGTATCCGGCTCGTGAAGAGGGCTTTCAGTACATGACACCTCAGCTTGTTCAGTATCGCACCCTCTTTCGATTGCTGGCGTTGAAGGCCCGACTCGAGGTCCACGACGATGATTTCGAGGCGGCGTTGAAGACGCTGCGCACCGGCTATTGCATGGCGCGCGATGTCGGCGCCGGTCCGTCGATGATCCAGCATCTGGTCGGCCTCAGCATCGCCGCCGGCATCACGGACCAGGTTGAAGCGTTGATTCAGAAGCCCGGCGCGCCGAACCTCTACTGGGCGCTGACGGTACTGCCCGACCCGCCGATCGACCCGCGTGCGGCCATGGAGATGGAATCGGCGGTACTCTATCGCGAACTGCCTGAGCTCTTGACACTCGAAGACAAGGCGCTGTCCAACGCGCAGGCGACGGAGCTATGGCAAAAGGCCATCGCGTTGGCCGGCCTGGATTGGAGGGGATCCGGCCAATGGATGGAGAAGACCTGGCTTACCGTCAAGCTGATGAAGCAGTATCCGCAGGCCAAAGCCCATCTGCGGGAACGAGGCTATCCGGCCGACAAAGTGGAATCCTGGGCCCCTCTCTATGTCGTGTTGCTGGACCAGCACCACGAATTCCGCCGCGTGCGCGACATGTGCTTCAAATGGGCTTACGTGCCCTACACGCAGGCCGCCGAAGGCCTCAAGCAGGCCGAGCGGGAAGTTTCCAGACTCTGGGAAGACGCCGGCCCGTTCGCAGCCGCCCTGCCGGCCATGTATCGCGTCGGTTTTCTCCGCACGCGCCTGGCGCGCGACATCGCCATCCTGCGGTGCGTCGAGGCAATTCGCATGTACGCGGCCGATCACGACGGCAAGCTGCCTGGTGCTCTGGCTGACATCACCAAGGTGCCGGTCCCGACGGACCCGCTGCGCGGCGCGCCCTTCCACTACGAGTTGACTGGAGACACCACCATCCTGGAAAGCCCCATCCCGCCCGACGGCGGTCCCAGGGATGGCTTGCGCTATGAGATCACGCTGAAATAGCCGGCATCATAGAAGAACGCGAAAATAGGAGGCCCCCCCATGGTTCATCACAAAGCTCATGCATTGCTCACTTTTGTTCTCCTTGGCTCGATCGTGTCGACAGTCGCTGCACAAAACCAGGACCTCGGCCGACTCCTGGCGCCGTGTGTCGGCGAGCAGACCCTTGCGGTCGCGCAGATCGATGTGACCAGCGTGAATGTCGACGCGCTCGGCCAGATGGCGATCGAGACGGCTGCCGGCACCATGAAGGCCGAACAGGTCAGCCAGGTCAAAGAAATCGTGGCGGACCTGGCCCAAACATGGAAGCCGCGGATCGCCCAGTTCAGGTCCGCTGGCGGAGAGACGCTCTTTGTCGTCCTGAGCACCGAGGAGGTGCTGCTGGCCGTACCGGTCACCGCACGTCTCGACGAAGCCGCCATGAAGGCCTGGTTCGGTGCGGCCTGGAACGGCAAGCCGACGACCGTCGTCCGCAAGGACGGATTGCTCGTGGCTGCGCCCACGTGGACAATGGAGCGTTGGCAGGCGCGCTCACCATCGCCGCGTTCCGAATTGGCTCAGGCCGCCAGCAAAGCGACATCTGCGGCTATCAGCGTTTTCGTCATACCGAGCGCCGATTCCCGCCGCGTGCTCGAAGCGATGCTGCCGTCCGCACTGGGTGAAGGCGTCCAAATCCAGGACAATGCCCTCGTCAAAGGGCTCCAATGGGCGACCGTCAATCTCGGACTTCCGCCGGCACCCTCGCTGAACCTGTACGTCGAGTCGGCCGATACCGTCTCTGCAGCGGCGCTGCGGGAATTCCTGGCAACGACTCTCAAGTTGGCCAGCCAGGTCCCTCCGCTCAAGCAGGCTTACCCCAACCTAGAGGTGCCCGTAGCGATGCTCACACCCAGGGTCGAAGGCAGCAGCCTGCAACTGGCGCTGGACGAGCAGCAGTCTCGGCGCCTGGCGGCCCACTTTCTCACGCCCGGCTTGTTCGAGCTGCGCGCCTCGCTGTTGCGCTATGCCTGCGGTACGACCTTGAGCGGGATGGGCAAAGCCATGCTGATCTATGCTAACGACTACGACGACAAATGGCCCCCCTCTTTGGAGACGCTGGTCGAGAAGGCCGAGTATCCGCGCTCAGGCCTGATCTGTCCGGCGATGAAGCACCAGCCCGACTACGCCTCCTACGTCTTTCGCGGCGTCGATACCGTCGGCACGTCGGCTGAGCCCAGTATCATCATGGTCCACGACCGCGCCGGCAACCATAGAGGTGGACGCAACGTCCTGTTCGTCGACTCACACGTCGAATGGATCACGGAAGAGGACTTCCAGAAACTCATCGCGCACGATAACGCACTGCGGCGCAAACGCGGGCTGCCCGAGAAACCTGCTGAGTAACCAAAGGGTCCTTAGGGTGGGATTCACCCCACCGTTTGCCATCGACAGGGGCTCGGTGGGGCTCCCCCCTACGGTTACCGCGCCGCCGTGGGCTCGGTGAACGCGATCGACCAGCGTACGTCACGACTGGATGGCGCCTCGATCCGAACACGGACCTTCCAGCGGTCCTGAGCGAGAAGCTCGATCTTGACGCCGGCGGCAGTATCTTCGGCGGACACGGCGGCCTCGCCAGCCTTCCAATTGCCCGGCCGGCCCATACTGGCAACGATACGAATCTCGTAGGGGTCGCCGCCAACGACCTTGCTGACGCCTGAGAGCGTGTTGGTTTCCTCGTGCCAAGTCTCTTCGAGCAGGTCCACGATGCCTTGCGTGATGTGACGCGAGGTGCTGACCACCTGGGGCACCGCACGGAATGGGCGGATCGCCAGGATGCGGCAACTGGCCGGCTCCAGCGTCGCCTTCAGCGACCGGCCGGCAAACGGATCGACGAATTCATTCGCCCAGTAATCGAAACCGACGTAGTTCCTTGACGGCGGCAAACCGATCTTGTCCAGCGGATACTCGATCTGCGCCTCCTGCTTGTCATCCCAGTTAAACAGCCCGACCACGTCACGGCGGGTCGAGCCGCGCTCGTCGGTCAGCAGCCATATCCGCGCGGTCTTTGCCTCGAACAGGTCCACCGGACGAGGCTTCAGCCCATGCGCCGGCATCGAACGCTGGAGCAGATGGAGCCGCTCAGCCGAAAGTTGCGTGTAGTCCGTGCTGCTGGCGTTCAGTTGGCCGGTCAGTGTCACCCACGAGGTCAGGGCGCGGGCGTGTGCGAGCGGGACGTCGTCGCGCACGTAGATCGGGTCGGGGTCGTTGTACCAGACGCGCCCGTGCAGGAAGTACGTGTTGCTGCCGCTGAACGGTCCCCGGCACATCCGCGACCAATCCCGGCCGTTGTCGGGACCGACGCGCATCGCTTCGACCAGCCCGAACGACGCGCCCATCACGCGCATGTTCTGAGCCATATTGCAGCCCAGGATGAAGAGGCCCTTGCCGGCGGCCTCGCGGACGGCTTTGAGGCCGTCACGATACGCTTCGACGTGCGTCTTGGTCGGGTCGTGCAGCACCGCGGAACCGAGTTCGTCGTCCTTGAAGCCGGTGTTGACGTAGCACATGCCGGTCGCCAGGCCCGTCCAGAGGCCGTCGAGCTTGAAATAGCGATAGCCCCAGTCGACGCCGATCCGATGGGCGACGTCGCGAACGTAGGCGAGCGTCTTGGGATGGGTCAGGTCGAAACAGGTGCCGCCCCACCGCACGACGTAGGGCTCGCCGTCGCGGGTCGCGAACAGATCCTGCTTGTCGGCGAAGTACGGATCGTCCCACGTCCCGGCGAACGGCATGAACCATATCCCCGGCACCAGACCGAGCCGCTTGAGTTCGTCGGCGGTCGGCTTCATGCCCTCCGGATAGGGGCCGCCGGCGCGGTGCGTCGTGAAGTCCTTGCGCGGACCTTCGATCTTCTCGCCCGCCTGCCAGCCGTCGTCGATCTGGACCACCGAGAAGCCGAACGGCGCCAGGTGCTCCCGCGCGAAGCGCGCGTTCTTCGCGATATTCTCGGCGTTGGACGCGCCGGCGTGGTACCACGTGCAGTAGACCGTCGGCTGCGGCGGCAGGACGATACGATAGTACTTCGCTACGGCGTCGGCATAAGCCTCCAGGCCCAGTCGTGCGTCACTGAAGTACCCGATGACGAACGTCTCGCCGTCAGCCTTGCCGCCGGGCGCGAGGAGGAGCCGGCCGTAGTCGAGCCGTGCATCCACGAGTACCTTGTCGTCGCGGATGTCGGAGAAGAGCACGCCGCTACCGCGATCGTGGGAAACCCAGCCGGCGACGACGCCTGCCCTGCTGTCCGGGTCGGCCACTGCGAGAAACGAGTAGCTGCCTGGATTGGCTTTCTGGCCGACCTGCGTGAGACCGGCGGTTCCCAACGCGCGGAGTTCGGACGCGGGTCTTCCCAAGTCCAGGACCGCGCTGAGCGGCCGGATGCTGTCGATCGTTGTCGCTTCCGCGCCGCGATTGGCCCAGGTGGACCGCAGGACGATGAAAGGCACGCCTTCGAAAAGGCACACGCGATCGACGCGACCCGAGCGATGGGTGATCTCGACGACCTGGCCGGCACCCCACGTTTCGTCCGCAGCCGCGCGCCGGTGATACATCGCGGCGCCTTCGCCCAAGGTCGCACGCTCGATGAATCTCATGTTCGATGCCTTCGACGCGGCGCTGAACGACAAGCCGGTCGCGGCAAACTCGACCGTCAGGTACTCGTTCTCGATCCTCATGTTCTCAGCCATCCGCGCTTCTGAGAGTCGCCCGAAAGAAGCCGCGACAAAGAGAGCCAACAGACATCTTCTCAACTGCACTGTGTTACCTCCTGTTTGCGATGAGCCTGGGGTTTGCGAGGTCTACTCAGTCGATGCGATAGACAGAAGGCCGGCCATTTTCGGCGCCGTCAAAGAGGATCAGGACCATCACGTGATCGGCGGCTTCTTCCAGAACGGTCATGGCTTCCGCCTTGCCTGGCGCGTCGGGAATCGACCCGATCTCATCGGCCTCCGCGTCCTTGCCGGCCCAATAGAACATATAGAAGCCGCGTCCTTTCTCGTAGTCGACGGTTTCGGGAAACTCCTCGGAAGGTTCGGAGCCTGCATTGCCCGCGACGATCAGGAATCCCGTTCGCAGCGCGACGATCTCGCGGATGCCCAGACCGGCGCCGAGTCGCAGCTTGTGAAGCACGTACCTCGGCCGCGTGGTCGCTCCAAAGACATCGTCGGCACCAACTTCGATCACGTAAGCATAGCCGTCCAAATTTGGATTGCGCAGGCCGACGAACAGCCGACCGTTTCGGATCGCCAGCCCTTCGATGTTGACGCCCTTCTGCTGGAGAGGCTTGCCGAAATGCAGACCGAGCACGGGATCGTCGCGCAAGATGTCGGACAGAGTCGCGATGGCACCGTATACGCCCGGCAGCCCCGTCGCCGGGTCCACCTTCAGGCGGAACAACCGGTAGCGATTGCCTTGAACGTCGCCGCTCTTCTTGGCGATACCGTGCGAACCGACGACGTAGTAGAAATCCGCCTCGACGGCAATTCCTTCGATATCGATCTCGCCGCCGGAACCCAGCAACTCGATGGTCCGCAGCGCCGTCAGCGTCTTGTCCGCGCGCGAAAGCGCGACCACCTGCACCGAACGGCTCTCGTCGGCGCCCACTAGACAGCGCGTCGGCGAAACGCAGGCGATACCGCTCAGGTCTTCACTCTCAAGCACCGGCCCCTCGAACGAATAACGCTCGACGAATTCGATATGCTCCCATCGCTTCGCTGCGCCGGGCGGCTCGTTCGACACCTCCTCCGTATCCGCGCATCCCAGACTCAGTCCCAGCAAGACTACAATCACCAGCCAGGTGTGATGGGCGACATCTCTACTCCTGCGTCTGCGAATCATAGTCGCGAGTATAAGTGTTCAGGGAACGAACGTCAACGTCCCTCGAATCCCCACTTCGGCCTTTGGAAGTATCTGGCCAATCGGCGACCATGGCCCTCGCTTGGCAAATGCAGACAGGACTGGAACCATATGCTGGAGCAATTCGGGACAACCAACGCCGTGATCCTGGCGGTCTATCTGGCGGGCATGGTCGCAATCGGTCTGGTGCTGGCCGGCCGGCAAAAGACGACGGAAGACTACTTCCTGGCCGGACGCAAGATGCCCTGGCTGGCCGTGGGCATGAGCATGTTTGCCTCGCTGACCAGCGCGACGACCTATATGGGCGTTCCCGCCTTCGCTTATCGCCATAACGTCGCGATGATGGGCCTGCTGGCGGTCGTGTACACCGTGCTGGGCGGGCTTTCCGCCGTCATCTGGACGGACGTCGTTCAGTTCATCATCCTGACCGGCGGCGCAGTCTGGCTGATCGGCACGCTCCTGGTCCACGTGCCCGGCGGTGCCGCCGAGATTGTTCGCATCGCGGCCGAAGCCGGCAAGCTCGACGTCTTCGACTGGACCGACCTGAGCCGCCTGACGATTCTCTCCGCCACGATCGGGTGGTTCTTCGTGTTCCTCAACGACTACGGCACCGACCAGGTAACGGTGCAGCGGCTACTGGCGGTCCGCGACGACAAGGGCGTGGTCCAAGCCATCGTTTTCAACGCGGTCAACGACCTGCTGATCAACGGCATGTTGACCCGGCGCGCGCACTTCGTCGGCTGGCTCGTGGGCGCGGGAGGTGCCATCACGCTGACGCTCCTGCTGCAACGGTTCGCTGGCGACTGGCTCATGACGATGCGGCACTTTCCGATCTCGTTCGCCGTGACAACAGCCATCGGCTACACCGCCAGCTTGTGCACGAACGTGAATCGCAGCCCTTCTTGACCGCCGAGAGACTGGTTGGTAGGATCGGTTGCGGCAAGTAGTGTGATTTGTCGGGCTTGAGAGCGTGAGCCATGCCAAGAACGAAACCAATCCGTCGAGGGCCGAGCCGAACGGAGCCCCACAGAAGGCCCATCGTGTGGATCGCCTGGTGCGGCGTGGGCGTTTGCCTGTGCCTGCTGGCGGTGGCGTGGGTCTGGCGGTCGGCGCCGTCGACGGCCGCGACCGGCGCCAATCCACCGGCCGACGCACGAGCCGAGGACGCGCCGCCCAACTCCGAAGCAGCCTCCAGCACTCCGCAGCCGCCGGTGGCGGAGCAGGTCATCCGCTATCGCTACAAGGTCATCAAGAGCTATCCGCACAACACTGAGAACTACACCCAGGGACTCGTCTACCACGATGGCTTTCTCTACGAAGGCACAGGCCTGTACGGCCAGTCGGTCCTGACCAAACGTCGTTTCACGGTGGCGACTTCCGAGCCGAACGGCTTGCCCTCCGACGCAGCGCCGACCGGCGAGCTGGGCGAGATCGTCAAGCAGACCCGCCTGCCCGACCGGTACTTCGGCGAAGGCATCACCCTCTTCGGCGACAAGATCATCCAGCTCACCTGGAGGTCGCGCCTCGGCTTTGCCTACGACAAGGAAACGCTGCGGCAGACCGAGACCTTCACCTATGACACGCAAGGCTGGGGTTTGACCCACGACGGCACGCGATTGATCATGAGCGATGGGACCGCGACCCTTCGCTTCCTCGACCCGAACACATGCGCCGAGATCGGACTGCTGCACGTGCGCGACGAGCAGCGCGCGATCCGCCAGATCAACGAGCTCGAATACATCGACGGCATGATCTACGCCAACATCTGGCCAACCGATTATATCGCGATCATCTCACCTCAGACCGGACTCGTCACCGGCTGGATCGACCTGACCGGCCTGCACACGCCGCCGCCCAACCACAACAACAACGTCATCCCCAACGGGATCGCCTACCTGCCCGAGAACAAGCACCTGCTCGTCACTGGCAAGCTCTGGCCCAAGATGTTCGAAATCGAGTTGGTCCCCCAGGCCACCCCGCCCGACGCACCGTAGAGACACCGAATCTGAGCACATCCGCCATTTCAGGCGCAGGTCTGCCCCGTCAATCGCGAAGCACGAATGCCACCGCGCGGAAAGCACGAATCTCGAAACTCGAAATCCGAAGCAAATTCGGCGCAGCCGGTTCGATTCAGTCCTCCTTCCGCATGTGCCCGGTTCTTCTCTTTCCGGGCACGAATGACACCTACGCCCCGACCGCAAAGGCTCGTGTCTGCGGCGGCTCCAGGGCAGAAGACAAACCTCCCGACCTTCCCCCTGAACCGCCTCTTCTCTTCCTTTCTCTGGGCCATTCCCAACCTCCAAGTACGCTAAAGCCGGATGAGCCCCTCTTGCCGGAGGCAAAGCAGGCGCGATCCATGCCATCTCACGTTTACATCGTGCCGTTGCAGGCCAGCCAGGCGGAAGAGCAGATCGCCCTGGAGGCGTGTAAGCCGTTTCACGAGAAGCACTTACCCTCGCTGCCGCCCGTGGCGTGGAAGAGAGCAGAGTGCATTTGTCGCATGGAACCAATGGCATATTCCCCGCTTGCCACGCAGGACAGGGTCCCGTAGGGTGTGCCCCGCACACCGCTTCCGCACCGGCTCACTCAACATCGTTCGAGTTTGGTGTGCCGGGCACACCCTACCCGGCTATGAAGTGAGGGCTCACCATCAATTTGCCTCCGCCCAACGATGAATTGAGGGGCGGCGAGTTTACGAGCCGTCCCGCTCCAATGATTTGTTAGGCAATCATACTTTCATACCAGCCTTGAGTAACTGCATCTCGCTGTTCAATTTGTCACCTAAGGCTATGTACGCGCGCACTTTCGCCTTGTAGTTTTTGTTGTCGTTTTGATATTCTCGCCAAGTGTACGTGTCTGATCCTGAACTCTTCAC
>JAFGLV010000170.1 GCA_016927855.1 Sedimentisphaerales bacterium
GATTTGTTCCAACTCCTTACACTACAGCCAGTTAGGCCATTTGTCTACCAAGAAACACCGAAACTCGATGAAATATGCGGGCTATGGCTCGCTTGTGCCTGGCATATTCATGTGGCGCTGGGGCAACCGGTCCGATTTCTGTAAGTCCGAGCGGTGGTTCGAGTCTAATATGGCAGCCATGGCAGACAGACTCCAGGAGCAGGCCCTGGTGGAGCAGTTCCGCCGGGGGGATGATTCCGCCTTCGACCGGATCGTGGAGAGGCACGCGGCCGAAATCGCGGCCTTGGCGAATCGCCTGCTGGCCTGGCCTCAGGATGTGGATGATGTCGTGCAGGACGTGTTCGTCTCCGCCTTCACGAGCCTCAGGCGGTTTCGAGGTGACTGCCGGCTGCGAACGTGGCTCTTTACTATCACGATCAACAAGTGCCGCAGCTACCGCCATCGACGCCTGGCGCGTCGCCGGGAGGTCACCGTGGATGGGCAGCACGACATCCCGTCGGACGAGACCGCCGCGACAGAGGCGATAGACACCGAGGGGTTCGCGCGGGTCAGACACGCGGTGCAGGCGCTGCCGCCCAAGTATCGCGAGGTCGTCGTGCTGCGGTATCTGGAAGGCCTGGAGACCGCCGAGATTTGCCGGTTGTTGCGTATCAATGCGAATGCCGTGCAGGTGCGGCTGAATCGCGCCAGGAAACAACTGAAGGACAGCCTCAGCGGGCTGGTGCAGGAAGACACATGAACGATGACAGGATCAAAGCATTGCTGGAGAGTACGGACCGTGTCGCGGGACGACCGTCGTACGGTCCGCTCGGCGTCGCCTCCGTCCGCCGGCAGGCACGCCGAAGGCAAGTGAAGACCCTCGCTCTGCCTGCCGTAGCGGTGTTACTGCTCGGCTTCGGCGCGTGGAGTGTCCGGACCCTGACGCCGGAGCCGGCTCCTCGCCACGACGAGCGGATCGCGACGCTGGAAGAGCAAGTCAGGCAGTTGCAGGCTCAGAGCGAAGCGGCGCTGGCGTTGGTGCAGGAAGTGCTGGCCCAGGAGCGGCAACGGGAGCGGCTCGATGCGCTCGAAGCCGAACTGGCGAGCATTCGCGACCCGCGAGAAGAGCTGCGCCGGCAGGCCGACCGGACCGCCTTCACGCTCGTGTATCAAGCCGACCGCTTCTACCGCGAACTCAACCAGGCCCAGTCGGCCATCGAGGCCTACGAGCAGGTGATCCGCCTGTTCCCCGAGAGCCGCTGGGCCGACGAAGCCAGAGAAAGGCTCGCCAAGATCAAAGCTAACGGAAATGACAGAATTTGAAATGGAAGGAGAAACCACATGCGAAGCTTGATAAACCGCGTTATCTGCCTCGTGGTCGTATTGGCCTTGGCCGGCACGGTACCGGCGAGCGATTCACAGCAAACCTCAGGCACCTTCGTCGCCAGTTGTCTGGTCAAGATCACCCTCGATCCGGCCATCATGCCGCTGACCCCGTTCACGGTAGAGAGCCTGATTACCAGTTCCGGCGTGGCGGGTAAGGCCGCACAGGAGGTCCTGGAACTGCCTGACCCGGGGATGCTGGCGGATGTCATCGACGGCATCGAGGTCGAATGGCTCACCGATGACATCGCGGGCAGCGCCCCGCCCGCGCCGCGGATACCCTCAGACGCCAGAGGTGCTCCTATGGCGATGTACGACCGCGCCAGTGCGGAGCCTGGTTTGGCGTCGAGCGACGCCAGACCCTCGGAATCAGCGGCAGAAAGCAACCCGGGTGAATTCTCGCAAGACGGCTTTTCCGGCGGCGGCATGGGTTTGGGCGGCTACGGCGGCCGTATGATGGGCGGCATGGGTATGAGCGCTGGAAGGGGTGGCGGCCTGTACGGCATGATGACGCCGCGTACGCAGGCTCTTGACGCTCACCGAAGCGCGACGGTCCGGCTACGTGTCGAATTGCCCGACTTCGTCAACCCGGCGGCAGAGAAATTCCTCAATGCGCTGATGCGGAACTTGCGGAACACGCTTCAGGCCAGCTTCGGCGGGTACCGGAACGAGTTGGCAGACCTGCTCAGCGGCGCCGAGGCTCGGCAAGCAGCCGCAACCGAGGAACTCGCGGAACTGCTCAAAGGCGGAACTGACTTGAGCGCGCTCCAAATGGACGTCCGAGACCTGGCGGCGCAGCGCCGCGACCTGATGCAGAACATGCAAAGCATCGAGATGGATCTGGCCGCCATGGGCGCCAGACGCGAAGCGATTGAAGAAGAGATCGCGCGTACGAGAACCGAACTCGAGCACCAGCAGCAGAAGGACGAAATCACACGGGAACTGCAGCGGATTGTGCAAACGAACGAGCTGCTGGTCAGCAATCTGGAAAAGCAGCTTGAAGCAGGCCGCGTGTCGGAGGCGGAGTTCATCAAGGCGAGGGAAAGCATGATGAAGGCCCGGATCGAGCTGGCGCGACGACGGGAGGAACTGGCCAAAGCCGCTGGAGGCGGCCAGTTGAGCGCGTACGGCAGCGAACTGAGTAGGATGGCCATCGACGCCGCCGAGAACAACGCCAGGCTCAGAATGCTGGACCAACGGCTCGGTGAGACCGAAGCGCAACTCAAGGAAGCCTCGAAATTCGACCCCAGAGCGGCGCAGATCCGCATGGCGAGAGAGGCGTTGGAGCTTGCCGAGCAGCGCGTGGTCGAACTGAGACGACGGCTGGCCGGCCTCGAACTGCCGATCGTGACGGTGATCGGCGCCAACGGATCGTGACTCGTCTCTCGGTTGCGCAGCTCGTTTCGTCTTTGGGTTGTGTCTGGCGGTCCTTGCACCGCTCGACGCTTGCCCCAACCGAAACGAGCCGCGCAACCGCAACAGCTTGACGGTCAACCCACTGCGTATTTGCCTGTACCATTCTCAGGGATTCTCCCGGTAGCGAAGACCAGCGATCATTCATTAGAGTTCCCTTCCGACAAGTCCACACGACGAGCCAAACGCTGGAAAGGGACTGCTGATGACGAGAGAACATTCGCGAAGGGACGTACTCAGGACCGGATCGTTGGCGCTGCTGGGCCTGGGAGCGGCCGGAAGCATCGCCGCCGCGATGGAGAGATCAGCAGGACGGTCGATGTCCGGTCTCTTCAAGGGCGCCTACGGAGACGGCGCTTATACGCTCCCTCCTCTGCCTTATGGCTACGACGCGCTGGCGCCGCTGTACGAGGAGAAGACGCTTAGAATCCACCACGACCGGCACCATGCCGGCTACGTCAGAGGGCTCAACAGCACGCTGGACAAACTGGAAGCGGCGCGCAAGTCCAATGACTTCGGCTCGATCAAGGCACTCAGCCGCGACCTCGCCTTCCACGGCAGCGGTCACGTCCTGCACACGTTGTTCTGGAACTCGATGAGCCCTGACAAGCCCGACGTGCCGGACAGCCTGGGCGAGCATCTGAGCAAGAGCTTCGGGTCCGTGGATGCCGCCAGGAGCCAGTTCGCGGCCGCGACCAAGGCGGTCGAAGCCAGCGGCTGGGGCATCCTTGCCTATGAGCCCATCGCCGACCGGCTCCTCATCTTTCAAGCGGAAAAGCATCAGAATCTCACGATGTGGGGCGTCGTGCCGCTGCTGGTCTGCGACGTCTGGGAGCACGCCTATTACCTGCAATACGCCAACAACCGGGGCGAGTGGGTGGACAGCTTCATGAAGATGGCCAACTGGCCCTTCGCTGCCGCCTGCCTCGAACAGGCAAGAATGCACAGAGCGTAGACGCGTGGATGCGTAGAAGCGTGAGAGCGTGTAAGCGTAGATGCGTAAGAGAGTGGATGTGTAAATGAATAACCGCTCAGACGCTTCTACGCTCCAACGCTTGTGACCGGCGCTCAGGCTCTTCGCCCGAGCGCCGGGGTACGGGGTGTGCGGAGACCCCGGCGAGACAAGCCTCAGGCACAAAAAAACCAAGGAACACCCCCTATTTTGTTGTCTTTTGGGCGGCCCCTTGCTATACTGATCTTCGCAACCAAGGTCCTTGTAAGGAGGGGCAACTATGCAACGGGCCAATCGAGCGATCTACCTGACCGTATCTACCCTCGTGTTTGCCGGGATCGCCGCAGGTGCGCCCGGCGAACGGACCCGGCTGCCATTCAGCAGCCAGTGCCTCTATCGAACGCCATTATGGCACACCAACGACAACGAGGGTGTCGTCAGTGAAACCGTGGGGGTAGGTAGGTCGTTCGGAATTGTCATAAATACGACCCTATATGGTCAGATCATCGACTCCATCGACACCTATATTGTTGACCTGGAATCCGACGGTTGGCAGGTGGTACTGTATGCCGCCGAAGGGGGTACAGGCAACAAATTCGACCCGAACGCCTGGAGTATTGAGGACTTCACCACTGAGTTGGAGGCCGCGAGACAACTTCGCGAAGTGCTCAAGAACGAATATGGCCGGGGAATGGTCGGCTGTATCCTCATCGGCGAACTGCCGGCGGCTTGGTCTGAGATGTGCGTGGCTCTGCAACCAGTAGACCTCTACTTCCGTGACTTGAGCGGCCAGTGGGAAGACTGTGATCGTGACGGCACATTAGATAAAGGTCCGGACGATGTGGCTATCCGTCCCGAGATTTGGATGAGTAGGCTCTATGTCCCGCGGGGTGGTCTATTCGATGAGGTGCGATTGATGCAAAACTACTTCTCCAAGAACCACGCATATCGTCAAGGAGAGTTGGTCTTACCGCAAAGAGCGCTTGATTACATAGACGAAGTCTACGACGACACAGGCTGTGATTTGGATGACAGTTGCCTGAGTGTCCTCTATGGTGATGTGACCCTCATCACGGACAATCAGACTACATCTGGCACGGATTTCAAGCAGAGGCTCAAAGAAGGGTACGAATTCATTCGCCTCACCGTGCATGGCGGTCATTCCTTCAAGGACACACCTGATTACGCTACGGCCTACGCCCACACCTATGTTCATTCGCTTATTGCTCAGGCCGTGCAACTGAGGCTGGGTAGTGACGATGGGATGAAGGTATGGCTGAATGGTCAGAATGTGTACACCAGTGCTGTTTGTCGGTCCCACGCGCTTGATCAAGACATCGTAGACGTTGCTTTGAGTGAGGGCTGGAATAGACTGCTGGTTAAGCTGAGCGAGAACTGCGGGAGCTGGAGGTTCAGCGCACGGCTTGCGGACAGCGAGGGCCTGGATAAGCACGATTTGAGTTATCAGCTTGACAATCCCGACATATTTGGAGAGGCACCCTTCATCAGGTCATGGCTCATCAACGGTTTCTACTATGATCCCAATACGCCCTGGTGGCACCGTCTGGAAAGTGAGCATATAGGAGGGGAAGATACTATTGATCCCACTGAGGGACAGTTCGACGGCCTATACGCATGGACGAGGGTCGACGTCGACCAACCGTATGTCAATCTGGACGCCGCTCTTGCGGCTCAGCAAGGCCTCGAATTTGGGGTAGGCTATGCCTTTGTCGGCGTGCATTCGGATAACGATCAGACCGTACAGTTGTGGCTCGGCTGCAATTTCGGAATGACGGCTTGCTTGAATGGTGAAAATGTATTCACCTATAACGATTCCACAAGGGGCTGGAGTGCCGATGAACACAAGCTCAATGTCACTATAAGGGAAGGCTACAACCGGCTCCTCCTGAAGATCAGCAAGTGGTGCGGCAACTGCGGCTTTGGTTTCAGTGCCAGATTTGCACATCCGGATGGAACGGCTGTCACAGGGCTTGAATATGACCCCGCACCGGCGCCGGTGCGATACATAAAGAACTGGCTGATGAACGGTTGGTACAAGAATCCGGATAAGGATGCGTGCCTGAGTGCGATAGACTACCTCGGTGGAGAGACCTCGGTCACGCCGAGTGAAGGTGAGACAAACGGTGCGTTTGTCTGGAAGGCTCATTCCTCTGACACCCACGAGATCGATCTCAACTGGAACGTGTTCGGAAGATACGTACGTGAAGATATGGACTACATGACGATTGATCCGTGTTGCCTGTTCTATGAGTTCTATAGTTGTGGTTCGTATGCGTGGTGGCAGGGATGGATTCACGGTGAGATATTTTCTCCGAGTTTTGGCCTGGTGTCCTGGGGTTGGGGCAGACTCTATGAAACGCATGCATTATACGAGGCTTTGGAGGATCGTGGTTGCTTTGGAGAGGCCCAATTTGCCTACCTGCGTGTCGGTTCCCTGGAGGTTGGTGATGATCATGGCCCTGTGTACTTTGGCATGTTCGGCGATCCGACCTTAGCACTGTCAACACCCCCAACGGTCTATGTGGATGCCGACGCCCAGGGGCTCAATAATGGATCAAGTTGGGACGACGCATTCCGTTGTTTGCAGGATGCACTCATAAGAACACATCCTCGTAGCGAGATACGTGTGGCAGAAGGCACGTACTTTCCAGATGTGGGTGCGGCAGTCACAGTCAACGATCGAACTGCGACGTTCCAGCTCAAGAACGGTCTTGTTATGAAAGGTGGCTATGCGGGTTCAGGCGCAGTGGACGGTGAAGTGCGAGATCCCCGCCTTTTTGAAACGATCCTGAGTGGGCAAATTGGCGCAGCGGATCCCAACGATAACAGTTATCATGTCATTACTGCCCGTAGCGTGCGGTCCGCAGCCGTCCTTGACGGATTTACAATCACTGGCGGGATCGCAAATGGCAACGAATCCTACAGCTCCGGCGGAGGAGTCTACGTCGAAGGTGGCTCGCCTACGATTGCTAATTGCATTGTCCAGGACAACGCCGCTGCCGATGAGGGCGGCGGAATGTTCAGTCACAACGCCAGCCCAGTGATGAGCACCTGCACGTTTCATGCAAACGCGGCCCCAAATCACAGGGGCGGGGGCATCTCGGTCGTCGGGGGCAGCCCATCGTTAGTTGCATGCGTTTTCACACAGAACTCGGCAACGTGGGCCGGGGGCTTGTATTGCACCAGCAGCAAGCCCACCCTCGTCAACTGCCGATTCAGCGCCAATCAAGCCAGATATGGCGGCGCGATGAGATGTCACTTTAGTGATGCCAGACTGACCAACTGCACCTTGAGCGGCAACCAGGCCTCGATCGGCGGAGCAATATACAACTCAGGGGGGAACTCGACGCTGGTCAATTGCATACTATGGGGCAACATCCCGGAGCAGATCTCGGGGGATGCCACTGTGTCTTTCAGTGACATTGAAGGCGGCTGGCCGGGAGCAGGCGAAGGCAATGTTGACGTTCATCCCATGTTTGCTGATCTAACCAGCGGTGATTATCACTTGAAGTCTCAAACCGGTCGGTGGGACCTGGGCAGTCAAAACTGGGTACACGATAGCGAAACCAGTCCATGCATCGACGCGGGCGATCCGAGCGTGCCCGTTGGCGATGAGCCGGAACCAAACGGCCGGCGCATCAACATGGGCGCCTACGGCGGCACCGCCGAAGCCAGCAAGAGCGCAAAAAGGTAACCAGTCGAAACAGAATTTGTTGAGGTAATCTGGTCCACTCATGTAACGACTTTTGAAAGGAGGGGTAACTGTGCGACACGCACATCGATCGACCTGTCTGGCAGTTGGGCTTCTCTTTGTGGTGACCTTATGGCCGCCCGCCGTACTAACAACGACCGGAGCTGATGGCAGTGCCAGCGGCGAAGACTACAGCAAGTCAATTCGCACCAGTATTGCGCCCGCGGACCCCAACCGGCCACCCGGCTATACGATTGTAACCACGTCAGAGATCCAGAGGACCTCGACCAAGTTGGGCGAGTTCGTCACCCACAAGCGATCGCTTGGCTTTGCCGTCCAGGTCGTCACGGAAGCGGACTTCGGCGGCGGCATCGGCGACGAAGCGGCTGAGAACATTCGAGCGTGGCTCCAGAACCATTACGTCGGCGACAACATCGAATACGTGCTGCTGATTGGAGACCCCCGGCCGGATATCGGTGAAATACCGATGAAGATGCTGTGGGCCGACAAGGAGCTAAGCGCGCCCTCGGATGTTTACTATGCCGACTTATCGGGTAATTGGGACCTTGACGGTGATACTTGCTACGGCGAATGGGGTGATGACTTTGGGCCAGGGGGAGTGGACCGGAACTGGGAGGTGATGGTCGGTCGAATCCCATGTTACAGAGCCGAGAGCGGACAGTTCCCGTATGCCGAATCGGTGCAGGACGTGGACAACATACTCCGCAAGACCATAGACTATGAAGACGAAACAGAATCCGGGCTGTCGATAGACTGGCGAAGGAATGCCCTTCTGGCTATGACGTTAGGCGACGCGGCATGCCGCCTTGGTGAGGCTATCTGTAATGACATCCTTGTCCCTGCGGGATGGACGTACCACCGTATATATCAGGACGACTACGTTGATGCGAACAACTGCGGTCTGCTGGACCCGCCCCCGGAGACGACTCCGTGCACACCGAATGACGTCTGCGCAGCCTGGAGGCACGATAGGTTTGGCCTGGCCGTATGGTGGGGCCACGGTGGCACCACAGTAGACGCCGGTTGCGACCCTAACAACCAGTACCCCAGTTTTGCTTTCCAAGTAGCTTGCGACGAAGCTTATCCAGAAAACCCCCAGAACCTCGCCTACGCGCTGCTTAAAAGTGGAGTGGTTTGCACTGTTGCATCAACGAGGTGGGTGTGGAGCGCCGTCCCTGAACCAGTTGCTGGTAGTTCCAACGCCGCGTCAATGGCTTACGAGTACGTTACAAGGCTCGTTGTAGGAATGACTGCCGGCCAGGCTTTGTATGGTACGAAGCAAGCTTTGCCCCAACGTGTCATCCCTTACCCTACATACTGGATAAACTTTTTTATATTTAACATCTACGGCGATCCGGCGCTGAGCGTAGTGTCCCCGGAGGAGCGCATCGTGTATGTTGATGCGACTGCTGCGGGCGCCAATGACGGCTCGTCTTGGCCCGATGCTTATAATCACCTTCAAGATGCCCTGGCTGTTGCCGTGCCCGGCGACCAGATCAGAGTTGCTCACGGGACGTATAGGCCCGACGAGGACTCGACGCATCCGAGTGGAACGGATGATGCCACTGCCACGTTCAAGCTCAAGAACGGCGTAGTTGTTAGAGGCGGGTATGCAGGTCTAGGCGCCGTGGATCAGGATACCCGAGATACAAGTCTCTTTGAAACGGTCTTGAGCGGAGACATTGGCGCACCTGATGTCAATAATGATGACAGCTACCATGTTGTCTTTGCCCCCACCGGAGCGTGCGAAGCGACCGTCCTCGATGGTGTGACAGTCAGAGGCGGTCATGCGCGCGAGAGTAATCCGGACGGCGGAGGGCTGTACGTTGAGCTAGGCTACCCGACAGTAATCGACTGTATGTTCACGCGGAACCGCGCTGACGGACAGGGCGGCGGCGTATGTAACGCTGGCGGCACCGTCCCACTGTTCACTCGATGCACGTTTGTCAGCAACGAGGCCTGGGGCGGAGGTGGGATGTACAGCATCTACAGCAGTCCGCTCCTGACCAACTGCACATTTATCGACAATTCGGCCAACGATGGCGGCGGGATGTACAGCATTTACAGCGATCCGGAGTTGACCAGTTGCACGATCAGCCACAACTCGGCCGGACGGTATGGCGGCGGTCTGCACAATGAGGGCGGCAGCATGATCTTGGCTAACTGCATCGTTAGCGGGAACTCAGCATGCTGGGGTGCTGGGATGGGAAACAACTCCAGCAGACCTTATCTGGGGAATTGCACCTTCAGTGCCAACCGAGCCTGGGGTGGAGGCGGTCTATTCAATTGCTTCACGACCGCGACATTGTCAAACTGCATCATGTGGGGTGATCGGCCGGATGAGATATCTGATTATGTCGATGCAGTGACCGTCGTTTCTTACAGCGATATCGAAGGTGACTGGAGCGGGGAAGGCGAATACAATATCAGCGAGAACCCGGAATTCGCCGATGGTGAAAACGAGGACTATCATCTGAAGTCCCAAGCTGGCCGATGGAACGATAGCTTTGAGGCTTGGCAGATAGACAAGGTCGACAGTCCGTGTATCGACGCTGGCGACCCGCTTTCGCCGGTAGGCGATGAGCCGGAGCCAAACGGCGGGCGGATCAATATGGGCGCTTACGGCGGCACCGGCGAAGCGAGCAAGTCCCTTTGACAGTACCCCGTGAACCTGCCTGTTCTTAACGCCAGCAAGCACGGTGCCCAAGCCGCGCTCTACCGCTTCAGGCGCGTTTGTACCTTCTCCGACGTCAACTCGCGCAGGGCGTCGGCGGCGATCCACCTGGCGGGCTTGAATCCGAGGGCACGGATTTCCTCGGCGGTACGGACGGCCAGCTTGTTAAGGCGCAGGTTGCGCTTGCCGATCTGGCGCAGGGCCCAGTTAACCGCCTTCTTGACGAAGTTGCGTTCGTCGTCGGCATGTTGCTTGAGGTAGGGCAGGAATGCCTCGAAGCGTTCGTCTGGCGCCTTTCTATTGTGGACGGCCAGTGCGGCCATCAGGACGAAGCCCGCTCGCTTGACGTATTCCTCGTCGCGCGCTGTCCATTCGACAGCCTTGTCCCACGCATAGGGGGTCTGGTCGAAGAGACAGCCACAGGCCGCGTCGCAAACCGCCCATGAATCAAAGTCCTTGGCCCAGCGTTCCATTTGACTTGGCGTGACCTGGGCGGGATCGTCGATCAGTGTCGCCAGAATCCGGGCGTCATGAATCCTGGTCCGCCAAAGCCGTCCGGCGAGCCGATGGTCGGTACCGATCTCTTTCGCCAGCTTTCGCAGAGCGGCAGCGGAGACACCCAACAGACCAGGCACATCGATCCCGAAGCGCGCCGCTCCGTCGGCTGCCTTTGGGTCGCCCAGTGCCATGAGCTTCGACAGGACTTCTTCCAGTCTCTCCGCAGGCATCCACCAACTCCTGAGCACGGAGACACAAGATGTTGCGTCTCTACCGGCGGGTGTTATACCGCCTTGATCGGCGTCTGCCAACGGGAGCCGCGTTCAAGCCTTCGGGGGGATGTTCAAGGCACCTTGGAAGAGGTTGTCCGGATCGTACTTTGCCTTGATAGATTGCAGGCGCGGGTAGTTCGCTTCATACGCGCCCTGCAGGAGTTTGTCGCCATCCTCGACGAAGCCGGGGAAGTTGAGGTACAAGCCGTGTGCGAAAGGCTGGGCCGCGTCGTAGACCGCTCGCGCCCAGGCAATATTGGCGTCGGATTGAGACGACTCGCGCCAATTGGCTTCGATGCCCAGCACGTATGGCACGTCGCGCCTGGCAAAGGCGGTCTTGTCGGGCGGGACGCGACCGAATGCTCCGCCGAGAAACCAGACGTCCAGCGAGCTCAGCGCGGAGGGTCTGCGTGCGGCGTGGTCGATCAGGACGTTGATCACCTCGTCATCGAGACGCCGCAGGTAGGCGGACTTCCAGTAGTACAACATCCCGTCGGGATAGTCGGCATCGAGGAAGGTCTGCACCTGCGCGAAAGGCATCGGTCCGCTGAAATCGGCAATCGGCTCAGCCAGCTCGCGCAACGGCTGGATGACGGCCTGGCCTTGCTCAAACGGACCGCTATAGCAGCCGAGCACGGCCAAGACCGGCGCACCGCGATACTGCTCAGAGATGGGTGACCCGGGCGCAGCGCTCCAGAGTGAGGCCAGAATCCCGAACTCCTCAGGCGCCGCGGCCGCGAAGTCACGCACGGCTTTCAGCAGCGATGCGGCGTGCGACATCGGATACAGTGTCGCGAGAAACCACACCTCCGGCCCGACCGGGTAAGCGCGGAATTCGAAAGACGTGACGACCCCGAAGTTGCCGCCGCCTCCGCGCACGGCCCAGAACAGATCGGCGTTCTCCTTCTCGCCGGCCCGGCGCAGTTGGCCGTCGGCGGTGACGATATCGACCGAGATCAGGTTGTCGAGCGTCAGGCCGTACCGGCGCGTCAGCCAGCCGGCGCCGCCATGAAGGCACAGACCGGCCGCGCCGGTGGCCGAGACCAAACCAAGGGGCACAGCCAGGCCGAAAGGCTGCGTCTCGTGGTCGATGTCGCCCAGCGTCGCGCCACCCTGGGCGCGAACCGTGCGCGCCGCGGGATCGACGCGCACGCTGCGCATGGCGGACAGGTCAATGACCAGCCCGCCGTCGCAAAGCGCTCTGCCGGCAACGTTGTGACCGCCTCCGCGGACGGTGAACGGCATCCGATGCTCGCGGGCGAAGTTCACACAGACCATCACGTCCGCCGTCCCGCTGCAGCGCGCGATCGCCACCGGCCACTTGTCGATCAGCCCGTTCCAGACCTTGCGCGCTTCATCGTAGCCCACATCGCCGGGCTCGATAAGCTCACCGCGCAGTGCCTGCCCCAGTTTCTCAATCGCACGTATACTCAGAGCGACGAGCTTGCGTCTTTTCGTTTCAAGTTGCTGCAGCCCATTCATGCTCTCTCGTCCTCCCACGGAAAAGAATGTCCGGCTCTCTCGGCCCGGCCGTCCAGCTCGCTCGGGGCTGGTCATCGCTACTCCTCGTGATGCTTGAGAATCTCCTCAAGCTCGGCCAGAGAGAACTTGTTCAACTGGACGACCTTGGCCAGATGCCGAAAGGCCGCCGGAACGAGAAACTGGGCTTCCTTCTTGTTGTCCACCTCGATGATGATCCACGCCTTGTGCTCCCCGTCCAGGCACCCAAAATCCGCGTGCGTCAGGTAGTGGGAGCCGGTGCTCAGCAGGACTTTCGCGGCGAGAGCACACTCCCGCGTCTTGGCTTCGTGTGGAACCTCGATGAGAAATCTTGCCATGATGCGAAGCCTCCTTTGCCAAAGTGAAGCCGAGGGGTCGGATCGAACCCGCTCAGGTTTTGGGCTTTATGTTCTGGTTGACCCGAAAGAGATTCGTCGCGTCATACCTCGTCTTGACGGCCACCAGCCGGTCGTAGTTGTCACGGTAGGTGGCACGGACCCGGTCCTGACCTTCTTCCATCATGAAATTCACGTAGGCGGCGCCGGCAGAAAAAGGGTGCAGCGCCTCCCAGTAATCGCGGGCCCACTGCGTGATCTTGTCGCGATTGGCCGGGTCAGGATCCACGCCCACGATGACCATGGACCACGTCGCATCGCGGCAGTTCCAGGCGGTCTCAGCCGCTCCCACGTCGCGCACCGCGCCGTCAATAGGATAGAGATGCATGGTCGATTGAGGTGTGGGTAGCTTCGCGCCGTACTCCAGATGCAGCTCTATTGCTGCGTCGGTGAGCTCTCGCACGAAGTCGCCTTTCCAGTACCACTGGTGGCCGGGCGGATACAGGCCGTCGAAGAGAGTCTGAAGCTTGGGAAACGGCATCGGGCCGAGGAATTCGAACGCCGGGCGAACTGATTCCCACAGAGGTTCGAGCGCCTTGCCAGCCTGGCCGAGCGGTCCCGTGTAGCACCAGACGGCGCCACACATCTTCTTGAACTGAAACGGCTCGGGAAACGGCGGTCCCGGCGGAACCGTCAGGAAGCCGAAGAAGCCGTAGAGGTCTCTCGGCGCTTGCTTGATGAAATCCTGATACGATTTCAGAACGGCTCTGGCCTGCTCGAGGGGCCAGAGCGTCACACCGGCATAGACGGTATGCACCGGGTGAGCTTTGAAAAGGAATGAGGTTACGACACCAAAGTTGCCGCCGCCGCCTCGCAAGGCCCAGAACAGGTCCTCGTGATCGTCGGGTCCCGTGGTTACGAAGGTCCCATCTGCAAGGACGACATCGGCTTCCAGCAGGTTGTCGATGGTCAGGCCGTACTTGCGGGTGAGGTAGCCGTGCCCACCGCCTAGGGTCAGTCCGGCTACGCCGGTCGTCGAAATGACACCGCAAGGCACGGCCAGGCCGAAACTGTGAGTCACGCGGTCCACCTCGCGCCAGCAGCAGCCCGCTTCGACACGAACCGTCTGATACTTCGGGTCTACGCGGATGCCTTTCAACGCGGACAGGTCGATAACCAGCCCGCCGTCGCAGGAGCCCAGGCCGGCGCCATTGTGGCCGCCGCCCCGCACCGCCAGCAAGATATCGTTCTCGCGCGCGAAATTGACGGCTGTGATGACATCCGTCACATCTGCGCAGCGAGCGATCAGGCGAGGACGCTTGTCGATCATCGCGTTGTAGAGCTTGCGCGCCTCGTCGTAGGCCCGATCCCTGGGCCTGATGATCTTTCCCCGGAACAGGGACTCAAACTGCGCGACAGCCGCTTCGTCCGGCGCTGCCGCGCCGCCCGCTGCCGCGTCGCTCCGTATGGTTGCCATTCTGTGGTCCCCCTGCTAGTCGATTCCTCGTGTAGCGAACCTTCGCAGGTTCGCATTCGGGGTCACGCCTTGAACTGCAAGTCAACCGGGACGACCGCGATTGAAGGCGTGACCCCATGCCCTGTAGCCCCCTTGCCTTGGGGCCCGCATCTACTTGGGTTCGACGCTGATATCCACCTTGCAGCCGTGGATGACTGTGTTCAACGTGGGAGAGTACTCGCTGAGACGTTTGAGCCGTTCCATGTTGTCGACATCGGCTTTGACTTTGAACCTCATGCGGATATTCGTGTAGCCCTTGGGTACGTCCTCGGCCAGGCCCAGGAATCCGCGCAGATCGATGTCCCCTTCTATCTGCGACTCCAATTCCTCGATGTGGATCCCGCGCACCGCCGCGTGCGCGACCATGCTCGTCGTCACACAGCCGGCTAGGGCGTTGAGCAAATGCTCAACGGGATTGGCGCCCTGATCCTCACCGGCCAACAGCGCCGGCTCATCACAGTCGAGTTCGAACGTACCCTTGTGTCGCTGCTCCGCTTTGGCTGCGTAGAAACCGCTGACCGTCGTGCGATTGTGATTCCCGTCGATCCACTTATTGCGGACGTGGAACCTGCACTTGGCCAGCTCGGGATCGCCTTTGATGGCATCGATCGTGCCTTGAAGCGTGTCCATGTCGATGCCATTGACCGTCTGAAGCGTCTGTTGCTGTGCCATCGTCGGTTACCTCCATAGCTCTTGCCCGCAGGCTTGGCCGCCTTTCAGGCCCAGGTTTCGCACACACGCGGTTTGCATCAAACCGCCGCTATAGCCGGTAATACGGCAAGGCAAGCGCGCGAGGGGAATCCTTTTGCCCGGACGGGGTCGAGGATTTTGCGCGACGGAGGCAAGTCATTCGCCCAGTCAAGATTCGCCGTTCGGGGCGCTGCGCGCATCGCGCTTGCAGCGTGCCCGTCAGGGCATAGGTAGCGGCAGACCATCATTCGCCGCTGCGGGCATCACCACGCGCTGGGTTCGATAAGGCGATCAGTGCTTGAAGTGGCGTTTGCCGGTGAAGACCATAACGACGCCGAGCCGGTCGGCGGCCGCGATGACTTCATCGTCTTTCTTGGAGCCGCCGGGCTGGATGATGGCCGCGACCCCTGCCTGGGCCGCGTTCTCGACATTGTCGGGGAACGGGAAGAAAGCATCCGATGCCATGACGGCGCCCTTGGCTTCTTCGCCCGCCTGCTTCATAGCCAACAGGCCTGACTCGACGCGGTTCATCTGGCCGGCGCCGACGCCGAGGATGCGCTTGTTCTTGACCAGAACAATCGTATTGCTCTTCGTGTGCTTGGCGACCAGCCAAGCCATGCGCAGGTCTTCAAGCTGCTCGGGTGTGGGTTTAGCCTCCGTTGGATAGGTCAAGGCCTCGGGCTCCCAGCCGGCCAGGTCGCGCTTCTGCAGCAGCAGCCCTCCGATGATACAGCGCACGTCGCACTCGCCGGTGTCGATCTTGGCATGGTCGATCGGACCGGTCTCGATGAGCCGGACCCGGCCGCCCCAGGTCTTGAGGGTCCGGATGATTTCGATCGCGTCCTCCTCGAACTCCGGCGCGATAATCACCTCCGCGAAGAAGCCGCTGGCGCCGAGCGCCTTGCCGAACCGGCTGTATGACTCCATGATCGTGCGGGCCAGCTCGACGTCCACCTTGCGATTCAATGCGATGATCCCGCCGAAGGCGCTGACCACGTCGCCTTCGTAGGCCTTGCGGTAGGCAACGCAGATATCATCATCGACGGCGCAGCCACAGGGGTTGAGGTGCTTGACGACCACCGCGGCCGGCTCGTCGAACTCCTTGACCAGCTCGAAGGCCGCGTTGGCATCGAGGAGATTGTTGAAGCTGACTTCCGTGCCGCCTTCCAGGAGCTTGCCGTTGCAGACCGACGGCTCGGCGCTGACAGGCAGCCTATACAGGGCCGCCGTCTGGTGGGGATTCTCGCCGTAACGCAGGCTGCTCTCCTTCGTCAGCGCGATGGAGACACGGTCCGGGTATTCGACGCCGGCGTTGGCGTTGAGATATTTCGAGATGGCCGCGTCATAGGCAGCGGTCAAACCGAAAGCCGCCCGCGCCAATTCGCTCCGTAGGGACTCGGAAACGGCGCCGTGGTTGTCGCGCATCTGATCGACGACCTGCGTGTACTGGCCGGGGTAGGTGACCACGGTGACGAACTTGTGGTTCTTGGCCGCCGAGCGGATCATGCTCGGCCCGCCGATGTCGATGTTCTCGATGGCCTCTTCCAGGGTGCACTGGGGCTTGGCGACGGTGGCCTCGAACGGGTAGAGATTGACGCAGACCAGATCGATCGGCTCGATGCCGCGCTGAGCCATCGCTTCGGTATGCTCAACCTTGTCGCGCAGGCCCAACAGCGCGCCGTGGATCTTGGGGTGAAGGGTCTTGACGCGACCGTCCATCATCTCGGGAAAGCCGGTGACGGCGTCGACGCTCACGACGTTGACGCCGGCCTCCGTGAGCTTCTTGGCCGTGCCGCCGGTGCTGATGATCTTGACCCCCAGCCGGGCGAGGGCCTGGGCGAAATCGACGACCCCGGTCTTGTCGGAAACACTGATCAGCGCGGTTTTGATCGTGACGTCCATTTCAACTCCTTCTCCATGAGTAATCCGCCAGGCGGATACAAGTGGCAAGTTTGAAGTGTGAAGTCCGAAGGTGGCGGACCGACGCCCTTCCCTTCACACTTGACACTTCAAACTTCAAACTGCAAGGCGAATCGTCATTCGCCTTTGGCTTACGGCGCCGGACACAGACAGGCCACGCGACCCTGTTCGTCAGCGACGTAGATGTTGGCATCGAGCGTATTGGCGGCAAATCTGGTCACCTTCGCGAGATTTACGGAGTAGAGCTTGCTGCCGGTGGCGTTGTCCATCACCGCCAGAGTCTTGAGCTTGGTGGTGACATAGGCCCGGCCGCCCGCCTCCGCGAGCAGCTCGATCCCTTCGGGCAGCACCCAGAGGGCCTGGCCGGACTGCTTGCCGATGGCGTTCAGGCCCCGGCCGACAGCGTACTGATACACTACCGTCGCCGTGGCGCGCGGCTCGCGGTCGAGGATCGCCTCCGTCTGATATCTCCATGCCATCGTCGCGGCGGTCGGACCTGTCACGTCCACCCGATACACCTGGGTGTCCTTGCTGGCCAGGAAGTAGCACCGGCCATCGCTGACTACCGGGCCTGCCATCGGGCCGCCCGCGTCGAACTGCCACCGTTTCTGAGCCGCGTCCGCCATCATGCCGATCAGATTGCCGGCGTCGGTGCCCAGGACGACCAGGTCATCATCGGCGAGGATCGACGTAATCAACGAGTTGTTGTCCGCCGCGACTCGGAAGAGCCGCACCATGTCGTCGGCGCGAAACACGTGAAGGCGGCGGTCGGCGGCGCTGACGTAGAAATACTGGCTGTTTCGCACCGGCGGCGCCACGATGCTCAACTCCAAGTCCATAATCCGTCGCTGGGACCCGGTGTTCTTGTCGAGCTCGACGAGTTGGTTGTCGATCACCGTGATGAGCGTGTCGTCGTAGGCAGTCCATCCGAGGAGGGGAAAACCGGCCGGAGCGATGGAGCGATCGAAGACGAGCCTGCCGTTGCGGCGGTCCAGCGACCACACGTAGTTCTGGTTCGAACGCACGTACAGGCGATCATCAAGCACGGTCATCGTGTCGAGCTGTTCGCCCTCAGCCACCGCCAGGTTCTCCTGCCAAACCAGTTCAAGCTGGGCGTGGCGGAGCATCTCTTTGGACAGAGGCCAGGATAGCACTTGGGCCGCGGCGCCTGCCCGTCCGCCGGTCAGAAGGCAGGCGGCCAAGAACAACGACGTCATCCCCGCTGGCATTCTCTGCATTTCTCGTACCCTCGTAAACAAAGGAAGCAGTAAGGTGTGCTTTGCACACCACCTCCGAGCGGCTCAGTCTGGAGACGCAAAACGTCACGTCTCGACCGGCAATCCGGGGCCAGTCCCCGCGATCGACCCTACGGCAACGTGACGTACTCGGCCAGATCGACCTGGTGTCGAGCCTCAAACTGCTGCATCTGCTCGATGCGTTCGATATCGTCCTGAATCCGGTGAACCAGCTTGAAGATATAGGGCTTGCCGACCAAGCGGTTGCGCAGGTCGTCGAGCATGGGCTCCCACGAGCCGCCGTACAACTGGGCCTTGAGCGCGACGAGCATCTTGTGCTCGGCGCTGAGACCGTTGACGTAGTCGGTCACAGCCTGGTCGGCGTTCTTTTCCGCACTGTCGTTGCTGCTGCGGGCTGGTTCTGCCATAACTCCTGACCTCGCCGTCGTCGGCACACATCACACCGGGCCACGTCAGGCGAATCCTAACGTCGGTTAGCCAGGAATTCAACAGATTTTCCCAGACCGACGGAGATAATCGCTGCCAGCTTGTCCATCTTGAAGCAGGCCAAGTCGGTTGTGTGCCTTGCGACACGCAGAGGCGAAGGATGTCTCGCCCCCTACGGGTGTTCCTGCGGGCGCGGCTCGGCCTCGCGGCATCGGTCGAAGAACGGCGTACTCTGGGTCTGGACGCAGTGGGCCGCGTACAGGTACATCGCGGCCGACCAGGTCTGCCAATCTTCCCCCTGCGGCGTGCCGTCCTGGGCCCGATGCCACTCGTTGAACCCAAACTCGACCTGCGCGTGGCGAGGGGCGCGAATCAACTCGGTCAAGGCCAGCAAGTGTCGCTCGGCCAGCCGATACCGCCCGGCGGCCACGAGCGCCGCGATGTAGAAGCCGCAAACAAAGGGCCAGATGCCACCATTGTGGTACTCGCCGGGCTGGTTGTATTTCTGGTAGCGCGGCAGCCAATCCGGGTCGTCCGGCCGCACATACGGGAAGAAGTTGGGCGGCAGGCCTACCGCCAGATCCTCGTTCTTCCGCAGTGCCGCACATTCCGTCTCGATCCACGTCACGAGATGACCGGCACGCGTACGGGAAGCGATGCCGGAGAGGATCGCCAGGCTGTTGCCCAGCAGGTCGAAACGCTCGCTGCGGTAGACCTTGTACGACCACAGCGCATAGTAGGGCTTATGGCGCACGACCAGTCCTTCATGGACGTGACGGTGCTGCCGCTCGCCTGTGACGGTGAAGTTCTCCATCATCTCGCGCAGCACGACGGCACGCTCGTGCTGAGCCAGCAGGCGCAGCGCCGTATAGAGAACCGTGTTGACGTACAATCCGTAACCCAGGACCCACTGCTCGTCCCGCCAGTCGCTGGTCGGTAACTGGGCCACGAGGACGCGATCCGACGGGCTGCGGTACGCCATCCAGGTCAAGGACTTGCCGACGGCTTCGTCGAGGAAGTCACTCGGACCGGCCGCCATTCTGAATAAGGCCGCGGCCAACAGGAACAGCGGGGTCGTGTCGCTAGCGCCGCGGTCTTCGGCATCGTGGACAAGCGAAGGAATGTGTCCCAGCGGTGATTGGTTTCCCGCCAGGACTTCCAGGACGCGGCGCCAGGCCTTGACGAGCTTGTCGTCTCCGGAAACGAGCACTCCCAGCGTAGCGATCATCAGGTCGCGCGTGTATGGCTCGGGATACCCCCAGCCGGCGGTGCGGGGCAAGCGCCGGAACGGGCCATGAAGGTTGTGCAACAAGACATCAACGGCAGCTTCCTTGGCGCGCTCGATCGGCTTCCAGTCAGGCGTGGTCATGTCAGGAGATTCCCAGCCTGTTCTGAACGATCTCGACGAACTTCTTGGCGACGACACGATAGTCGAAGTTGGCCACCACGCGTTTGCGCCCGGCGGTCCCCATCTTCCTACGAAGCTCCGCGTTGGTCATCAATTCCAGCAGATAGTTGGCAATATCGTGAATGCTGGCGCGATAATCGACGGTGCGCGGGCTCTTGAACACGACGCGATGCCCTGATTCGTAGCCCGACTCGTCCCCGACGATGGTCTCGCGCAGCCTGATCTCCTGGGCGATACCGGCCAGATAGGCGGTCTCGCCATGCACCATGGTGTCGAGCATGCCCATCGCCTTGATGCCGACGACCGGTTTGCCGCAAGCATTGGCCTCGACCTGGATCATGCCGAAGCCCTCAAGCCGGCTGGGAGCAGCATAGACGTCACAGGCGGCCAACAGATAAGGCATGAAGTTGCGTGAAATAACGTTGGTCGTGTAGACGACGTTCTTCTCGATGCCCAACTGGGTGGCAAGTTGAAGGTCGATGAGGTTCTGATGTTCGGTGCGCGGCTGCGGCCAGACCTTGCACACGTATTTCCAGTCCGGCGCCTTCGTGTCGATAAGCGCCAGCGCCTGCATCACTTCCTGGGCGCCTTTGCTGGTGGCGTCTCCACCGACGGTCAGGATCATGATCTGGTCCGGCGCGACACCCAGCGCCTCGCGGACCGTGGAGATCTTGAGATCGGCTGGATCGCGCGGGATGAACGCATCAGTATCGCAGCCGACAGGGAGAACCTCGATATTCTTGCCGCTGAGCCCGTCGCGCATGTAGACCTGCTTGACCCACTTGGACGTCACCAGAATCAGCGGCAGCCCCTCGAGCAGTTCGTGGTAGTTGGCCATGTACCCGTCGGCGACCAGCCAAGGCACCGGCTGCACGCCGTAGCGCTGCGGATGCATCACCAGATAGGGCGTGTGACCCCAGTACCCCACTCCAACCACGACATCGGGCTCGAACCAGCGGTAGTACCACTCCTTCTCCTGGGCCGACTCGAAATGAACGGAGTGCACATCGACGCCCGACTCCTGCAGCCCTCGGTGCAGCAGGTTGCCTTGGGTCGCCAAACCGGCCGGTGAAGCGGGATAGTCATATAGAGCCAGGACCTTCATGCGATCTCCTTCGCGCGACTCATTTCTGCTTTCCGAGTACCCAGAACGCCTCCTCCTTCGGCGTGGTTCTGGCCTCGAAGCTGTCGGGCCCAAAGTCATACACCTCGGTGATGATCCGATACTTCGTCTCCCAGACGTCGGCGGGAAGCCGCACGAAAACATCGGCGTCCGCCATCGGGCGCGGCAGGTATTTCCTGCCGCCGTCCTCGTAGGCGAACATCCAGACTTCCTTGGCCCAGAAGCGACCGCTCTCGCGCAGCGCCATCACCGCCTTGCCGACTTCCTCGTGGCGACGGTGACTGGTGTACTCGCCCCAGAGGCCGTGGGTCAGAACGAGGTCGTAGCGGTCGGACGGCAGCAGGTCGATGATCGCGTCCTCGACGTCGATCATCCTGAGCGGTTTCTGATCGGATCCGTCGTCCAGGTCGCCCATCACACCTCTGGCGCGATAGAATTCCAGCGCCTTCTCGAACTTCGGCGCCCGGTCCGCGTCGCTCTTGCGGCACAGCGTCACCACCGTCCAGCAGTTGTCCGGGTGCATGAGCATGGTCCCGCCCGGCCAGAGCGTCTCATCGTCCGGGTGGGCCACGATGACCACGCAGTTGGTGTGTTCGTACGTCAGTCGTCCCGATGGGTCCTTGGCCATCTTCTGTCCCCTCTTAGCTGGGTCCTTGGCACTGGCGCCGTCAGACCTTTGTAGGGGCAGGCCCCTGTGCCTGCCCCAGGCAACCACAGGGGGTTGCCCCTACAGGACCTGCCAGCGCGCTGCAAACCGACGCATCAGAGACCCAAAAGCAATAGTATTACATCCAGAATGAAAAGCAACACGATAGTCAGCTCCAGCAGGACCATCCAGGAGTTGATGCGATCCTGGTAGAGAAGCTGATAGAGATCGGCGAGCGTGCGCAGCTTGACGTTGATAATCCCGTGCCAGTTGGCCAGGTGAAATCGTCCCGACAAGTTCTGGTAGATTTTGGCCAAGTGCCAGTCGCCGAAGAACTTGGTGATGTTCTGGAGCTCGTCGTTGAGGCGCGCCATGTCCACGCGAATCTCGCGCAGGTCGCGACGGATCTGGCGCCGGCCGCGCTGGGCATGGGACAGGTCGCGGTAGGCCAGTTCCAGCGCCGTATCCAGGACCCGGTCGTACGCGCCAAGCTCGGCAAGCTGGACGTTGGCCAGTTCCGCGACGTGGATGACCTCCTCCAGGCTGTCCGGCTCGCCCATCGCCAGGGCCGCGTCCCAATCGACGACCACCAAGTCGCTCTCGTAGTACGACAGGTACCGCTCGGTCGATTCGGCGGCTTCCTGCTGGGAGAGGCGTGCGGCGTCCATTTCCTGGGTCAGCAGGCCCGCGACCGCACGTCGATGCTCGGCCAGCCAGTCCTCGGACCGGCGTAGCGTAACCGGACTCGGACCGGACAACAGATGAACGCAGAAGATGGTGTAGTCCTCGCCCGGCGTCAGCTCCGGCACGGGCCGTATGACGTAGGGTTCGAGCTCGCGGCGCACTCGCTCGGCCACTGCCATCGCTTCGTCTTCAACCTTCCTACCATCCAGCGTCAGACGATAGTAGCGAACGAGATCCTTGATGGCAGAAACCTCGAAGGGCACACACACCTGCACGCTGATGGCTCCGACGTCGAACAGCTTGACGGCCTCTGCCACCTCCACCGGCCCGAAAGGGCTCTGGCATCGCCTGGCTGGCAGCGTGACCATCTGCGGCCGGTAGAAGAACCCATGCCTGGGGCCGGGTTTACCGGGACCGGCCTCATAGCTGTGGGTTCGGCAGCCGAGAATCGTGGGTATCTCCCTGCGTTTGGTGTCGTAGGCCAGGTCGAACGCGTAGATGTAGACCACCTCTCCCCTCATAGCGTTCATACGTGTCGGACCTTCCTGGACGGATGGGCCTGCAGCGGACTCCACGTCGTTGTCCTTTCCCTGCCTCGCTCGGAGGCGATCACACTCCTTGCGTCCAAGCCGGACACCGCATGATGACATCAACCAGATGCGAGATGCCGCGACAATCCTCCACGCGCACAAGCAACAATGTCTGACCTGCGACTTCGGCAGCCGCCGCATTGAAAACGGCGTTCGCCTTGTAAGGCCATCCCTCGACCGAGAGAATCGGGTTGGCACCGTGCCGCACGAAAGGCTCGTGGCTTGTTTTGTTGACATCGGGCTTCTTCATAGCCGAAGCTGCTCCCTGCTCTATCGGTTCACCAGATAACCTGTGACAATCTACGGATTTGGCGCCTGTCGGTTTGCCTGTTTCGACGGGCTGTCGCAGCGGATAAAATGAGTGCCGCCCGATGGTGTCCACCGTGCGGCACGTCATGATCGCGTGGAGTCTCCCTGCACTCGGCGTGGTCGGACCGCCCTACCGTTTCGGGGTCTTGCCCGTGCTCTTCTTCCCCTCGCCCTTGACCTTGATCTGCGGCGGCGCGTTTTTCTTGCGTCCCATGCTCATCTCCTTTGCCTGCGGTCTGTCGCCCTTCTATTCATGGACCTCGTCGGAAACGACGAGAGTCCCCACCGTCCTCCTCAGGAGCAAGAATCGTGCCGTAGGCCGGCGTCTCGCCCGCCACACCTGCAAGATGTTTTCCCACATAGACTTATCGCGATGATAGTGCAGACAAGGGTGGAAAGTCTCAGACCCCATGAGGACAATTCAGCAGGGGATTGCCGGAACAATCGGAATTCCGGGCTCCGGTTCTCGGCCCTACGTCAGGCTGAGGCCGGCCGGCTCAGGTCTTGACCAAACGCACACTTTGGGCAGCATCGGCGCCGATGGCCTTGAGGAATTGCTCCTCGATGTGCTTCTCGATTTCCTGGCGTTCGGTCTTGGTGCCCTTCTCCAGGGGAATCTGACCTCCGGCGTAGGTCAGGTGGCCACCGCCGGTGCCCTTCCGCGCGACCATTCGTTTGATCACCTTCTCCGCCAGGTTGCTTTCCTCGGACGTTCGGATCGAGATCAGCAGCTTCTCGTTCCAATAGCCAGTGCACATCGTCCAGACCGTCTCGTCTTCACGTAGCAGCAGGTCGGCGACTTCAGCGATCATATCGGGGTTATCGATGTCGCCCAGTTCGGTGATGATCGCGGGCCCCTGGGTCCGCGCGTTGCGCAACGCATCGGCCAGCATCTGGTAGTAGACCCTCGGGACCTTCCCGCGTTGGATGATGCTGAGCATCCGTTTGTTCGCGAAAGGATAGAGAAACTCGATGGCCTCGATATCGGCCCGCGCCGCCTCCCGCCCCAGGTCTTGGGTGTCCGATCGGATGCCGTACAGCAGCGCCGTTGCCAAAGGCGTCTCAGGCGTGATGCCGGCTTCGATGAGGTACTCCACGAAAATGGTGGAGGTGGAGCCATAACCGCTGCGGATATCGGTGAAGGGGACGGCGCGCGTCAGGCGGCGGATAGGATGGTGGTCGATGACGATCCCCGGCCGGACATCCTCAGGAAGGGAATTGTTGCCGGTGCCGGGTTGCGTATCGACCGTTGCGACCAGGTCGAACTTGCTGTAGTCGATCTCCCCACAGGCGCGCAGATTCAGCCCCAGGTATTTGACCAGGGCGCGGTTCTCGCCCCGTCCGACGGTCCCGCCGCAGCCGATCGAGCACTGAAGATTGGCCAGGCTGTTAGCCAGCCTTCGTAGCGCCACCGCCGCGGCGATCGAGTCCGGGTCCGGATTGTCCTGGATGATGATGAGCAAGTAGGCCTTGCCCGCGAACAACTCCGTCAGCTTCTGAAGCCTCGTGCCGGTCTTTCCGGATGATCTCATACCAAACGCCTGTTTGCTACCCATCCGGCATTACGGTCTCGATGCACATCGCGATCCCGCAAAGCCAGCATCCTGCGTGTCGCGGGCATCTTGCCCGCGTATGTCGAAGGCGTCTCGCCTTCGAATCGAGGGCAGAGCCCGTCCCTTCGACGAACTCAGGGCAAGCTCTGAGCGAAGCCGAAGGAATGCCCTTGGCACGCGCGGGCGAGGACGCCCGCGACACGATCATCATTCTACCGGGCGGCCGCGCCCGCGACCAGTCCGCAGCCTACCTTATTTTCCCTTGCGCGACGGCCGCAGCAGCCGCGTCAGTTCCAGCTCCCGCCAGCTCTTGCGGAGGGGGAAAACGCCCCTTTCGACGAAATCGACCTCTTCGATGGAATAGAAGGCGTGCGGGTTGCACTGCTTGATCAGACCGACCACCGGGTCGACCTCTCGCCGCGGCACTATCGTGAAGATAACCTGCACCGGACCGCTGCTGCCCTGCCCGTCGATGCTGGTGACGCCGTAACCTCGCTCCCGCAGACGCGCCACCAGGGAATCTGCCTCCTTCTGGGTTATCACCCGGATCAGCACCACGCCCAGCGAGAGCCTCTCGGCGATGATGATCCCGATGTAGTTACCGGTGGCGAAGCCGCCGGCGTAGGCCAGGTAGCAGATCGGGTTGGCGAGATTCTGCATGATCTGCCCGATCGCCAGGATCCAGATCAGCACCTCGAAGAACCCGATCACCGGCGCCAGGTACCTAAAACCACGGGAGACGAAAATCAGACGGACCGTCCCCAGGCTCACGTCGCAGATGCGAGCCAGAAAGATCAGGACCGGCAAGACGACCCAGCTAAAGACGTATGATTCAGCGAGCACGGCGCTATTCATGCGATGTCGATCCGCGGATTCCAGGAACAGGTCCAACCAAACCGGGGTCGATGGTATAGCGGTCCGCGCGACCGTTCAAGGCATTTCGGGTGGCGCGCGGGAGAATCCCCTGGCCCAGCCGAGGCACGAATGCGGGTCTCAGCTCAATATCCCCTGTGCCGGTAGGCCTTTCCCGGGAGACCGATGCACTCACAATCGCGCCAGGCGGCTCGTTTCCTCGCAATATCGCCGGGTGCGGGCAACGTCCATGGGGTGCCGAACGAACGGACAGGAGTGGCTCACCCGAGAATTGTACGAACCCTGCGGCGTTTCACAGGTATGGGACGTGCGAGTCCTGTCTCATGGGGATGAGAACTGCCGTCAAGGCAGGCAAGGAATAGGCCGGCATTCCGGCCTTGATCCAGGTTTTAATGAAAGGGAATCTACATGAAGCACCGAGCGCAAAGTGTCACTGTTGTCCTCCTGGCCATTCTGATGGCTACTTCCACCTGGGCTGCCTCGGGACAGGCTTTCTGGCCTACCTGGCGCGGGCCCGACGGCACCGGCACAGCCCTCCAGGGCGATCCGCCCATCACCTGGAGTGAAACGCAGAACGTCAAGTGGAAGGTCGAGATCCCGGGCAAGGGCCAATCCTCGCCGGTCATCTGGGCTGACAAGATCTTCTTCCTGACTGCGATCGACACCGGCCCTGCCGGAACGGCCGAGCCCCGGTGGGCTCCCCCGGCATCACCACAGGCCCCCGCGCGCGGCGGTCGCGGCGGTCGCGGCGGCGGACGCGGTCCCACCACCGCCCACAAGTTCGACGTCATCTGCCTGGATCGCGCCACCGGCAAGACCCTCTGGCAGAAGACCGCCGCCGAGACGGTGCCGCACGAAGGCCACCAGCAGACCGGCAGCTTCGCGCCCTACTCGCCGGTCACCGACGGCAAGCTCGTCTGGGTCAGTTTCGGCTCGCGCGGCCTGCACTGCTACGACCTGGACGGCAACCTCAAGTGGAGCAAACCCCTGATCCAGATGACCACGCGCATGGGCTTCGGTGAAGGCAGCTCGCCGTGCCTGGCCGGGGATGCCATCGTTGTGGTCTGCGATCACGAAGGTCAGTCGGTCATCTTCGCCTTCAACAAGGAGACCGGCGAGTCGCTATGGCAGAAAGACCGCGACGAGCGCACCTCGTGGGCGACGCCGGTCGCGGCCGAGGTCGACGGCAAGGTGCAGGTCATCACCGCCGCGACGAACCTGATCCGCAGCTACGACGCCGGGACCGGCGAGCTGATCTGGCAGTGCGGCGGCATGACCGACAACGCCATCCCGACACCGGTCGTCGCCTTCGACAGGGTCTACTGCATCAGCGGCTTTCGCGGCAGCTCACTGATGGCCATCGAGCTGGGCCGCACCGGGGACCTGACCGGCACCGACGCCGTTGCCTGGAAAATGAGCGACGGGACACCCTACGTGCCGTCGGGCGTGCTGATGGGCGAGCGGCTCTTCTTCTGTGCCAGCGGCAACAATCAAGGCATCGTCTCCTGCTATCACGCCAAGACCGGTGAGGCGCTGTTCTCCAAGGAGCGTCTCGAAGGCGTCAGCTCGATCTACGCGTCGTTCGTCGGCGTCGCGGATCGCGTCTACATCCTCGGCCGTGACGGGACCGTCGCCGTGATCAAGAACGCTGACACGTACGAGGTGCTCGCCACCAACAAGCTCGACGACGGCTTCGACGCCACCCCCGCCATCATCGGCGACGAACTCTACCTCCGCGGCAACCAGAACTTCTACTGCATCGCCAAGCAGTAGCACCACGCACTTCACACGCTCGGAACAGACTCAGACGGGCCATCCTTCGCGATGGCCCGTCTTTTCCTGCATCGCTTGCCGTCGGTCCCCACGCTGCGTCGCGTGGTGGCCCACACCCGGACCCACAACTCTCGCCCCTCGCACCAGCCGCGCACCCTCTCGACTCCGCCCCTGTCTCAGTCAACAAGAATCCCCGAAATGAGGATACTTGTCCGCCGATTTCCCCGATTTCATCCTGATGTGGCCTTTCCCTTCAGCATACAGGGTCGGCACGCCAGGGGAGGTGATTTCGGAGCTCGATGGCTGGCCTGCGTGTGCCCCTGTCAACGCTTCGCCTACGTGGTTGCCCACGCGAGCGCATGACTCGGGGTCAAGATGGTGCGCTACTCCTTCCTTGTACGGCTGTTGCATCCGCGACTCTCTGCCGGCTTTGACCGGCGTTTTCATGGCGTCCCCAGAATTATCGCTGATCCAAAACGCCTAACGAAACGAAGTATAGGAACGATCATTTGACTTGACGGCTCCCTTTTCGTGCTTGATAATGGCATAAAGACAGCGCAGCAATGGGTTATCGCGTAGCTCCGGGGCGCTCGGTGCGCCTCAACGGATGAGATGGGCTACCGTTATATAAGACATCCTGGAGGTCGGGCATGGACCAGAAGAAGGGCGTGGACTATCAGGTAACAGAATTCCACACCCAGAAGGGCTGTATCCAATGCTGCGACTCGCTCACCCATATGGAGCAGCACATGCGAGATGAGTCTTGCGCTCTGATCTTTGACCAGTCCGCCACTTGCCCTCCTCAGGAGAAAGGGCTTCCGGGACAAGAGCGAACACAACGATGTCAGCCGGTTCCGAGGTCTTTGTTTGCGGTTATGTCAAATCCTGAAACCTATTGGATATCCCACAATTGACGACGTAGTCCAATGGAAGGATATTTACTGCTGAGCACAGACTGGAAGGATGCTTTGGGCGAGTTGGTCGCGGGCGCACGTTCTCATCTGATGATCTCATCTCCGTATGTGACGCGCGACGGCATTGCATTCATCATGGGCAAGCGTGATCCACATCTTAATTCGATCACGTTCGCTACAGACCTATCGCCTGCGAATATATGCGACGGGGCCACGGATCCCAACGCACTTTCTTTGCTGATGTCGAGAGTCCCGAACGTTGTCCTGAGACATCTCCCCCGGTTGCACGCAAAGGTATATGTCTCTGACGCCAGATGTGCAATCATCACGTCCGCCAACCTTACGAGGGGTGGCCTCGAAAGGAACTATGAATACGGCGTGAGAATTCCGGAGTCGCCGGTAGTCGCATCGATTCTTCAGGACATCTCAAGGTATTCAGAGCTCGGCGCACTCGTTGGGCGAGATAGCCTCCAAGTCTACTGCGATATCGCAAACCGTGTGCGCGCTATCTATCAGAGACAACGCGATTCGGTTACTCGGTCCCTTCGTTCCGAATTTGAGAAGCACCTTGCTGCGGCTCAAGACCAACTTCTCCGCCTGCGCTTGGCCGAAGGACCAATGCATACTGTGTTTGCCAAGACGATTAGGTATCTGCTCACACGGTATGGGCCGCTGTCGACTGAGCAGCTGCATCCGAGGATCAAGGCAATCCACCCTGACTTGTGCGACGACACGGTGGATAGGGTCATCGACGGCAAGAACTATGGCAAGAAATGGAAACACGCCGTTAGATCGGCGCAGCAGCAACTCAAGAAGAAGGGCCTCATAGTCCTTGATGATGAGCGATGGACGTTGGCTGGCCCCACCTGAAAGGAGCCTCACATGCGAGCGCGGCAAATCTGCGATGCGTGTCAAGGTCGTGGAGCGCGTTTTCCGTGTGCGCCCTCGTGTGCTATTGCTGCGCTTAAACGCCCCTGGATTGTAGTGGAGAGGTGCGATACGTGCGACAGTTTTCCCGATGATCTCTCTGCTGCGATGACCTTCTTTGAGCTTGCCGGCTGGTTTCGTTGCAGCGACGGTGGCGAGCATGCTCTTGCGGATGCCCGAACACGGAAACAGTAAGGAATGGAGACTGGCTTTCGTGCCGTCCATCAGCGGACGTCTACATAGAGCGCCACCTTTTCACGCGAGAGCGTGTGCCGATATCGAAGCAGAGATTGTCGCGCTTTCAAGAGAGTGTCAGAGAATTGTCGCAACCGTATCCCGGCTGTCCAGGGATAATGACTTCCGGCGCAGGGCGATCGTTGCTTACGATCGCAAGTGCGCCGTCACCGGCTTGCAGCTCAGGCTCGTGGACGCAGCTCATATTCTCCCTGTCGGAGCCGACGGTAGCAGTGACGACGTCTCCAATGGGATCGCTCTGTCGCCTACCTATCACCGCGCATACGATCAAGGTTTGATCTACCTCACCGATAACCTTGAAATGCGCGTCAATCCCGTGAAAGAGCGCGAGCTGGTTCGGCTGCGCTTGCACGGGGGGCTGGAACAATTCAAGTCATTCCTCGGCCGCCAGATTCTCCTTCCTCCGGATCGTCGCCAGTGGCCGGCAGATCAGTATATCGCCAAGGCCAATGTCTTTCGCGGAATCTGATTCCGCAGCATAAGGAAGTCATCCGAACGTATTCCTTACTCTACTCGGGGGTGCAGGTGTTCGTGCGTGAACCCGCGGGCGGCTTCGGCGAGCAGGGGTTCGGCGTTCGCGAGGGCGACTTCGAGGGTGGCGGTGGCACCGCTCACCCTACGAGGGGCATGCTATTGGCGAAAAGTGGAAAATCTCCTCCCGTCCGGGGCGGAGCCCAGACGGCTCGGCGAGCGATCTTGAGAATTGGGGACACCATACTGGGAGTATTGGGGACACGAGTATTGGGCATGAGTATTGGGGACACCATACTACACTCATACTGATTAACGGATAGACGGGCACAGCCAGTTATTTCTTCATTCTCTTCCCGCGTCTCTCGTCGCTGGTCGGCATCTTTCGTGGGCGGCCGACCGGGAGGGGACGGAGCCGGCGGCCCAGGAGCGTCTCCAACTTGCTCACGAAGGCGTCGCTGCCCAGAGGTCGGCCGGTACACGTCCGCAGGCGCAGCGTGTTCATGATGGCCGGGGGCAATGGCTCGCTCAATTCCTGCCGCCAACGTTCGTCCGACATGCGCCGGTGCCACGCCGCCAAGTCCAGCACCTGCGACCCCGTCGGCGCGCCGACGTGGGCGGCCGCACTGGACCATTCGTACCGCCAGGGCTTGCGGCACAGCCGCGCCCGCACCGGATTGAGCTCGACGTACTTCAGCGCCATCCGGAAGTGTCGCGGATCGAGGGCACAGGAGTAGAAGCGGCCCTGCCACAGATGGCCGGTGCGTTCGTGGAGGCGGTGGATGTGCTGCGTGTAGCGAAAGTGCGTCCGGCCCACGGCCAGGGCCAGCGCCTCCTCCGTCTGCGGCACGGCCACCAGGTGCACGTGGTTGCTCATCAGGCAGTAGCCCTCGATCACGAGGCCGTACCTGTCCGCCTGCTCGCTCAGCATCTCCAGATACACCCGCCGGTCGTCGTCGTCGAAGAAGACGTCCTCACGATTGTTGCCCCACTGCGTCAGGTGATGGGCACATCCGGCCACAACTGTTCGCGCTATTCTTGCCATGCCGTCAAAGTACGGTTTGGCCGCCTCCGTGTCAACAAGACATAGGCGCCGCTCAGAGCCACTTCTTCTTGCGGAAGTAGATCAGCATACCGACAGCCATCAGCACCATGACGACCCAGACGGCCGCGTAGCCGTAGCGCCATTTCAGCTCGGGCATGTGCTTGAAGTTCATGCCGTAGACGCCGGCGACGAAGGTCAGCGGGATGAACATCGTCGCGATGATCGTCAGAACCTTCATCACCGCGTTCATCCGGTTGCTCAGGCTCGACAGGTAGATGTCCAGCATGCCGGCGACCATGTCGCGGAAGCTCTCGATCGCGTCGATGATCTGGATCGTGTGGTCGTAGACGTCGCGCAGGTAGATGCTCGTGGTTTCGGTCAAGAGCGGTGATTCGCTGCGCTGCAAGCCGTTGATGAGCTCGCGCAGCGGCCAGATGCTCCGGCGCAGCTCGATCATCTCGCGCTTGAGTCCGTGGATCTGGCGCAGCGTTTTCTCGTCTGGGTCCGAGACCAGCTCTTCCTCCAAGGTCTCGATCTTCTCGCCGGTCTTTTCCAGGATGGCGAAGTAGCTGTCGACGATCGCGTCGGTCAGGCTGTAGGCCAGATAGTCGGCGCCCATCTTGCGGATGCGCCCCTTGGCGTTGCGCAGGCGATCGCGAATCTGGTCGAAGACGTCGCCGACGCGCTCCTGGAACGAGATGACGAAGTTGGCGCCGAGGATGAGGCTCACCTGCTCGCTGTCGATCGCCTGGTTCTCGTCGCGGTAGCTGAGCATGCGCACGACGACGAAGATGTGCTGGTCGTAGTCCTCGTACTTGGGGCGCTGTCCCGTGCTGAGGATGTCCTCGAGGATCAGCGGGTGCAGCTCGAAGGCTTTGCCGATCGCCTCAATCACGCTGACGTCGTGGAGGCCGTCGATGTTGATCCACGTGACGGTGGGCGTCTTCTTGAAAGCGAAGCACTCCTCGACGGTCGCGACCTGCTTTTCCTCGAAGGCGCGTTCGTCGTAGTCGATGACGGTGATCCGGACCGTTTCGACTTTTTTCTCGCCGGTGTGGACGAGGGTCCCGGGTGGCAGCCCGGCCTTCCGCGAGTGCCTCGCGACGAAGCGGCGCTTCGATTTCATCGGGCCGGCCGGGTTGCGGTCTCGTTTTCGCACGCGACTCTTGGAACTCACGTCTTGGCCCCTTTTTTCTTCCGCAAAAAGTGACCGGCGACCAACGTTCCCGTCAGGAAGCCGAGCACGAAGGTCAGCAGCAAGAGCAACGCTCGGGACATCCTCACGTGGAGCAACAGCACATGGGCGTCCACCGGCTCTCGGTTCTGCCAGATGATGATAACCGCCAGGACGAGAAACACAACGATCCCGACAAGCTTGACCTTCTTCATGTTGGGCTTTTTCATGCCGAGCTCTTTCCAGACCGTTTGCGGCTGGTCGACGCCGGTCGCGCCTCCGGTTCGGCCGAAACAGGCTTATCCAGTTCAGCACGCAGCCGAGGCAGGGACTGCGGGTAGTTCTTCTGCACGAACTCGATCAGTTGCTCCCTGACCTTGCAGCGGAGGTTCCAGGCCAGCGACGCGTCGGCGGCGCTCATCAGGGCGCGTAGCTCGACGGCGCGTTCGGAGGTATTGGTCACCTGGAGACCGCACACCTGCCGGTCCCACTCCTCGGTGCCCTCAAGGATTCGTTGGAGTTCGGCCCGGATAGCCTCGACTGGCACGGTGTGATCGACGTAGAGGCACACTGTCCCCAGGATGTCGGCCGAGATGCGGGTCCAGTTCTGGAAGGGCTTGTCGATGAAGTACGTGATCGGCACGATGAGCCGGCGCAGGTCCCATATCCGCACGACGACGTAGGTCAGCGTAATCTCCTCGATGCGCCCCCACTCGCCTTCGACGATGACAACGTCGTCCAGGCGGATGGGTTGAGTGAAGGCAATTTGCAGACCCGCGATGAAAGTCCCGAGGGTCTTCTGGGCCGCCAGGCCGATCACGATACCGGCGATGCCCGCCGAGGCCAGGATGGCGGTCCCAAGCTGCCGGATGTTCGGGAACGTCATCAGGATCGAGGCCAGCGCAATCACCACGATGACGATGATGATGATCCGGCGCATGACGTTCAATTGTGTGTGGATCTTTCGCGCGCGCAAGTTGTCTTTGACATCGACTTTGAAGCGGAGGAAGAGGACATCGTTGAGTACGTAGGTTCCCTTGATGAGCAGCCAGGCGATCAGCACCGGAACCGCCAGGCCGAACATGCGCGTGACGAAGTTGTGAAACCCGGCGGGAAGATCGACAAAGTCGACGCTCATGCGAACCGCTAACACGATCAGCAGCCAGCGGACCGGACGCTTGAAATGCTTGAGCAACAGCTCGTCCAGCGGAGAGCTGCTCCGCCGGGCGAAACGAGAGAGCACCTTGGCGACGATGTAGTGGCAAATCAGCGCTGCGCCGACGCTGATCGCGAGCACGCCCAGAAACAGCAGCCAGGTCTGCCAGCTCGTGCCCTGAAGCCAGGAAGAGAACGATCCTGCGCCGTCGGCGGCTTGGTTCGGGTCGGATTGTGCGGCCAACATGTCACTGCCCTCCATGACTAGGCGTTCACATTGACTGTCCAGGCCTATGCTATGGACAGCCGCCGAACATGCAAGAAGAATTTCGGCCCGGCGCCTCTTCGTGCACCGAACACGCCTGGCGCTGGAATCGTGTTGGAATCCAGGCCGTTCCCAGCGTAAAATGGAGCACACATAGACATAGACGCGGTCATTTTACGCAGGATGAAAGGATATGTTCTCACGGCGTGTCGTGTTTCTGACGGCGGCAATCCTGTCGATGGTGGCAGGCCTCGCCTGGAGCCAGGTAGAGACGGCGCCTCGGCCCACCATCGTTGGACAGGAGCAATCGAAGGCGCTTGAGGCTTCGCTAATCGGTGAATGGACCTGCGAAATCGGCCAGGTACGCCAGGTGCTCGCGTTATCGGCCGACGGCACGTTTGCCCTAGGCGACAAACGGGGCACGTACGCCACGGAGGCAAACCGCCTGAGCCTGCGTACCGACAGCGACACGGTCAGTTACGACTTCAGGCTCAAGGGCAAGACGCTGACTCTCTCCGGCGGTGACCTGTCGGCGCCGCTGGAATTCACCAAAGTGCCTCGCTTCGGGGAAACGAAGGAGTGGCTCTGGGACTGGTCGGTCCCGTCGCTGGTCGGCAAACTGCGCCGGATCGGCGTGATTGTCCTGGTCGTCGTCGTTTGCCAGGCCGCGGTGAGACTGCTGCGTATCCTCGCGCAGACGGTTGTGTATACGGAGTGGGGCCCCTTGAAATTCGTGTACCGCCGGCACAAGAAGCGGACCATGACCCTCTACTCGCTGGCGCTGAACATCTCCAAATACGTGATCTACCTGCTGGCCTTTGGATATATCCTGACCGAGTTGGGCGTCAATTACACCATGTACTTCGCGTCGCTGTCGGTCGTGGGGCTGGCCATCGGGTTCGGCTCGCAAGGCCTGGTGCAGGACATGGTGACCGGCTTCTTCATCGTCTTCGAGGAGCAGTTCAACGTGGGCGACATGGTGGAGATCCCGCCGCACACGGGGATCGTGGAGGAACTGGGCCTTCGCATGACGAGGCTGCGCAACTACCTAGGCCAGAGCGTCGTGATTCCCAATCGCAACATCGCGGTCGTCGGCAACTACGTGCGCGGCGCTCAGCAGGTCTACCTCGACGTCGCGATCGCGCCGGCAAACGATATCGAGAAGGCTCGCGACGCGCTGAGGCGCATCGCGGAAAAGACCGCTGGCCAGTTCCAGGACATCATCTTGTCGGGTCCCAAGAGCATCGAAGTCGTCAGCCTGTCGAGTGGGGAGCGCTTCCTCCGCCTGAATCTGGCGATCTGGCCGCAGCAACAATGGGTCATCGACCAGGAATTGACGCCCCGCGTTCGCTCGGTGATGAAGTCGGAAGGCTTCGAGATCCCCAACGACAAGATCGTGGTGTTCTACCATCCGAGGCAGGCGCGCCCGCTGGCGCGGCGTAAGGGTGGCAATCCGCAACGGGCCGACTCGTCTCAGTAGGCTTCGTTGGCGTCATCGACAGGCACGTCGTTCACATCGGCCTGCTGGTCGATTTCGGTTGACATGACCGCCACGCCCAGTTGCAGCGCGTCGATCAGTTCCTGCTGCTCCTTGATCGTCTTCTCATGCTGGGCAATCACGTTCTTGAGCTCGCTGACCTGCTGCTGCAAGGAAGCGGCGGTGTCGGCCTGACCCGAGGCACGGCTGCTCAGGTCGGAGATCAGCGCCTGCGCCTGCTGGGCCATCCCGGAAGCCTTGTCGCGCTCCTCCGTAAGCTCAGTGACCTTCCGCTGAAGCGCTTCTCGACTCTGACGGACCACGTTCAGCTCGTCCCGGATGTCCTGTATCTCGCGCATCGCCTGAACCAGGCGCACCTCGAGTTTCGTGACTGTGACTTTGGCCTCGCGCGCCTCTTGTCGGGCCTGCTCCAGTTCGCGTCCTTTGCAGCCGGCAACGCTCAACAAACCGGCTGTCGCAACTACCCCAAAGCCGACCCAGGCCATTGTGAACCCATACGCTCTCATTGTCGTTCTCCAGCAGGAACCGGTTCGAACAGCTTGCTCCAGCGCCTGCGCGTTCTCTGGGCCCACCCGCGCCGGTGGTAGGCATAGCTGGCGATCAGAGGCAGGACCGAAGTGGCCTCGGCGTAGACCATCTGTTCGCAGCCGGTATCGACTTTGCCCCACGAGGACGCTTCCTTGAGCGTCGAGCTGGAGCAGGCGCCGTCGCGGACATCCGCGACCGTAATTTGCACCGCATACTTGTGCATATCGACTTCGTGACCGAGGACTTCCGCACAGACGACCGTGTCCTGGGCAAAGTTCTTGGGGACGCCTCCGCCGATCATGAACAGGCCGGAGACAGGCGATTTGAGCTTGATCTCGGTCAGTTCGCGGAAGTCCTTGACCGAGTCGATCGAGACGTGACTATCGGGGTACTCGACCTGGTGTTTGACCAGACCGAACCCGGCGCTGGAGTCCGAAAACGCCGGACAGAAGATGGGCACATCGTGCTCGTAGGCCGTCTGGACCAGCGAGGCGGCTTTCTTGCCGTTCTGGACGAGGTACTTGCCCATTTGGCGGATGAACTCCCGTGACGAATACGGCCGCTTCTCCAGGCTGTCGGCGATCGTCTTGATCGTATTGTCGCAGACCTGAAGCTGCTCTTCGTCGATGTACGTATCGTAAATCCTGTCGATATAGAGTTCTCTGAGCCTATTATCGTCCACAAAGGGGGTGCCTTTATAGTGGCGAAAGCCGATCGCTTCAAAAAAATCCATGTCCACGATCGTCGCGCCGGTGGCGACAACGGCATCCACCATGTTGTGTCGGACCATGTCCACGTAGATCTGCATGCAGCCGCCGGCGCTGGTGCTGCCAGCGATGCACAGGATAATCGTGCAGTCCTTGTCCTCAATCATCGTGTTGAGGATGTCGGCAGCGCGGGCGGTGTCCCTGGCGGTGAACGACATGTCCCGCATGGCGTCCACGACCGGCGTCGCATCGAAGGACGTGATATCGACGTGCTCGACGAATTCTCTGAGTAGGTCCTTTTTCTTCATCTTAACCTCGGAATCCGGTAACTCATCGTCTGTTTGAAATCATTGCCCTCTGGAAGGGTGGAATAGTGGGATTCTCCCTACCCAACATTCCATTATTCCATCATTCCATTATTCCAAAGACTCCACGTTTGCCTCCTAAGGCTGGAATCTATAGCTCAGCACGTTGTAGATCAATTTCGCAGCCAGGAAGTCGGACGCCCAGGTATTCTCGAGCGGGCACAGTTCCACGACGTCGAAGCCCACCACGGTCCTTTGCCGGCAGACGGCTCTGAGCAGAGCCAGAACCTCGTACCAGAGCAGCCCTCCCGGCTCCGGTGTCCCCGTCGATGGCATGATCGACGGATCGAAGACATCCAGATCGATGGTCACGTAGACGCGCTCTGTCAGCCGCGTCGCGGCCTGGTCGATCCAGTCGGTCCGACCGTGGATGTCCTTGGCAAAGAAAGTACGATCCGGATCGAGGGAAGGTTTCTCCGAAACGTCGATGCTGCGGATGCCCACCTGCACGATGGGACACACTTCTTTGAGCCGCGCCATGACGCAGGCGTGGTTGTACTTGGAGCCCTCGTATTCGTCCCTCAGGTCCGAATGCGCGTCGAGTTGAAGGACCGAGAGACCGGGAAATCTGGCGGCACATGCCCGCACGGCGCCGATGCTAACGGAATGCTCGCCACCGAGAATCACCGGGAACTTGTCGTCTTCGAGGTGCCGACGGAGGCGCTGCTCCACCGCCGCGACCATCTCATCGACGGACATCTCGCCTTCGATCGGTGCGTCGGTGAAGATACCGCGCAGATACACTTGCGAATCGGTCTCGATATCGTAGAGCTCGACGTTGGCGGAAGCTTCGATGATCGCGCTCGGCCCCCGGTCGGCACCTTTTTTCCAGGTGCTGGTTCCATCGAACGGGACGGGTACGATAACGATTTCCGCATCCGCAAAGCGCGAAAACTCGCTCGGCAAGGCTCCGAAGTTGGCAGTCTCGTCCATTACTGGTCGAACAGGAACATCGCAATGGCGACGGTTGTCGTCCAAAGGTCCCTTTGGCCCCGAGCGGTTTGCGTGATGTTCGAGGTGCGAATGATCAGACCGCTGGATTTGTAGACCTGCTCTTTTTCCGACCAGGCCTTGTTCGGGTCCACTTCGAGTCCGAGGGTGGTTCCGAGCATCCCGGCCGCCAGGTCTTCAGCCAGGTCGGAGGCTTCGCGCTGGTCCATGCCGTGACCGTGGACTTCGCTGAGATAACCCCACTTGCGACCGTCCTTGGGCACCGCGATACCGACGGAGGACGCCACGAGCCGGCCATGCTCGTCGGTGTCGGCCCGCGCCATGACGCAGAAGCATATCTCGCCTGGCGTCAATTGCGCCAGTCCCTTCTCGCGACTGATGATCTTGCACTTGGGCGGCAGAATCGACGAGACCTGCACGAGATTCTGCTGGGCTACACCGGCCTTTCTCAGCGCTTCCTCGAACGACTTAAGCTGGTACTTGTGCCGTCCGACGCCCTTGGTCAGAAAGACCTTCGAGGGAACCATGTCTTGCATTATCACCTCCTTTTCTTCGCGAGGATATGCATGCCCACCTGCCTGAATTCAAACAAAGGAGCGAATTATATAGGGCTGCGGCCCGCTGGCAACGAAAAAGTTCAGAAGGCCAGATAGCTGGCGGCCTTGCGCAGGCGTACGCCTGCGGGTCCGATGTCCTCCAAACGCCCGATCCGTCCGGCCCGCCGGGCCTGCACGATCTGGCCGACCGTCAGAGGGCCCAGGCCGGGCACGCGCAGCAGCGCCGTCTTCGTGGCTCGATTCACATCGACGGGAAAGAACTCGGGGTGGTTATGTGCCCAGACTTCCTTCGGATCGGTGTCCAGCGACAGCTCCCCCCGCGCGCCAAACACGATGTCGGTATCCTTGAAGCCATACTTGCGTAGTAGAAAATCCACCTGGTAGAGCCGGTGCTCGCGCATGAAGGGCGTGGCGAGGGCATCTTGCCCTTGCTCGTTCATCGCCGGCAAAGCCTGCCCCGAGCTTGCCGAGGGGATGCCGACGAGACGCAAGGGCGGGACGCCCTCGCCATCTGCGCCGAACCGTTCCGCCGGCAGGGACGCATCGCCCATGCCCTTCTGATAGACGCTGAAGTAAACGCGGTGCATGTGAAGCCGGTCGTAGAGGCCGCCCATGTACCTGACGATCTCGGCGTCCGACTCGCCGGCGGCGCCGACGATGAACTGGGTGGTCTGCTTGACCTTCGCGAACCTGCCGCCGCGTGCGGTCAGACGGCTGATGAGCTTGATCGGCTCAATGATATCGCGCAGGTAGTTCTTCTTGGTCGAGAGATGCGCCAGGTGGACCTGACCCGGCGTCTCGATATTCAACGACACGGCGCTGGCCAGGGAGACCGCTTCTTCGATCGCCGCCGGGCTGGCGCCAGGGATCACCTTCAGGTGGATGTAGCCCCGAAAACCGTGCTTGCGCCGCAGTAACCGGGCCGTGGTGGTCAGCCGGTCCATCGTCGCGTCGGGAGAGCCGACCACGCCTGAGCTGAGAAACAGGCCGAAGACCTTCCGCTGGCGGTGGTAGTCCAGGAAGACCCGTGCCGTCTCTTCGGGACCGAGCGTACAGCGACGGATGTCCCGTTCTTCGCGGAGCGGACAGTATTTGCAGTCGTTGGTGCACGCATTGGAGACGAGCGTCTTGAACAGGACGCTGCGTCCGCCGTTGGGCAGTGTGACGGGATAGATCCAGCGGCCATCCGCGCCGCGCCGCCGCCCTTCGTCCTGCTTCGTGCCACAAGCGCAGGCTAGGTCATATTGGGCGTCGGCACTGAGGATCTCCAGCTTCTGATGCGTGTCCGGCTTCGAAACGGTCCCTACCATAGCCACCATCCCTGCTTCACCAGCCGGCATTCGTAGCGATGCCGTCAGGCGTTTCCCCGGCATGGGCCTCCTGCCCATGATTTGGGCGCCAACAGGTTCAATGCGAACGACTTGCCGATGATTGTATCGCCAGGAGCGTGGGTCGCAAAAAGAAAAGGGAATGCTCCTCTCATGGCGAGGCATTCCCTCAAATACTCTCTATGTTGCCTTTGGGCATGACGCTACAGACTGCGGCGTCTCCGCAGGTAGCCGACGAGCGAAACTCCAATGCTGCCCAGCAGGATGGCTCCTGGCACCGGAACCACTGGGACCGGCTCACCCCACTGGAGATGATCGAGTTCGAAGTACCGCTGGGCCGGATCGCCCTGATCGTCAACCACGATGAAGCGAGCCTCCGTGATGCCCAAGGTCGAGGTGGCACCGAGGAAGCCCTCGACGAAGTGGGCTGTGAGGTTGCCCGATTCCAGCAGGCCCGAACTGCTGACAGCGCCGCCGGCTTCGGTGATCTGCAGAATCATGCTCTCGGCGGTACTGGCGTTGTTGTCGTAGAGCCACGCGCCGATGCCCGCAACCGGCTGGTTGAAGCTGAACACGAAGTCGCTGTGGATGGCTCCCGATTGATCGCGGTTCAGCAGGCCAATGTCATAGATGGTCCCGTACACCGAACCGGCGCTGGCTCCACCCCAACTGCCCGCAAAGGCCTCCGGGTTGCCGGATTCGCCGCCCAGCCCGCCCAACATAGTCGTCATCGTCACGAAGGGATCCGTAATCGACACTACGTGTGCGCCTGCAGACACTATGTCAAAGTCCGCCTCCAAGAAAGCGCCGACCGCGGCCTGCCAAGCGAGATCGTTGTCCGAACCGGAGCCTGGATGGGCGTTGGGAGCTACGAAAAACGTGGGAGCGCCCACAGCAGCCGACGCCACCCCAAGAACCAGGAAAAAAACCAGTGCTCTTCTCATACCTCACTCCTCCTCCTTCCCTTAAGCGGCACGGATGCTACCCACTCCGCACGACCTGCCAGTAGGAAGACCATGCCCAGTACAGCCTATATTACCCAATTTATCACATGAGAGTCAATCGAATTCTGCTTTTTCACGCGAAGCCGCTGCCCTCCGTCATCTGGCCAGCCAGCGGGAGGCAATGCCGCCACCAACCACCCTGCTGAATGGGCAAGTCGCTGGATGCGCCATGGTGGCTGTAAGTCCTTCGCCTATGAACGCGTACGGTCGCGTCGGCGCAATGGCGGTATGAAACGGCAGACGTATTGTAGTTTCGGGCAGATTTCGTTATGCTGGATGCGAGGCAGATCTGCGCGGCCTTCGACGCTGCTCCCGAGCCGGTCCGGGCGCGCTTGCCACGGACCCAGTCAAGGACCTTTTCCAGGGGAACGGAATCCAGCTCTGAACGTGAAATGTGTCTGACATGACGACCCCAAACGGGCATATATTCGACATCAAGAGGTACGCCATTCACGATGGGCCGGGGATTCGTACGACGGTCTTTCTGAAGGGCTGCCCGCTTCGGTGCCGTTGGTGTCACAATCCTGAAAGCTGGAAGCGGTCGCCGGAGCTCAGCTTACGCGTCCATCGGTGCATTCACTGCGGCCGGTGCGAACAGGTGTGCCCACACGACGCGGTCTCGCTTCTGGACGGCCGGCCCACGACAGATCCGCAGAAATGCGTCCTGTGCGGCGTATGCATCGCTGAATGTCCAGTGACGGCAAGGGAAATCATCGGACGACAGACGACCGTCAGCGAGGTCATGACCGAAATCCGGAAAGACGTGATTTTCTATGACGAATCC
>JAFGLV010000171.1 GCA_016927855.1 Sedimentisphaerales bacterium
GATTTGTTCCAACTCCTTACACTACAGCCAGTTAGGCCATTTGTCTACCAAGAAACACCGAAACTCGATGAAATATGCGGGCTAGCGTTCTGAGTCCCGCCAGCAGATTCGCGACAGGTGCAAAGCGACGGATATCCCCAGCACGAGGGCGGCCGCCAGGAGCAGCAGACCGGTGGCGGTCCGGCCGAATATCAGCTTGCCCACGCCCAGCAGGCTGAAGGTCACGCAAAGAGAGCCGGCGACCCAGTCGACGAACAGCCAGGCGTAGCCGGTGTCGCTCGATACGTCGGGCAGCTTGGCGGCAATCGGCCTCCACAGGACGCCCCCCGGATGCACCCGGCGATAGAAAGCCAGCAGGACGGATTCCTCCGTGGGGCGCGTCGCGAACGTCGCGGCCAGCCACACGACTGTCGACCACGCCACGATGATCAGCAACGACTGGGGAAATGCGACCCCGAAGCGCAGCTTCAGAATGGGGTAGATCGCGAACGGCGCCAGGAGGGCCGCGATCTCCGACCAGGCGTTGATCCGCCACCAGAACCAGCGCAGGATCAGCACGAGCCCGATGCCGCCGGAACATTCCAGCATGAACTTCCACGCGTCGCTGATCCGCTCCAGTTTCGACGTGACAAACAGCGAGAGCACCATGATTGCGAAGGTCGCAATCCTCGATATCGTGACATAGTGCTTCTCGGGCGCGCCCGGCCTGACGAAGGGTCGGTAGAAGTCGTTGATGATATACGAGCACCCCCAGTTCAACTGCGTGGAGATGGTGGACATGTACGCGGCCAGGAACGCCGCCAGCAGTAGACCCAGAAGACCCGCAGGCAGGACCTTGCCCGCCGTCATCATGAAGCCCTGTCCCTTCTCGCTGGCGGCCAGCTCGGGGTACAGCACCAGCGAGCACAGCGCCACGATCACCCAAGGCCAGGGACGGATCGCATAGTGCGCAACGTTGAACCACAGGGACGCCAGCAGCGCATGCTTTTCATTCTTGGCCGACATCATGCGCTGCGCGATGTAGCCGCCTCCGCCGGGCTCGGCGCCGGGATACCAACTGGCCCACCACTGGACCGCCAGGTACGTGACGAAGGCCAGCACGCTGATCTGCAGCAGACCGGCTGTCGTTTCGCCTGCCGGCTCCGTTGACCCAATGGCCGGCGTGAAGCGAAAGACCCATTCCGGCAGCTTCTCCTGGAGGCCCGCGATGCCGCCGACCTGCGGATCGCGCAGCGCCAGCACCGCCAGGACGATGCAGCCGATCATCGCAATAGTGAACTGGAACGCATCGGTAATCGAGACCCCCCACAGTCCCGACAAAGCCGAGTAACCGGCCACCAGCAGCATGAGCAGGCCGACCACCAGCAGGTGCGCGGTGAACGTGAATCCGAGGAAGCCGACCGGTTCGACGCCAAAGAGGGTCATCTCCGGAAAGACCACCGCGAGGATCTTGACCATCGCCAGGTTCACCCAGCCGATGACGATGAGGTTCATGAGCACGCCGATGTAGATGGCGCGAAAGCCACGCAGGAAGGCGGCGGGTGTGCCGCTGTAGCGGATCGAGACGAACTCGCAATCGGTGAGGATGCCGGCCCGGCGCCACAGCCGCGCGAAGAAGAACGCCGCGAGCGTGCCGCCCAGCAGCATGTTCCACCACAGCCAGTTGCCGGCGATTCCGTTTTGCGCCACCAGCTCCGTCACCGCCAAGGGCGTATCGGCGGCAAACGTGGTCGCGACCATACTCGTCCCGGCGATCCACCAGGGCAGCGCCCGCCCGCTGAGAAAGAAGTCTCCCGTGCTGCCTCCCGCCCGCCGTGCCACCGCCAGACCGATAGCCAGGCTCACCACGAAATACAACCCAATGACCGCCCAGTCGATCCCAGCCAACGTCATGCGCGTCCCCGGCTCCTGGTTATGGCATACACGAACTCAAGCTTCAGTCCTCGATCCGCCAACGGACGCGGGTCTACAGACGTGTTGATCAAGAGCAGTGCGCTACGATGGTACGAACATGATCCAGCAGGCCGCGCACGAGCCTACAGCAATCCTGCCGGTCCATCTCACCTTCGAAATCGGGAAAGGCGTCATAGCGAAAAGCTACCGCGAAATCGCTGAAGTCGAGGAGCGCAGCGAAAGCCGGAGGAACGCTTTGTCCCGCCTCCTCAAGTAAAGCAGCAAGCTCATCCAGATCGTGAATTCTGGGAAAGGCCACGCCGAGAGCGCACAGCCACGCTTTGAGAGTCTTTTCCACGGCCTGTTGGACATGGAATCCAAAAATCTCAGGAGAGAAAACCTCCGAGTCCTCCATGCCGCATAGAGCCCGAAAGTCCTTCTCGGCCATGCACAGGAGACTTCTGGCCTGCTCAAGATCTTTCATAGATGAGTTGCCCCTCCCTGGTTGCATGCGCGACGATGTGATTGATGGAATCCCGCCACTTCTCAAACTCGTCACGGCTGTAAACCAGAATATCCTTGGGTACTCGGAACGGGCGCAGCACCTTGCGGATGCGTTTCAACTCGGACCAGCGATTACGGTCGGGACCGAACGTTTCGTCCTCGACAACCAGTAAGTCCACGTCGGAATCAGGCCCATGCGTCCCTCGCGCACGAGACCCGAACAGGTAGATGCGCTGAGGCCCGACCTCCTGGACGATGGCCTCCACCATTCCCTGAATCAGTTGTTCCGACGAACCAACCACCTTTGTCTCCTTGCGTCAGCTTCAAGCCTAGTCCCAACTCTACCCTGCTCGCCGATGGCAGTCCAGAGGCGTTTCCTGTCTTCAGCGTGGGAGAGCCACCCGCGACTTGTGCGGCTAGCGGAGTTTGATCGTCGCCAGCGCCAATGCGGCGAACGCGGCGGCCATCAGCCAGAAGCGTACCACCACCTGGGGCTCGCTCCAGCCGGCCAGGTGGAAATGATGGTGCAGCGGGGCGCAGCGGAAGAGACGCTTGCCATGCGTGTACCTGAAGTAGCCGATCTGCAGGACCACGCTCATCAGCTCGATCACGAACACGCCGCCGATGACCAGCAGCAGCAACTCGTTGCGCGTCACCAGCGCGCCGTAGCCCATCGCCGCGCCCAGCGGCAGCGAGCCGACGTCGCCCATGAACGTCTGGGCCGGGTAGCAGTTGAACCAGAGGAAGCCCAGCACCGCGCCGAGGAGCGACGCGTAGAAGACGCTCAGCTCGCCGGACTCGGGAATGTGTGGCAGGAGCAGGTAGCTTGCCCACGTCACCGGCGTCGTGCGCGACATCGCTTCGGACGCGACGTAGCACAGGATCACCAGCACGAGGCTGACCATCGCGACGCAGCCGGCCGCCAGCCCGTCCATGCCGTCGGCCAGGTTCACCGCGTTGCTCGTCGCGGAGATGTAGAAAATCGCGATAAGAATGAACGTCCAGTTCGCCAGCGGTACGCCGACCTTGTAGAAAGGCAGCCACAGCGATTGGCCATCCGAGTTGCCCTCCTTGGCCATCGCGGAGAAGTCGAAGAACAGGAACGTGGCGATCAGCACCGCGCCGGCGATCTGGAAGAGCAGCTTCTCCCACGCGTGCAGGCCGTCCCGGCTGCGCTGGCGCGACACGGCGGTCAGCTTGAGCCAGTCGTCGACGCCACCCAAGGCACCGAACCAGAGCAGGACGAAGAGGGCCTTCTGCACGAACGGATTGTCGAGCTTGGCCCAGAGCATTGTTGTCAGCGACGCCGACAGCAGGATGATGAGGCCGCCCATGGTCGGGGTGTTGGCCTTCTCGCGGGTCAGCGCGTTGAGTGCGGCGTGGTGAAACTCGGGACGGTCCCCGATCTTCTTGCGCATCAGCCAGCGGATGACGCGCGGACCGATCAGCAGCGCGATCGCCAGGCTGGTCAGTATCGCCATCACCGCGCGGAACATCACGTACTGATACGCGTAAAAGTGCAGTGTCCTGCTCAGGAACTCGCTGAAATGCCGCAGCAGATGATAGATCATCCTTGCTCTCGATCCTTGACACTCTCTGGCCGGCGCCGCAGCCTCGACGCCGGGATCTCCTCGATCGGCGGTCCGACCACCGCCGGCGTGAAAAGCGCCTGGAGCCTGCCGACCACCGTCTCCAGCCGAGCCGTTCGTGAACCCTTGACGAGGATTATATCGCGCGGAGCCACGAATTGCTCCAGCTTATCGCAAAGCGATGGAGTGTCGTCGAAACACACCGCCCGCAGGTCGCGCCGCGCCGCCTGGGCGGCTTGCGCCGTCACGCGCGCCGACGCGCCGACCGTCAGCAGCAGGTCCACGCCTGTCTCCGCCACCGCTCGGCCCAGTTCGGCGTGCAGAGCCTCCGTCTGGTCGCCCAATTCTGCCATCGCGCCGCAGATAAAGACCAGCCGGCGATTACCACTGTGCACGTTGCGGAGCATCGCCAGCGCGTTGCTCATGGAGGCGGGGTTGGCGTTGTAGCAGTCGTTGAGCACCGTCAGCGTGCCGATGTGCAAATGCTCGGCGCGCATGGCGATGGGGGGCAGGGTCCGCAACGCGTCGGCGAAGTCCCGTACGCTCAGTCCGAACTGGGCGCACACCGCCCAGGCCGCCAGCGCATTCTCGACGTTGCCCGGGCCGGGTAATGGCAGATGCACCGGCACTCCGTCAATAGTGAACGTGCTGCTCAGGCCCGCACAGACGACCTGCTCGGCGCGAAAGTCGGCGTGCCCGGACCTGCCGAACGTGCGAAATTGTCCGCCTCGCTCGCGGCAGGCGGCTACCAGTGCCTCGGAGTCGCCGTTGACGATAAGGACGCCGCCGGCCGGCAAGCCCTCGGCGATCGAGGTCTTCTCACGCACGATGGCCTCCAGGCTGCCGAAGCCGGCCAGGTGGGCGGGATGGACGTTGGTCACGACCGCCACGTCCGGTTGAGCGATGCGCGTCAGGTAAGCGATCTCGCCCAGGCGGTTGGCTCCGAGCTCGGCGACGATGATCTCGTCGCCCGGGTCCGCCTCCAGCAGCGTCAGCGGCAGACCCACATAGTTGTTGAAGTTCTTCCGGGCCTGGTGCGTCCGAAAATGTCGGCTCAGAACATGGTGAACGATTTGGCGCGTGGTGGTCTTGCCCGCCGAGCCGGTAATCGCGACCACCTTGAATGGGTGCATCCGCCGATACGCGCGGGCCAGGTCGCCCAGCGCCCGCACGGTGTCAGCCACGCGCAGCAGCGGTTTGCGCTGCGCCTCAGCCACCTCCACGTCCCGGCTGACCACCGCACAGACCGCGCCCTTGGCGAACGCGGAAGCGACGTGGTCGTGACCATCGAAGCTCTCCCCGACAATGGCAAGAAAGCAGTCCCCCGCCCGCGTCGTCCGCGAGTCGGTCCCGATCCGCGCAACCGGCGCGTCCGTGCCAGGCGCTGTTCGCGCCACAACGATCTGCGCAATGGTCTTGACCGAGAGCGACTCTCCCAGACATTCGAGGGCCACTTCCCTGTCGCTGAAGTGACACTTCTCAGTGCCGATGATCTGGTAGTCCTCGTGCCCTTTGCCGGCGATCAGGACGATGTCGTCCTTTCGGGCTTTGTGAATGGCCAACTCGATAGCTCTTCTGCGATCCGGTTCGACCACCTTCGTATGTCGTAGCGCGTTCGCCGATATGGCGGGTCCTCGTTCGAAGCCGGCGACAATGTCGGCGATGATAGCGTCGGGATCTTCCGTCCTGGGGTTGTCGCTGGTGACGACGATCGCGTCGGCTAAGGTCTCGGCGACGCGCGCCATGCGGGGCCGCTTGGTTTTGTCCCGGTCGCCACCGCAACCGAAGACGACGATGAGCCTGCCCTTGCACAAAGGCTTCGAAGTCTCCAGCACGTTTTTCAAGGCGTCGTCGGTGTGCGCGAAATCGACGATGACGGAGAACGCCGCGCCGCCGACTTTCTCCAGGCGTCCCGGAATCGCTCTCAGTGACGAGAGCCCGGCCGCGACGGTCTCGAGGTCGAAACCCTCCGCCAGGCAAAGCCCGGCCGCCGCGAGGTGATTGGCGACGTTGTACTTGCCCAGCAGAGGCGTCGCGACCCGAGCCGTTTGCCCTTGGTATTGCAGGGTGAACCGCGCCCCGTCCACCGTCATGGATTCGATATGGGCCGTGAGGTCCGCCGGCTCATCGACGGCATACCACACCACACGCGCTTTTGTTTGGCGCGCGATGCTCTGCGACTGCGGCGCCTGAGCGTTCAGCACGGCTGTCGCTTCGGGCGCGAGCGACTCGAACAGCCTAGTCTTGGCAGCCAGATACGATACTTCGGTCTTGTGATAGTCCAGATGATCGCCTGAGAGGTTCGTGAAGGCGGCCGCAGCGAAGTCGATCCCCGCCAGCCGTTGCTGGCTCAGCGCATGGCTGCTGGCCTCGATCACCATGTATTCGGCGCCGGCGTCCACCATCTGCCGCTGCATCCGAGCAATCGTCAGGCTGTCGGGCGTGGTCAAAGACGCCGGCACGACGCCTGAACCGGTATCGTACACGACCGTTCCCAGCAACCCGCACTGCTTCTTGGCGTGTCTGATGCAGGCGTGGACGAGGAAGGCAACCGTTGTCTTGCCGTTCGTTCCCGTCACCGCCAGGTTCGTCAGGCGTACCGCCGGGCTGCCATTAGCTGCTTGAGCCAGAAAGCCGACCGCCTGCGCCGAGTCGGGCACGATAATCCGCGCGGGTCCGTCGGCGCCTGCCAGGCCGTTCTCGTAGACGATATATCCCGCGCCGTTGGCTGCTGCCTGGTCGATGAAGTCGTGCCCATCGCAGGTCGCTCCTTTGACCGCGACGAAAACGTCGCCGGGCTGTACCTGCCGCGAGTCGATGCGAATCGGCGGCGACGCATCCGCAGAAACCAGAGTCAATAGCTCATCAAAAGTCATGGCTCAAAAGCCTTCCGAGGGACGTGGTGCAAACCGGCCCAACTCCTGGAGGGATGCTATTCTACGCCGCAAACCGCCGACCTGCAACGGCCTGCCGCCGCGCGCAGAATGCCTCTGCCTGTTCTATCGGCATCCCAGCCATTGGGGGATGAAAAACACCGCTGCAACGCGTATAATGCCGCTGTGAACGAAGGTATCCGCACGTTTTCCGGGAAGGGATAAGATGACCAGAATCAGACACCTGAGCGTCGTTGTGTTGGCTCTGTGGATCGGCCTGCCGGCGCAGGCGCAAGACGAGACGGAGTACCTGGCGGTCTTCCTGCAAGGCAAGAAGGTCGGCCACGCCCTTGAGACGCGCCGCGTGGAAGGCGACAAGGTGATAACCAGCGAGGACGTGAGCATCACGATCAGCCGGATGGGCTTCCCGCTGACGGTCAAGACGAACGACACCAGCGTCGAGACCACCGACGGCAAGCCCCTCAGCTTCGAGTCGGAGCAACTGCTGGGCTTCGTGACCATGAAGGTCTCCGGCACCGTGGACGCCAACGGTCTCGTCGAAATGACCTCAACCTCGATGGGCGCCGAACGCAAAAGCACGATGCCCTGGCCCGAAGGGGCGATCATGGCTGAGGGCCTGCGTCTGCTGACGCTCGAGAAGGGCCTCAAGGCCGACACCGCCTACACGACGTCGATCTTCATGCCCAGCCTGACGCAGGTGTTCGATGCCAACATCGTCATCGGCGACAAGCGTAATGTTGATCTTCTGGGCCGCGTGGTCAAGCTGACCGAGGTCACCACGACGCTGAAGGGACCGGCCCTGGGCCAGGTCACCAGCACCAGCTACGTCGACGACGACATGAAGATGCTCAAGAGCGTAGCGCCGCTGATGGGCATGGAATTCGAGATGATCTCGTGCGCCAAGGAGTTCGCCCTGGGCGACGAGGACGTGGTGGAGCTGATCGGCGCGATGTTCGTGGACAGCCCGACCAGGTTGAATAACCTGAGCTCCGCTGCCTCGATCACCTACTGGCTCGCTCCCAACGCCGGAGCCGAGTTTACCCTCCCGACCACCGACAGCCAGACGGTCGAACACCTGGCCGACGGCAGGATCAAGCTCGTCATTAGGCCCGTCGCTGCCTCCGCAGGCGGGACCTTCCCGTACGAGGGCAATGACCCCGGCCTGCTCGCAGCGCTCAAGCCGACGCGCTTTCTTCAGAGCGATAGCGAGGAGATCGTCGCGCTGGCTCGGAAGGCTGTTGGCGACACCCAGGACGCGGCCGAAGCCGCCAGGCGGATCGAGGCGTTCGTGGCTGAGTACATCGAGAACAAGAGCCTGTCTGTCGGCTACGCCTCCGCCGCGGAGGTGGCCTCCAGCCGCCAAGGCGACTGCTCGGAGTTCGCGGTCCTGACCGCCGCGTTGTGCCGCGCGGTCGGCATTCCCTCGCAGGTCGTCGCCGGCGTCGCCTACGTCAGCGATTTCGGAGGCCACGAGGGCTTCGGCGGTCACGCCTGGACTCAGGCGTACATCGACGGGAAGTGGGTCGGTCTCGACGCGGCCTTCAAGAGCAGTGGTCGCGGCGGTTACGACGCCGGGCACATCGCCCTGGCCGTCGGCAACGGCGAGCCCGCCGACTTCCTCAACATCGCCAGCACTCTCGGCCACTTCAGAATCGAAGATATGGCCGTCCAGACAGCCAGATAGGAGCCTCTGTCACGCTGTTCTCGACGGCTACCGTCGGCCCCCGCACTCTTCTGACAGGGCAGCCCGGCGCGTCGATCACCCGGACGCCATTCAGAGGCGATCAGGATGATCCGACGTCAGCCGGAGCAGTCAAACCGAACCCACTTCGGTCGCGTATGAATTATTGTTTTTTCTCAACCGCGCTTGCTTCCAAAGCCGAAAATGCGTATAATGAAGGTATTACCTGAGTGAGGCCAAGGTATGGCAGACGAGACGAAACATAGGGATCTGACAGGCTTGGGCGTCTATACGGTGCAGGAGGCGGCAATGTACGGCCGTCTGTCGCCCCAGAGACTGTCTCGCTGGCTGTTCGGAGCGGGGAGATATCCTCCTGTGGTCGACTCTCAACTTGCCGCCGAGCACCTTGTGAGCTTTCACGACCTCGTCCAGGCAATGGCTATTGGCCGAGCCAGAGATGAGAATGTCTCGCTCCAGAAGGTAAGGCAAGCTATCCAGAAAGCGAAAGCGGAATACGGAGTCGCGCTACCGCTGGCCCACGACCATCGGCTACTGCTATTTGACGACGAATTGCATATCGAATTCCCGAACGAACGAGTCATACAGTTGACTGGCAGAGGACATGACCAGTCCATGATGAGACCTATAATCGAACCGTTCATGAAGGCTATCGATTTCAACGAGGAGGGACTGGCGTACAGGTATACGGCTGGAGAGTGGCACGGCACAAAGATCGTTCTCGATCCGATGAGGCAATTCGGCCAGCCGTTAGTCGGTGACACCGGATATCGGGCTGACGTTCTTGCGCACGCTGTTGAGGTCGAGCAATCTGTAGACGTAGTCGTGACGGCCTACAACATCGACCGGCGCGATGTTGAGGCGGCAATAGCCTATATGAAGGAACTGCGGAAGGCAGCTTGAATCTTCTTTTTGATGCTACTTTTGGACTGGGGTGGGTTACGGCGCTGCGAAGCATCTTTACAATCCACAAGGAACCACGCCCGCGCATGCTGCATCTGTATGAACGTTTTCCTGAGTCCGTGAAAGACGACGAGTGGATCGGTGCGTTGGGCGAGCAGAAACACCTGGTCATTAGCGGTGACTCGGGGCGAAAGACACCGCGTCTGCCAGACTTATGCAGGCAGCACAAACAGACTCATGTCTTGCTTTCTCCTACCATGCATATGAAGGTCAATCAATTCGGCAAGGCGAGGGCAATCATCGTCTTATGGCCAGACTTGGTCAAGGCATACGATTCTGAACGCGGAAGCCGTTTTCAGATCCAACTTGTTGATAAGGACTATCACAGTTTCAGACTGGTCAGCAAACCGTGAGTCCGGTGCACGTGCACCTGGGCGACGTTCAGTGTCTCGACCGGGCTCCGCTGCGCCGTGGAACAGGCAAGCTGACCGCCCACCGGCAGGGCTCGGGCTCGGCGGCCAGCCATCGTAGCAGGGGCTCTCGATATCGGACTCGGGATCAGGCGAACCTCCCATATGGAGATGGGGCTCCCATAACTGGCCGTTACTGGGCCAGCGCTGCAAGGACACGGGCCGATACCACTTGGCCCATTCATCCCCGACGATTCCTTCCGCTTCGACCACATGGTCGTATGGCCGATCCTGCTGGCGAACTCGCCGGACGGCAAGCGATCCGCGCGCAGCCAAGACCCAAAGGCCCCGACTACGGCTCTCTGGCCCAGACTCCCCCAGATCCCATACGGCCTATTCGAACTGCACGTCTATCGCGACGAATTCGACGTTGCGGTTGCCGTTGTAGGTGTTGATCTGGGCTTCGTAGGCGACGTTGAAGTACTCGCTTTCGAGCAGCTTCTTTTCGAGAGGACCCATGCGAAAGCCCACGCAGCGGACGGTCGCGGTGTTGTCGGTGATCGCGAATTGCAGGTGGTCGCCCTTGGCGCCGACGCGTCGGGGCGGCGCGGCCAGCCGCAAGCCCTTGGTCGCGAAGATCGGCTTGGGGTTGCCTTCGCCGAACGGGCCCAGCATCTCGAGCTGAGCGACCGACTCGCGTGTGAACTGTCGCAGCGGCGTGATCGCGTCGATGTTCAGATGGGCGACCACGTCGTCGGCTTTCAGATGCTCGGCCGCATACGCCTCGAAGTCGGCCGCGAAGTCGTCGATCCGGTCGGGCACGATCGTCAGCCCGGCCGCCATCTCATGACCCCCGAAACTCGCCAGATGACCGCCGCACGCTTTGATCGCGCTGAGCAGGCAGAAGCCCGGGATCGAGCGCGCCGAGCCCTGCGCGGCGCCGCTTTCGCCAGGCGAGGCGTTGATCATGATCGTGGGCCGGAAGAAGCGGTCGACGATCCGCGAGGCGACGATGCCCAGCACGCCGGTATGCCAGCCCTCTGCGGCCAGCACGATGCTCCGGCGGTCGGGATGGTTGAGCCCACGCTCGACGACCATCTGACAGGCGGTCTTGAGGATCTTCCGCTCGCACTGCTGTCGCTGGGTGTTCTGGTCCTTGAGGTATTCCGCGATCTGCCTGGCGCGCAGCTCGCTGGTGCAGGTCATCAGCTCGACCGCGAGCCGCGCATGGCCCATGCGGCCGGCTGCGTTCAGGATCGGTGCGAGCTTAAAGCCGATGGCGTAGCTGTCGAGCCCCTTGCCTTCCAGGCCCGCCGACGCGATCAGGGCGCGCAGGCCGCACAGTTGCGCTTCAGGCAAAGCCGCCAGTCCGAAGCTGGTCAGCACGTGGTTCTCGCCCCGCAGGTCCACCACGTCAGCGACGGTGCCGATGGCGGCCAGGCTCGTGGCGTTGAGCATGAACTCGCGCAGCTTGGGCTCCAGCCGCGGACCCCGGCTAAATTCATCCGCCAGCGCCCAGGCGAGCTTGTACGCCACCATCGCGCCCGCCGATTCCTGGTTGGGATACGACTCGTCCAGTGCCGGATGCACCAGAGCAACCGCATCGGGCAAGACCTCCTCGGGCCGGTGGTGATCGGTGATGACCAAGTCCAGGCCCAGTTCTTGGGCCAGCTCGGCGGCGCGGACCGCCGTGATGCCGCAATCGACCGTCACGAGCAGGCTCGTACCCGCCTCCGCCAGCGAGCGCACGGCGTCGAGGTTCAGGCCGTAGCCTTCGTCGATGCGATGGGGAATGTAGTAATCGACGGTCGCGCCGAGCAGCGTCAGCAGTTGCCAGAGGATCGAAACGCCGGTGATGCCGTCCACATCGTAGTCGCCATAGACGGTGATTTTCTCCTTGCTCTCGACGGCGCGTTTGAGCCGCTCGACCGCGGGTCCGATGCCTGGCATGCGGTCGGGTCGGATCAGCTCGGTGAGCTTGGGTCGCAAGAAGACGTTGGCAGCCTGCGCGTCGGCAATGCCCCGATTGACCAGCACCTGCGCCACCAGAGGCGAGATCTTCAGCGCCTGCGCCAGCGGCGCGGCCCGCGCATCCGCCGCCGGGACCACCCAGAGGTTCTTCTGCATCCTTGCCGACAGTAACATCGATCGCGTACTCAACGCATTTCACTCAATACCAACACCCCGACCCCCTTATACAGAGACCGGAATCGCACTGCAAGGCGAATCCTCTACGCGTCGGAGGTATCCCCCCTTTGTTTCGCGGACTTCCAGCCCGCGAGGGCGAATGGTCATTCGCCCCTACAGGCGAGCAAAGGCCGCGCGCCCTCCCGTAGGGGCGACCAATGATTCGCCCTGACTGCATCGCTCCGCCCAGCGCCGCGACAGAACGATTTGACCCGACCGGCCCTTTTCTGCTATACTCAATAAAGGGACATCAGCCGCAAGGACCCGTCGCAGCCCCAAGAAACCGGAGCAGGAGAACGAGACATGACAGCGGAGCGGAGCCGCAGAACCCCACGGACAGTCCATCTGGCGGTCGTAACCCGCCTCATGCGCCATCGGTCTACGCACAGAATGGTGACGAGAAAGCGGTTTCCTCCACCAGGAGTGGAACAGGTGGGTTGGCACGCTCATCTTGAGTGGTGTTCGGAGCAAGTGTCTGTCGGGCTCCGGGCGCGGAGCGATCGGGAATCGGAGATTTCGTGCGGAGCGCGAACATGAGACATAGAACCATCTCATCCGTCTGTCTACTTGTCGCATCCCTGTCCATGTGGGACCCCACCCACGCGACCCAATTCGCCGGCGGGACAGGGACCGCCGCCGATCCCTACCAGATCGCCACCGCCGAGCAGCTCATCTCCATCGGTTCAGACCCGAACCTGCTCGACAAGCACTTCATCCTGATCGCCGACATCGACCTTTCAGGCATCCGCTGGAGCACAGCCGTGATCCCCCGGTTCGCAGGGACGTTCGACGGCAACGGCCTGACGATCTCACATCTTACGATTGACGGCGAAGATGATCTTGGGCTGATCGGCGGATTCATGTACGGCGGCGAAATCAGGGACCTTGGTGTAGTGGACGTCAACATAACCGGTTCCGGCGAATACATCGGGGCTCTGCTAGCCTATGGCAATAGCTCAGTAACTCGTTGTTACACTACTGGCGTCATCCGGTGTGGTTCGTGGGCCGAGAGAGTCGGAGGGCTCGTGGGGAGCAACGGTGGGCCTGTGACTCAATGCTATAGCGCGTGCGCCGTCAGTGGAGGCGATGCAATCGGCGGCTTGATAGGCAGACACGGCGGTACGCTGACTCAGTGCTACAGCACTGGCCCGATCCGCGGCGACATGGAGATCGGTGGGCTCGTGGGGAGCAACGACGGTGCTGTGGCCCACTGCTACAGCACGAGCGCGGTCGCTGGTCGGTGGGAGCACGGTGGGCTGGTGGGACACAACGAAGAACGAGGCACGGTGACCCAGTGCTACAGCGCCGGCGCCGTCAGTGATTATGGCGGCGGCCTGGTGGGCTGGAACGAAGGCAGCATCATCGCGAGTTTCTGGGATGTCGAGACCTCGGGGCAGATCTACAGTGACGGGGGCACCGGACTGACGACAGCACAAATGCAGAGCGAGAGCACCTTCGGTTGCTGGACAGGAGATGGTCTGTGGACGATCGATGACAGTAGAGACTACCCGAGGCTCTGGTGGGAAGACACCCCTGGACACACGATGACCAGGGTCTGTTTCTACGGTGGAGGCAGCGGGACCCAAGCTGACCCGTACCTGATCTACACGGCCGAGGACCTCAACATGGTAAGGGTGATTGAGTGCGATTGGGGCAAGCACTTTAGACTCATGGAAGATATCGACCTTTCAGGATACTCATACAATCGCGCTCTGATTGGCCACGGAACGCCTTTCTCGGGCGTCTTTGCCGGCAACGGGCACCGCATCTCGCATTTGACTATTGTCGGCGACGGCTTCGACGTGGGTCTGTTTGGTCAGTTAGCTTACGGAGCCGAGGTCAGGGACCTGGGTGTCGTGGACGTCAACATATCTGGTCTCTTACAGCTTGTCGGCGCGATGGTAGGGGGCAACGAGGGTACGTTGACCCATTGCTATAGCACTGGTCTGGTCAACGGCTTTTCGTCGGCCGGCGGGCTCGTCGGTTACAACAACGGCATCGTGAATCAATGCCACAGTGATTGCTCGGTAGACGCCGATGATGGTGCCGGTGGATTGGTGGGGAGCAACGGACGTGGCACCGTGAGCCGGTGCTACAGCACGGGTGAGGTCCGCGGGCGCTGGAGCGCCGGGGGGCTGGCGGCAAGCAACACGGGCACGGTGGCGCGATGCTACAGTACCGGTGCCGTTAGTGGTAGCGCAACGGTTGGCGGATTGATTGGGGGCAACAACTGGGATGGCATCGTTTTGTACAGCGTGTGGGATGTAGAGAGGTCCGGCCTGTTGGAAAGCGCCGCCGGGGTGGGCCTGACCACGAGCGAAATGATGGACCCCTACGTAATGGGTCTGAACGGCTTTGGAGGCGATCCGAACTGGATATTGGATGCAAACCGCGACTATCCCAGGCTCGCCTGGGAAGGTAAGCCCGGAGAAATGATTCCTAACCCGGTCTTCGACTGGTTGGAGGGCAACGGAACACCGGAGGACCCCTACCGAATTGAAACGGCCGAGCAGTTGATCCTTCTGAGTTCGGTGCCTTTCCTTCTGGACAAGCATTTCCTGGTGACGGCGGATATCGATCTGAACCCGGATCTGAACGACCGGCACGTGTTCAGCCAGGCCGTGATCGCGGACTTCGACGGCTCCTTCGACGGAGGCGGGCATTCCATCTCCGACCTGTGGATTCGCGGAGACAAGTATGTCGGATTGATCGGACGATTGGGACCTCAGGCCGAGGTCACCGACCTGCGTCTGGCAGATGTCAATATCGTCGGTTCGGGCTACGGTGTCGGTGGGTTGGCGGGGAAGAACGGCGGGCGGATTAGCAAGTGTTGCGTCACAGGGACGGTTTACGGGTTCCAGTGCACGGGCGGCTTGGTGGGTCGCAACGATGGGGCCGTGACGTGGTGCCACAGCACCGGCAACGTGAATGGGGACATCTCGGTCGGTGGATTGGTGGGGCAGAATTCCAGGGAGACTGGTACTGTAGTCCAGTGCTACAGCAGAAGCAATGTCGATGGATGCTGCGGTGTGGGTGGGTTGGTAGGCTTCAACGCCGGCTCAACGGCACAGTCCTACAGCACAGGCAAAGTAACTGGGAGTATTGACGTCGGCGGGCTCTTGGGAGAACTGGCCTATAAGTTCGCGCCTGCCTGTTTCTGGGATACGTGGACTTCAGGCCAAGCCACGAGCTACGGCGGCACGGGTCTGGAAACCGCTCAGATGCAGACGGCCCAGACATTCCTCGACGCCGGGTGGGACTTCATCGGCGAGACCGCTAACGGCGTCGACGACATCTGGTGGATCGACGAAGGGCGTGACTATCCGCGGCTGTGGTGGGAGGCGGACGAAGATTAGCCGCTGCAAGACGACTTGAGTCCGAAATACGGATATCGAAATGCGAAACAAGCACGAATGATCGAAAGCCCAATGTCCAAAACACATCAACCGATGGGCTGTGAGGTTTCTGTCACTTGGATTTGATCTTTTTGGATTTGTTTCGAATTTCGGGTTGTGTGCTTCGAGTTTCTGTGAGAGTGGGGCAGAATGGACGTGTTGTCCATTTGCAGGTAAGACGAATGGGCGGCGTTTTTGTCATGTCGAGCGAAGCGAAGTGCAGTCGAGACATCTGACTACGAGAGAGACAGCCTGCTCATTCTCGACCAGATTTCTCCGCTGCGGCCTGCCCGCGGCAGTCCTCCGGTCGAAATGACAAACCCGGCCTCCGGTCAGAAGAGTATACCTGTGAACGTGCCGCACATCCGGGCAGAATCCGTTAGCCCCAACGACGAGAAGATCACGCCGGGTCCGCGTGAGCGCGGACCCGACGCGTCTGTTTGTGCGTGTTACTTGGCGTTGAGCTTCAAGACGGTGATCGAGTACGGGGGGAGGGTGCGGGTGAAGTCTTTGCTGAGGCCGTCGATCGGTTTGGCGACCGGGACGATCTTCTTCGGCTCGGTGATCGAGTTGGTGTCCTCGTCGCCTTCGCCCTTCATCTCCACCGCTTCTCCGGTCGGCGCGACCGACGCGACGCCGCTGATCTGAATCCGCACGGGCTGGGCGGTGCCGGACGTGTTGACCGCCTTGACGTAAATCATGCCGCTGTCGCTGTCACGCGTCGCGTTATAGAAAAACGACGGGACCTCCACCGTTTCAGTCTGAGGCTCGCCGCCACCGAACCCGCCCAAGCCGCCGCCTGCTTGGGGTGATTGCGGCGGGTTGGTGCCGCCGGCGGCGCCGCCTCGGTTGCCGCGCGTGCCCCGGGTCCCAGTGGGAGCGGTGGCGCCGAAGCCGCGCCGTCCGCGCATCTGCCGTTCCATCTGGACGGTGGGGATATTCTCAGCAGTCGCGGCCAGCACGGCGTTGCCATGATGGGTGCTGAACATCTGCTGGGCGTAGTAGGAGGGCGAGCCATAGCTGGTCAGCGTGTCGTAGCCGATCAGGTCGGTGGGCCACTGCATGCCGCCGGGATTGACGTTGACGAACAGCGGCGCGTAAGCCTGCATGATGACGACGTCGGAATTGCGCTCCGTGCCGGTCATCCAGGCCGCGTCGCTCAAAGCCGCGCCCATGTTGGGCGTCGGCGCGCCGACACGCGTCGCCCACTCGCCCACGAAGACCTTCGGACCGTTGCGATCGAAGTCGTCATAGCGGTTCGTATCCAAACGCGCCTGATCGAGCGAACGCCAGTAGAAATGATCGTCGTAGACATCCGGCGTGCGGCTCGCGATCCCCCGGTTGCCTCGGCCGCCGAAGCCACCGCCAGCGGGCGTCTCGCGCGGCGCCCTCGGATAAGGGGTCGCGGCGATGATCTTCAGTTGCGGATACTTGGCCTTGATCGCATCGTAGAACTGCGCGAAACGCTCGTCGTACTTGTTGTCGCCGCCCAGGTTTTCCTCGTTGCCGATCTCGACGTAGGTGAGCTTGAACGGCGCCGGGTGTCCATCCTTGGCCCGGCGGGCACCCCATGTCGTGGTCGTGTCACCGATGATGTACTCGATCTCATCGAGCGCGTCCTGCACGTAAGGCTTGAGGTCTTCGCCCGGCTCGACCCAAACGCGGCTGAGCGAATAGCCGGCGTAAACGCCGACGACCGGCTCGGCGCCGAGGTCCTCGCACCAGCGCAAGAACTCCATCAGGCCCATGCCGTCGCTGGACCAGTAGCCCCAGGCGTCACAGGGATGGCCGGGGCGCTCGGAGATGTCACCGATGGTCTTCTTCCAGTCGAAGCGGGTTTCGATCACGCGCCCTTCGAGGTAGTTGCCGCCGGGGAAGCGGATGAAGGTCGGCTTCATATCGGCCAACAGTTGCATGATGTCCGGCCGGTTGCCGTTGGGCGTGTTCTTGTACGTCGGCGGAAACAGCGACACCAGGCTGAACCACACCGTCCCGGTGTCACCCGCCCAGATGTGAAAGCGTGCATCCGCGGTAGTCGGGACATTGCCGGTGGTCAGCGTCGTATCGTATCTCTCATAGCTGTCGGTGATCGTGGGAATCTGCGCCTGCGCGTAGATCGTGTTGCCGTCGGTGCTGACGATCGCCAGCGTCAAGGGTCCGGTGAAGTCGTCGCCACCTTTGGCGTGAATCCTGGCTTTGTACGCGGTGTTCGGGCGGACCGGGATGCCCCAGAAGCCATCGTTGGAAACACCGACGCGTTGGTTCTCGCCCACCTCGGTGACGGTCAGCTTCAGGCTGTTCGTCAGCGCGTCGTTCATCGGCTGGCTTGTGTCCGCCGCCATGGCGCCGGCGCCGCCGCCGGTCTGGACCAGTTGCCAGTAGATCAACCCGTCGGTGCGCCGAGAGTCGGCCTCTTCCGCAGTCTGCCCGCGCCGGCCGCGACGCATCGGGACCTCTTTGAAGGTGCGGTTGCGGATCAGCTCGGCGTAGAGCCCGCCGTCGTAGGAGTAGTTGATCTCCTCGGTCATGAGTCCGTACAGCATCGGGCTGACCTGCGCGGTCACCTGGTCGGCCTTGATCTGCAAGACCACCGGCCGGGCCGGTCCCTCCGCTGCAGGTGCCAACCCGGCGCCCAGAACTACGCCCAGAACGATCCCGAGCACAATGGTCTTGATGGTGGGTGGTTTCTTCATGGTGTGTCTCCTTGCCAAATGCGAAACAGGTTGGCTTTGCTCCTACCGACGTGGTCATTCTACCGGCGCGCTGACCCCCGACAACACAAAAAAGTCGGCGGGACATGCGGTTCGTAGTGTGCCCGTAATGGCATAAGCCGCCTCGGGTCGGGCCACCGCGAACGCACGACAATAGCGTCTCACGACGCCATTACGAACGCGCTCATGGAATGCGCCGAGCGAGCGTCCTCGCTCGCCAGACATGTGTCGTGCGAGACGCACGACCTGCGTGGGCCCTACAAGCACGGCAGCAGTGGCGTGTGGGTTGAGAACCCACGCTAGCCTGCGGCCAACTGCTTGAGCATCTGTTCGATCTGCTCGACCCCCACGCAGGGAAAGGTCTGGAAGTACACGTAGGGCGTGTACCGCTGTACCATCATTGCGATGTCCAGCGTCTCGCCTTCGACGACGCAGTAGCCTTTCATCTCGCCGACGAACGCGCCCCAGCTCTTGGTAACGCCGCCCTTGAGGTCCTTTTTGACCATCTCCGCTAGTTTTGTCCAGTCCGCGGCCCTCTCCTTCGGATCAGCAGCGATCCGCCCTCGGTCCAGCTCCCAAAGCATCAGATACCGCGCCATCTTCATCTCTCCTTAGATAGGCATGCGTGCGGGTGTGAATGCGGCTATGGCTGGCTTGCCATCATCCGCTCCATACGCCTTGGCGATCACACCGGTTCGCGGAAACGGAGACGGTTCCTATCAGTGGCGCGCAGCCAATTCTGCGAACTGGTCTCGCGTCAAGAAGACCAGAAATACAATCCGTCCCCGAACCGCAACCACATGTAGGCACTGCCGGAGTCTTCCGGCGGGACAGCCCCCGGCGGGCCGATTACGATTACCGTGATTTCATGCGGAACGTCATAGTCCAGCACGACACCTTCTTGCCCGTCCTTGAACATCGGCATGATAGTTACCTTGCTCGGGCGCAACCAACGCACCTGCCGGGACCAGTGCTGTCGGTCGACATAGCACGGAGCCCCCTCGTATTCCGCAGGTTCGCGCGGCTGGGCAAGGATTTCTGCGGCCCACGAGTGCAGTTCATCCTGTCCGCCGGTCAGTGCCAGCACGAGGCTGGTGCGGTAATGCAGCAGATCGATCAGGCTGCCGCCGAAGAAGTAAAAGCAGAAGACACCCGCGAGGATCGCCAAGGCGAGAGCATGCGCGCACCAGAAGGACCAGCGCCGCGGCACCTTCATCTCTAAGCTGCCGACGACGAGGACGACGCCAACAAGGAACGCCGCACCCACAACAACGTACCCAAACATGCCCAACCTGCCATCGGGGACAATCATGAAAGTGCCGACGTGGATCGTTGCCACCGCGAGCACGCCCAGCGCAATGGCCACAGGCTGCCACTTGAGTCGATTCGCCGTTGTCATGTCACTGGCTCTCCCGGGCCGCACAGCCCAACGTCTTACGGCGTCATTATCAGCGTGTCACTCCACTGTTGGAAGCACCTGGCGGGCGAGAGTGCGCGTCGGGCCCATTGCGATGCTGTACGGCCGCAGGCGGAAGCGGTACATGTAAGGCTTGGCCGGCAGCGTGTATTCCGGATGCGTCCGCGCGCCCCAACTGTCGTCGCCACCGACGCCCATCTGCCTGTAGTCGAGGTTCAGCGTGATGAAGTCCCGGCGCGGCAGCTCGTTGATGTGCGTCGCCTTCTGGAGGTCCTCCATGTTGAAAGGCCAGGCGCTGACGTCCAGCGTCGGCATGCCGATCGCCATCAGGCCGGCGCCGTTGGCGTTGGTCAGGATCACCCAGCGGACGTCGGTCTTGTTGCCGTTCTCCTGTGGACGCACGTAGACGTGAATCTGCTCCTCGACCGGTCCGGAGTAGAGACCGACGGCCTGGCCGGTCTTGCGGTCCCAGTAGCTCTCGTGGGGGCCGCGACCGAACCAGCTCAGCGTGGAGAACGCCTTCGGCACCGCCATCTGCATTCCAAGTCGCGGCAGGTCGGGGATGTTCTCGCCGGAGGGCAGCAGGGTGACCTCGACGAGAATCTCGCCGTTACCGTAGATGTCGTACGTCGTCAGGTATTGCGTGTCTTCGCCGACCGGCAGCGTCGCGATTGCGTCGACGCGCACCAGTTGCGGCGCGAGTTGCTCGGCCCGGACGGATTCGACGGTGCGATTCGGTCCGGCGTCGCGCCATACGCCGTGACGGCGCGGCATCCCGTTGCCGTTGTCGTTGTCGATCGGCACGCGCCAGAAGTTCGGCACCAGCGGCGCCGCCATCAGCTCGGTCCCGCCGAAGACGAGCGACTCGATCGCGCCGCTACGATTACCGATGGTCACCTGGAAACCTGCGCCGTTGACGACGTATGCCTCCGCCTCCTGGCGCAGCTCGACCAGCTTCATGGTCGCCAGGTCCGCTACCGGCAGCGCCGGCACCGGGATCGGGACCTGCAACTGGTCCCACGCGACCACGTGACCCGCTTCGGCCCAAGGCGCGTTCTGCGCGAGCGTGAACGTGACCTTAAGCCAGTACTCCGCGCCCGCGAGCGGCTCGGGCTGCTCCAGCGGGATCGTGACGTTCTGTTTGGCCTTCGGCGCGAGCGTCAGAACAGGCAGCTTGCCTTGCTGGATCACGGCGCCGTCGCGAGTCAGTTCCCACGCGCCCGTGACGAAATCGAGAGCCATGAAGTCGTATTCATTCTCGATCGCTACGACGCCTGCGCTAAGATCGACCGGCGTGATGTGAATTCGCTGGTAGACCTTTTTGACCTCGTACAGCGACGGGTTGGGCGCGCGGTCGGGTCCGACCAAGCCGTTGCAGCAGAAGTTGCCGTCGTTGGGATTGTCACCATAGTCGCCCCCATAGGCCAAGAACATCGAGCCGTCTTCGGCTCTCTCTCGCAAGCCCTGGTCGGCCCAGTCCCAGATGAACCCGCCGATCAGCCGCGCGTGCGAGCGAATCGCGTCCCAGTATTCCTTCAGGTTGCCGACCGAGTTGCCCATCGCGTGCGCGTACTCGCACAGCACCATCGGTCGCTCGTCGATCGGATCGGTCGCGATCCCGACAATCTGGTGAATCCGTGCATACATCCGGCTGATGACGTCCACGTAGTAGGGGTCCTTGGGCGTGCCGACGGCGCCTTCGTAGTGGACCGGACGGGTCGGGTCGTAGTCGTGAATCCAGGCCGCCATCGCCGCGTGGTTGGGTCCGCACCCGCTCTCGTTGCCCAGCGACCAGAAGATCACCGACGGATGGTTCTTGTCGCGCTCGACCATGCGCACCGCACGCTCGACGAACGCGCCGTGCCAAGTCGGGTCGTTCGAGAGCAGGCCGCCGACGCCGTGCGTCTCGAGGTTCGCTTCGTCGATCAGGTAGATGCCGTACTGGTCGCAAAGGTCGTACCATACAGGATTGTCGGGATAGTGCGAGGTGCGCACGGCGTTGATGTTGTTCTGCTTGAGCAGCTTGATGTCCTGGAGCATCCGGCTGACCGGGATGGCCCGGCCGTGGTCGGGATCGTGCTCGTGACGGTTCACCCCGAACAGCTTGATCGAGTGGCCGTTGATCATGAGCTGGCCGGCCTTGATCTCGACCTTGCGGAACCCGATCCGACAGCTCTGGGCTTCGACCACGTTACCCTCGCGATCGTGGAGCGTCAGCACGAGCGTGTAGAGGTTGGGCACTTCCGCCGACCATTTCTTCGGGTCCGGGATCGTTGCTTCCAGCAGCGCGAAGGGGACGTTGTCTCTTTGCGGATATTTTTCGTTGAGAATCCGCCCTGCGTCGATGCTCATAGGCTCTGCCAGCACTGCCTGCTTCTGGTCGTCATAAACCTGCGCCTGCACCGTCCAGCCGCGCGTCGAGACGTCACCGTAAGTCGCGAGCCTCGGTCGGACCGCCAGCACACCGTCTTGGTACAGGTCGTCGAGCGTGCTGCGCACGAAGAAGTCTCGAATGTGGACCTTGGGCGTCGCGAACAGGTAGACGCCCCGATAGATGCCGCTGAGCCGCCACATGTCCTGGTCTTCGAGATAGCTGCCGTCGGACCAGCGGTAGACCTCGACTGCGAGCGTGTTCTCGCCCGACCGGAGGTACTTCGTGACGTTGAACTCGGCCGGCGTCATGCTGTCCTGACTGTAGCCGACCATCGCACCGTTGACCCAGACATAGAACGCGCTCTTGACGCCGTCGAAGTGCAGGAAGACCTCGCGTCCATCCCAGGAATCCGGGATGCTGAACTGCCGGCGGTAGGAGCCGACGGGATTGCGCTCGTGCGGAATGTGCGGCGGATTGGCGGGGTAGGGGTACGTGATGTTCAGGTAGATCGCCTGGCCGTAGCCATGGCGCTGCCAGTTCGATGGAACCGGGATTTCCTTCCACGCGCTGACGTCGTAGTCAGGCTGGTAGAAGTCCACCGGCCGGTCGGCGGGCTTGCTCACCCAGTTGAATTTCCAGTTGCCGTCCAGCGACTGGTAGTAGGGTGACGTGTCGCGCTCGCACGCCAGCGCGGTCTGGACGTCGGGATAAGGCATGAGCGTGCAGTGTGCGGGCTCCTTGTTCCGCCCGAAAACCGCCGGGTTCTCCCAGTCCAGCGGCAGTCCCTGCGCCGCTGCCAACGAGCCTGCTACAGTCATGAGAACCATCGAAAGAACCATCGTCCTGCAGATCCCCAGCCTATCGAATCGCGCTATCGACATGTGCTTTGCCCTCCAAGTGCTGGCCCGAATTGCACTACACCAACAGCATGGGCTCACGCCCACCCACGCTACCTTTTACCAGAAATCCCGACGTTCCGCAATCTCCCTTGAGGTCGATCGGGTTCCGGTGCGGCGATCCCGGCGCGAGATGGCGCCGGTGCGACAAAGGGCTCAAGTGGTTTCATGTCTCGGTTCTCTCCCGCGCGCAGGTGACTGCGGCGCCTGTCGATCGTAGTCCTCAGGGAAGTTGAGGTAGGCGAATTCGCCGTGCAGCTCGATCGCCTTGCGGTCGTACGCCTTGGCGGCTTCGATGGCGGTGTCGAAGACGCCGAGGTGAAGCGTCTTGCCGCGATAGGTGATGCGCGCGCAGGGTTTACCGCTGTCGGTGCGATGGTGGACCCCTTTGAAGAGCCCTTGTTGCAGCCGGGCGCGCGATACGCACCGGTTCCATTGGTTCTGCTGCGGTGTGCAGAGGCGCAGGTTGCTGCGTCGGTTGTTCAAGCCGTTGCCGTCGATGTGATCGACCACCATGCCCTTCGGCGCCTTCATGATCTGATCATGATGACTTTCGCTCCCACTTCTACGAGAGCAGCAAAAACACAATTCCGGCAGTCTCGTGTGCCCAAGATATTCGCCTTTCTTCTTGGCACACCTCCACTGCCTCCATTCGCACGCACCTGTCCCAGAGACAGAACGCCTGCCTCTATATAAGGAGCCTGTTGCACAAACGGTCCGGTTTTCAGCGGGTGAAAAATCGAAGTGGGCGTTGTAAGTCACTGTAGAGAAACGGAACAAGAAATTTGCCGTGACATCCGTTTTAGAAGAGAAGGTGTTGCACAAATGGTTCACTCTTGGCGTCGCGGGCCGGCCCGAACCATATCATCGGACCGCTCGTCAGCCACCCTAGCCGAGGCGGCGGGGAACCTATGTTGAAGCCCGCCGTGTCTGGGCGATTACTTTCGCTTCTACAACACGTCCCGTCCGCACCTGGCCCTGGGCTATGCAACACTCACGCCCGCTGATTTCAAATGCGCTGAAGAAGAACACATCACGGGGGAATTAGTCGATGCCATCCAAGGGATCCTCGACGAACTTGACGCGCCAGCCTGGGCGAACTTCTACAGTGTCCACGAGGACCCCAGAGAACACCATCCTACGAGGAAAGGTAAAGCTCGCAAGAGATTAGGTATCCGCCTCGACAGTTCTGAAGTCAGGCCCTGCGCTCGCCTCCGTTTTGAGGCGAAACGCCTCGGGCCCAGTCATGGCGTATCCGTGTACCTCGGCGATAATGGCATTCAGCGCTTTCTTGACGGTCGCTACGCGCGCAGTGACATGATCGCGGGTATGCTTGGATACGTACAGAAAGGGAGCCCCGGTGAGTGGGCCGTGAAAATCGAGCAAGCCCTTGACAGAGATGCCAAGAGGCTCAGTCTCCGCGATTCGAGCCCTTGGCGCGCCGAGCGATTGACAGATAGTCTGCCGTTCACCTACTGTTCGGGTCATGATCGACCTGCCATTGGTTGCCCAATCGAGATATTCCATACTCTCCTTCTGTTCAACTGAGCGGTCGAGGGGATGCCCGCAGGCTCGGTCCTTGCATGTTCGTCAGGGGTATGGAGGCACTATGCGGTTGGTCGGAGAGAACGTGGTCAGTCATCTACAGCCGGTCGGTATTGACTGATATCTGCAGTCTCGACGCCGGTATCAATGCCGAGACGTTGCGCGAGGCGACGCACCCCTTCTTCAGCGCTAAACGGGCCAGCGAGTAAACGCGGCATGGGCCTCGCCTACGCCACCCGCCTGATCCAGTTGAACCAAGGCACCCTCCAAGTCGAAAGCCACCCCGCCCAAGGCACCACCGTCACCATCACATTGCCGGGCCAATGATCTCAGTCCCTCACATAGCTGGCTTTTTCCTGTTCAAACGGTGGCATGTCGGCGATACTGGCGTTTGCTTGGAGGCAAGAAGACCCGACGGGTGACGGTCCTACGGCGTGTCGTATTCCGCCCTCTTGGGGAGGATTGACGTTATTGCTGACGCTCGAACCCTCGGAGCCTCAGTGGATGATGTGACGGATTAGGGACGGCTTAGAAGGACGCGCGGTCCTCGACCAGTTCGACGCGGAGGTGTGCAAGTGACTTACAACGCGCAACGCGCTGTTCAACTACTTCGACTTGGCTCCGGCCTGCAAGATGCGCAGTTCCGGGAGGGTCAGGAGGATGCGATCCGCCACATCGTGGAGGGCCGAGGTCGGCTACTGGTCGTGCAGAAGACCGGCTGGGGCAAGAGCTTTGTATACTTCATTGCCACCAAACTGCTCCGGCAAGAGGGCCATGGGCCGGCGTTACTGATCTCTCCCTTGCTGGCTCTGATGCGCAACCAGATCGCCGCGGCCGAACGGATGGGCGTGACAGCGGAAACGATCAATTCCGACAACCAAAATGAGTGGGCCAGCGTTGAAGCCAAGATTCAGCGAAATGAAGTGGATGTTCTGCTGATTTCCCCCGAACGTCTTGCCAACGAGCGTTTTCGCACAGAAGTTCTCGCCAGCATCGCTGATCGAATTGCTCTCCTGGTGATCGATGAAGCACACTGTATCTCAGACTGGGGACACGACTTTCGCCCCCACTACCGCCTGATTGAGCGCATCGCTGCGACTCTGCCGGCCAATCTGCGGTTGCTGGCTACTACGGCGACAGCGAACAATCGAGTCATAGACGACCTGAAAGTCGTGCTCGGGCCGGATCTTGGCGTTTCGCGAGGTGACTTGAACCGCCCGTCGCTCAAGCTCCAGACGATACGTTTGCCAAGCCAGGCAGAGCGTCTGGCCTGGCTTGCCGCCCAGGTCCCCGCGCTGCCCGGGCATGGTGTTATCTACACGCTAACCGTGCGCGACGCGATCCTTGTGGCGGATTGGCTACGGTCCTGTGGCCTGAGTGTAGAGTCCTACACCGGCAAGACAGGTGATCGGCGTCCCGAATTGGAGCAGGCGTTGCTCGATAACCGGGTGAAGGCACTCGTTGCCACAACAGCGCTCGGAATGGGCTTCGACAAGCCGGACATGGCTTTCGTCATCCACTACCAGGCACCGGGTTCCGTTGTTGCCTATTATCAACAAGTTGGGCGCGCGGGGCGCGCCTTGGATGCTGCATATGGCGTGTTGCTAAGCGGTGAAGAAGAAACGGACATCACGAATTACTTCATCAGGACGGCCTTTCCGACGAGAGCAGAAGTCGAGCAGGTGCTCAATGCGCTACGGGCAGTTCGTGAGGGTCTATCCTTACCGGAGTTGCAGGTCCATGTGAATCTCAGTCACGGTCGGATCGAGACGACGGTTGCACTCCTGTCGCTAGAGTCTCCAGCGCCCATTGTCAAGCAAGGCCCGAAATGGCGATTGACGGTGGCCTCCTTGAAGGAAGAATTCTGGGCGCGAGCCGAGCGCCTCACCGCCTTGCGCCTTGAGGAACAACAGCAGATGCAGGATTATGTGCAGCTAGCGTCGGGACACATGGAATTCCTGATACGCGCGCTAGACGGCGATCCTGGAACAATCCGGCCACCCGCGCTCCCCCTCCTGCCTACGGCAACCGATACTCTTCTGGTGCAGGAAGCTGTCGCGTTTCTTCGCCGAACCAGTCTGCCCATCGAACCACGCGTTAAGTGGCCAGCGGGAGGGCTGGCACAATTCGAGGTCAAGGGCAGTATTCCCGCACATCTGCGCGCGCAGCCAGGAAAGGCGCTGTGTATCTGGGGCGACGCAGGATGGGGCGGTCTCGTCAGACGGGGGAAATATCACGACGGGTGCTTCACGGACCAACTGGTTGACGCCTGCAAAGCCATGGTCAGACAGTGGGACCCGCAGCCTGCGGCTGCGTGGGTAACATGTATTCCATCTCGCCGACATCCGGACCTCGTGCCGGACTTCGCCCGGCGTTTGGCCTCGGCATTAGGATTGCCGTTTCACGCGGTCCTTGAGAAGACAGACGACCGGCCCGAGCAGAAAGAAATGGCCAACAGTGCCCAGCAGGCGCGCAACGTCGATGGTGCCCTGGCGGTTACCGTTCAGCCTTTGCCCGCCGGTCCTGTCTTGTTGGTGGATGACATGGTGGATTCGCGTTGGACCTTGACGATTGCGGCCTGGTTGTTACGATCAAGAATGAGCGGTGAGGTATGGCCTCTGGCGCTCGCTTTTTCAGGACAGGACAGATGATGCTGCCCCTTTCACCGAACACACAGGCGATTCTACTCCTAACGGCGCCGTTGATAGCCGGGCGGAAGCAGCCATCTTCGGAGTTGCTGACGCCTAGTGAATACAAACGCCTCGCGCAGTTCCTGCGGGACCGGCAACGACAGCCAGCGGACCTGCTCTCGTCGGGTGCGAACGAACTGCTCCGTGAGTGTGGGGAAATACTCGACGGCGCACGCCTCGCGCGCCTGTTGGGACGAGGGTTTCTATTGAGCCAGGCAGTCGAGCACTGGCGGGCAAGGGCGATTTGGCTGGTCAGCCGGGCGGATGCTGAGTATCCATCTCGATTGAAGACGCGACTGAGAGACGGCGCACCACCAATCCTCTACGGCTGTGGGGATGTGGCAGCCCTTGACGCAGGCGGCTTGGCTGTCGTCGGTTCCAGGCGTGCAGATAGCGCCCTTGTCGAGTACACGGAAACCGTTGGTCGGCTCGCCGCAACTGCAGGCTGCGCACTGATTTCGGGGGGCGCACGTGGAATCGATCAAGCCGCAATGCGAGGTACGTTAGAGGGCGGCGGTAACGTGATAGGCGTTCTGGCCGACCAATTGGAACGGCAGGCCCTGTCGGCAGACCACCGCGAGGTCCTGATGGACGGCCGAATGGTGCTCATCTCGCCATATGACCCATCCGCGGGCTTTAACGTCGGGCATGCTATGCAGCGAAACAAGTTGGTCTACGCTTTGGCTGACGCGGCTCTTGTCGTCTGCTCGGACTACGGAAAAGGCGGCACCTGGGCCGGCGCGGTCGAGCAACTGGACAAACTGAGGCTGGTGCCCATCTATGTCCGTTCAAACGGGGCTTCAGAGGAAGCATTAGAGGCTCTTCTGCGCAAAGGTGCCCTCTCATGGCCGAATCCAGCGACTCCCGACGCGCTCGTGGAGGCGGTCACCACTCCAGCGCCGAAAGGTCTCTCAGTTGGCGACCAAGCGATCCTTCCGCTCGAATCCCCATCGCCGCCAAGTGCATCCACGTCAGACGATCAGATAGAAGATACACCAGAGCAAGAGATCCGCCCGAGTCCAATCGCGACGACAAACCTGACACCGGCGGCGGAGTTGTTCGCCAAGGTCAGGGAATTGGCTGTCCGAACGAAGATGCCCGTGACGGACACCGAGATGGCCGAGGAACTCCAGGTGTCGAAGGGACAAGCCAAAGCGTGGTTGCGCCGACTGGTTGAGGAAGGTATGCTGGAGAAACTCTCCAAGCCAACTCGCTATCGCCCCGCTTCCTCACTCGGACCCTTGTTTGACAAGTGACGTTGATATGGGTTGGGCGAGCGTCACGTAGGACACGTGTCAGCCGAGCGCGACGTCGAGGGTCATCATGGTGGCGAAGCCCAGCATGGCGCCGACGGTGGCGAAATCGGTGTATTTGTGGAGCTGGGATTCCGGGATTACCTCCTCGACCACGACGTAAATCATCGCGCCGGCGGCGAAGGCCAAAGCGTAGGGCAGGATCGGCTGCATCCAGAGGACCGCCAGGGCGCCGATCACGCCGGCGATCGGCTCGACGGCGCCGGACAACTGGCCGTACCAGAAGGCGCGCAGGCGCGAGAAGCCTTCGCGCCGCAGCGGGACCGAGACGGCGGCGCCTTCGGGGAAATTCTGAATGCCGATGCCCAGCGCCAACGCCATCGCTCCCGCCAGCGAGGCTGACGGGAGGTTGCTGGCCAACGCGCCGAAGGCGACGCCCACCGCCAGACCTTCGGGGATATTGTGCAATGTGATCGCGAGCACCAGCAAGACGCTGCGCTGCCAATGGGTTTTGACGCCTTCGGCCTCCGCCATGGGGAGACCGGGGTGCAGGTGCGGCAGGATCTTGTCGGTGCACCAGAGGAACGCGCCGCCGAGGAGGAAGCCGACCGTGGCCGGGATCCAAGCGGGGATGCTTGACCGAGACGCCATCTCGATCGCCGGCGCCAACAGCGACCAGAAGCTCGCGGCGATCATCACGCCGGCCGCGAAGCCGAGCATCCCGTCGAGGGCCTTGCGGTTGAGCGTCTTGAAGAAGAAGACGATCCCGGCGCCCAACGCCGTGACGAACCACGTGAACAGGGTGGCCAGCAACGCCTGGTAGATCGGGCTCAATCCTATGAACCATTCTCTCATCGCAAACAAACTCCCTCTGGAGCATGGTGTGCAATGCACACCCTATAAACTACAAACTCAGACTACCGGCTGCCGAGCGTTCTGCGTTGGACGCCTTCGAAGGTGATCTTGACGGGTTGGATCGTGCCGTCGTCGTTGAAGACCATGCGATCGATGCAGGTCTCGCGGTGATTGGCGTTGCGCGTGCCCAGCGGGCGGCGGTGATAGACGATGTACCAATCATCGGCGTCGGGGATCTTGATGACGGAATGATGGCCGGCGCCGGTAGCGACGGTCGGGTCCTGCTGGAGGATTTTGCCGATGCGCTGGAAGGGACCGGTCACGGACTCGGCGATGGCATACGCGACACTGTAGTTGGGTCCGCCCCAGCCGCCTTCGGACCACATCAGGTAGTACTTGCCGTTGCGTTTGAAGACGAAGGGACCTTCGACGTAGTTGTCCGGCGTGATCTCCTTGAACGTCTGGCCGTCGGCGAAGGGGACGAGGCTGAGCAGGTCGGGCGCCAGCTTGACGACGTTGCAGTGACGCCAGCCGCCGTAGACCATGTAGATCTGCCCGTCGTCGTCGCGAAAGACGAACTGATCGATCGGCTGGGCGCCGTTGTGGAACTTGTCGATGAGCGGCTTGCCCAAGGCGTCGACGAAGGGGCCGGCGGGACTATCGGCCACGGCGACGCCGATCCCGCCGACCTGGCGATCGTTCTGAATGTCATTGGCACCGAAGAACAGGTAGTACTTGTCGTTGGCTTCAATGATGGACGGTGCCCAGACGGCGTAGGCGGCCCAGGCGACATTCTCGATATCCAGCACGTGCGAATGCTTGGTCCAGGTGACCAGGTCCTTGGAGGAGAAGGCGTTGAAGAAGGTCTGCTTGAGGTACTGGCGGTTGATGGTGTTCTTCTGCATGGCCCGTTGCTGCTCGCTGAAGGTCGTGGAGCGATCGGGCTCGCCATAATCGTCGGAAAAGGTCGGGTAAATCCAGTATTCGTCGCCGAAGATGATCCCCTCCGGATCGGCGTACCACCCTTCGAAGACGGGGTTGCCCGACAGGCCCTTCTCCTTCAGTTCCAGGTTGACCTTCTGCGCCGAGACATCCGTCGGCACCACCCAGCACAGGCCGCTGTAGAGCAGCAACATCGTGATCTGAGCTGTCTTCATTGAGGCGATCTCCTACTTGCTGCCACCAGTCTGCGCTCGGCGCTGGCGCAGGTGTCCACCCGAGCCGGTCGCCTCGAAGAGTATCACCCGGGTCGGCGGCCGTAGTTGTATTCCTTCTCGACCTTGCCTTCGCGATCGTGGACGACCAGCAGGCTATAGGTCTGCGCCAGCGCCAGGTCGCGGGCCTGGAGGATGGCTTGTGTCCGTGACTTATGCGTACCGAGTGCCTTGCCTGAGTTGTCCTGTTTGACGTTCCACCCGCCGGGCTGAGCCGGCACCACGTGGTAGACCACCCGCTCCGTCCTGTCCATATCCATTGTCTTTCTATAGCCGCCGGCAGCTTCGTGCGCTGCCGCTCTCCGTCGATCCTGGCAAGCCCCGTCCGCCGGCTCACACGGCGGTGTCACGAGGCTTGCCTACCATTGTGCCGCCTGTGTCTTCGACGTCAACAGGTTTGTGCTGCTTAGCAGGTCAACGGTGGGATGCCGCCGCTTGAACAGGTCCGGCCGAGCGGATATTCTGGGAACCGTGCCTGGGGGGCAGCGTATGCGTACAGGGGTGCTCGGCAGGGCGCCGGCTCGCGCGTGGGGTCGGACCCGCCAGGTCCGACCCGCCGACGGTAGAAGGGACAGCTTATGGCAGCTATGAAACGACGCGAATTCCTGGCTCGGTCGATCGCCGGCGCCGGGAGTCTGATGCTTGGAGCCAGACTCCCAGCGGCAGAAAGCAGACCGGCCGGGCGCTACGAGCCTTACGAGATGGTGTCGCTGGGACAGACGAACATCAAGCTGACGCGCATCGGGATCGGCACCGGTATGCGCGGTGGCAACCGCCAGTCGAACCATACCCGCTTGGGGCAGGAGAGATTCAACGCGCTGGTCCTCGGCGCTTACGAACGGGGTGTGCGCTGGTTCGATCTGGCCGACCTCTACGGCACGCATCCCTATCTGGCGAACGCGCTGACGCAAATCCCGCGCAAGGACTACGTCCTGGTCTCCAAGATCTGGTGGCGGCGGGGCGGCATCCCCGAGCCGGAGCGGCCGGATGCTGACGTCGTCGTGGATCGCTTTCTCAAGGAGTTGCGGACGGACTACCTCGACCTGATCCTGCTGCACTGCGTGGTCTCGGAGCAATGGCCCAGCGAGCTGAGCCGTCAGATGGAGATCCTGGCCCGGTTGAAGAAGAAGGGGATCGTCCGCGCGCACGGGGTCTCATGTCACGCGCTCGGTGCGTTGCAGGCCTGTATCGAGGAGCCCTGGGTCGATTCGGTGCACGCGCGGATCAATCCCTACGGCGCGAGCATGGACGGTCCGGCCGAGCAGGTCGCGCCGGTCCTGCGCCAGATCCACGACGCCGGCAAGGCGGTGGTCGGGATGAAACTGATCGGCGAGGGGCGGTTCCGCGACAGCGACGAGATGCGCGACAGCTCCGTGCGGTACGCGCTCGAGTCAGGCTGCGTCGATACGATGGTCGTCGGTTTCGAGAAGACGGAGGAAATCGACGACTTCGCGGCGCGCGTGCGCAAGGTCGAAACGCGCGGCGTCTCCGCCCGCGCCCGCCGGCCCCATCCGGTCGGCGTCGCGTAGCGAGCGCATCCGAGTCGAATCGCGCGCTTGGGATGGTGCGTCCGAGAATGTTTCCCTGCTGGTTACGTCAGTTCCCATTTCCGGCCCGCGGCGCGCGCGGTCGGGCCCGCGCAGGAACATCACACGGGTGATATGGGATTGTTTATGGGGCGCCTCGTTCCACTCTCGCACAGCCGTTTTTTTTGTGGTAAAGGGCCGTTTTCTCCAAGCCGACCATTTGACCGTGGGGCGAGAAGCCCTGTGATCGGATGAAGGTGAACTTGGAGTCGTATGAGCCAGAGTCAACGACAGACACGGCTGCGTCTGCTGGTCAAGAAGCTCAATCGAGAACGCAAGCGGCAGGCCAGACAGGTGGATATCCTCTGTAACGACCTGATCGGCGCCAATCGTGGGTTCGTTCGGCGCCTCGACGGTGTCAGTTTCGCCGCCGGGTTCTATAAGGCGCTGCTCGGGACGGACCATCTGCGGATCCTGCTCCAGCGCGCCGCGCGCCAGATCGAGCAGGAGCTGCCGGGTACCGGCGTCGCGTTCTTTCTGCGCCAGGGGGCCGAGTGCGAGCTTTACCCGCTGGACGGGCGCGACGAGCCGCGCTTCGGGGGCCGGCGGCTGGAAGACTGCTTCGGACCTGAGATAGCCGAGCACATCTGTAAATCCAACAAGCGCTGCACCCTCGACGATATGGCCGCCATGGGATTGGAGGGCAGCCTGAAGGGGCTGGACGAGGTCTCGATGGCGACACTGCCGCTGAACGACCTGGGCCGTGCCCTGGGTTTTATTCTACTTTATCGGCCCTTGCCGCGCCGGCTCACCGGTGAAGAACTACACAAAGTAGGTCTGATAACATGTGGTCTCTCGCACGCCATCCGCGGATGCCGCACGCCGGCGCCGCTGAGCCCGTAATCCGGGCGGCACCGCCGTTGTGAAACACCCTGTTTCTCGGTCCGCCGAGCGCACCACGGCGTCCGAAACGGTTGCCCACAAAGAATTTACTTGCATTTCTTGTCGCTATCGGGCATAATGAAGCTAACCATATTGTCCGATCAGCGTTTCAATCGAGAGCCGGCTGCTGTGGGGACCGTCGTCAAGACATGGCGACACCCTGTGAGGTTCCTGTTTCCCGGGAGCCGCCAGCGCCGTTCTATTGGGGAGAACCGAGATGAACGACAGCCCGGTCAGTCAGAACCACATGATTGACATAACCGATTGTCTGGAAGCGGTGAGTGTTTTTCGCGGCTGGAAGAACTTCTTCTTCCTGGTTCTGCTGGTGTGTCTGGTCCTGGCTCAAGCGTCTTTCTGGCTGATCGACCGGGGCTTCATCGAGGCGCCGACCTCGACCGTGAGCGCGCCGGATCCCATCGCGGCGGCGGCGTCACTGACGATGGCCGATCCGAATGCGACGGTGACGGGCGCCGGCGGGTCGGGAGGCGGCCTGCTGACCAAGCTCACGTTCGAGCACCTCGCGCGCACGATCGTGCTCGTTGACGGTGTCCTCCTGGTGACAGCGGTGCTGTTCTCCATGGCCATGTTCTTCAGCCTGATGGTTTCGCTCATCGGACGGCTCGGCGGGATCAACCACGTCGCTCGCGCTTTCTTCCTGTCGCTGATCATGTTGGTGCTGATCGTGCCCTGGCAGAACGTGCTGGGTCTGAACGTGCCCGGCATGATCTACACGCCGTCCGAGCTGCTCAAGTGGATCGCCGCCAAGAGTGACGGTCTGCTCGATACGATCTTCTACTATCTGCGCTTCAGCGGCTATTGGCTGGTGGTGTTTCTGCTGCTGATCATGTCGCAGATGCGCAGCGGTCGCTGGGCCAAGTCCATCCTCAAACGCCTCGAAATCATCTGACCAAAGCGCGCAGCTCCGTTGAGGTAGCGCGGCGCATTTCGGTTGGGTGTGGCGTGCAGCGGCGCCGCCTGACGCAACCGCTCTCATCTCCGCCAGGCCCTTTTCACAACGAGACTTGCACACTCGCATGACGTGTGCCATACTTTTTGCAGAACAAGACCTGAGCAAACCCATAGGAATACTTCAGCGTTGGTATGGGGCGGGCACCCGACGTGTCTGTGGCGGTGGAGGCCGGCGGTCCTTTACAGGGATTTGGATTCGATTATATTGGCTTGGCTATGGCTGAGAACGGTAGCGATTCCGTTGGTTTGGTGCAGACGCAGTCCATCCGCGTGGTTGAAGCGGATGCGCCGCTGGAGTTGGAGTGCGGCAAGACGCTCGGGCCTGTTGACGTGGCCTACGAAACACACGGCCGGCTCAATGAGGCCGGGACCAACGCGATTCTGATCTGCCATGCCCTGAGCGGCAACGCCCATGTGGCCGGCTACCACTCGCCCGACGACAGGAAACCGGGCTGGTGGGACAACATGGTCGGGCCCGGCAAGGGCATCGACACGAACAAGTACTTCGTCATTTGCTCGAACGTCCTGGGCGGCTGCGCCGGCACAACCGGACCGTCCTCGGTCAATCCCAGCACCGGGAAGCCCTACGGCCTGGATTTTCCCATCATCACCATCTCCGACATGGTCGAGGTTCAGAAACGACTGCTCGACAAGCTGGGCATCGAGCATCTGCTGGCGGTGGTGGGTGGCTCGATCGGCGGCATGCAGGTTCTGCGCTGGACGATTGCCTACCCCGACATGATGGACGCGGCCATTCCCGTCGCGACCACCGCCCATCTCGGCGCCCAGTCCATTGCCTTCGATGCCGTCGGGCGCAACGCCATCCTGGCCGACCCGAATTTTGCCGATGGGCGCTACCACGACAAGAGCGTCCCCGGTCGCGGCTTGGCGATCGCACGGATGATCGGGCACATCACCTACCTGTCCGAGCAAGGCATGCGCGAGAAGTTCGGACGCGAGCTGCGTAGCGCCGCCAAGTACAGCTATGACTTCAATTCCGAGTTCGCGGTCGAGACCTATCTCGACTACCAGGGCCAGACCTTCGTCGACCGGTTCGACGCCAACAGCTATCTGTACATCACCAAAGCGTCCGACTACTTCGATTTGCAGCAGGCGTTCGGCTCGCTGGCCGGCGCGTTCGCCAGCGTGCAGGCCCGATTCCTGGTCGTCAGTTTCAGCAGCGATTGGCTCTTCACGCCGGCCCAGTCGGAAGCCATCGTTGATGCGCTCGTCGCCAACGGCAAGGACGTCAGCTACTGCAACATCGCCTCCGCCTACGGACACGACGCTTTCCTGCTGGAACACGAGACACTGGGCCAGTTCATCTCGGCCTTCCTGGAAGCCACTTCCGGCGCGCAGGTCAAACCCGGTCCCAACGGCCGGACACGTCGCCTGACGCGCTTCGAGCAGGCACACCGTGCCCGCGTCGACTACCAACTGATCGAGTCGCTCATCGAGCCGGGCAGCACCATCCTTGACGTCGGCTGTGGCGACGGAGAGCTGCTCGGACGCCTAACGGCCGATAAAAACGTGCGTGGCAAGGGTATCGAGGTTAGCCAGGAACTGGTGCTCGACTGCGTCCGGCGGGGCTTGGCCATCATCCAGCGCGACATCGAGCGCCGGCTCGACAGCTATGCCGACAAGAGCTTCGACTACGTGATTCTCTCCCAGACGGTCCAGACGATCGAAGATCCTCAAGAAGTTCTCAAGGAACTGCTGCGCGTCGGAAGGCGGGTCATCGTCAGCTTCCCGAACTTCGGCCACTGGCGCTGTCGGGCTCAATTGCTGCTCTGGGGCAAAGCGCCTGTGACACGACAATTGCCCTTCCGCTGGCACAATTCGCCCAACATCCACTGCCTGTCTCTGAAGGATTTCGACGGGTTCTGCCGCCGGCTGGGCGCTCGCATCGAGAAGCGCATCCCGCTCGTCAAGACGAGCCTGAGCCCGGTCCGGTTCAGCCCCAACCTGTTCGCGGAGCAGGCCATTTACGTCACGAGCAAGAACGAAGAGGGACAGACCCCATGACGGAGCTCGAACGCATCGGTATTTCGCTGGACAAGGCTTTGCTGGCGGATTTCGACAAGCTGATCGCTCAGCAAGGCTACCAGAGCCGCTCGGAGGCGATCCGCGACTTGGTCCGTCAGCAGTTGAGCCAGCAGAAGCTGGCAGATCCCGAGACCGAGGCGGTCGCGGCGGTGTTCCTGGTCTACGACCATCACGCGGCCAAGCTCGCCGAGAAGCTCATCGGCCTCCAGCATTCGCACCTGCTGCACGCGATCTCGTCGCTGCACGTCCACCTCGACGCGCACGACTGCCTGGAGATCATCGTCCTGCGGGGCAAGGTCGGCGAGATCAACAAGGTCGGCGAGAACCTCCTGAGCATGAAAGGCGTCAAGCTCGGCCGGGTCAACCTCGTGGCAACCTGAGAATCGCCCTGCAGGGAGGGATTAGAGCTTGACAGACCGGGCAGCGATTCGGTTTAATCTGGGTTTCATGGGCGATTAGCTCAGTTGGTTAGAGCGCACGGATCACACCCGTGAGGTCACTGGTTCGAGTCCAGTATCGCCCATTTCCCTGTCCTGTAAGGACTTGTAAGCACTCGTCCCGCAGAGTAAATCCGCGTTTTCGCTATCGTCCTGCCGGGTGACGCCCCGCTCGATACTCTCCCTTCCCGCACTGTACTGCGCCGCATTCTGCGCGCCCGCGTCCAAGTGCGCCGCATTCTGCGCCGCCTGCTCGAAGTGCTCTTCGGTCACCTGGAGGTAGTGCTTGCGGGCGACCAGACGCGTGTTGCCCAGCCAGGCACAGACGACGTGCTCGGGCCAGTGTTCGACCAGTTCCGTTTCGCGTGTGGCCCGTAGATTTTGAAACAGCTTCGGCCAGCGCTTCACTCCCGCCTTCGCCAGAATCCGCAAGAACTGCGTGCGCAGATTCAGCGTCCGCCTGCGATACCGCGTGATACAGTGGACCGCTCCCGGCTCGGCTGCTTCGAACACCTGCATCAAGTAAGGGCGCAGTTCCGGGAAGACCGGCACGAACCGCGATTCGCCGCCGGCGTGGTGCTCCGTCTTGGGCGAACGGACCAGCATCTTGCCCTTTTCCCAGTCAACATCGCTCCACGTCAGCGCCAGGGTCTCACTGGGCGTGCGCAGCCCTCCGTAGCGGGCCAGGGCGACGATCAGCCGCCATTGGGCATCAGGACACGCCTCAAGCACCTTCTCGATGTCCTGACGGCTCACGAAGAACTCGCGCGCCTTGTTGCCTTGCACGGCGGTCTTGAGGTCCGTGAAGGGATTGCTCGCGGCCAGCCCGCGACGCACCGCGGCGCGGAAGAACTGCCGGGCAATCCCGCACGTACGCCGCACGGTGTTTTCGCTCAGTCCTTGCGCGATGAGATACAGTCGCCACTGGTCCGCGTCTCCCTCGGTGATTTCCTGCATGGCCTTGTCAGTCCCGAAGTACGCCAACAGGTGCTTGCACGTCCGCCCATAGACCAGCCGCGTGCTCGCCTTCACGTCGCAGCGCCCTTCGGTGTACGCGGCCAGGAACTCGCCCAAGCACAGACTCGGCAGGCCCGCACGGGCGGTCACGAGACCCGCGCTGGCGAGCTTGGCGTGCGCATCGTCGGGAAGCTCACCCACCCAGCGCGCCGTCTCTTGGTCGATGCTCCCGCA
>JAFGLV010000172.1 GCA_016927855.1 Sedimentisphaerales bacterium
AAGGCCGTCTCAGGTGTTCTGACCCCGATTCCTGGGCCAGAAACAAGGGTTTCCAGTGGGGCAGCCTCCTTAACGGACCGCCATTCTGGGCACCGTGCTTGATGAGCAACAGGACGATCTCCTCATTCTCGGAGAGAATCGCCCACTTCAGCGGCCTCTCCTCATTGGGATGTGCGCCGTCAGGTTTCGCGCCGGCGTCCAGAAGGACCTCCACCACCTCGGTGCGGTCCCGGTCCACGGCGGTATGAAGTGGTGTCCTGCCTGAATCGTCCTCAGCTTCGACATCCGCGCCAGCCTTCAGGAGCAGTTCAACGATCTCCCCGTGCCCTTCCTCGGCGGCAAGGTGTAGGGCTCCGGCACCTGCACTGTCTCTGACGTTGATGTCCACACCCGCTGAAATGAGTGTCCTGACGGCATTCACGTCGCCAATCCGCGCCGCATCGTGCAAGGCGGTGGAACCCGTCTCCAAAAGACTCTGGATCGTCTCATTCGTCGGCGCCCCGGCCGCGATGAGCAACTCCGCTATCTCCTGGCGACATCCCCGCGCGGCTTCATCCAACGCGGTATCACCCTCTGCATTTGTCGCGTTCACATCCGCACCAGCCGCAATGAGCTGCGCAACAATGGCCCTATGTCCCCAAGAAGTCGCGAGATGCGGCGGTGTCGAGCCATAACCATCCCGCGCGTTCACGTCGGCGCCGCCTTCGAGGAGCCGCACAACGCTCTCAAGGTGGTTTTCGCGCGCTGCGATGTGCAATGGCGTATCGCCCAGTTCATTCTGCGTGTTGACATCCGCGCCGTTGTCGAGGAACAACTGGATCATCTCGGTGCCGTTGGTGGCAACGGCGCAGGCAAGAGGCGTCCATCCGCGGGCGGTCCTGGCATTGACGTCGGCGCCATGAGCAACCAGCAGTGCTACGATCTCGATACTGCCCGGTCCTATGAAATCGCGCGGCTGTCCGCTGGAAGTCGCCTCATGCAGAGGAGTCACACCGTCATCGTCGGCGATGTTCACGTCGGCGTCGTGGGCCAGCAGCAACTCAACCACCTCTCGGTGATGCCCCCAGATGATCGCCTCGTGCAACGGCGTCGATCCAGGTGCTCCGTGCATACTCCATCCGGCGTTGAGCGGCCTCCTTGTTCTGGCATTGACGTCGGCGCCATGGGCAAGAAGCAGCGTGACCATTTCTGCATCCCCCTTGCCTGCGGCCAGATGCAGAGGAGTGTAGCCATCCCAGCCACCGGCGGCGTTGGGATCGGCACGATCATGGAGCAGGATCTCGGCAATTCGCCTGTACCCTCCATCCACAGCCCAGCAGAGAGCCGGCACGCGGTGCGAGCGGTTTCGCCCGATGAGGGTCGGCCAGCGCGTCTGGGGCTCGTGCGAACCCTTCGCATTGACATCGGCCCGATGGCGGACCAGCAGTTCGACGACGTCGGCATGACCGCCGTAGACGGCCAAGAGCAGCGGCGTGTCGCCGGACTTGTTGATGGCATCGACGGCCGCGCCGTCGGCTAGGAGCAATTCGGCGATCTCCGTATGCCCGTACTTGGCCGCTAGGTGCAGCGGGGTCCAGTCGCTGAGGTTCTTGAGGTTAACGTCGGCGGCTTGGAAGACCAGCGCCTTGACCTTAGCGACATCGCCGGCCCATGCGGCTTCGTGTAAGGGATAGGTGGTTTGCGGCGGCTTTCGTTTGCAGCCGGCGATACCGACCGCCAGCGCCACCGTCAGGCACAGCGAGATACCTCGTTTCATACCACAATCCCTCCAAGCGCAATCCGGACCCGGTCCCCCTGTCCAGAAAGGCACCGAAACCGGAAAGGGTAACAGGCGTCGGGCAAAAGGAATTGCGCACGCAGTACCGTCGCGACGGCTCAGCTACAAGAGGCCGCGGCGATCCCAGATTGATGTCGGGCCTTGCTGGGTCGCGCCTACGCCTGGGTCGGTCGTCCTGGCGGGTCGGGCAAGGCGACGGGTGCGGCGGTGCTTTCGCCCTGGGTGGTGTAGCTGAAGCTCAGTCTGGCAGGCAAAACGCCGGGCCGGCCCGGGGCGCCCAGCAGGCGGTCGTGCTCGGCCTGGAGGCCGTCGAGGTCGCCGGCCGTGACGAGACGGGTGATCGTCGCTTGCGGTGCCGCCAGGAGCTCGCCCAGGCAGTTCTGCTCGGTTTGGACCAGGAGGGTTACGAGGTAGTTCTGCGACGCCTCCTTGAGGACACCCAGGCGCTTGCCCTTGATGTATCGCTGCATGGCAAACGAATAGAGCTGGGCAAACCGCCTGGCTAACTCTGGGTCCGGTGTACCCCCCCCAGCGAGCCGGTCGCAAAGGTGCTTGAGTATGGCGCCGTCGACCAGTTCGTAGTCCACCGTCCAATCGGCGTAGCGGGCGATCCGCGCGTCGGCGACCTTGACCAGCAGCGCGCTGGCGGCCGGCGTGTCGAACCGGCCGGCAAAGTCCGCCATCAGGCGCAGGACCTCGGCACTACTGGTCGCGGCCACTTGGCTGCACTCGGCCAGGATCGTCGCGGCCAGGCGGGACGCGGTCGCCTGGTTCTGGCTGAGCTTGGCCCATAGCTCCGCGTCGGTGGCCGCACGAACCGCCCAATAGCGGGCCGGCGCGTTGGCCCTGCGAATCTGTCCAATCGCCAACTCCACCAGGCGCGGGTCCTCCAGGTTCTCCACCAGGATCAGCAGGTTCGTGATAACCTTGTAGCGACGGCTCTCGTTGGGCAACCCCTCGGCCTCCGCCAGTGCCTCGGAGATCTGCTTGTAGGCGGATTCGGAGAACTGCTGGGCGTACTGGGCCTGGGCGCTGGGCTGGGCCTTGTCGGCTCGATGGTTGAGGATGATGCTGCGCGTTTTCGAGACTGCGGTGAAGTCTTCGGTGCGGACGATATCAGTCACCGCGTCGTTCATGAACTCGTCGATGATCTGCAAGTCCGCCGGCGTCAGGATGTTCTTCTTGGTCACCTCTTCGATCCGCCGCAGATCGACAACCGCTTGAGAGACCGATAACAACGCCAGGACGACGCCGAAGACGAGGATGATAGAGACCGCGCGTTTCAACTTCATCTGGTAAGGATTCCCTTTCGACATTGATGATGGATAATTGATGATTGAAAGCAACGCGCAGCCGCACCAATCGTCTATCATCCATCATCAATACTCATTGATTCTAATTTATCCAGCTTAACGTCACAGGGCGGCCCTGTCAAGCGAATTCGACAAGCGTTGGAGCGTGGAAGGCAAGGCCGCAGACCGTAGGCCGCAGGCGGTAGGCGCCTCCGGCCTGCCGCCTCCAGCCTTGATTCTACGCATCCACGCACACATCCGACCTCTGAGCGGCCGGTGAACAAACGCTTGCCTTTGTCGTCCTATGTCTTATCTTAGACGCTTTCGCAGGAGCTAACAATGCAATACGAGATGGGCCCAGACCAGCCATGACGAGATCCTTGACCGCCATTCTCCTGCTGCCGGGCCTCCTGGCGGCCTGGGCTGGCTGCACCGGGGCGACCGTCGCCCTGGGGGCTGGAAGCGTCCGACCTGAGGCCACAGGGAACCCTGCAACCCACAGCCTACGGCCCACAGCCTCGGAGCCGGAGACGACGGAGCCGGCAGAAGCCGCCGAGCCCAACGACATGGAAGCCTTCTATCGCGGATTCGGCGCGATGCTGCAGGAGTACGTCCGCGCAGACGGAGGCGTGGACTACGACAGCCTGCGCCGTAAGCGCCTGGTGCTGCGGGACCTGCTCGAGAAGGCCGACGAACTTGACCCCAACGTCTACCAGGCCTGGACCGAGGACGAGAAGCTGGCGTTCTGGATCGACGTCTACAACCTGAAGATGCTCGACGTGATCGTCCGCAACTACCCGATCCAGTCGTCCTGGTGGCTGCGGCTGACCTGGCCGCCGAGCGACATTCGCCATATCGAAGGCATCTGGAGCGACTACCGTTTCATCGTGATGGACGAGGAGTTCACGCTCGGCGCGGTGGAGCGGCGTTTCTTCAGCAAGGCCTTCGGCGATCCGCGCGCGTTCCTGGCGATCACGTATGCGAGCCGGTCGAGCCCGCGCCTGCGGCGGAGCCCCTACCGGGGCCGCGACCTCGACCGCCAGCTCGACGAGCAGGTCAAGACTTTCCTGGCTGAAGGCGGCGGGCTGCGCATCGACCGCAGCGAAGGCGTTGTCTATCTCTCGGCCCTCTTCAAGCCCACCTGGCGCGGCAAGGAATTCGTGGCGCGCTACGGGACCGACAAGAAGTTCAAGAGCCGCCCACCCGAAACCCGCGCGGTGCTGAGCTTCCTCACCCGGTATCTGACGCCCCAGGACGTCTACTTTCTCGAGGTCGAGAACTACTCCATCGAGTATGTCAACTTCGACTGGCGGCTCAACGACGCGTCGCGCCCTCGTTAGCACCCACCGGCAGGAGGCCGTGTCGCTGCGTCGTGACGCCGACTTTTTCGTTGACGGCCGGTGACGCACCCCTATTATGAGAGCGTTTTTGTCTGGGACCTTCCGCCGGGTGACTGGGGTCTGAAGGAGCAGGCATCGAACGGACGCCCCAGGGACCTTCCTGCGGCGCCACAAGCAAGCAACGGATGATGAGGTACTGACGAAATGGCAAGACATGTGAACCCGGGCAATCCCAATTGCGACTTGAGCAGTTTTCTTTTCACCAGCGAATCGGTGACGATGGGCCATCCCGACAAGGTCGCCGACTGCATCTCCGACGCGGTACTGGACGCCATGCTGGCCCAGGACCCGAAGAGCCGCGTCGCGTGCGAGACGCTCGTCAAGTCCGACATGGTGGTCGTAGCGGGTGAGATCACCTCCAAAGCGATGGTGGATATCGCCCAGATCGCGCGCGACACCATCAAGGAGATCGGCTACGACGACCCGGAACTCGGGTTCCATTACGAGAATTGCGCCGTCATGGTGGCGGTCGGACGCCAGAGTCCCGACATCTCCCAGGGGGTCACGGAGGGAACGGGTCTGCACAAAGAACAAGGCGCCGGCGATCAAGGGCTGATGTTCGGGTACGCGTGCAAGGAGACGCCGGCCCTGATGCCGATGCCGATCCAGTTGGCCCACAAGCTGACGCTGCGCCTGGAGAAGGTCCGTCAGTCCCACAAGCTGCCCTGGCTGCGTCCCGACGGCAAGAGCCAGGTGACTGTCGAGTACGAGAACGGCAAACCCAGGCACATTCATGCGGTGGTCGTGTCGACCCAGCACGCCAGGAACGTCACGCACCGCAGACTGCGCAACGAGATTATCGAGAAAGTCATCATGCCGGTCCTGCCGGCCAAGCTCGTCGACAAGCGCACCAAGTTCCATGTGAATCCGACGGGTCGGTTCGAGATCGGCGGTCCGAAGGGCGACTGCGGCCTGACTGGCCGCAAGATCATCGTGGACACGTACGGCGGATGGGGACGTCACGGCGGCGGCGCCTTCAGCGGCAAAGACCCGACCAAGGTGGACCGGACAGCGTCGTACATGGCGCGGTACGTAGCCAAGAACATCGTCGCCGCCGGCCTGGCCGACCGGTGCGAGGTCCAACTCTCCTACGCGATCGGCGTCGCTGAGCCGATTTCGGTGCTGGTCGACACCGAAGGGACCGCGCGCATCAGCGAGACCAAGATCAGCCAGATCGCGGCGGACCTGTTCCCGCTGACGCCCAAGGGCATGATCGACCACCTCAAGCTCGCCCGACCGGTCTTCGCGCAGACCGCGCACGGCGGTCACTTCGGCCGCGACCTGCCCGATTTCACCTGGGAGAAGACCGACATGGTCGAGCGACTGCAGAAAGCTGCCGGCCTCAAACCCCGATCTTAAGAAACTCACACGGTTTATCTCATACAAAAGGCCCGGCCGACCGCCGGGCCTTTTTCGGTGGTGGGAGATCAGCTAAAGATCATTCACGTCGTTGACGTCCGTCCGGTTCTGAACCATGTACTCGGCCAGGACGAGCAGGTCCTGGGCGTCAACTACGCCGTCACCCCAGGCATAGGGCCCGATGTCGTAGAGCGTGTTGTCCGTGCCCCAGTTTTCGATCAGCAGCCCCAGATCGTCCAGGTCCACGTTGCTGTCGGCGTTGAAGTCCACGATGGGGAGGATCGGCGCTTTGTAAGTGTAATTCGACATATCGTCGTTGGGGTCGCGGAGGATGTACAGGGCGGAGCCGTCGGGGCTCACGATAGGCCAATTGAAGGTCGTGGCGTTGACAATGGGTCCCAGGTTCACCGCCGGCTGCCAGGGCGCAGAGCGACTGGCCCGTCTCGCCACATAGCCGTCCCCCCACGGGCCGAACCCCCCGGGGCGATCGCTAGAGAAGAACAGCAACAGTCCATCGGGTGAGAGACGGCTGATCAGCTCGCCGCCGGGACTATTCACGGCGTCGCCGAGATTCACCGGGGCACCCCAAAGGTCTTGGGTCGTCGCACGCGTGCTGACATAGAGATCAGGACCGCCGTATCCGTCGGGGCGGTCCGAACTGAGGTAGAGTTCCAAGCCATCCGGCGACACCATAGGCCAATTATCGCTGAACGATCCGTTCACCTTTGAGCCCAGATTGGTCGCGGGACCCCAAGGGCTGGTTCGGGTCGCAGCCCTAGTCACATAGATATCGACGTTGCCATGCCGGTTGGAAAAGAAATAGAGCTCCAGACCATCGACGGTGACAAATGCGCCCAGATCATTACTCGCCGTATTGACAATCGGCCCGAGATTCTCTGGAGGACCCCAGGCATCCTCGACCGAGGCCCGTGTGAAGAACCAGAGGTCAGCCCCGCCCTGTCCGCCCGAACGAAGTGGTGCAACCGCCGGTGCGAAGTACACTTCCAGCCCATCCGCGGAGAAACAGGTGACATATTCGGTCGCCGGGTTGATAGGGAAAGTAGATTGGATGTCGACCGGCGTGCCGAAGGTGAAATCAGCCCGCGCCGGCGCGTCGAGACCTGACAAAAGACAAAGCGCCAGCAGTGACATCGACAACATTGGAATCTGAAACGACTTCATGTGACACCTTCCTTCCTGCCCGAAGGCAATATTGAGTATGGGAGTTTCATTCACAAGTCTCTCTGCAGAAAAGACGAGTTCACAGCATCCAGTACCACCAGCTCTTGTCCGTCCATTTACCAAGTGGGCCTTGAATATTTTCCTTACTTGCCCGCGTTGAAGTCCACGATGGGGAGGATCGGCACTTTGTAAGTCCAATTCGACCCGTCGTCGTTGGGGTCGCAGACGATGTACAGGGCGGAGCCATCGGGACTCCCGACCGGCCAATTGAAGGGCGTGGCGTTGACCCGGGGTCCCAGGTTCACCGCCGGCTGCCAGGGCGCAGAGCGACTGGCCCGTCTCGCCACATAGCCGTCCCCATACTGGCCGAAGCCCCCGGGGCGAGGGCTCTCGAAGAAGAGCAACAGGCCGTTGGGTGAGAGGCGGTTGATCAGCTCGGGGAAGGGACCATTCACTGCGGGGCCGAGATTCACCGGGTCACCCCAGGGATCCTGGGTCGTCGCACGTTTGCTGACGTAGAGATCGGACTCGCCCAGGCCTCCCGGGCGGTTCGAACTGACGTAGAGTCCCAAGCCATCCGGCGACACCATAGGCCAAATATTGCTGAACGATCCGTTCACCTTCGGGCCCAGGTTATTGGTCGGGGGACCCCAAGGGCTGGTTCGGGTCGCACGCCTGGTCACATAGATATCGACGGGGCCATAGCCTCCGGGCCGGTTGGAGGCGAAATAGAGCTCCAGACCATCGCCGGTGATAGAGGCGCCCCTATCATTACTCGCCGTATTGACAATCGGCCCGAGATTTTCTGGAGGACCCCAGTCGTCCTCGACCGAGGCCCGTGTGAAGACCCAGAGGTCTATCCCGCCCTGTCCGCCCTTATGAACCGATTCGAAGTACACTTCCAGCCCATCCGGGGAGAAACAGTCGATGAATTCGTCGGGCGTTGGGTCCAGGGAAGGGAAAGTCGATTGGATGTTCACCGGCGTGCCGAAGGTGACATCGGCCCGCGCCGGTGCGTCGAGGCCTGCGAGGAAACCCAGGCCCACCAGGGACGTTGCTACCATCGGAATCTCAAACAACTTCCTTTCACACCTTTCTTTCTGCCCGAAGGCAATAGAAAACACGGGGATCTTATTGACGGGTCTTTCTGCAGAAAAGACGAGTTCACAATCGAAGGGCAGGTCGAGGACGTGCCGAAAGCCGTGCCGCGTGGCAAACCACAAATCGGAAGGCGACCGACCACTCATGATAGCGGACCACCGCTGCATGTCGGCCTCGGCCTTGGTCCGCTCGTGCAAGTAGTCGTAGCACCGGGCGCGCTCTGCGTAGGCGTACGCATCCTGCGGGTCAGTCTCGATTCGGCGCGTATAGAGGCGCAGCATGTCCTGCCAGTGTCCGGCGAGCGTCTGCCCCGGACCCAGGGCTTTCACGGTGGAGACGCCAGGATCCAGATCGACGGTCCACAATTCGAAGTACGGCGGTCGCAGGGCAAAGACGAGCTTGGTGCCATCCGGGGCCCAGGAAGCCGCCATGATCTGACCGGTCAGAACCTTGGTCGGTTCGTTGCTGTCCAGAGGGTAAATCCACAAGCCGGTCCCGTCCCCCACGCTGCAGTCAGCGTCCAGACACACTTCATGCCCTGTGGGAGACCACACGGGTCCGCCCCAGGGGTCGAAGGGCGCATGCCATTGGGCCACTACCGCGTGCGAGACCAGATGCTCGACCTTAAGGGATCGGTACTCGACATACGCCACTTGCTGTTCGTCCGGCGACACCGAAGGAAACGCGCTGGGGCAGGCCATGATCCGTTTGGGTTCGACCTCGGAACCTGCGATCGCGATCGAACAGAGCATTTTCTCCTGACGCGAATGATAGTAGACCCGTGCGGAGTCCCTGCTCCAGGAGGGCCAGCCGCCCCGTGCCAGCCGCCGGGGCTCTGTGCCATCCGACTTCATGACCCAGACTTCCTCGTTGGCCAGCCAACGCGATTGATTCTTGCGCTCGGTAGAGGTCAACTCCTCCAGCCGCAGCGCCTGGCGATCCCGCACGAAAGCGAGGTACCGCCCATCGGGCGACCAGCGCGGGTCCTTGCCGGGGACAATCAGCAACTCGGTTTCCTTCGTAGCGGCGTCATAGAGGGCCACCCCGCTGTACCCCTGCACGCCCAGGCTGAAGGCCAGCTTCCTGCCGTCGGGCGACCATTGACCACCGAATCCCCCGACGAAGATCCGGCGGGCCTTGACCGAGAGACCGCGATAGGTCTCCTCCGCCTCCAGCAGCGGTAGGAAGGCCGCTCCCTTCGGCGCGGGGCCGCCTCCGTGCCACGACCGTCCCGCCTCCAGAGTGTCGAAGACGTATTTCGTCGCCCAGAACCAGAATTCGTTGCGCGCGGTGGGCGCGGAACGAACGATCTTCTGGAACACCTCCTGGGCCTCATTGACATCGCCCAAAGCCGTCCGGGCACAGAAGAGGTGATACTGAAAGATAGGCTTGTCGGGCCAGAGTTGAAGCATCTCTTGTGCCGCCGTAGCGACGTACTCATAGCGGCCCATCCGCATGAGAGTCTCGCACCGCTGGATGGACAGATCGACGTACCGGGCATCATTCTTGTCCACCAGTTTCAGTGCGCGGTCGTACGCCGCATTCGCCTGCCCGTAGCTACCCAGCTCGCGCAGGGCAACGGCGCGCAGAGAATGGCCGAGCGGGTCACGTCGCCGCAAGTTGGTCATGTCAAAGGCGTCTTCCAGCATACGGTCGTATTGGCGGGAAGCATAATGGGTGAAGGCCCGCAGCCGGAGAGCCTCGTAGTAATCCGGATTAAGCTTCAGCGCCTCGTTCAGTAAGGCAAGCTGTTCCTTGATCGTCATGGCGCCCATGGCCTGCATGAAGTATGCCTCGGCAGTCTTCGGAAGCAGGGCTTCAGCCCGGCGCTGGTACTCTCTGATCTGCTCAAGCGCCTCGGTCTCCAGCGACCCGGCCTCCCGCAACAGGCGGACCATCAGCACGTGAGCGGTTCCGGCAATAGCTGGTTCCTGACGAAGCAGACCGTTCAGCAAAGCCTTCGCCTCATCAGGCTGACGCCTTTCGACAAGGACTGTCGCATAGAGCAGCCTGGCCCGCGGGCCGAAGCGTCTGCTGTCAAAGATGGACTCAACCATCTCCAGTGCGGCCCCAAGATCGCCTTCGGCGTACTGCTGGTGTGCCTGAGACAGGACCGCCTCCTCCAGTTGCCGTCGGTCCCGATTCCAGATGGAGAGAACGACCGCCGTGAAGGCGATCAGTATCCCGAATGCCAGAGCACCGAGAACTCGGGTGCGATTGCGACGGACGAACTTGTGCAGGCGATAGGCCGTCCCAGGCCCTCGGGCAAGGACCGGCTCGCTGGCCAGATGCCGTCGGATCTCTTCGGCCAGACTGCTGGCGGTCTCGTAGCGCCGGGTTCGGTCCTTCTCCAGCGACTTCATCACGATCCAGTCCAGGTCCCCCCGCACGGCCTTGCGGAGGAAATCGGGTGTACAATTGCGACGCTTGGCGATGTCGGTCAGTGTCTCGCCGAGTGTGCTCAGTTTCGTAGAGGGCTTGACCGGCTCCTGTTCGCGGATGACCCGCTGCATCTCGATATAGCCGGCCTTGCGAAGCTCCTCTTCGCTGAACGGCGTCGTGCCGGTGAGAAGTTCGTAGAGCAGCACGCCCAGTGAGTAGATGTCGGTGCGGGTATCGACGTCCAAATCGCTCAGTTCCGCCTGCTCGGGGCTCATATAGGCCGGCGTGCCGATGATATGCGCGTAGCGGGTAAACAGCGTCTTTTCCGTCAGCTTCTGGTTCGTGGCCTTGGCGATGCCGAAGTCGATCACCTTGGGCACGGGTTTGCCGTCATGGTGCGTGACCATGACGTTGGAGGGCTTGATATCGCGATGGATGATCCCCTTCTGGTGGGCGTGCTGGACCGCGTGGCAGACTTCCAGAAACAGGTTCAGCCGGTCCTTGGTGCTCAGGTTGTTCTGGTCACAGTACTCGGTGATGGAGACGCCCTGGACCAGCTCCATGACGAAGTAAGGCCGGCCGGTCTCGGTTGCCCCGGCGTCGAGCACCTTGGCGATATTGGGGTGATCCATCATCGCCAAGGCCTGCCGCTCCGCCTCGAAACGCGCGATCACCTGCTGGGTATCCATCCCCAGCTTGATGATCTTGAGGGCCACCTTGCGGCGGATCGGCTCGGTTTGCTCGGCCATATAGACCACCGCCATACCCCCTTCGCCGATCTTCTCCAGCAGCTTATACCGCCCGATGACTGTGCCGCACGTCTCTACCAGCAATCCGTGTGACGTATACTCAGAGGATGAGACGAACTGGTTTAGAAAATGGCCTCGATCCTCTCCTGCCATTAGCAAAGCGGCGACCCTAGCCCGGAGTGCTGTGTCTGCTCCGCACGCCTCGTCGAGGTAGGTCTCCCGCTCAGACGGCGTCTTCAACGCCATGGCCGCCTCAAAGATGCCTTTTTCGTCTTTTGGACCAACTGACATACGGTTGCCTCCATACGGCAATGCGGAATCTCTACGGCAAAATTCCACGGAATCTCAGAAAACTCCTGTGTGCACCCCTATTGAGGGACACTCCACGGGCAGATGGTGACCGCGAATCAGCCTTGACCCGAGGGATGACTGTCATCCATTTCAAGATGGAGCCACGCCAGAGCATACTGAAGGTCGGCATAGGCCTTCGATTGAGAAACTCCGAGCAGTTCAGCCAAATCCTTTACCGGCAGGCCTCCGAATACACGGAGTTTGACCAGATCGGCCGTGAGGCGATCCCGTTCCGCAAGCTTGTCCAAAGCATCGTTCAAGGACATGAGGTCATCGGGACAGATCGCCTGCTCGCCAACTGCGATGGAGTCGTCAAGGCTGACACGCCGCTGGTTTCCTCCACCCTTAAGGCTTTGCTTGCGCCGAGCGTTGTCAACCAGAATCCGCCGCATCGCCTCGGCCGCGGCGGCGAAGAAATGGCCGCGACTATCCCAACTCTGCGGTTCGTCCCCCACAAGCCGCAGATAGGCCTCGTGAACCAGCGCCGTGGCCTGGAGTGTCTGCCCCGGGCGCTCGCGGGACAGTCTTTGGGTCGCCAGAAGCCGCAGTTCCTCATAGACCAGGGGTAGAAGTTCGTCTGTGGCCTGTGCGTCCCCCCGCTCAATGGCATTCAAGATGCGCGTCACATCACTCATGCCGGATCCCCACCGTTCTGCGCGTTCGATCGCTTCATTATGTCACAAACGGCGGGAACGGCAAGTCCAGAGTCTCATCACCCCGGCCGAAAACGCTATGCGACGCGGTGAGCTGCTGAACGGGCTAGCCCGCATATTTCATCGGGGGTGGTGAATCCGGCTGGCGGCTGCATTCAAGACACGGGATAGCGGGATAGGGCTGGCGGGAC
>JAFGLV010000173.1 GCA_016927855.1 Sedimentisphaerales bacterium
GTCCCGCCAGCCCTATCCCGCTATCCCGTGTCTTGAATGCAGCCGCCAGCCGGATTCACCACCCCCGATGAAATATGCGGGCTAGAGGCTTGAATTGCGGGTGACGAAACGCATGGGTAACGCAGGCTACTACCCCCTTGGGGGGAGGACAACCGCTCAAGGATCGCTACCTGCAAAGTGACACTTCCCTCGCGTGACGGCTCCGTACCACGCGGATCAAGCGCGACTCAGGGCTCGAATAGGACGATTATGGGACGGCAGGTGCCGTAGGAGACACACTTCACCCAAGCCGTCCCGCAGGGGAGCCAGTGAGGCTCTCAGTCCACTCGAACGGACCACGCAGCCAAGCTCTCATGGTTCCACTCGCCGCATGTCGCTTATGGGACGCGTTGTTTGATTTCGACGAAACCGACGTCGATGTATTGGCCGCCGCCGGTTTGGCGGCAGTGGACGGCGATGAGGTTCTTGCCCGGCTTCAGGGCGGCCTTGCCGGCGGTGGTCAGCGGCAAGGCTTCGTAACCCATCGTGTAGCCAGACGCGGTCGCGGCCGGCTCGCCGTTGATGTAGATCTCGACGTCCTCATCGTGGTGGACGTTCAGGGCGAGGTTGCCCCAGGGACGCGCGGGCATCTCGAACTGCCGCCGTAGCCAAATGGTGCGACCGTTCCAGACGGTGTTCACGATCGCGCCGGGCGTTTGCCGTGTGCCGAAGCCGCTCTGGCCCTCGGACCACGATGAATCGTCGAAGTCGAGTGCGAACCAATCGCCGTCCGGGCGGCGCGTCGTGTAGTGCCACGTTGCCGGCTCGTCCTGGGCGGTCGGCACGACAGTGACCAGGACCGGTGGCTTCGGCATCGGCGCATAATCGTTCGCTCTTGTCACGTCGCGGCGGGCGTACTTGCGCCAGACGCCTCGGTCGTAGAGTATCTGGAGGAATACGCCGCCGACGACGGGGCGCGCGGTGAAGCCCCGCCTGCGGGCATTGTGCGTGAAGTACCAGTCGGTCATCGGCACGCGGTCCGGCGTATCGTTCAGGAACGCGAACACCGGATCGACCAGCGCCTCGAAGTCGTCACGGTCTTGCGTGAGCGTCGCGGTCCAGAGGACCCAGTCGAGCTTGGTGTACTGCGAGCGGTTGTCCAAGGGCAGGCCGTACTTGTTCTGCACCTTGCGGTAGTACGCCATCTCCTTTTCCCTGACCTCGTCGGGGAAGAGGCCCAAACCGAGGATGCGGTCCCAGGCGAGGTTGTACTTCTGGCTCCACGTGCCGGGCTTGTCGAACGCCAGGCGGTAGTGGTCGCCGTCGTCGGCTTCCTTGATCCAGCGCCGGGCGAATTCCTTGGCAATTCCAGCATATTCGGCGGCTTTCGCCTGGTCGCCGGTCATTTCGCACAGCTTGGCGAACGCGCCCAGACCGCAGATCGCTTTGGCGCTGAGATTGACGTTGTGCGCGAGGTGGCCGGCGAAGTCGTCGGTGCAGAGCTGATTCTCGGGATCGAAACCCTTGGCCTTGAGGTACTCGGCCCACTGTTCGAGCTGCGGCCAGTAGAGCTTGGCAAAGTCGGCGTTGCCTTCCATCTGGGCGACCGCGGCCATGAGGATCAGCAGGTTGCCGCTCTCCTCGACCGGCATCTGGTTTTCCTCGGAGCGCTCGCCGCCGCCGTAGCGCTGGCCGTTGGCGTGCGGATACTGGCCCAGGTCGTGCGGCGCGAAGGGGAACTTCCAGCGGTCGCTCGCGGCGTAGTTCATGAACGGAACGAGGAACGACCTGGCCACCGAAGGCCCGAACAGCAGGAACTGCGGCGACATCGGGTAGAACACGTCCGACGTGCCGATGCAGCCGTTCGAGTGGTTCTCCTTGCAGAAGGAGATCGGCTGGCCATTCGTGTCGGCGACGAACTTGCCCGCTGCGAAGCAGTGGCGATACGCCAACGCCGCGAGCTTGGCATACTTGACGCCGCCGGCCTGAGTCAGGTCCGCCATCAGCTCTCTGTCGAAAGCCTCGCAGCGTTTCTTGAGCGACTCATACTCCTCGGCCGAGGCCTTGAGCAGATCGGCTGCCTCCCAACCGTTGCGCCGCCAGTACGGCCGCAGGTTCTTCTTCATGTACTGGATCGAGTAGAGATCGTCGTATGCCAGCATCAGCCAGCGCGAGACGGGCTGGGCATCCACCTGCCCGAGGTCGAACAGCATGGCAGAAGCAGGCATTGCGTCACTGGCGGCCCGGGGTTGGCGACCATCTGATTCCGGTATCCTGCCCTCGGAGATGAACCGCTGACGCGCCTGAGATGCCACAGCGACCCCATAATCCAGGACATCGCGCATGGGGGCCGCCGTGTAGAGGTACCCCCAATCGATCCGGATGTCATCGCCTCTCTTGGCCAGGATGGGCTGGTCTTTGCTGCCCATCTTGGCAATGGCCAGGATCAGCGGGTTCTGCATGCCACCTGGGGTTCCCGCTGTCTGCATCGTCAGGCTGGAGGTTCCCCAGACTACCTCCTGTTGGGGCTCGTTAACGACAAGCTCGGCTGAAGCATCGAAGTAGACTTGAACCTGATGTTCTTTGCCATCGGTTGCGCGGAAGTCGTAGGTGAGATAGGTGACCGGGCGTGATAGGATGTCGATGTCTTCCGGCAGGGCAGGTGTCATGAAGGTGAGTGTCAGCGCGATGCCGGCGCCTTCGAAGGTGTAGATGGTGCGCGTGGGAAGAACGCTCAGGCCCGTCTGGTTCAGTGCGGGCAGTTCTGCCGGCGCGGCGCCCATGATGCGATAGGGTTTTCCGTCGATGCGAACCATACTGGTCAGGCGGTGAGGTTTGCCGGTCCAATGGACGGTATTGGCGTCGGTCAGCTTGGCGGCAGGCGACCAGATGCTGAAGTACGGATCGCAGGCCACCAAAGGTGTCGCGGGTGGGGTCAGCTTGGCGTCTCCGGTCGGTGTGTAGAGCGTCTTGTTTACGGCCGTGACGCGATCGACGTCCATCTTGATCAGCGCGCGGTCGTAGGTCATCAGGCCGTTAACCTCGATCTCCACGTCGGTCGTCTGTGTGTAGACCGCCGCGGCCAGACCCTGCTCGCCCGTCAGCGGCTGCAGCTTGCGGAGCAGCGCGACGTAAGCGTCGGTTAGCTCCTCGCGCGAGTTGTAGCTGCGGTAGCCCCAGTTGCGCTCGTCCTGCCAGGTGTGTCCCTTGATGGGCAGACCAAGACCGCCAAACTCGCCGAGCACGGCCGCACGGTCCTCTTCGAGAGGCGGCACGGCCGGGCCGGGGTAGCTGTGAATGTCGTAGACGTCGCCGGTGCCGCGATCGGTCCAGCCGCTGGCGCTATCGACCAGGCGCGTCGGATCGAGCTCTTCGACCCACTTGGTGATCCGCGCCGTGTCCCATTGGCCCCAGCCTTCGTTGTACGGTACCCACATGACGATACACGGATGGTTACGGTGGCTCTGGATCATCGCCTTCAGTTCGGTCTCAAACTGCCGCGCCGACTCAGGGGAGCGCTCGATATCTGCATCGCGCCGGCGGATGTACCGATCCCCGCTCGGCATGTCCTGCCAGACGAGAAGACCGAGCCTGTCGCACCAGTAGTACCAGCGGTCGGGCTCGACCTTGACGTGCTTGCGCGCCGTGTTCATACCAAGCTGCTTGGTCACCTCGATATCGTACCGCAGCGCCTCGTCGCACGGCGCCGTGTACAATCCGTCCGGCCACCAGCCCTGATCGAGCGGGCCATACTGGAACAGCGGCTCGTTGTTGAGGAACAGGCGGTTGATGCCGGCTTCGTCCTTCTTGACCTCGATTTTTCGCATCGCGAAGTACGTACGGACCTGGTCCACGACGTCCCATTGAATGATAAGGCCCGGCGGGCCGGTCAGCCGCCTCGCTTGCTCGCACAGGCTGACGTCCAGGTCGTAGAGATGCGGCGCGTCCGGCGACCAGAGGTTAGGATCGTCCACTACGATCGTCAGTTGCTCGCCCAAAGCGCCCTTGGCGGTTCCCATCTGCGTCTCGCCGCGCTCAATTTCGTTCGAGACTCCCGGAATCTGCGCAATGACCGCGAGGTTGTTCGGCTCGGTCGGCGTGCCGCCGATCTCGACGTCGACGCGCAGGACGCCCGCATCGATGTCGGGCACCATCTTCAACGACTTGATGTAGATCTTCGTGACCGGTTCGATCCAGACGGTCTGCCAGATGCCGGTGACCGCGGTGTACCAAATGCCGTTAGGACGGCGCACCTGCTTGCCGCGTGGCTGCGTGCCCGCGTCGGTGGGGTCCCAGACCGAGACCACGATCTCCTGAACGCCGCTTTCTTTCAGGGCGTCGGTGATATCGAAGGTGAAAGGATCGTAGCCACCTTTGTGGGTGCCGACCTCGGTCCCGTTGATCCAGACCGTGGTGTCCCAATCGACGGCGCCGAAGTTGAGCAGGATGCGCCCCATGCTCGGGTCCCAGCGTGGGCCGGGTGGGACCTGGAAGGTGCGGCGATACCAGAGCCGGTTGTCGGGACCGACCGATTTCATCACGCCGGACAGGGCCGACTCGACACAGAAGGGCACAAGGATCTGCCCATCGAAGCTGTCCGGCTTCCCCTCATCCCTGGGACGAATCGCATAGTCCCAAAGCCCGTTGAGATTCAGCCAGTCAGGGCGCACCATCTGGGGCCTGGGGTACTCCGCGTGGACGTTCTCCGGCGTAACGCCTGTCGCCCAGCGGGTCATCAGAGGACCATCGGCGGGTTTCCAGTCGGCACCGAAGAGAAGGGCGGGAAGAAGAACGAGGATGATGGCCGATCCGATAAGCCGCCTGCCGGCCGAGCGAGTGGATTCTGCAGAACTGCCGATCATGAAAAGACCTCCCAAGAAAGATGACTATCATGGCGGCACAGCGCGGCCGTGCCGAGTCCAAGGGTAGTCGGTTTGAAGCGGATTTTCAACCGAAATGCCCAAGGCACCACCCCGCAGGAGCACGTCGTCGCTTCCCGCCAGGATCACGACGCATTCCGCGGTGTGTGTACAACCACGTTCTTTTGGCATTGTGTGGACCCGCTTCTGGCGATACGATGGCTGTCGGATACAGGCGGCGGCAATAACAACGGGAATTCGCCGATGGTTACATCGCGTAGGCAAGCACAGGAAATCGCTTCAAAGGTCCGGCAGGGTCTGGAAAAGTTGTACGGTCCGCGTCTTCGGCGTGTGTATCTCTATGGCTCCGGCGCGAGAGATGAGTTGACGCCGGATAGCGACATTGACATCGCAGTGGTCCTCGACGACATTCCCTCTTGCTCCGACGAGCACCGGCGCGTCAGTCGGCTCGGCGCGGATTTGAGTCTCGAATTCGGCACCGTCGTTCTGTTCTTTTTCGCCTCTGAGGCGGATTTCGCAGCCGGACGGTTCGCCATCCACCGGGCTATCAGAGACGAGGGGATTGCCGCGTGACCGAGCTACAGCCCAGGCATCCCTTGAGCGTGCGATCGACTTCATCGACGTTTGCAGAAGGGTCGCGGACTAACCTGGCTTCGCGAGGCTATGCGATCACGATGGTCTGGCCTGGCGCCAGGTGCAGCAGGGCATTAGCGTCGGCGTTCTTGACACTGAGCTCCAACGTGTTGTGGCTGCCGGTGATGAGAATGAGTGCGTTCTCGGGAGCTTCCTCATACGTGCGGAAGTACGGGACGGTCTGCTCGTGTGCGTCGAATCGTACATGGTATTCGTTCTGAGACAGCGGCGGGAGATTCGTAACGATGTTGCCGAAGCGATCGATGCGCACCACTGTGCCTTTGCGATCCATGCGGTGCAACTCGAACCGCTCGATGTTCTCGATACGTGGGCCCAGCTCGTCGAATCGGCCGAGATTCACCCGGGCCGCGGTTTTCGCGAAGACGTCCCGACCGTGAAACGTCGAACTCGCCTCCTCCGGAACGGGAATCTGCCTGATCGCGAGCACTCTCTGCGCGCTCACTGTCTCCCAGAGCAGGCCGTTGTCGGGCGCGATGAAGTGGTAGCTCTCCGTTTGCACCGCGATGGCCCTGCGATCCGTGCCGACGCCGGGGTCGACGACACAACAGAAGGTCGAGCCGGTCGGGAAGTACCCGAAGTTGTTCCGCAGCACCCATGAGGCTTCGACGATGCTTTGGGGGCGGATGTCATGGCAGAGATCGACGATGCGCGCGTCGGGGTCGATGGTGAGGATCACGCCCTTCACCACGCCGACGTATTCACCGAAGCCGAAGTCCGTCAGGAGTACGATCATGGGGCCGCTTTCCTGTGCCTCTGGCGCTGCTATGCGTCAGGCGGATACATAAATTCGGGGACACGCCGGACCGTCCGGTTGGCGTCGAGGCAGGCCAGGACGCTCCAACCCTCGGTCAGCAGCAGGCCGTCGCGCTCGCGCAGGAGCCGGTACGTGTGCTCGACCTTGGCGGCGGTAACCCGCGAGCAGGTGGTTTCCAGCCGAAGCGGCTCGTCGTAGAAGACCGGCCGGCGGTACTTGATCCGCAGCTCGGCGACCACGAAGAAGACCCCGGCGGCCTCCAGGTTCTTGTAGACGATGCCATTGGCGCGCAGCAGCTCGGTCCGGCCCATCTCGAACCAGACCGGGAAGACGCTGTGATGCACCACGCCGCCTCTGTCCGTCTCGGCATAGCGGGGCACGACAACGATGGTATGGCTCTGTATGGCTGTGTATCTGGGCAGTTCTATCTCCATGACCGGCAGAATACCACAGCCTGGGGCCTTTTCAAGCGGAGGCGGGCTCCGAGGCCCGTTTTGGCGCGGATTTTGGGGGTCTCGGTCCGCAAAAATCGGAGGAAAATTTGCTTTACCTGCGCCGCCGAGCGGGGTATATTCAAGGCATAGGTTAAGCCCTCAAGCCCCTGCGTGTTATCTCGCTTTTCCTCTCCCTCCGCCGCGCAGGGGCTTCTTGATATGGTTTCTCCGGTGTCGTCGGTGCCATCAGGTAGTTGTACGCGTTGTCAGCACGCTCAAGGGCGCAGCAGCCGGGTTGTTCCTCAGCGATGGGGGACAGGCCGCCCCAGGGCTTCGAACATGGCCAGCACGTTCTCGATGGGGGTGTTGGACTGGATATTGTGGATGGTATTGAAGACGTAGCCGCCTTTGCGGCTGAAGATCTCGACCCGCTCGGCGACCTGGCGACGGACCTCGTCGGGCGTGCCGAACGGCAGCGTCTGTTGGGTATCGACGCCGCCGCCCCAGAAGACGATCCGGCCGCCGTACTTCTCGACAAGCTGCTCGGGGTCCATCCCTTTGGCCGAGGTCTGAAGCGGGTTCAAGACATCGAAGCCGGCCTCGATGAAGCCTTCAATCAAAGGCTCGCATCCGCCGCAGCAGTGTTTCAGCGTCTTCCAGGTTGTGTGCGCGTGAATCCAGTCATTGAGCTGTTTGCTGTATGGCAGATAGAGCTCGCGGTACGTGTCGGGCGAACAGAACAGGCTGTTCTGCGACGCCAGGTCATTACCGTCGAGCAGAACGACGTGGACCTTATCGCCGACGGCCTGGTGGATGCGTTTGAGGTTCTCCAGCGCGATTTCCGTTTGGCGCGCGAAGACTTCCTGAATGTAGCGGCGCCGTGTGATCGTACTGATATACCATTCCTCGATGTCGCGAATGCCCTTGGGGTCTTTCATCCAGGGGGCCGGCACCAGCGCGATGTCACCGAAGGCGGTCCCGGGAAAGGACGCCGCGATGGCCAGGTCGGTGTTCCCGTACAGGTCAGCCGCGTTTTTCTCGTAAAAGGCCAGGTCCTCGTCGCTGACAGGTCCGAACTCCTCGACGTTATCGGCCGGGTCGAGCGTCGTCTCGTCAATGGGCCTCTGGCGGACGATCGCGTCAAAGTAGAAGCCGCCTTTGGGCATCTTGGCTGAAGGCGGTACCGACGTGTCGCCCTCAGGGTACATGACAAGCTCGCCGTTGGGTTCGGGTTGGGTGTTGAAGTTGCCTGGCACGAGCACGGCGGTCCCGTCGAAGGTCCGCCAAGGCTTCCAGCCGGCGTTCTCGAAACCGAACATGTTCTTCGGCGTCGGCAGGTTGACCACATCGACATCGAGCCTCTGACGCAGGTCGCTGGCGATTTCGCCCAGCATCTGGTAGGGCTCGCTGACCTTCACCGGCTGGTCCGGCCCGTCCAGGCCCAGGGCGCGCCGCAGCTTGGCAACCACGCTGACCTGAGCGCCGGTCTGCGGCGTCCCGCCAAAATCGACGGCAGGGCGGTCCACCGGTTCGTAATTGAGAGTGCGAATGACACGCTCTCGGCCGGTAAGAGCCTGTGGTGTTGAATCGTTGCTCATGCCTGTCTCCTGTCATGTTGCTGCCAGCGAGCGGCGCCGGCGCACGAACTCGCGGACCGGCACCGACGCGATTGTAGCCTCTCGCACGCAGAGAATGAAGCAGCCTTTCCGCTGCACTAGGCGACTGGCGGCGTACCTCATGCTGGGTTTTGGCAAACAAACCTTGTAGGGTGGGCTGCTTGCCCACCAACATCGCACGGTCGCAGCCGGGCTGTTTGGCGCGATGGGCGGAATGGTGGGCAGATAGCCCACCCTACGTGGCTACGCCGTGCGCTACGAGAAGAAGAAGCTGATCTACATGCACCGCCAGATCATGGACCCGCCCCAGGGCAAGGTCGTCGATCAC
>JAFGLV010000174.1 GCA_016927855.1 Sedimentisphaerales bacterium
TACATGTCCTGCTTGCCGGCGCGGAGCGCACCGTTGTTGGCGCCGACACCGAGCTGGCCACCGTTGTCGGAAGTAAAGACGATCAGTGTGTTGTCACTGAGCCCGGCCTGCCTGACGGCGTCCATGACCTTGCCGATGCCCGCGTCCAGATGCTCGATCAGCGCCACGAGCTTGGCGCGCCTGTCACTGATTCCGCGCTCGCGCTGTCTGACGCGTTCGAGCCATTCGTCCGGCGGCTGGATTGGCGTATGCGGCGCGTTGTAGGCGACGTACAGGAAGAATGGCTGTTTCGCTTGCGCCCGCTGTCGCAGATAGTCGATCGCCCAATCGGTGAACAGGTCGGTCGCGTGACCTTCGGGATCGATCTCGGTATCGTCCAGGCGCATGTAGTTGATGTCGTGCCGGCGATGGCTGTAGTAGTCGTCCATCATATCGCCGAGGAAACCATGGAAGTGGTCGAAGCCGCGTTCGTTCGGTCGGTTGGGCGAGGTCAGGCCCAGGTGCCACTTTCCTACGATAGCGGTGTGATAGCCCGCGCGTTTGAGCAGTTGCGGCAGCAGGACCGCGTGCGGCGACAGGAATCCCCAGTTGTCCTTGAGGTGCGTGCGAATCACGCCGGGCACGCCGACCAGGTCGGGATAGCGACCCGTCAGCAGCGCCGCGCGGGTCGGCGAGCAGACCGGACAGTTCGCATAGAACCGGTCGAAGCGCATCCCGCTTTCCATGAGCGTGTCGATGTTGGGTGTCTTGAGGTCCGTTGCGCCGTAACTCGAGAGATCGCCATAACCCAGATCGTCCACGAGGATGACGATGATGTTAGGCTTGGCGCCGGAAGTCTGCGCCTTCGCTGCGCGGCCGAACGGAACAGTCAGCGCCGCCGCCAACCCGGCGCTCTTGAGAAAGTCACGTCTGTCGCCGTTCCAGGTGCTCATTCCTCCGTCCCTTCCTTGACTCAGCGTTCAATCGGTCTCAGTTCATCGCGCGACACCGCGATCGCGTCCACTTGCTCGCGCGACAGCGGGGCGGGACGCAGCTTGCCTTGGCTCCAGAGGTCGTAGTTACTCGGGCGAGAGGGACTCTCGGGGCGTTCGGACAGGCCGACGGGCAGTAGCGCGGTCGAACTGTCGGCGTTCGCCATCGTCACGAACTGGGTGTACGACTGTGCTCGCTGCGAGAGGATCGTACCTCCGTCGAGGCAGGTCAGCGACGGAAACGTGATGTCGCTGGCTTCGTCCAGCGAACCGAAACCGTCGAGTGTAGACATGTAAGGCATCGGCTTTTCGAGCAGTTGTTGCCTGGCGCGCTCGTTCCAGAGATTGGGATCGTCGCCGTAGTTGGCTTTGCCATAGCGCCAGGCGGCACGGAGCATCAGGTTGACGTACTCGGCTTCCTCGTCGGTCAGCGCCGCGTTGGGCTCGGCCGCGAGGCGCGTGTCGAGGGTCTGGAGCATGTTGCACAGGCCGCTGACGCCACCGCCGTAGATCGTCGCGGCCGCGAAGTTCTGCCGGAACGCCATCGGCATCAGGTTGAGAATCTCGGTGCCTTTGATGGACATCTCGGATTTGCTGTCGGCCGCACGCCAGTCTTCCAGATAGTCCAACGCCAGCAGTGTGTCCTCTTCCAGCCGGTACTTCTGCACGTCGCGCAGGTGGTATCCCAGCCTGACCAGATCGCGTTTCACAGGAGCGACGGTGTCGTAGTGAATGTCCAGGACGTCGGCCGGCGTGAAGGTCTCTCGCGCCGTCACGCGCTCCTTGAGGCGCCAGGAGCGGTCGGTGTCGCCCAGACTGCCTGTCGAGATACCCATCGAGATCGGGTAGAACGACGTGATCGGACGGTGGTTCGCGCTGACCAGCCAGCCCTGCGCCGGGTTGATGACCTGGGCAAGCAACTCGTGGGGCAGTATGCCTTGCCAGTCGTTGGCGCTGTCCCACCCTTCGTGAGCCGCGCGCTCGTCCAGCAGGGAATTGGCCGAGCGAATCGGCAGAGCCAGAATCGTCCTGTATCCGATATTGCCTTGACTGTCCCCGAAGACACAATTGGCGCTGGGGAAGCGCCACCCGCCGCTCGCCTGCTGGAATTCGTAGACGTCCTTAGCATGCAGCATCGCCAGCGCGCCGGTAAATGTGTCGTGCTCGGGCTCGCAGATCGGGATGCGTTTCAGCGCCACCTCGTCGCCCCGCCTGACACCCATCGCGATTGACGTCACCACCGGTCCCCATTGCGTCTCTCGGACCGTCAGCGTTTCGGCGCGACCGCCTTTGACCTGAATGGTCTCCGTGCGCATGTCCATGTCGCGCCAGCGACCGTCGAGGAGATACTGGTTTGGACGGTTGGGATCGGTCTTGAGCAGGAAGAGGTCCGCCTGATCGGCGCCCAGCGCCGTCAGGCCCCACGCGACGTGCGGCGTGAAACCGATCAGGAGGTTCGGACTGCCCGCGACGCCGATGCCGCGTGCGTTGAAGGTCGCGCCGCTGATATGGTATTCGTAGAACAGCGAGGGATTGCGCACGAGGGTCTGCGGATCGCTGACCAGCACCGCCGAGCCGTCGGTGGTGCGCGTCTTGCCTACGACCCAGGCATGGCTGAAACGCGGCCCGGCCGGCACGCGCTGCACCGATCGCGTCACATCTACCTTTCTCGTCAGACCATGCTGCGCTGCGTACTCATACACGCGCTCGACCCATTCGTCGGTGACATCGCTTCGCTGGATGACGGAGGCGTCGTCGCGTGCGAAGAGCCCGCTCGCGCTCATCGCTCTCCTGACACCGTCGAGGTCGTCGGGCGCGAAGGAGTGTACGACGCGCGTCCCGTCCTTGATCTCGTAATAGGGTATCATCTCGCGCAGGCCGTCGCCGGAGAAGAACAGGCCCATCCGCCACCATGACGCGATGCAATCCGCCGGCGTCCAACGCTCCGGCCGCAGAGAGTATCTCTCGAACAGATGTAACAAGTCGTTCGGGTGGTTGTGAATGTAGTCGTTCACACCCTGACTGTATGCCTCCAGCAGCGCTCGCGCTTCGGGATCGAGCCGGTCGGCGGTTTCTTGTGCGGCCCGGTAGTAGCCTATGGTGCGCATCTGGATGTCGCTGCGCAGCGCCGAGTTGGTGCCTTGCGGTTGCTGTCGTGTTACGCCTACTTTCACGTCACCAACCACCTCGGCCAGCCGGCCCTGGATGATGCGCAGGTTGTAGTACATCTGGAAGGCGCGGTCCTGTGCGGTGGCATAGCCAAGCCCATACATCGCGCCGGCGTCCGTCTCCGCGAACACGTGCGGCACTCCCCACCGGTCCCGCAGCAGCTCGACCTGGCCGTACTGCCCGGCCGCGTTTCGCGACGGTGATACATCTGAGGTTTCCGCTCGCCCTTGGCAGCCAAGTAAGGTCAAGACACAGAGCACCCAACCTGCGCACGATATGCCTGATTCTCTGGATCCCATCGCCATCTGCCTTACCTCCCGATCGCCCTTGCCTTTAGAGCGTCTAACCGAACGACCTTTCTACGGCGATTACGGTACGGACGTCGTAGGGGCAACCCTCTGTGGTTGCCCTGGGCAGGCACGGGGGCCTGCCCCTACACAACCTTTCGCACCAGTCATTCTGTCAGACGTTCTTGGAGACCGCCACGCGCTGGTCCACGCCCGCGATTCTACTACCGCCAATAGTAGTCAGTCAACAGGAAAGGAGAGAAGATCGGCTCAGCCGGTTTTGGCGTACATCGGCAGCCCATGGGGAATCCGTCCCCAAACCCCTGAGATTTTCCGCTTTGCGCCAATAGCATGTTCGCCGTTCCGTAGCATGGGCGTCCCGCCCATGAGCACGGGCGAGACGCCCGTGCTACTATGCCCTGACGGGCCCACTACCAACCGCCGCCGTGCCCGACTTTGTCCATTTTCGCCTTATCCCGCCCCGTCTTCCGGCCGATAGACACCACCGAATGGAAGCATTGTCGAGGGAAACAGCAGCATAGCGGATTCCCAAGAAGGCAAACGGTACGCACTGGTTGACGGGAAGATCGAATATGTGGCGACGTCATGCCCGATTCGAGCGCGAAAGGAGTAACGCGTCCCCGGAATACCAGAACAAGCAGGAGTCTTGGCATGAGACTGAAACACATTAGGATCGAAAACTTCCGGTCATTCAAAGATGAGCCTATTGAGTTCGACGACTACACCTGTCTCGTCGGACCGAATGGCGCCGGCAAATCAGTGGTCCTTATGGCTCTGAACGTGTTCTTCCAGGAAAATGCGTCAGCGCCCACTGACGTCCGCGTCCTGAGCGAGGAAGACTTCCATCACAAAAACAAGACAAGTCCGATTAGGATCACGGTCACATTTGAGGACTTGTCGGAGGCAGCACAGAAGGAGTTCCAACTGTACTATCGGCAGCACAAACTGGTGATAATTGCCGAAGCCAAGTGGGATGATTCAAGTGGCGGAGCACCGGTCAAGCACTACGGGCTGCGAGACGTGATGCAGGAGTTGTCCCCCTATTTCGAGGCTGAGAAAGAGGGGACATTGGTTCCTGAACTTAGAGATATATACAATTCTCTGCGTTCTCAATTCGATGAACTGCCCGCAGAAACAACAAAAGCAGCTATGACACAGGCCCTTCGAGACTATGAGGAAAAGCATCCGGAGAAATGCACTCTGACACCGGAGTCCAACCAATTCTTCGGATTCACGAGGGGAGCATACCATCTCGCGAACTACATCCAGTGGGTGTATGTTCCGGCGGTCAAAGATGCTTCCACCGAACAAGAAGAAGGGACCAAGACTGCACTGGGACAACTCCTCGCAAGGACCGTCAGGACAAAGCTTGATTTCACGGACGCCATCCAAATGCTCAAGCAAGATGTTGAGGAGAGATATGCCACACTCTTGGAAGAGAAAGAGGAGGCGTTGAAAGGCCTGGAATTGTCGATGCTGAAGCGGCTGCAGGATTACGTTAATCAACGCGCGAGGCTGCAGTTGAAATGGCATTTCGACGCAAAGACATCGATCACCATACGTGACCCTCTCGCTCGTGCTGACATCGGCGATGCCGACTTTATAGGAGAAGTCGCGCGCTCCGGCCACGGTCTACAGAGGGGTTTCCTGTTGGCCATACTGCACGAAATGGCCGGAAATGAAACGCAGAATGGTCCGCGACTACTTCTCGGGTTTGAGGAGCCCGAATTATACCAACACCCTCCACAAGCCCAACACTTGTCTGATGTTCTCCAGAAGTTGGCATGTACAGAGGGTAACGCCCAGATAATTGTCACTACCCATAGCCCCTATTTTGTGACAGCCAGAGAATTCGAAGGAATTCGCTTGTTCCACAAGTGCCCTAAAGGGCACTGCTCCAAGGTGGCAGCCACGACATACAAAGAGGTAGAAAAGCGGCTCAGTGACGCTATGGAGGAGGCGCCAATATCGCCAACAAGCCTTATGGCATGCGTCAACCAGATCATGCATCCTTCGCAGAGGGAACTCTTCTTCTCGCCCGTTCCGATCCTCGTCGAGGGCCCGGAAGACGTGGCTTATATCTCAGCCCATTTGAGACTGTCCGAGAAATGGGATGCTTTCAGGGCATTCGGTTGCCACTTCGTGGTCAGCGGCGGAAAGGACAATATGGGAAGGTTTGCAGCCATGGCGGCCGATTTGGGAATCCCGGCCTTCGTCATATTCGACTCAGATAATGTCGGTCTTCGAGCAAAGGTCGAAAGCACCGTGGATGACCCCGGCAAACACCGAGAGGCGAAGGCGAATTTTGACCGCAACTCAAAGACGAATCTATGCCTGTTGCGTTTGTCAGCCGTTGCCGAACCGGAACCCACATCTGAAGAGACGCTCTGGGGACAAAGAGCCGTCATGTGGGGTGAGAATATCCGTTCTGCCGTTGTGGCAGATTTCGGCGAACAGATCTGGAACGAGGCAGATAGCGTTGTACGAAATGAGCACCAACTTATGGATCGCGTACGGCAGAAGAATGCGATGCTGATTGCCGCGACCTTGGAGAAGTTGTGGTCCGCCAGTAAGCAGTCTGCGTCTTTGCTCAAGTTGTGTGCCCTGATGCTGCAATATGCGGAGACAGTAAACAAGTAGAGAGGTATCGCGGTGCAAAGAGAACATGTCGATTCGACGAACATACGGTCGGTGGGATACGATCTTGATTCAGGAACGCTTGAGGTAGAATTCGCATCGGGAGCTATCTATGTCTACTTCAACGTCCCGGCGCATGTCTATGATGGTCTAATGCGTGCTCCCTCCAAAGGCATGTATTTGAACCAGAATATCAAGAACCGATATTCATATCAGCAAGTCGCATAGCCCAGGGAGGACAGTCTTGTAGGGTGTGCACCACACGCCGCTTCAGAATGAGACGCGGTCCAATCAGTGTGCGGAGCACACGCCACGCGATCGTATCCTGCGTGACGAAGCGATGAACGTGCCATTGGCTCAAGCTTGTCCTCGCGAAGGCGGGGAGCGGAAAACCTCCCCCCATCCGCCGAAGGCGGACTTCGGGTGTGCCCGAATCAGGCCGTGCGCAAGACCCGGATGTCCCAAACGCACAGCAAGCCTGTCTTTCTCGATTGCGGACGCCCATCACACTGGGCCGACTACTCTGCCCACCGAATCGGCGGGACGGATTCGAAGAGCAACTGTTGCATATTGGCTGTCGAGGTCCGTTTGGAGAGGTGCAACATTTCAATGCCCACTGCCTGTCCCTTCTCGTTGAAGTCGACAATGATACCCGGCGAGACCTCTTCGGATTCCTTGGCTGGTTCTTCACTCAGGCTTAAATAGAGAGCATCCGCTTCACGGTCTACTTTCAGTTTCATCGGTTCGATCTCCTTGCTCGCGGTATTCGGCGCCGGCGATGATGACGACGTATTCGCCTTTGGGCTTTTCTTCCAGGTCGTCGAGCAACTCGGAGAGGCGGCCGCGACGGACCCGCTCGTACATCTTGGTCAGCTCCTTGCAGATCGCGGCGTGACGGTTGCCGAAAACCTCCAGCGCCTCCGCCAGGAGCTTGCGCAGGCGGTAAGGGCTTTCGTAGTAGATCAGCGTGTGCGGCGAGTCTTTGTCCAGCTCCAGGAAGCGGCGGCGCTTGCCCGGCTTCACGGGCGGGAAGCCGCGGAACGTGAAACTGTAAACCGGCATGCCCGAGAGCACCAACGCCGTGACGAACGCCGTCGCGCCGGGAATGGCCGTCACTTCGAGACCTGCCTTGACCGCCTCCCAGAGGGCGACGAAGCCGGGATCGGAAATGCTGGGTGTGCCGGCACTGGTCACCAGAGCGATTGACTTGCCTTCCTCCAGCAGGCGGATGATCCGGCCGATGACGCGCTGCTCGTTGTGCTCGTGAAACGCGATCTGAGGCTTCTTGATCTCGAAGTGCTTGAGCAGCAGTCCGGTGTGGCGCGTGTCCTCGCTCGCGACGTAGTCCACCTGGCGCAGCGTCTCCAGCGCGCGCAGCGTGATGTCGCCCAGGTTGCCGATCGGTGTCGAGACCAGGAAGAGCTTGCCGGCTTCCATCACCCTATGGCTCCATCTCGCCCAGTTCGTAGAGGACCAGGGCAGGCAGGACCATCGCGGCCGTCTCGGTGCGCAGGATACGCGGACCCAGACCGATCGTGACTGCGCCTTTTTCCTCCGCCAAAGCCACCTCCTGCTCGGTGAAACCGCCCTCCGGTCCGATCAGGATCGCGACGGAGGCGGGAGTTCTGCCATCCTTTACGAGCGCTTCGCGCAGCGTTGGCGAGCCATCGCAGAGCGCCCCGATCAGCACGCGGTCGTATTGGCCGAACCGGGCCAGTGCGTCGGCCAGCGCGAGCGCCTGCCCGATTTCGGGTATCCGGCCTCGGTGCGACTGCTCGGCGGCTTCCTGTAGGATGCGCCGCCAGCGCGTGATCTTCTTAGCGTCGATCTGCTTGGCGCGCATCAGGCTACGGTCCGTCTGGACCGGCACGAAGCGCGACACGCCCACCTCGGTGCCTTTCTGCAGCACCCTCTCGAACTTGTCCCGCGCCAGCAGGCTCTGGAATAAGGTGATTTGCCTTCTCGGTTCACCCGACGCAAGGCGCTTGCCCGTGATGAGGCCGTTCGCCTGGCGGCTGTTGGCCTCCTGAAGCCTGACGTCGTACTCAAAGCCGGCGTTGTCCAGCACCACGAGGGCAGCGCCCGGTTCGAGTCTGAGCACGTGGCAGATCTGGTGCGCCTGCTCGGCGTTGAGCCGAACGAAGTTGCCTTCAATACTCGATTCCTCAACGAAAAAACGATTCGTACTCATAGAAGGGATTGATAATTGGTGATTGACAATCGATGATTACTACCAGCAACACAACAAATAGTCAATTATCAATAATCCATAATCAACCTCATGGTTCCCATCCTCTTCGAAGACGACAGCATCCTCGCCGTCAGCAAGCCTGAGGGCGTCGCGGCGATTCCCGAGCGCCGCGCCAAAGGCGAGTCGCTGCTGGAAATGCTCTCGGACCTGCGGAGCGAGAGGCTTTATGTGGTCCATCGAATCGACAAGGAAACCAGCGGCTTGATGGTCTTCGCCAGAAACGCGGCCTTCCATCGCTGGCTCAGCCAGCAGTTCGATCGCCGCACGGTCGTCAAGACGTATCTGGCCCTCTGCCACGGAACCATCTCCGACGACCGGGGGACGATTGAGGTTCCCTTAAGGCAGTTCGGATCGGGTCGCGTCGGCGTCGACGTCAAGCGGGGCAAGCCCAGCGTGACCGACTTCGAGGTTCATCGGCGCTTCGGCTTCTTCACGTTCCCTTCCGCCTGTCCTCACACGGGCCGGCGCCACCAGATTCGCGTGCACTTCTACCATGTGGGCCACCCCATCGTCGGCGATCCGCTCTATGGCGACAAGGCCCTCCGGCAGGGCTTCGGCCGACTGATGCTGCACGCCTGGAGACTCAGCGTGCATTTGCCCTCCAGCCGGACCCTGGAAGCGAGCGTGCCCGAATCCTTCGCTCGGGTTCTGGAGACTGCCAACGCCATCGGCCTGCCGGCGAGCGCTTCTTCGTTGCCGGGGATAGCGCCACCCGGATCGGGCCAGCCGGGCAACGCGGAAGGCTGAAATCGCTCTTGACGAATGGCGCGAGGGTGGGTATGTAAACAACCTTTGTGTTCGAGGCCGGAAGTCGGACGACTTCACCGAAGGGCCTCCAACCTGAGGTGTGGAACCTGAGAATCCAGATTGCGGTTTTTCTGAGGATACTGCGGTGAAGGCAAGTGATATGCGGCCGGGTATGGCCTGTATGATGGACAACCAGTTGTGCGTATGCGTGCAAGCGACCCATGTGACGCCGGGCAACCTGAGGGCCTTCGTCCAGGCCAAGCTGCGCCGGCTCTCCGACGGCGCCATGCTGGAGAAGCGCCTGCGCTCGACCGAAGACGTCGAGCAGGCCTTCCTCGACCGCCGCGATATGGAGTACCTCTACTCCGACAACACCGGCCACATCCTCATGGACACCAAGACGTTCGACCAGGTGACCGTCACCGACGACCTGATCGGTGACGCGATCAAGTACTGCAAGCCCAACACCGTCGTCACGACGCTCGTCCACAGCGGCAACATCGTCAGCCTCGAACTGCCGAACACCGTGGAGCTGGAGGTCACCGAGTGCGATCCCGGCATCAAAGGCGCCACGGCCACCAACCAGATGAAAGACGCCGTCCTCGAAACCGGCCTCAAGACCCGCGTCCCGCCTTTCATCAACATCGGCGACCTCGTCCGCATCAACACCACCGACGGCGCGTACCTCAGCCGTGCGAAGGGATAGGGTAGTCCTTGTGAGGGTTCGCCGGCCTGACCGGCTTGAGGCTGCCTGGATTATCCGGAAAACGAATTCAATACTTCATCGAGATAGTTGCCTATCCTGTTTCGGTCGCCAAGGTCCGAGAACTGCTTGCCAACCGCGTCTGAAAAGCGCGCGAGGATGCTACGGTTAATCTGCGTCTGGTCCTCAAAGATGGCCATGCTGTTGAACCTCCTGCCCCACTTCTCGAACTGAAGGATCGTAGTATGGGCAGCCGAGCACTTGAGGTCATTGCTGACTGCAAAGATGAACAAGGGACGAACAGTCCCATTCACCCGGCAGTCGACAGGATAGAATTGTTTCTGGTCATGCTCCGGGTCCGTATAGTCGAGAGTCAACCTTTGCCCAGGTATCTTCTCGCTTACAAGTTGACGAAAGTCCTCCATGAATGTTGACTTGGCACGCTCCCGAGTCAGGAATCTTATGTCAGTGATCTTGGTGAGACCCTGTAAGAATGAGAAGAGCGCGTCGCCGAACGCACCCTCAGGGACGTCAAGTCTGATTTCGCCCGAGTCGTTGACCATGGCGAAGCTCAGAAGCGTCTGGTCAACGATACTCCTCCGTGTACCGTGCGAGACATCCAGGTTGTCATAACTTATGTGCATGAACGTATGACCCTCATCCGTGAGGATCCACCGGTCATTTGATTCACGTTTCAAGACGACGACGAAATGATCGCCATCATCGAACATGAAAGGCGTATAGACAATGTACCGCTGCAAACCCTGGTCTTCGATATCAATCTCATCGCATATCTTCCGCCTGAATTCTTCGCGCAATTCCACCAGGTTCATTTTGAACCTCCCGGGCCATCGAATAAAGGCAAGTGCTCTTCGGGTATCATGAAACCGTTCGCTCTGAGGAATTCCTCCAGAGCAGTATCAAACGATGAGTACGTCTTTGTCACTTCAGCAAATCCATCAATTTCGAATCCTTGCCGCTGATATCGCTCCGTAGCCATGTGAATATGAAACAGGTTCCGGAAACGGGCGTTTTCGTCGCCGGTGGACTTCTCCAATCTGTTTGTGTGTTCCGACGGGTGCTTTCCGTTGTAGCGACACAGCCGAAACTCGTTCCCGTCTTTGTCCTTGAGCGTCAGAATAATCGAGAAGTCCAACACGTTCAACGTGCTCTGGCGCAGTACGATCCTGAACGTATTGCCGTTCGCCCCAGAAACCTCGCAGTCGCGCTGGAGGTGTTTCGAGTCGGTCTTCGGGAGCAGCTTGAGTCGAGTTCTCCAGTTGTCCGGCAGCGTCTTGCGTTCTGTCAGCAGGGCGTTGATTTCGCTGTCTTCCAGTATTCTTACTCTACGCATCTTGGGCTCGATAACCCTCCAGTCTCAAAATCGGGCATTGGCCGCAAGTATCTGCACATTTTCTTGAGACGCCCATGGCTGCCCGCCAGCCGATGCTATTGTACCACATCGCACGGCCGAAAGGACAGGGCTCTCAGCAGTATTTGCAGCCCAGCGCCAGTATGGGACTACCACTCCACAGGCCTTAGTCGGGTGCATCCTGTTCTTCGGCCAGGATGGCGAGGATGCGGCTGGCGGTTTCGGGGGGCAGCGGGCGGACTGGCGAGGCGGTCGGCTGGGGCGGGATAGCGGTGGGTCTCGGCGCGGCGGGGCCTTGCGCGGCGAGGATGTCGAGGCTGGCTTTGCGTGTGGTTTCTCCCTTGTCGGTGGCTTGGCTCAATCCGACGAGCGTTGTGGCTGCCTGGTGAGCGGCGCGGGCGAGGATGATACGGCCGGCTCGGTAGGCTTGGGCGATCCGGTTCTCGAAGGCCTCCAGGAAGCGCTCGTCGGCCAGCCAGCGGGCGTATAGCTCCCGGCTGACCTTGTGTTTGGCGAGCACCTGCTGTTCGTTCGCACCGTCTGCAAAGAGGTCTTCGATCAGGGCGCGCTGTCGTCTGGTTAATGACTTGGGCTTGGACATGGTTCACCTCCATTTCGAGAGTGTCTCTGGGAACGGGTCGATGATAGAACGGGCCGCTGATCGCCTTTGATGCGGCTACGGCTTGATCGAGCAGATTTGCCGTTGCACGGTGCCAACTTGCGGTATAGTTTGTATGTTTGATTGGGGGCCGGGTTCCGCGCCGCGAGTGCAGCGCAGAGGCCAGAAAAGAAACGAGTGTGTTGCGAAGGAGTCGCAGATGAACGCGAAAGGAATTACAGCTCTGGCGTTGCTGGCTGCTCTGGCAATGGCTGTCGGCGGTTGCTCGCACGGACGAGGCGTCGAGATGGGTGTGTTCGGAGCCGGGTTGGACAGCAGGGACTTGGGTGAAGGCTTCGGCGGCGGCGTCAAGCTGGAACTGAATCCGCTCGATCGGATCAGCGTGGACGCGCGCGTCAGCTACATCAACTTCGACGACACCGATGTCGAGGTGATGCCGGTGGAAGCGGCCGGTCTGTTCAACTTCCCGATGCTGGGCGAGCGGATCGTCCCGTATGCAGGCGCCGGTGTAGGCTACTACCACTTCGACGGCAACGGCGCCGACATCGACGACGAGTTCGGTTTCTTCCCGCTGGCGGGTCTGGAGATCGGCCTGCAACGGCTTTCCATCTTGGCCGAGGCGCGCTGGCTGTTCCTCCAGACCGACGTCGACGCGGCCAAGGCGGAACTCGCTAACATCACCAAGGCCAATATCGACAGCCTCGGGATCAACATCGGTGTGCTCTACAGATTCTGACGGAAGACTATCTCAGCGGGCCGGAGACGGCGGGGCTCCAAGATGGTGAACCCTGCCGCGCTCTTCCCGCATCATTCCGTCTTGATCTGCACCTTTCTGGCGGCTTGCCGGGCCTCAGGCGTCTTGGGTAGGTGGATGGTCGAGACCCCGTTCTTGAACTGGGCGTCGGTCTTGCCTTCGTCCACCTCGCAGCTCAAGGGGCTTGCCGTGAGGCAAGTTTCCTGGTACACACATCCCCTATGCGACCGACAGCACAAGATAGGGCCGCTGCGCCGGCGCGATTGCGTGGCGTGTGGAAATGGCTGGGACAAAACGTCGATCTGGCGATGATCCTGGCTTTGGCGTGCGTTCTCGTCGGCGCCTGGGTGGTAGGGGAGTTGGCTGACGAGGTCATGGAGGGCACCACGCAGCGGTTCGATGAATGGGCAGTCCAGCACCTCCGTTCGCCGCAGGATCCGCGGCAGTCAATCGGCCCGGCGTGGTTCGAGGCGATGTGGACCGACCTGACGTCCTTGGGCAGCGCGTCGGTGCTGGCGCTGGTGACCCTCGCCTGTGCCGGATATCTCCTGATGTCCCGGCACTATCGCACCCTGGTGGTACTCGCAGCGGTCGTCGGAGGCGGCGTGATCCTGACGTTTGCCATGAAGGCCTTCTTTGATCGGCCTCGTCCGGAGTACGCAGCTCACGTGCCCTACGTCGTGACCGCGAGTTTTCCCAGTGGCCACTCGATGCTCTCGGCGGTCGTCTATATGGCGCTGGCGGTCCTGCTGGCCCGGACCAGCAGCGCGCTGCGTTTCCAGGTGTACTTCATCAGTTGCGGCCTGATCGTTACGTTGCTGGTGGGCTTTAGCCGCGTCTACCTGGGAGTGCACTACCCCACGGACGTGCTGGCGGGTTGGAGCGCCGGTCTGACCTGGGCGGCGTTGTGCTGGCTGGTCGTCTATTGCCTCCAGAAGGCCGGTGTCATTGAGAGGCCCGACACACAGGACGGCACCGATGCGCCGCCTGAGGGGACAGGCTGATGGGCGATCGCAAGGCAACGGCACTCGTCACGGGTGCATCGAGCGGAATCGGAGCCGAGCTGGCGCGGGTCCATGCAGCACGCGGCGGAGACCTTGTCATCCTGGCCCGGCGGGCGGAACGTCTGGAAGCACTCAAAGCGGAACTGGAAAGCGCCTACCGGGCCAGTGTTTACGTGCTCGTCGAAGACCTGGCTGACCCTGAGGCGCCGCAGCGCATCTACGACGAAATCAAGTCGCGTAGTATCCAGATCGACTATCTGATGAACAACGCCGGCTTCGGTTTTCGCGGCGCTTTCCACGAGCAGGATTGGGAGCGCAACCAGGCGATGATCCAGGTGAATATCACGGCTCTGGCGGCTCTGACGCGGCTGTTCGCGCCGGAGATGGTGGCCCGCCGGGACGGCCGGATTCTCAACGTCGCTTCGATGGCCGGCTTCCTGCCGGGACCGCTGCAATCGGTCTACTACGCCAGCAAGGCGTTCGTGGTCTCGTTCACGGAGGCCTTGGCGAACGAGCTGGCCGGCACTGGTGTCACGATTACCGCTTTGTGTCCCGGTCCCGTGGAGACGGAATTCGTCGAGCGTGCCGGTCTGGAGAATGTGCACGGTTTCGCCAAAGGCGTCTCCGCGCGCGAGGTCGCCGAGTGCGGCTACGACGCTATGCTCAAGGGCAGGACCCTCATCGTCCCCGGCCTGCTCAACGCGATGCTTATCCAGCTTCTCCGCTTCGCTCCCCGCAAGATCGCCGCCCGCATTTCCCGCCGCATGATGGACGAACGCTACGCCGATGGACGCTAAGACCGTCTAATGGAATGACCGGGGTCGATGTGTAGGGGCAGGCCCCTGTGCCTGCCCGGGCAACCACAGGGGGTTGCCCCTACAACGCCTACAGCGCTATCACCGTGCAAGGATCATTCTGCTAAGGGCCCTTATGGCCGTACAAGGGAGGCGTATTGAGGGGCCAGAGTACGCGCACGACTTTGCCGACGATGGCCTCTCCAGGTATAGCTCCGTAGCAGCGGCTATCGAGACCGTTGATCCGGTTGTCACCCAGGACGAAATAGCAGCCTTCCGGGATGCGGTACGGCTCAGTGACGCCATAGGCAGAGTACGGTGCACTGTACTTGGAAATCACTTTGGACGAAAGGGAGCGATGAGGTGTTCCGCGCGGTTCGCGACATTCCCCGTCGATCCAAACCAATCCTTCACGCACCTGCACCGTCTGCCCGCCGGTTGCCGCGATACGGTGACATACCACCGTCCTGTCGCTGACCAGAGGGTGATCCGGCGGGGTGAGTATGACGATGTCACCTGCGGCAGGTCCCTGACCTTGATAGATGAGCTTGTTGCTGACCACGCGGGTCCCATTCCGTATCGTGGGCGCCATGCTATTGCCGCCCATACGATAGACTTCGCAAACGTACGGTCTTACGGCTAGCCATACCAGAGCGTGATTCATGGCGGGTATCCCGATAGCGACCGCGGCCAACGCGATCAGCGCCGGTCTGAGGCTGGGCCGATCGTCACCGGTCGCGAAATATGCGTGAAAACCAGCGACGGCGCGAAGCGCTAGGAGAGCGATACCGGAGTAAGAGCCTTGGTGCCCCGCAAGAGCGCCGGCGAGGGTAACAACCACGCCTCCTATGAACCATCTGCCCAGATACAGGTGTCCAACGCCGGGCACAACCAGAGTATAAAAAACCGCGCGCCACGGGTTCTTGCCTTGAGTTCGCGCGCTCTCGAAATCGGCGGTGTTGCCCCTCTTGGCGACACGGAATGCAGCTACGATGGCCCCTATCCACAGGGTGACATAGCCCAGCAACACCGCGACAAACGCCACTGTAGGCACTTGCGCCATAACGAGAGAAGCTACAAGCCCCACGCTGAGCAGCACCCACAAGAGGATAAGGGTCATCCCTGTGCGCCAAGAACCGCAATACCACTGCCCTGCGCCCGGCACCAATAGGGAGAAGCTAGCCGCCAGCCACGGCTCCTTGTTACCATTTGTTTCCTGATTGGCGTTGTCAGTCGTTGTCTGCATACGTCTCCGCTTGGTCGTCTTCTGAGGAACTACCGCATTCAACGTAGGCATTATACTCTATCGGTGTAGCGTGGGACAAGGATGTTTGCCGGGAGGTGTCGATTGGGCGAACGCGCGGGCCTCGACGACGTACGAGACAAGTGCCGGGCGCGGTGGTGGCCCGCGACCGGTAGGAGCGCAGCGACGATCGCAAGCGAAAGGAGTGACGATGGCGCATTACAACTATCTGATCATTGGTGGCGGGATGACAGCGGACGCGGCGGTGCAGGGGATTCGCCAGGTGGACTCCACAGGCACGATCGGGATCATCAGCGCTGATCGGGATGCGCCGTACGACAGGCCGCCGCTGTCAAAAGGGCTCTGGAAAGGCAAGCCGCTCGACGGCATCTGGCGCAAAACCAAGGATCACAACGTGAAGCTTCACCTGGGCTGCCGTGCCGGGAAATTCGACGCCAAAGGCAAGCAGGTCACCGACGAGAAGGGCAACACCTACACGTTCGATAAGCTGCTACTGGCGACGGGAGGCACGCCGCGACGATTGCCCTTCGGCGAGGGTCACATCATCTATTACCGCACCGCCGAGGATTACCGGCACCTCCGCGCGCTGGCGCAAAAAGGCAAGCGGTTCGCGGTGATCGGAGGCGGTTTCATCGGCTCGGAGATCGCGGCCGCGCTGGCGATGAACGATGTGCAGGTCGTGATGATCTTTCCCGAGAGCGGCATCGGCGCCCTGCCTTATCCGCGCGAGCTGTCCGACTTCCTGACCGGGTACTACCGAGACCAAGGCGTCGAGGTCCTGCCCGGCGAATCGGTCGAGGGTCTGGAAAGGCAAGGCGACCAGTCCGTCCTGACCACCTCCAACCAGCGTCGCATTGTCGTCGATGGCGTGGTGGCCGGGATCGGCATCGAGCCCAACATGGAGTTGGCCAGGCAGGCGGGATTGAAAGTGGACAACGGCATTGTGGTAGACGAGTTCCTGCGCGGCAGCACCGCCGATGTCTACGCGGCCGGCGACGTCGCCAACTTCCACAATCCGGCGCTGGACCGGCGGCTGCGCGTCGAGCACGAGGACAACGCCAACACGATGGGCAAGCAGGCCGGTCGCAACATGGCCGGGAAAGACGAGCCCTACCATCATTTGCCCTATTTCTATTCGGACCTCTTTGACCTAGGCTACGAGGCGGTGGGTTTGTTGGATTCGCGCCTGGAGACCTTCTCCGACTGGAACAAACCTTTCCGGAAGGGAGCGGTCTACTATCTTCGGGACGGCCGGGTACGCGGCGTGTTATTGTGGAACGTCTGGGACCAGGTCCCGGCCGCGCGCGAGCTGATCGCTGAGCGGGGTCCGTTCAGTCGGGACGACCTCAAAGGCCGCCTGCCGCGCGTGCTGCAGTCGGCCTCGAAATAGGCGCGACGCACTGAGCGATGGACTGTCTAACGTGCGCCCACCAACTCGGTCACGTCGTCCACGACCATCAGGACTCGCTCCTCGACCTGCGGGAAATGCTGGTGCGCCTCGATGGGCGAGTAGCCGTTTAGAACCGCCGTCGGATCCGCCTGGACGGCGCGCCCGGTAACCTGATAACCATGGCCAGTTTCTGCATCCCAGACCAACAGCGCCAGCTTCGGCTCGGTCGCCGGGTTCTCCGGCAGTGACACCGGAGTCCACGCCTTGATGGATATCCATTCCGTGCCGGCCTGGCTACATTCCTCCACGAGGGCTACGGAGGGCCTGGTGGTTTCGTCCACCATCACCACGAAGGTGAATCCCGTTCGCCTGGCCACCGCCATGACATGCTCGATTTGGTGTTCTGTCACCTTCATGTGCCACCTCAGGGGAAAGTCCGATTTCGATTGGGGCTATGTCCGGAATCAGCGCCGCTCAACGTGGGCTGCGTGGGTGGGAGCCACCGCCATGTATCGGCGGAACCAGGCAGTCGCGTGATTCGCCACCGCCGCGAGCGTGCCGGGCTCCTCGAAAAGGTGTGACGCGCCGGGAACCACGATAAGCTCGCAGGTCGTATGGAGGCTCTTGGCGGCCTCCGTGTTCATGTCCAGGACGATCCGGTCCTTGCCTCCGACGAGCAGGAGCACCGGCGCCTCCACTTCGGGCAGGATACGCACAGCGAGGTCAGGCCGGCCTCCACGGCTGACGACTGCCTTGACGATCTGGGGTCGTTGCACCGCCGCGACCAGAGCCGCCGCGGCGCCGGTGCTGGCGCCGAAGTACCCGATGTCCAGGCCGGCAGTCCGCCGGTCGGACAGGACCCACTCCGTCGCCGAATCCAGGCGACCGGCCAGCAGCGGAATGTCGAACCGCAGCTTCCCGGTGTTCGCGTCGATCCGCTCTTCATCGGCAGTCAGCAGGTCCATGAGCACCGTCCCGAACCCGACCTCGTTCAACTTGCCGGCTACGTACCGGTTGCGCGGACTGTGCCGACTGCTGCCGGCGCCGTGCGCGAACAACACGAGCGAGCGACACTCACTCGGGAGCGCCAAGATCGCCTCCAGCGGCGCCGCGTCAGTCTCGATAACCAACTCTTCTGGCGAAAAGCCCTTGCGTACCATGTCACGTCTCCCGTCGAACTATGACTGTGGCTACCCGGAATGATTCGGATCGCGTCCGCTCGCGCGCCGACCACCGTTCGAACGAGATCGCCTTCTGCGTTGGGCGCGGAGGATTCTGAGCACCTCGTCGTCGTCGACCTGCTCGAATGTCTCATAGAACTGCCCGATGGAACGCAGCGACTCCGTCGCCAGCAGGCAAACGACCTCATCCGCTTCGCGTCCGAGCCGGTCGATCACGCGCGGCGCGCCGACCGGGATGGCTGCGATCGTGCGGCTGGGGTTTTCTGCGGCCACAGCCCAGAGCGTCGCCAGCATGGTCGCGCCGGTAGCGACGCCGTCATCGACGACAACTACTGTCCGGCCTGTCGGCGCCGCCTGGGGCAGCACGCGACGATACCGGTTGTGGCGGACCCGGATTTCCTCAAGCTGTCGCGTCTGCTCCTGCGCCATGTAGGCGTCGTCTGCGCCGACCTCCGCAGCGATCTCTTCGTTGATGAAGAGCTTGCCGTCCTCAGAGACCGCGCCGACCGCCAACTCGCGGTTGCCCGGCGCGCCGATCTTGCGGGTCAGCACGATGTCCAGGTCGCACCCCAGAACTCGCGCGATCACGTCGGCAATCACTACGCCGCCGCGCGGAATACCCAGAATCAAGGCGCCGCCAACGTCGTGCGCCGCCAACTCGCGGCACAGCAGTCCGGCTGCCTCCACGCGATTGGCGAATTGTCTGGTGAACACCGCCATCTCGTCCTCGACTGCAACGTGCGACTCTCTTGAGGCGATCGCGTACGCACCCATTGGTCGGTGCGCTTTGTCCGCCCCATAGGGTTACGTGCAATGCGCCTGCTCACAAAGCGTATTCCCGATGCGCTTACGACTGTACCCCGGTGCCGTTCGTTAGGCCGGCATGAGCATTTCGCCGATGGCGCTGTAGGCAAATGGATCATCCAATTCGGACAGGTCTTGGCTTGACAATCCGAGCTTGAAATGATATAGTAAGAAGTGCAGTGAACCGAAGGACGAGTGGTGAGAAAGGACCAAGTCGCTTTCCCCGCCACGAGAGGGGACGGAACCCCGAAAGGGATGACTGCGAATGGAGCGCCTGTGCGTCCATTCGAGGAGAATCCCCACCCCGGTGAAGGAAATGTATTGCTGCCCGGCGCGGGGCGCGCCCGTGCGACGTTTTCGCCAAGCAGGAAGCCCAGTGCGAATCGAGCGGGCCATCGTCTCTTTCGGTGATGAGAAGGGTGTCAGGGTATGGCAAGCGCGTACCACATCGAATGTCCGTGTTGCGGCGAAGTACACGCCGTCCACATCCCGACTCGTTTCTCAGGCGTACGAAGCGTACACCTGAACGATCGCGGTCTGTTCTTCAACTACGTCGGTCTGTTCCAGCAGTTATACGAAGAGATCGAGAGCCGCTGTCCTAACACCAGACAGCTCTATCATATTGTCTGCGACCGCGCCTAACCCTAATCCTGCTCGAAGACCTCCTTTGTGGAGGACCGGCGGGATTCGTTTTGCAGCGCTGCCCAGGGCCGGCGTTGGCCGGGCAGGACGACGCGGAAGTGCCGTATTCGATTTGAAAGGTATCACGGATGAGCGGAGCGAAACGGTTACGTCGTTTCGATCCGGGAGCGGTCGCCCGTACGGGAAAGGCTTCCCGCGGTTTTCCTAATGACGGACATGGGGGTTTTTCTTTGTCCTGAAACGTTTTCATACGGACTGAGCCGATCATCCCTCGGCCCTGGGCCTCACGACCCCCTCTGAGGACATTGACTCGGCCAGACCCTCGACCATCGCCCGGGCCGGACGGTGTGTGACACGTGCCGGCCAGGCAGAAAAGGTGTACTGCGATGGCAAATCATCATCAGATCAAGTGTCCTTGTTGCGGTCAAATCCATGGGGTAGATGTACCGAGTCGCTTCGCGCGCGTCCGTCGCGTCCACTTGAAGGGACGCGGCCCGTTCCTCAACTACGTCGGTTTCTTCCACCGTCTTTGCGAGCAGATCGAAAGGCGCTGCCCCAATACCCGGCAGCTCTACCACATCGTGTGCCAGCGCACCCAGCGCTGAGCGCCGATAGCGCCGCCGAAGGTGGTTAGAACCGGCTCCCCAGGTTGTGACCGCGCTTAGGCGTTTCTGACCAGGCTCTCGAGCAGCTTGGGTCCTCTGTCGCGCCGGAGGCAGAACGCAGGCGCCCCTTCTCCTGGCCCGGACGACTGTCCCTCACGGTTGCATTCGTGCTCCCGCCCTCTTTTCTGTTGTGCCTCTATCTCCGAACGACGTGCACGTTATAATAATTTCCTGCGCCCATTTTGCGAGGGTAAGGGGACTTATAGGCACAAAGGGAAACAGGCCTGTTTCTTCGATGGCACCGAATGAACGAACCGACGGATGAGATTCTGGTCCAGCAGGCGTTGCAGGGCGATACGGGCGGCTTCGCCAAGCTGATCGGTCGCTATTACCCGGCGCTGGTGGCGCTGGCCCACGCGGTCGTGGCCGACCGGCATCTGGCCGAGGACATCGCCCAGGAGGCGGTCGCGGAGGCCTGCCGGCGGCTGCGAACGTTGCGTCAGCCTCAGCGTTTCGGCGCCTGGCTGGGCACGATCTGCCGGAACGTCGCCAAGGACACGCTCACCGAGCGCCGACGCCACCGCACGGCACCCGTAGAGATGCAATCCATTGCGTCTGCACCGACCGGCCGCGACGGTGACGCCGACGAGGCGGCGCAGTTGACCGATGCGGTATGCCGGCTGCCCGAGCACCTGCGCCAGGTGGTGTTCATGCGGTACTACAACGCGATGACGTACGAGCAGATGTCCAATGTGCTGGGCCTCTCGCCGCAGGCGATCAACGGGAGGCTCCGACGGGCCCGAAGGCAGATCGCCAGGTCCATGAAGGCCAATGGTTTCGGGGACAACGATCGATGAAGCGCCAACATGATGACAAGCGGCTCGACGAAATGCTCGCAGCGCATCTGCGCCAGGAGGCGGCGAGGTTTGACTTCGACGCATGGGCCGAACGTTTTCCCCACGAGGCCCGGCGAGCCGCTGCGGGCTTCCCACCGGCGGCACCGCGTCCCACGGTTCAATTCAGGCAGATTTGGAGGACTATCATGACAAGTCGATATGCGAGATATGCCGGCATTGCGATTGTCGTTGTCGTATCGCTGTGTTTCCTGTTTCCCAGCGGCAACGGGTTTATCCCCGAGAGCATCGCCTGGGCGGATGTGCAGAAGGCTCTCCAAGAGCAAACACAGGTCCGTGTGACAGGCACGCGCAACTGCTACTTTGGAGACGACGAGGCGCCCACCTACAAACTGGGCGTGGAGAAACTACTGTCTCTTTCCTACGGATACACCGACCGCACGTATACCGAAGACGGCACGCTCATCATTGAATTCTCCTTCCATTTGCCCAGCGGCACGGCGACCGTGTTATTCCCGACCGTCAAGAAATACTATCGTACGCAGATTCCGGCGGACCATCGTGACCGCGTTCTGCAGATGACCCCGCAGGACTGCTTCAACTGGCTCTGGGCGTCCGGCAGCTATCGCGAGATCGGCCCCAAGCAGGTCCAGGGCATCGAGGCCGTTGGCTTTGAGGTCCCCGATATCGTCCACCGCTTCCTCGGTCTCGACGGCCTGGGGCTGGACGCGAAACTGGTGAATTTCTTCTTCCGGATCCAGTCGATGAGCGTCCGGATATGGGCGGACCCGGAGAGGCGGTTGCCGATCTACCTTGAGGGAGAGGGTGAAATCAGCCCCTGTCTGCTTACGGGCTACCGGAAGATGAAACTCTGTGAGATCGATGACTTTTTCGACTTTGACGCTGACCTCGACGAGAGCCTCTTCAATCCGCAAATACCGGAAGGCTTTGAACCGCTGGCCGTTCCCGGCGCGGCCAAGGCGGGTGCCGCCATGACGTCGTTGGCCTTGGCAGGCTTGCCTGTTCTGGTCGTCCGGCGCTGGCGTCGACGTAGAGCGCGGTAGACGACACGTGCGCACGAATGGCAGAAGGGCTGTAGGCTTGGGCGTACAGCCCTTTCTCGTTACGCGACACCTGTTGCCGTACCAGGCAGACGCCGTTAAGATGGCAGCACGCGCGCCGTGATGGGCGTGGGTCAAGTTAGTGCAGTCGAGACAGGATGTCGAAGGAGAACAGGCCATGAAAGGCAAGTTGGCGGTTGGGTTGGTCTCCACGATCGTGCTGGCCGCGGGCTGCGCGACACGGCCGGAGAAGATCGCTTCGCGGGACCTGCTCTCGGCGAAAGTCGAACGGGCAATAGCGCTGTTCAAAGCGACGGACCCGAGCATCCAGGCGTACTTCGACAGTTCCTACGCCTACGCGGTCCTCCCGGAGGTCACCAAGGGAGCACTCTTAGTCGGCGGCGCCTACGGTCGCGGCGAGGTTTTTTCCCGAGGCGTCAAGATCGGCTACTGCAGCATGTCGCAGGCGAGCCTGGGCTTCTCCTTTGGGGGCCAGTATTTCCGCGAGATCATCTTCTTCCAGGACGAGGCTACGTTCGAGCGATTCACAGCGGGCAGTTTCACGATGTCCGCCCAGCTCACGGCGGTGGCATTGACCGCCGGCTCGGCCAGCCGGACCGACTATCACTACGGCCTGGCGGTCTTCATCGCCGCCGACCAGGGCCTGATGGTCGATGCCTCCGTCGGTGGCCAGAAGTTCCAATACGATCCCGCCTTCGTCATGCGCGACGAGTCGTCCACACCCTGACCACACGATCGTCCGTCGGTGTCCTTTTCTCCGTCGGTGAGCGGTAGTGGAGCAGGGCGGCCGCCGCGTGCTCACATCTCCCCGCACACCGAGAGAGCGTTGAGCTATACACCCCCGCGTCGCCAATTCGGTATTTTGCGCTTGACAAATTCGCTTTCTGTGTTACAATACGCGGCGTGTGGGGAAAGATGTTTGAAGCCTACGCCGCTTCCACGAAGCGGGTTCGGCATCGTGGCGAGGGCGGCGTCGGGCTCTGCTCCAGTGCCTCAGGAGGAGGCCGAAGAACAAGAATCAGAGCAATGATCTCTGTCTGTTCGAGCGCGGGTGCGCGCGTTGCCCCAGCGAGCCGGACAGGCTGGTAGTAGCGGCCTAAGACGACAAGGAGGTTGGATGATGGTCAAGACATGTCTATTGTTCACGGCGGTGACGATGCTGGTGGTGCCGGTCTGCTATGGGGCTGTGGGACAGGCCGGCGAAGGGGGCCTGCATGCTCAAATCGGGCAGGGCAGTGAGAATGCCTCTGGGACTCCAGGAACGAGAATCGGTCAGACGACCGATGTCGGATGGGGCATTGCCGATCAGGTGCGCTCGCAAATGGCGAATCAGAACGCTGTCGGCGCTTCGGTTGGCATGCCACAGCGGATCCAGGAACGTTTGGCGAACCGACTGGCAGCGGCTGCCGGGAACCCACCCGAGGAATCGGAAGCGGCAGACTCAGAGGCAGCAGGCCCTGATACAGAGACGTCAGACGAAGCTGTCGTCAACGGGGCCCATCGGCCGTTCTTTATTTCTGGTCTCATCGATGCAGAGCTGGTTACGCAAGACCAAGTAGACGAAATGCGAACGGCTGGCGCCGGTTGGGGCGCCATCAGAATCAGTACACTGTTGGCTGACAGGATCAACGAAACGACCGAGCCGACGGAAACGGTTGAAACAACCGAGACGACCGAAACGACGGAACCGACCGAAACGGCCACAATGACGCCGCTCGGCATCTTCAATACCCATCAGGACGGCATGGGCTTCGGACAAATTGCCCTGACCCACGAACTGAAACCGGGGCACTTGCTCGTAAGTGCCAATTAACCGTGTCCTCCCGAAGGGTTGCCCTCTTCGTGGAAGGGATGTGTGCACGGCCCGCGTTGCTGGGCACACATCCCGCGTCGGCGGTCCGCCGTTACTCCCGGCGATCCACGCAGTAAGGCGGTGCCCCGAACGGTCGGTTTCGTTTCGCAACGGTCCGGCACTTGTGCCGCCGGGACGCTCGCTCCATTGGCTTGGCTCGAAGACAGGGCTGCCATCGGTACACGTGGCGCGCCCATAGCGGGCCCCCAAGGGCCTGTGGACCCCCGGTCGAGCCGGCGCGGGTGGTATAAGTCGGTCTCTTGCGACACCACGGCGAATCTGCGCTCGCTGCGCAGGCACCAAGAAGTCAGTCTCGCAAACCAGAATACGTAGTTCTACGTATACCTTCGGCCAGCCGAGATGCAGTATCATACACATGGCGTTTTGCCATTTCGGAGGGTCGAAGCATGAACGCGGACCCGTCTCATCAGGCAGCTTGGCGGCGCGGCCATCCCACGACGTGCCAGCTTACCGGCACCCGCCAGAGTCTCTCTTACCTCAGCGCGCGGAGGTCTTTGCGCTTGCTTGAAGGCCGCACCCGCCACCTTCTTCACCGGCCTGATCGACGACGTGCGGATCTATGGCCGAGCTATGGCACCCTGAGAACGCAAAGGACAATACGATGAAGAGGGCAATTCTACTCACGCTGGTGGCGGCATCGAATCCCGCCGCTCTGATTCATGCCGCAGGAGATATCTGGACGTACAAGACCGACATGCCAACCAAGAGAGTGATGGCTGGGGGCGGGGTCGTGAACGGGAAGATCTACGTGGTTGGTGGGTCCCTGGAGAACTACAGCGCCGCAACGACCGCAGAAATGTACGATCCCACCGCCGATGCGTGGATCAAGGTGGCAAGTATGCCAGCGGGGCGCGTGGGGCCTTCCACTATAACTCATGGCGGGAAAATCTACGTGTTTGGAGGAGCCCATCCGAATGCATATGCGACGGCCACAAAGACTGTCTTCGTTTACGATCCGCTGACGAATACCTGGACTCAAAAGGGCGACATGCCCTATCCCAACGCGTGGTGTGGTGTCGCGGTTGTGGACGGCACGATCTATCTTATCGGCGGGCTGCTCAGTGCGTCGAGTACGCCTATCTCCACCGTCCTGGCCTACGACCCTCTGGCGGATACTTGGACACAGAAGGCCGATATGCCCACAGCTCGCGGCGGCCTCTCCGCTTGCGCCATAGACGGGAAAATCTATGCTATCGGAGGAGCCCGAGAGGATTGGGCGGTGTCCTCTTACCGGCGCGTGGAAGTTTATGATCCGTCAACGGATACCTGGACCCGCAGATCAGATATGCCGACGGCGCGCTGGGGTCTGGGCACATGCGTGGTGGATGGGAAGATCTATGCAATAGGCGGTAGATTCGGACCTGACGTCTGCGCTGCCAACGAGGTCTATGATCCCTCCACTGACACTTGGGAGGCAAGGTCGCCCATGCAACAGAAGCGGAACGGCTGCCTCGTATGCCTAGTCGGAAGCAGGATATACTCGATTGGTGGAGTGTACATAGTTCCTCAGGAGACGTTCCTCGCGACGGTGGAGGAGTACGACACGGGTCTCGGCGTTCCGCTGCCGGACTTCAACGCTGATGGCGTGGTATAGACATCGCTGACCTCTTACGGCTGATCGAATCGTGGGGCCAGAACGACCCGGCGGTGGACCTCGCGCCAGCGCCGTTCGGCGACGGCGTCGTCGATCGAGCCGACCTGGAGGTTCTGATGGCGTACTGGCACCAAGAGTTCCAGGACCCGGCCCTGATTGCTCACTGGAAGCTGGATGAAACCGAAGGTGTCGATGCCCTGGATAGCGCCGGTGACCATCACGGAATCGTCATCGGCGCGCCGACATGGCAGCCTGACGCTGGAAAGGTAGGCGGTGTGCTGGAGTTCGACGGAGCAACCTGTGTGTTGACGGACTCGGTCCTCAATCCCAATGCCGGCATGTTCAGCGTTTTGGCCTGGATCAAAGGCGGTGCTCCTGGGCAGGTCTTCGTCTCCCAGGTCGACGGCGCTGACTGGTTGCTGGCCGATCCTGCAACGGGTACTCTGATGACCGATCTAAAGGAATTGACCACGCGTCGTCCCATGGCGCTACACTCGTCGGCCCTCATCGCCGACGGGGATTGGCACCGCGTCGGGCTCGTCTGGGACGGCACGAACAGAATGCTCTATGTAGACGGCGTGGCGGTCGCAGCCGACACCCAGTCAGACCTGCCCGACTGCGACGGCGGTCTGCACCTCGGCTGTGGCAAAGACGCCGTACCAGGCACATTCTTCACCGGCCTGATCGACGACGTCCGCATCTACACCCGCGCGGTTACGCCATGAGAGGATCAGCCTGGGCAACGGTGTTGCCCACGCCGGTCTTGCCCCGGGCGGGTGCAGTGTACGCCAGAAATACGTAGTTTCCGCAAGTGATTCTGCGGCCGGAATCGGGTATCATGGAGATACTGGGGGTTCCTCTTTCGGAGGGCTGAAAGATGGAGAGTCACCGGCCCATGATCGGCAGAAAGGAAAGGCAAGAGATGAAACCGCGAAACCGTGCCAGAATCACCCTCGTGCCCGTTGTCTTTGTGGTTGCTCTTATGCTCTTTGGTGGGGGGGCTGCGAACGCAGATTACACCTTCGGTGAACTCGCCAATCTGGGGCCGACGGTCAATAGCTCGGCTCGTGACGAGGAACCGGGCCTCTCGGCAGACGGCCTGACGATATACTACTGCTCACTTCGGTCCGGGGGCTCCGGCAATTATGACCTGTGGGCGATCACCAGAGCGACCACGCAGGCCCCCTGGGGGACCCCCGTCAACCTCGGCTCCACCGTTAATAGCTCATCTCATGACTTCTCCCCGGATGTCTCAGCCGACGGCTTGTCACTCTACTTCGGCTCTGACCGACCCGGCGGATACGGCGGCTACGACATATGGGTATCACGGAGGGATTCGACAGAAGACCCCTGGGGTGCGCCGGCAAACCTTGGGCCCATGGTCAACACTTCAGAACCTGAGGGATGCCCGGCTATCTCGGACGATGGACGGGAGGTGTACTTCTGGTCCGGCCGAGCCGGTGGCTATGGCGATGCCGATATATGGGTGGCCAGACGGCCAACAGCACAGGACGACTGGGGTGCGCCGGAGAATCTCGGGTCGGCCATCAACGGCTCGACCACCGAGTTGTGTTGCGATATCACCGCCGACAACCGCTGTCTCGTCTTTGTCTCCACCCGGTCAGGTGGCTACGGGGGCACCTATGGGGATATCTGGATCACGACTCGGCGCACGATAGATGACCGGTGGGGGCCGCCCATGAATGCCGGGCCCATCGTGAACAGTTCGACGACCGACAACGGACCTTTCCTGTCGGTCGGTGGTTCCACTCTCTACTTCAGTTCCGAGCGGCCCGGCGGAAGCGGCGGCGCCGATATGTGGCAGGTGTCAATCAGCCCAGTCGTTGACTTCAGCGGCGACGGGAGCGTCGATGGCGAAGACCTTCTCATCATGGCCGCACATTGGGGCGAAGTCTATCCGCCCTGCGACATCGGCCCCGCGCCCTTTGGCGACGGCGTGGTGGATCTCCAAGACGTCATCGTTCTGGCCGGGTACATCGGCAAGGAGGTGAACGACCCGACGTTAATCGCTCACTGGGCCTTAGACGAAAGTGAGGGCACTGAGGCGTTGGACAGCGCTGGCACGTACCACGGTGCGGTGATAGGCGCGCCCACATGGCGACCCGACGGCGGAAAGGCAGGCGGCGCCCTAGAGTTCGACGGAGCCACCTGCGTGCTAACGGATTCGGTCCTCAATCCCAATGCCGGTCCGTTCAGCCTCTTGGCCTGGGTCAAAGGCGGGGGGCCAGGGCAGGTTATCGTCTCCCAGGCCGGTGGCGCCGACTGGCTGCTGGCCGACCCGGCGACCGGTGCGCTGATGACCGATCTAAAGGAATTGACCACGCGCCGCCCCACGGCGCTGCACTCGTCGGCCCTCATCACCGACGGGGATTGGCACCGCGTCGGGCTCGTCTGGGACGGTGCGACTCGAATGCTCTGTGTGGACGGTGAGCAGGTCGCCATCGATACCCAGTCCGACCTGCCGGACAGTGACGGCGGTCTCTACCTCGGCTGCGGCCATGACGCGTTGCCGGGCACCTTCTTCACCGGCCTGATCGACGACATGCGCATCTACAACCGCGCGGTTGCGCCGTGAAGGGTGGGTGAGCTCTCTCATTGTGTGGAGGGCCACGCTATGAGCGGGCGACTTCGAGCCAGTATTGGCCGATGGCTTTGCAGAAGGTCACAACGGCCAGGACGGCGCAATGGCGGTGTTCTGATGGCAACTGAGGTAGCGCGTCCAGGACGTACTTCGGGCTGATCGACAGGGCCTCTCGCAGCGATTTATCCTGCACGTACTGTGCGACGGTGCGGCCGCAGAGCCGGGTGAACTCGCAGCCGTCGGTGTGATAGCGGACCGTGCGGATGACGTCGTCCTCGATGACCAGGTAGAACTCCATCGTGTCGCCGCAAGGGCCGGTATGCCAGGCCCCGGCCGATGGATCGGTCATCCGTCCCCAAAACTCGTCTTCCACGATCGTACGGCCTCGACTTGTACTCGGCGGGACCTTCGCCCACACGCGAACGGGTCCTGCGGAGGAAAGTGTCACCGGCAACAGTATACATCCTGGCCACCGGATAGAGAAAAAGCAAAACTCTATGAACTTGTCAAAGATCGCCGGCGCTCGCGGCGATGACCGGCCGATCAGGGTCACTGCCGACTGGCGAAGCACTCGGCCAGACGCGCCAAAGCAGCGGCGCGTTTCGCGGCGCGGGTGGGTTCGGAGGATCGCGCCACTGTCGCGGTCAGCGCTTCCTCAATGATGCGCTGCTGGGCCTCGTTGACGAAGAAGACCAGCGGTGTCGCATACAAGGGCTGTCGGCTTCGTACCTTCGTCGAGCTCAGCTTGCGGCTCATGAGTCTCTGGAGTTGACCTTGCGTTTGTGCGACGAGTTTGGCGAGGTCGTGCAAAGGTCTCTTGCGGCACAGACGGCGCAGGACCGTCAACTTCTTCTCCAGGACGTCGCGTCCGCTCAGGCGGTTGAGGGTAGCCAGCAGAATGTCGGTCTGCTCGTCGTTCACTCTCCAGACCACTGCTTGCGCGGTGTCGTGACCGAGTTGGCGCAGGGCCTGGCAGCGATGATGACCGTTGATGATCTGGAATTGGTCCCGCCGGTCGGGGTGACGCCGGACCACGAGCGGCTCATAGTGGCCCGTACGCTCGATGTTTCGCACGAGCTTGGCGAAGTTCGCGCGGCTCATGCGGTTGGCGTTGTCGGGGTGCGGCACGAGCTTGTCCAGCGGGATGCGTCGCATGCAGTCGTTCATGGCAGAGTGACCTCCAGCTTGGGATGGAACCAGATGTAATAGACCGGACGATGGGTGAGCTTGCCCAGAATGTAACGCGTACGCTCCAGGCCTGCCGGCATGACGCGGCGCCGGCCGTGACTCTTCAGAAAGCGCTCGATGTGCGTCTCGATGAATTCCAGCGCGGACGGTCGCAACGCGTTGAGCGTTTCCTGCACCGACTTGGGGTCGATGAGCCGGTTCTCTTCGATCCCGATGGCACTGAACGCCTCGATCAACTCGGCGTGCGAAAGCCGCACACGAGGTGTGCGCGCTTCGTCCAGCGGTTTCATACCGGCGCGCTCGAGAAACGGATTGACCTTGGGCATGACACCGAGAGCCTCGATGATCGGCACGTTCATCCTGGGCATGGTCTCGCGCACCAGCCGGGTCGCCAGGCCGATGCCACGAAAACGCGGCTCGATGACTACCCGCGCCAAGCAGCGCACGTTGCGATTGATCAGCGACAGTTGGGTCTGGCGGTCGAAGTCAGCAAAGACGCCACCGGTCGCGGCGCGACGCTGCTCGACGCGTGGCGAAGGCATCGCATAGACGATTGCCCCGGCGGGTTTGTCGCCCAGTCCGGCAAGTCGGTGCTTCGGTCGCAAGACGAATACTGCTTTGACCGCCACCGGACAACTGTCGCGATAGTGATGGGCCGCCAGTTGACGATAGTCCACCAGGCTGCCTGTCACGACTTCGAGTGTCTGGTGTAGAGAGCAAGTGTGCATATTCACCTCGCGGTTCTGTAGACGACCTGGGCCGCGCCGCCGAAGTCCTTCGTGACCACCACGTCGGGAGCGAGGTCGAGCAGAAAGTCTCGGTGGCTGGAGGCCAGGACGAACGTCGTGTCTGTGCGTTTGGCGAACCGGTGGATGTTGAAGGCCAGTGTCGCGGCGGTGATCCGGTCCAGTTCGGAGCCGAATTCGTCGGCAAAGATGAAGCGCTTGCCGGTGGCCAGTGCCTGCGCCAGGCGGAAGCGATAGCGCTGTCCTTCGCTGAGGTTGCAGGGTCGGTTGACCACGCTGAACGCGTCGCCCAGGCCCACGGTGCTCAGCGTGCGCAACGTTGCGACGACGTCGCTCTCGAAGCAGTCGATGACGGTCCTGTCGTCGGGTAGAGGCATTTGCGTGAGACGGACCGCGTCGCCAGCAGGAACCTGTCGCTCCAGCTCGTGCAGCAGGACGCTCTTGCCTGAGCCGGAAGGACCGGTGATGTAAACGATGTCACCCGGGCTGACCTCGATGCAGCAGGAATGGGTGGGTGCGTGGTCGCTCAGCCGGTCTAACGCCAGGCCGAACATGCGGCACACCTGCACCGTGCGTTTGCTGACGGGACCTTGCCAGGGAAAATGCTTGCTGACTGTGTAGGTTGGCATGGGTGACTATCCTTTCTCCTCGTCGGTCTGATGCGGCGTGGTCGCGGCGGATGCACACGCGCGCGCCTTCCTGATCGCCGCGCGGACGCGATATCTGCCGAGATTGCGCCGGCGTCGGATCTTGGAGATCGACAGGCCGCGCACGAAATAATCCTTGACGACGCGCAGCTCCAGCGTGCTGAACTGCTGTCGATGCGCCAGGCACACGGGGTACGTCGGGTCGGTCAGGCGTTGGATGATCGCGCGTATCCGGCGCGCTACGCTGGAGGGATTGACGGCCGCCAGCGTGGCGATCCGCCGGACGGTCTCGCCGCCTTCGAGATACATCGCAATCAAGGCTCGGTCTTCTCCGCCCAGGAGATTGCCTCTCAGGCGGAACAGCTCCCTGACGTCCCGTTCGCTGGGCGTGCAGACGGGATCGGAGGACACCGCTTCCAGCGATTCACAAAGGCCTTTCATCGCGCCGCTCCGCCGGGCCCGCCCGCATACTCGTATGTTATATAGACATACAACATACATCTGGTTTAACTTCTCAAGCGGTCGGCGTCAAGGGGAAGTTTGCAACTTTATGAACTTTCATGGGATTTTTCCAATGGGTTCACCTGGGGGCAGGGTGCCCGGCGCCCGGGTCGGTGCGAACAGGTTTGACAGGCGACCGAGCCAGGCATAAAGTACGGCGGGGCTCGCACTTGCGCGCGTGGCGTGACGGCGGCCCCCGCAGCGGCGTCGGATCGGTGCTCTCACGGACAGGGACGATACCGACCGGCGCGGAAACCGTGCTATGGAAGATTTTGTTGGGCTCCTGATTTTTCTGGCGGTGGTGTGTCTGCTGTCGGCGCCGATGGCGGTGATCCTGAGCCTGGTCGCGCTGCACCGCATCGCGCGCCTGCGCCGGGAGATGGAATCCCGGGCAATAGCGCCGAGCGTCTTCGATGCGCCCCAGCGACCGGCACGTCTTGGGCGCGAGCCACTGATCGTGGACGAGCGGCCGCCGGTCCAAGCGCCGCCGGCAGCATCCCTGGAGCGAATCGCTCAAAGCCAGCCAACTACCCTGCAGCGCCAATCGCTGAGCCTGGAGCAGCGCATCGGCACGCGTTGGGTGCTCGCGGCCGGCGTGATCATCCTCATCTTCGCGGTGGGCTTCTTCCTCAAGTATGCCTACGACAGGCAGTGGATCGGACCGCTGGGCCGGGTCGCGGTCGCCGCGAGTGGTGGCGGTCTGGCTCTGGGTATCGGCGAACTGACGCGCCGGCGCGGCTACGACGTGGTAGCCAAGGGCGTCACGGCGTTGGGTTTTGCCATCCTTTATGCGACGGTCTTTGCGGCCCACCGCTGGTACGACCTGATCGACTCGGCGCTCGCCTACGGCCTGGCTATCTCGCTGACCGTCGCCGCGATGTCATACGCCGTGCTTCTCAACGAAGTCGTTGCCGCGCTGCTGGCGCTGGTCGGCGGCTACGTCACACCGGTGGTCCTGTCGACCGGCGCCAACGAACCGACGACGCTGTTCGGTTATGTCCTGGTCCTCAGCGTCGGTGCCATTCTCTGCGCCTATTGGCGTCGCTGGGCGCCGGTCAACCTGCTGGCGTTTGCTGGCACCGTGGTGCTGTATACCGGCTGGTTCGAGCGTTTCTACCGCCCCGTCATGCTCGAGGTGTCGTCACCGCCGCAGCTTGCGGTCGCGCTGTTCTGGTTGGCGGTGTTCTTCCTCATCTTTCTTGCTTTGCCTTTGCTGCACACGCTCAAGAAGCGGATCAACTCAGCCTTGCAGGATATGGTGCTGGTGCTGGCGGACGCGGCGGTGGTATTTTACTACTTCTGGACCATCCTGGTCGGTCACCACCGGCAATGGCTGGCGCTTTGTAGCCTCCTCATGGGCGGCGCCTATCTGGCTATGACGGGATTGGTGTTCGTCCGTTGCCGCCAGGATGCGGACCTGCGTCACGCGTTGCTGGCGGTCGCGCTGGTGTTCGTGACACTGGCCGTGCCGCTTTATTTCGAGACGTACGCCGTCACGCTGGCTTGGGCCGCTCTGGGTGTTGTTCTGGCGGTGATTGCGCTGCGCTATCGCAGCCGGCTGCTGCACCTGGCCGCCGGCCTGCTGCTGGCGCTGACGATCGGCAGGCTGGTCTCCGATCTGCCTTTGCACCGCCAGCCATTCCGCGCGATTCTGAACGCTGACTTTGCCATCTGGTGTTTCGTTGCGGCCGCCGCGCTCACCGGCCACGTTCTCTACCGTCTCGACCGAGGTCTGGAGGCAACCGTTCGCAGTTTCGCCGTGCAGGGCCTGTACGCCGTCGGATTGCTCCTTCTGTCCGCAGCGCTGACGATGGAGATGTGGTACCACGCCCGTCTGAACTTCATGAGCGCCGACACGGGTTTCTTCGTAGGCCAGATGTTGCTGGTGCTTCCTCTCTTTATGCTCTTGTTCGTCGCCAGGCCGATCTGTCCGCGCGGCCTCTTGTGCCGGCTTCTGGGTGGGGCGCTCGGCGCGGCCGCGTCGATCTACCTGGTCTTCATGTATCCGCAACTGCACGAGTACAGCTTCACGATCTTCCTGAACGGAGGATTCATTCGCGCCGGCGTGTTGGTGGCCGGCCTGTTTACCGCGGCGTGGCTGTTGCGCCGCTCTGAGCGCGAGCAGGCCGACGACATCCCGGGATTGCCCAAGGCATTCGTCCTGGCCGCGATCATCGTGCTATGGGTCCTGCTGACCGAAGAGGTATGGCTGTACTGTCGCGCCGCGCAGACCGACGGCAACTGGCAGCTCCTGGCGCACATGTACATCTCGATCGCGTGGGCGCTGTACGCGACGGCGCTGATTGTCGTCGGCTTCTGGCGCAACGTCAGGGTGCTGCGCTACCTGGCGCTGGCCATCTTCCTCCTGCTGCTGGCCAAGATCTTCCTGCTCGACACGCGACAGCTCGAAAGCATCTACCGCATAGCCGGCTTTCTCGCGACCGGCCTGGCGCTGGTCGGCGTCTCCTATCTCTATCAGTACCTCAAGAAGCAAGGCTTCTTCGACAAGATGCTTTCCGACAAAAGCACGAGCGTATGATGATAATTCCGAGTTGCACAGACACGCTGTCTTGTCATCCTGAACGAAGTGAATGACCTGGTCGGCGAATGAGAGACCACGCCTCTGCGGAGGCCAGATCCTTCGGCTTCGCCTCAGGATGACAGAGTCTCTGAGGTGAGTCTGCTGTGCGAGACATGGATGAACTATTTGCGGCGTTGTGTCGGTCGCAGTTTCGCAGCCGGTTTCGCCTGAAGGGCAAGGAGAGCGAGTACCTGCGCGTGCGTGGTCTGGAGACAATCCTCGATCACGCGCAACAGTTCGTGCGCGAGCGCCTGGCGGACGCCGAGCCGCCAAACGACGGCAGGCAAACGCCGATGCGCAATCACCCTGTCTTCATCGCTCAGCACGCCACCGCGACCTGCTGTCGGGGTTGCCTGGAGAAATGGCATCATATCCCCAAGGGCAGGCCACTGACGGAAGCTGAAATTGCCTACCTCGTTTCGGTCATCGAGCGCTGGTTGCGCCTGCAGCAGGCTTGACCGGCTCGGGCGGGGCAAAAAAACCGGCCTGGTCCGGAAAAACGTTGGCTTCCGAGAGGCCGCGGCCTATACTGGCTCAGGTCGGGAGAGGTTGCAGTCAAGAGGTCAAAACGATGGAACGGACTCCGAAAGTCGTTGTGATCGGCAGCACTTACGTGGACATGGCGTTCAAGTGCGGCCGGATTCCGCCGGCGGGCCAGTTGGTCAGCGGCTCGGCTCTGGCGTACACGCTGGCCGGGCCCGGACCCACCCAGGCGGTGCAGGCAGCGCTGTGTGGCTGCCGCGTTCATCTGATCAGCAAGGTCGGAGGCGACCCGTTCGGCCAGATGGCCCGCAAGAGCCTGGCCGACTACAAGATCAACATGGATCACGTCTACACCGCCGAAGCCAAGAACACCGGTGTCGTGGTGACTTTGGTCAATGCTGCCGGCGAGAACGCCATCTGCCACTACACCGGTGCCAACTGCGCCCTCCAGCCTGGCGAGATTGAAGCGGCCGAGGAATTGATTGCGGAGGCGGATATCTGCCTGCTGCACGGATGCCTGCCTCAAGACGCGATTATCGCGGCGTTGCGCTGTGCCGGCCTGCACGGCACGAAGACGATTCTCAATCCAGCCCGGCCCACCGAGCACGAAAACCGCCAGAGCGTCGATCTGCCGGCCGAGTACTTCTCCGCCGATGTCCTTATACCGAACCTGTCCGAAGCCGCCGCCATCACGGACCAACTGGCCGCGACCATCCGGACCGCCAAGCTCATCGGTTCGGACCTGGTGGCGCGCGGGGCCCGCTGTGCGGCCATCACGTTGGGCCGGCGCGGGTGCATGGTGGTGGACCGTGACAGTGCCGACCACATTCCTGCCTTCGAGGTCGATATGGTCGACCATACCGGCAGCGGCGATGCCTTTGCCGGCGCCTTGGCGGCCTATTGCGCCGTCAAGCGCGACGTCCGCGAAGGCGTCAAGTTCGCCTCGGCCGCCGGAGCGCTCACCTGCACGAAGTTCGGCGCGATCGAAGCGCTGCCCTCCAAAGCCGAGATCATCCAGCTTCTCCAGAAAGAGGATATCGACCTGCTCCACGAGGGTTGACCGTTTGTAGTGGCGCCGTCAGACGCTATCTTGGATCGTCTGCAATGGCTCACTCGGGCGTTGAATAGGCCCTTACGGGCCCACTACAAACACCGCCGAGGCCGGATGTGGCACATTTCTCGCTTTCCTGCTTCGAGTCTTGCTCCGTCTGTTGCTATAATCCCGGGACAGGTCTTTCCATAGAGGTGCATCGATGCCGCAACGCCTGAAAGGAAAAGTGGCTCTCGTGACCGGCGCCAGTCGCGGAATCGGCCGGGCGATCGCCGTGGCGCTCGGCGCCGAAGGCGCCACGGTCGTCCTGTCGGGACGCTCGGTGCCGGACCTGAAGACAACGAGCCAGCAGGTGAGCGCTGCAGGCGGCGCAGCGGAGGTTGTCCCGGCCGAGTTGGAGGACGAAGCGTCGATTCGGAATCTCGTCGCAGAGACGAATCGGCGCTGCGGGCGGCTCGATATCCTCGTTAACAATGCTGGTATCACGCATTCGGCGCCGCTAGCAGAAACGACGACCGAGGACCTGGACCGCTGTTGGGCGATCAACGCGCGAGCGCCGTTCATCCTCTGTCGCGAGACGCTGCCTTTGCTCAAGCAGGCCGAACGCGGGTATATCGTCAACATCGCTTCCGTGGTCAGTGTCAAGGGTTATCCGCTCCAGAGCGCGTATACCGCGTCCAAGCACGCGCTACGCGGGATGAGCATGTCCCTGGCGGAGGAGCTGCGTGGTAGCAACGTTCGCGTGCACGTGATCTGTCCCGGCGGGGTCGACACCGAACTGGTCTCGCGCGTACGTCCCGACATTGAGAAGGCCGATCTTATCGGTCCTGAGGAAATAGCCGAGCTGGTCGTTTATCTCGTCACGCACCAGGGCAACGCGGTGCTCGACGAATTGCACGTGCGAAGGGCGACGTCGTCGCCGTGGTTTGTTTCGTGAGGATGTGAGCATGGGTGGCATGCGTAAGATGGCCGCGATGGTGTTGCTGGTTATCGGTACGAGCGTCGCGGCCGGGCAGGAGTCGCAGATCGTCTACCTGTCAGGGCGCGGAAACGACGATCCGGTCCGGTGGGACTTCTTCTGCACCGCCGGGCAAAACAGCGAACAATGGACCACGATCGACGTGCCGTCGAACTGGGAGTTGAAGGGCTTCGGTTCGTACAACTACGGTCACGACCGGCGCAAGTCCGACGAGCAAGGCAAGTACAAACGTAGCTTCTCAGTCCCTGACGCCTGGCAGGCCCAGCGCATCTTCCTCGTCTTCGAAGGCGTCATGACGGACACCGAAGTCTGGGTCAACGGCCGGTCGGCCGGACCGAAGCACCAGGGAGGTTTCTACCGCTTCAAGTACGAGATTACCGATCTCGTCCAGCCGGGCGAGAACCTGCTGCAAGTGACGGTCAGCAAGGTCTCGTCCGATCGGAGCGTCGAGCAGGCGGAACGCCAGGCCGACTACTGGGTCTTTGGCGGCATATACCGACCTGTCTATCTCGAGGTCGTGCCCAAGGAGCTTATCGAATGGGTTGCGGTCGACGCGCGGGCCGACGGGACCTTCCACATGGATGTCCATCTCAACGGGAGCGCTACGGCCGATGCGGTCAGATGCGAGATTGTAGGGCCGGGTGGCGGTCAACTCGGGCAGCCCGCCGAGACCACAATCGGCCAAGGCGCGAACATCGCAACCATCCGCACCCAAGTGAGCGGGCACGAGAGGTGGACCGCTGAGACACCGAACCTGTACAGCGCAAAGGTCACCTTGCTCAAAGGCTCGGAGGTTCTGCACACGATCACGCAACGGTTTGGCTTTCGCACGTTCGAGGTCCGGCCGCGTGACGGCTTGTACCTCAACGGCCAGAAGATCCGCCTCAAGGGTGTCTGCCGGCACAGCTTCTGGCCTGACTCGGGACGCTGTCTCAGTCGCAAGATCAATTACGACGACGTGCGCCTGATCAAGGAGATGAACATGAACGCGGTGCGCATGTCCCACTACCCGCCGGACCAGGACTTCCTTGATGCATGCGACGAGCTGGGCCTCTATGTGCTCGACGAGCTGGCCGGCTGGCAGAAGCCGCCCTACGATACTGAGATCGGCAAGAAGCTCGTCGCCGAGATGGTCCCTCGCGACGTCTGCCATCCGTGCATCCTCTTCTGGGACAACGCCAACGAAGGCGGCTGGAACCGCGACCTGGACGGCGAGTTCGCGCTCTACGATCTGCAGCAGCGAACGGTCCTGCACCCTTGGGAGCTCTTCGGCGGGATCGACACGGACCACTACGAGAGCTACGCGAGCACGCTGAACAAGCTCGCCAGCGGCAATCTGCATATGCCGACCGAGTTCCTGCACGGCCTCTACGACGGCGGTCACGGCGCCGGACTGAACGACTACTGGACCGCGATGACCGCTTCGCCCATGGGTGCCGGCGGGTTCCTCTGGGCGCTGGTCGATGAAGGCGTCGTGCGCACCGACGAAGGCGGGCGCATCGATGTGCGCGGCAACCTCGCGCCCGACGGCATCGTCGGTCCCTACCGCCAGAAGGAGGCGAGCTTCTACACCATCAAGGAGATCTGGTCGCCGATCCGGATTCCACTCGAACGCCTCCCCTCCGGCTTCGACGGCAAGCTGCCCGTGGAGAACCACTACGACTTCACGAATCTCAGCGCGTGCCGTTTCACCCTTGAGCTGGTGAACTTCCCTGACCCCGAGCAAGAGCGCGGCGGTCATGAGATCGTCGCGGAGCGGACCGTCGGCGCGACAGACGTGCCGCCGCACGGGAAAGGCACTTTGTCTCTGCCGCTGCCTGCCTATTGGCGCGACGCCGAAGCCCTCCACCTGACGGCTCGCGGTCCCGGCGGTGAGGAAATCTGGACGTGGTCCTGGGACCTCCAGAGCCTGGCCCACTACCGCAACGCCTGCGTCGAGACCGAATCGGAGGCCGGGACGCAACCGCGCGTTGATCCACAAGAGGACGGCATGCAGGTCCACGCCGGCGATCTGACACTCGGATTCGCGACGACCGGTCGGCTCGCTTACGTCAGCGTTGGCGACAGACGCATGGCCTTCGAAGGACCCGAGCTGCCGGTCGGCACGATGCAGCCTGCCAGGGTGACGGTCTCGGAAATGGGTGACGCTGTCGTCCTCGACGGCGAGTACAAAGGCAACCTGAGACGCGCCTGCTGGACCGTTTACCCGACGGGATGGGTTCGCTTGGACTACGAGCTCGCGCTGGAAGGGCAGTTCGACCTGTTCGGGATCAGCTTCGACTACCCCGAAGAGAAGATGCGTTCGATGCGCTGGCTGGGACGCGGGCCCTATCGCGTCTGGAAGAACCGGATGCAGGGTGGCAAGCTCGATGCGTGGACCAACGCCTACAAGGACCACGTGCCCGGCCAGACGTGGGACTTTCCCGAGTTCGAAGGGTACTACCGCGACTGGCACTGGGTGACCTTCGAGACCGAGGAAGGCGATATCACGATCGTCAACGACACCGATAATCTGTTCCTGGGTGTCTACACGCCCAACGACGGACCCGCTCCGGCCAACACGAAGCTCGACGCCCCGCCGACCGGCATTGCCCTGCTCCATGGTATCCCGCCGATCGGCACCAAATTCCAGAAGCCAGGCGCCCTCGGACCGGAAGGACAGCAGAACACCGCCTCCGGCGCCTATCGCGGCAGCGTGTGGTTCAAGTTTGACGTTACGCCGTAGGGGGCAACCTGTGGTTGCCCAGGGCGGGCACAGGGACCCGCCCCCTACGAGCGCACTGCCAACGAGATTCGAGTCCAGGTAGGATGGGCAACTCGTTGCCCATGCGGAACCTATGAGAGCAGTGATTCAGCGTGTCACGCAAGCGAAAGTCGAGGTCGAAGGCCGGATCATCGGCCAGATCGAGCGAGGCCTGCTGGTCTATCTCGGCGTCGGCAGGGACGACACCGCCAAGGACGCCGAACTCATGGCCGACAAGCTCGTGAACCTGCGCATCTTCGCGGACGCGGCAGGTAAGATGAACCGCAGCGTGATCGACGTCGCCGGCGGGATTCTGCTGATCAGCAATTTCACGCTGCTGGGCGACTGTCGCAAAGGCCGCCGGCCCAGCTTCGACGCGGCGGGCCTCCCCGAGCCGGCCGAAGCGCTTTACGAAAAGGTCGCCGAACTGATCGCAGCCAGTGACGTCCCCGTTGCGAGAGGCTCCTTCGGCGCCTACATGCAGGTGACCAGCGTCAACGACGGTCCCGTCACCTTCCTGCTCGACAGCACCCGCCTCTTTTAGTGTCGCGGGCATCTTGCCCGCGCGTCCCGAAGGTGTTCCGCCTTCGAATCGAGGGCAAGATGCCCACGGCACGCGCGGGCGAGGACGCCCGCGACACGATTATTACCTCGCTGAAGTCGTGTCTACTTCCGGAAGGACCACCAGCGCTCCCATGGCGTGCGTCCCAGAGCGGTCCCGGTTGTAGCCGATGATAATGGGCTTGCCGACCTGGCCGCGCACGGCATTGCTCAGGATCTCCGTCACTTTGCCGCCCTCCGGCGCTTCGCGGATGATTCGGATGAGGAACGTGGCGTGGTCTCCCTGCTCGGGTTGGGCATCCAATGAGAGCTTCCAAGGCCCGATCGGCACGTTGACTTGGCCGGGCAGCGAGATGTTGCCGAACCAATAGCCGACGGTCTGCGTCGCTTCGCCCAGCAGCCTGCGGAGGTGTTCCTGCAGCGGCGCCGGCAACTGCGTGACCTGTGCGGCCGGGACCGCGGAGGTGAAGCTATCGTCCTCCCAGCGCAGTTCCTTCATCTTGGCGTCGGGGAAGGACTCGATGGTACGTGCGATCAATTCGTTCGAGGGCGCTTGCCCCTGGAGCGTGAGCTCGGATCGGCCGTTCGACAGCCTGTGCTGGTGGATGGCGCCGACCTGCAAGTGCGAGTCTTGTATCGCGCGCATGATGTCGTCCGCCAGAAACTCCGTGGAGTTCTCGACGACGACGGTAAACGCCTTGAGGTTCGGGTCTTCCGGCGGCAGTTCCAGCATGTACACGCGATACATCATCTGGGGAGGGATCGTGTAGGTATCCAGCTCGCTAATCAGGTTCTCGATCTCACGCCGACGAGCTGCCGGTGCCGATACGACAATCGAATTCGTCTGTTCGTTGGCAGAGACCACGACTTCCCTGGGCGGGGTCACGGCCTTGAGGATCTCCGCCACCTTGAGGGCACGAGCCGACTGCAGGTGGTAGACCCGTACATCCATCGGGCCGGCCGGTGCGCCGGAACTGGGCCTGTCCAGATCGGCAAGCACGTCTTCGACCCGCTCATGGTGCTCCGCCGTTGCGCTCACGATCAAGGAATTGGTGCGTTTGTCCGGGACGAAGTTGGCCGCGATCTGCGGACTCATGGTTCTGAAAACGTCCAGTACGGTCACGGCATCACAGTACTTGAGTTGATACACCCTTGAGACGACACCCGCGTCAGTTTTGGGTTGCGTGACGACTGCAGAGGCTCCCGGCGTCTGGGTGGTCTCCATAGCCCACAACATGCCTGGAGGCGACAACACGGCCAAACACACGATCGACAGCATTCGCATCTTCATGGTCCAATCTCCTTTTTCAAAGGTTCCACACGACGTAGATTTCGCCTTCGTCCAGCGTTCCATACAGGACGCGCTGCGGCGGGGAAGACTCCTGTTTCTTCTCGACGACCACTTTCGGGTTTTCGACTTGCGGGTATAGCTCTTGCAGGACCTTGCCGGTATAGGTCCGAGCGTACGGAGTGTGTTCCACCGCGAACTGTGGCTCTGCCGCCTTCGCCGCAGGCGTAATCGACTGATCTCCGACGTAAACAAGCATGAGCAGCCCTCCGAGGATCATGCCGAGGGCAAACGTCACGGCCGGTCGCCGCAGCAGGGCCAGCCACGCCCAGATCCCTGGCCGCTCGTACGAAGGCGCCTGCCAGGCGCGTCGGAAGATGTCCGCCTTCTCCCTCGCTGACAACTCAGGCACCGGTGCTTGGTCCATCTGCTCGACGATCACGAGAAAGGACTCGTACTCTCTCTGTAACTCCTCTGGTGAAGCGAACTTGCCGCCGAAAAGCGTCTCGAACTCATCTAAGGAAAAACGTGAATCGTTCATGGTCCAAACCCCTGTTGATTCGACTCGACTGCCAGCTTCGCGCGCAGCGCGACCAGACAGCGCCGGATGTGCGTGCGAACCGTGCCCTCGCGACAGCCCAACGCCGCCGCGATCTCGGCGGGAGTCATGCCTTCAAGATACCGCAGCACGAACGCGGTCCGCTGGTTCACTGTGATTTCTTTCAGCGCCTTTTCGATCCGCTGTCGAGTGAGCGCATCGTCCAGTTCTTGTCCATCATCTGGCTCTTCGGCCGGGAGCGACTCGACCGGGACTTCGTCGATGTCGATATGCCTGCCGCGTCGACGCCATTTTCGGTAGCAGTCGATTGCCGTATTGGCCGCGACGCAGTTCAGCCACGCGGCGAACGACTCTTCGCACTCGAACTGACCGAGACTGCGGAACACCTTGAACCACACCTCCTGGACGCAGTCGGCCACCTGCGTGCGATCGAGCACGATCCGATAGCAGATACGATGGACCCGGTCGATGTGCCGGTGGTATAGCCGTGCCGCCGCGTCTCTGTCACCGCGCCGTGCCGCCTCGACCAAAGCCGTATCGGGGATCGAATCGTGCCTGTCCTTCATTCCTACAGTATGTACGCACGAGGAGCGGAAAGTGAATACAACAGATGTGAGAATTTCCGTAGCACGGGCGTCTCGCCCGTGAGAGCAGGGCCATTTAGCCCTGCGGGACATGGGCGGGACGCCCATGCTACGATACTACGAACGGTGTTTGGCTCGGCGCAAAGCCAAGGCGCCGAGGCCCAGCAGCAGGACGCTGGTCGGCTCCGGTGTCGGCACGACCGGCACCGGGACGGGAACCGGCACGGTTTTGGCTCCGCCTCCTCCCGAGACGCTAAAGCCGGGGCTCTTGAGATCGGTCAGGGAAGGCAACAACTGACTGGGACCTCCGCCTCCGCCGCTCAGCGCGAGCGTTCTCTCCATGCCGTTGTCCCGAACGGAGCGAAAGACTGCGACCACGATCTTCGCGGCGTCCACCTTCACGGTGGTCTGCCGGCTCTTGGGGTCGGAGACGTCGCCGATCCAGTAGGCGAACTGGTAGCCCGGCTGCGGGCTGGCCGACAGCGTCACGATCGAATTGGCGCTGTAACGGTGCGTACCGACCCTCGGCGTCACCGTGCCGGCCTTGACCGGACTGTGCTCGATGCACAGATCGTAGGCTGCCGTCCATGGGGACTCCGGCTCCGTGGCGCGGACCGCCGTCACCGTGGACAGGAATCCCACCATCAGCGCCACCAGTTGTATCGTACGTCGCTTCATCTCTTCCTTGCCCGTTTCCTGGACGTAGCGAGCAAGCGAACCCCCAAAAGACCGAGTGCCGACGACAGACGACGGGCCACGGATGGCTCAGGCTTCCATTCCCTGTCGCTCGACTGTTTCTATAGGATACCGGATTCAGCCTGAATAGTCAATGCTTGGAGGCCCTCGTCGCGACGCGTGACGCGATTCCGATAACCTGCAGGCACGTCGCCCCGACACGGCGCGGTTCTCGGACCGTAAGGCGTCGCCGTCGAAAGCCCAGGAGGATTTTCTCGCGCGGGGCAGGAGCGATTATGTGCCTCCAAGAGCCTCTAACAGAATGACCTGTCGCGCTACGGACGTTGTAGGGGCCACCCCCTTGTGGTTGCCCTGGGCAGGCACGGGGACCTGCCCCCTACCCATCCACCGGTCATTCTGTCAGGCGCTCTAAGTGGGGCGCGATGGTGCGGGGGCCGAAACGCCGGTTCGACTCGCGGCGTTGCACTCGCGGCCGGTTGACTGGCGACGACTCAGAGGCGAGCCGCGAAACAGCCCGCGGAGGCGGTTGCGCAGCGGTATGAAAGGAAGCTTCATCTGTTTGTACTTCCACCGGATGCGGTTAAGCCGGATCGCGGTGTGCATGGCTTTGACCCAATCGGGTGTCCCCAGCCCATGCTGTTGAGCGCCTCGTATGATCTCCATCCAGCGGCGTGCGCTCTGTTCCGAGTGCAGGTGGGTGCGGCGAATCTGCCACGCCTTGACATCCCTCTCGAACGTCGGTGGCAAGTCGACGCCGGCGACACGGAAAGAAAGGATCGTGCGAATGCACTTCTCGCACCGGCAGCAATTGGCGTGGCTGCCCCAGTTGACCAGACAGACGTGCAGGTGGCGCATCGCCTCGGGCCATTGCGCCAGCAGTTGAATCTTCTCGAAGCGCGTGGTCTCAGGTCCGTCGTCAATGACCTGGAAGTGCCGGCTGCTCAGCAGCGGGTTACTGACGGGGTGGCTGCCCCAGGCGACCTGCATCCGCGTGTACGGGACGTCGTTCGGGAATAGAGCGACGTCGAATCGGGCCGACAACAGGCGCAAGGCGCTGTTGAGGAACGTGCCGAAGCTGTGGTACCAGATCGTCGGCAGTTCGTGTAGATTGGCCGTGATCGGCACGCAGGGCAGGTCCAGGCTCCGCGCCATGGCGCGTGCGTCAGCCAGCAGCCCTTCGTACATGCCGTTGCTGTTCTCCTGCTCCAGCGTAATGTCGAATCCATGCAGGACGATCGTCGCGCCGATGGGTCGGCTCTGACGACCTGCGAGGCGCCGGGTGTGGCGAAACACCGTGAACGATGAATCCACCCCGCAGGACAGCGGCGCGATCGCCTGTCCGGCGACGGAGGGGGCCGGGGCTTCGGTTTCTTCGCGCGCACGAATATCCACCGGCTGGTAGAGGTCCGGCCGCCACGCGCGCCACAGCGCCATGTATTGCTCCAGGTTCGCCAGCAGCGACGGGGAGACCGTGCCCTCGACTATCACGTCGCGCTGCCATTGCATGATCGGAAACAGAAACGCGATAACGAACGGGTCCGCCCACGGCGTCACGGCGTCGCGCCACTCCGCAGGCAGTCTCCACCAAAGCCGCTGGCGTTCTCCTGCCGGATGCTCGAGCACCGCGGCCAGTTCCAGAATCGGCCCATCCGCGCGGACGGGCTCCAGGGTCAATCGCACCGGTGGGCTCATGGTTTCTTCGGGCCTATCTGATCGAAAGGAATGGGCTTGAAGCCGCTGAGGGTATATGCCGGCGATTCGTCACGCAGAGCGAGGTTCAAGGCTGCCTCATCGACGAAACACGGATCGCGGTCTTCGATGTTGTCGGTGAAGGTGTAGAAATCGAAGCCGCCGCTGCCGCCCAGGCTGTTCTTTTCGAGCCAGCGTTGGTTTCGCCAGCCGATATTCCGCGCGATGATGCAGCCCTCGGGTTCCTTGGCGCGGTCGTAGCCGTTATCGAGGAGGTGGGCCAGGCGCGGGTAGCGCTCGCTCCACGGGGGCTGGGTGTAGTTGTACCGCTGGATCTTGGCGAGCAGGTTCCAGCTTTGCTGGTCCTTGTCCGCCCAGACGGTGCCGCGGCGGTCGGTGAAGTGGGCCGAGCCGCACTTGGCGATGACGTTGTTCTCGATCGTGTTGTCGCGTCCGCCGCCGCACATGATCGCGCGCCCGCTGATTTCGTAGAAGATGTTGCCGAACACGGTGATCCCGCTGGCACAGTCGTCGAGGTAGACTGCATGGACGCCATTGCTGCCGGGCAGGTGGCTGCGGATGTGGTGGAAGAAGTTGTTGCGAATCACGTTGCCGCGCAGACCCCAGTCCCGGCCGCAGTAGACCGAGCCGGCATCGTCCACTTCGTAGCAGACATCGTGGATCTCGTTCAGCTCGATCAGATGCTCGTTGCCGCCGAACAGGATCGCCGAGTGGGGAGCGTCGTAAAGCAGGTTGTGCGCCGCGACGTTCCCGACGCCGTCCAGGCGGATCGCAGGCGCGTAGGTCCGCTGCCAGCGGCCAAAATCGTGGATCGTGCAGTCGCGCACGAAGTTCTCGCCCGGTGTCAGTTGCTTGCGGTTGCCACCACTGACGGAGACACCGGTCTGACCGATTCCGCTGATCGTGCAACGCTCGACACCGTTGCGCATGCCGGAGACCTCGATGCCGGTTCCTCGTATGTTGCGAATCAGGCAGTCGGCAATCAGATTATCGTGCCCGCCGTCGATCTCGATTCCAGAGTCGGTGCCCATCTCAACGGTCAGATTCTCAATGCGGACATGGGCGGCATTGTCGAGCCGTATGATCGGTGCGTCCAACGTCGACAGGAGAATCTCCGCTTCGTCCATCTCCGCCGGTGGCCAAAAGCACAGGATGTACTCTTCACGGTCGACATACCACTCGCCCGGCTGGTCGATTTCTTCGGCCAGGTTGATGACGTAATAGGGCTTGTCCGCGCGGATGCCGTAGGGTGGTGTCTTCTCGGCGGTGATGGTCTTGTTCTGGGTATCGATCTTAGCGATCTTGACGATCTGGTTCGACCAGCCGTGACACCAGTAGCCCAGGGCGCAAGCATCCGGCGCCTTGAGCCATTGCTCGGGACGCGGATCGTCGTAACCGAACGTGATGTCATTCTCAGCCGAGGTCGTCCGCACGAACCCTTCATTGGGCCACCGCGCCAGTTGCATCAACTCGCCATTGAAGCTCAACTCGTTCCGCAGTGGGTCCGTTGACCTGCGAAGCTCCCTGAGGACAAGTGCCGCTTTGCACCTTCCTCGGGCCTCTCCCCTGAGTCGGTCTCGAATCACATAGCGCCAATCAGGCCCAACGATGAATCCGCTTTGCCCGTCGGGGCCTGTCCTCGCGCGGGGACCGAAGGCGTTGGCCGATATCTCGCGACCACCAATCAGGCGGACGGTCTCGCCTGGATAGGCGCGGTAGACAGTACCTGGATCCTGCTCGGTCAGTGTGAACGCTTGCGAGCGGAAGTGCTTGCCGCCTCGAATCACGACGGTCGCGCCCTCGGGTCGAGTCTCTCGGATGGCATCCCGGGCCTTTTCCAGTGTGGCAAAGGGCTTTTCGATCGTTCCGGGATTGGCGTCATTGCCCTCCACGGCGACGTAGTAATCGCGCGCCCAGGCGACGGAGCCACACAGAACGATCCCCAGCACCAGCAGCGTCTTTCGCATCATGCATCTCCTCTAACCGGATTTCTGGCAGCGGCGCAAGCCCAGCCGTCGGGAGACACAGGATACCACAACGCTGTCAGTCCTGCGAGTCCTTGGCCTCGATCCGATAGAGGATGACCTTGTTTTGATATACTGCCGGTGGGACGGTGTCCCCCCACCCATGCTCGAGCACACCGGTTGTCCCGCGGATTCTCTCTTCGTCCTGCTCCAGAGCCTTCTTCAGTTTCTTGACGGAGTCCTCCCGCTCCGTCCGCAGGCGAACCAGGTCCCAGAAGCGTTGCTGTTCGTCGCGGACCTGCCTGATCGCCTGACGGCGAGCCTCCAGACCGCTCAGTTCGATCGTCTGCTCGATGCGCTGCGCTTCGAGTGTCTCGATCACGTCGTTGTCCAAGTCCTGCCTGGCAAGATACTCGTTGATCACCTTGAGCTTGCCGCGCACGCCGGCCAGGTCGATATCGAGCGTTTTGATCTGCCGGTCCATTTGCAGGACGAGTTCCTTGGCCAGTTGCGACGCCTCTTCATCGGTGTTGAGCGGGTAAGTGGATTTCTTCGCTCTCTCGTAGCTTTGCTGCGCCTGCTCCAACAGCTTCTGCTGCTCGGGCAGGGCCTTCTGGTTCTCTGCGAGTCTTTGCCTGTACTCAGTCAACTCGCGCTGGTACATGGCCGTGCTTCTCTGGGCGTTCGCGGCAAAGCTGTCGATCAATGCCCAGGCCATGATCTTTGCGTCTTGCTCGCTGACGGCATAGAAGTTGACGGAGTAATGATTGGGGATGTTAGCCGCGCTGGTATCGACCCAGGCGCCAAAACCCCGGGCCAGGAAGTCGCGCTGGGCGGGTGAGAGCTTCTGGGCCAACGGTCGATCCAGCGCCATCCCCAGAACCTGTGCCGCCCTCTCATACATCCGCCCGCGGGGCAGGATGATGCGCGCCATGTACTGGGGCCGAACCGAGCCCGGGTCGTCATACATGACCGTTTTGCCCTCCACCTCAGCGCTGACGGTCCACCTTGGGGTGAGGGTGCTCATCTCGAATTGTGGTTGCGGCGCGACGTAGTTGGGCTCGGTCTCGGCGGCGGCGCAGAAAGCGATACTCGCCACGGAGACAACCAGCATGAGGGTCAATCGAACGGACATCTTCTTCTCTCCTTACCTAAGGGTTTTCAGCTTCGCGCGTGCCTGAACGGCGGCTTCAGTATCGGGATATTTCGCCAGGATGTAGCGGTACTGGCTCTCAGCGACATCGCGGAGCGTTGTCTGTTCCTGCAGTTCATCGGTCGCAGCCAGCAGCCGTGCCGCCGAGCCGGCCGCAACGATACGCTGTTCCATCTCCGCCAGCGTGAGTGTCCCTGGCCTCGGTTTTGGGCGGCCGGTCGAGAACCAAGCGGCTCCGACCGCCAGCACGACACCCGCGGCGACGGCAACGTAGCGCCAAAGCCCGCGCGAACGGATGGGAACCACCTGGGTGCTGTGCAGGTTGTCTTGCCAGAGGATCGTCGCACACCGTATGGATTGCCTCAGGTCTTCGACCAACCTGCGGCAGCGCAGGCACCGTTCCAGGTGCGACGTGACTTGCCCGGCGACGTCGTCAGCCAGGACGCCGTCGGCGACATCCACCAGCAGCTCTTCGATTTCTCCACAGCAATCTCGATTCATCGTTCTATCCCCCGTCGCGCCAGGGCTTTCGCCAGCGCGATTCGTCCTTTGTGCAACAGGCTGCGTACCGTTGACGCCGGCAGTTGCAGGATGTCGCCGATCTCGGCAGAGCTGAGGTCGCAGAAGTACCGCAGTGCCAGCGGCCTGAGAAGCTCGTCGTCCAGGTTGCCCAACGCCGCCTGGACGGCCTGAATTTGCTCCGACGATACAGCACTCTCGACGGGTCCGTCCGCCGTGGGGCGGCCTCCGCGTTCGACCAGAGCCGGGACCTGCTGACGGAACCGCAGGCGGCGTCGATGCTCCGTGATGCACTCATTCGTTGTCACTCGGATCAGCCAGCGCCGACATTGGCAACGATCCGCAAACGCACTGGGCTCCCTTAGGCACTTGACCGACACCGTCTGGAGGACGTCTTCAGCGTCGGTCCCGCGCAGACCCAGGCCGGCGACGACCTTCCGCAGCAGGTCCCTCTCCGCCAGAAACGCCTCCGCGAGCCTGACTCCGCTCGGGTCCCTGCCGACCGACTCCGTTACCTCTGAGTTTTCCAGCGCCACGATCTCCACGTGTCCTCCACGGCCAGCGCTCATTCATCTACCTTAACGCGCCGCAACGGCCACCTGTTGAGGAAAATCTCGGTGTATGACCCGGAACGACTGCTCCCGGTGCCCCCGAATCGTGCCCAGTGCTCTAAAGAGTGCTTGACGCCGGCGGGGCCGGACGGCATTTTATGGTGACTTCTGGGCGCTGGATTGTGTTCAGCTCAGGCAAAAATGCGAAGTATCCAAGTACGGGGCGCTACTCATGGCAGAGACTTCTCCCTCCACCGTTCACAGCCCGACGCAGACGACCCCGCTGGTCCCGCGGGGAATCCTCTTTCCTTTCATTCTATTGACCAGCCTGTTTGCATGGTGGGGTCTGGCCAACAATATGACCGATACCCTGCTGGCGACGTTCAAGCGGATCATGAGCATGTCCGACGCCAAGACAGCCTTGATTCAGGTCGTCTGCTACGGTGCCGGTTACGGCCTCCTGGCCATACCTGCCGCCATCTTCATCAAGAAGTACACCTACAAGTCGGGTGTTCTCCTGGGACTGGGATGTTACTCTTTGGGTTGCATGCTGTTCTTTCCGGCGAAGCTGACAGCCAACTACTACTGCTTCCTGGCGGCGATATGGATTCTCTTTGGCGGGCTGTCGATCCTGGAAACGGCCGCCAATCCCTATATTCTCTCCATGGGACCGGAAGAGACGGCCACGCGACGGCTGAACTTCGCCCAGTCGTTCAATCCCATCGGCTCGATCATGGGAGTAATCGTCGCCAAGATATTCTTCCTCTCGAAACTCAACACGGCCAGTGCAGAGGAGCGGGCGGCCATGAGCCCGGAGCAATTGAAGGCGATCCAAGCGGGAGAGTTGAATGCCGTGACAGTGACTTATGTGACGGTTGGACTCATTTTGCTTGTCACCTGGGTCTTGATCGCCATCAACAAGAAGATGCCCAAGACGCATGAAGCCGGTGGACCGCTAAACCTGGGCCCTACCTTCAAACGGTTGATCCACAACCGGCACTACGTGTGGGGCGTCATCGCCCAATTCTTCTACGTGGGCGCTCAAATCGGCGTGTGGTCATACACGATTCGCTATGTCATGCAGGAGTTGAAACTGGAGGAGATGGTTGTTCCCGGAGGTAAGACGGCCGAGGACATGGCAGCCACCTACTACACGGCTGCTCTGGTGTTGTTCACGCTCTCACGCTTCGCCTGCACCTGGGCCATGAGGTATGTCACGCCGGCCAATCTGCTCACGCTCTTGTCCACTGTTGCTGTGGCGTTGACTGCTACCGTCATCTACGTGGGGGGGCGCCTCGGCGTGTACGCGCTGGTGGGCATCTCGGGCTGCATGTCGTTGATGTTCCCGACGATATTCGGTTTGGCCTGTCGCGGCCTGGGTGAGGACACCAAGATCGCCGGGTCAGGGTTGATCATGGCCATTCTCGGTGCGGCCGTCGTCACGCAGATCCAAGGTACCCTGTCCGATGCCCTCAAGAGCATCAATCTGGCGTATTGGGTGCCGCTGGTTTGCTTCATTGTCATCGCGTACTACGGGGCGGTGGCGTGCCGCAAGGATTTGCCGGGCACCAAGGCGGAATGATCGCGCCGTCAGGATGAGCGCGACAGACAAGCCGGTCGAGTCTTGTGAGAGACCCGACCGGCTTTTGTCATGTAGGGGCCGCAGCGGCCGATCAGAACGTCATGCCGACGCTGAGGATGTACTTGACGTCGGTGCTGGTTCGTCCCGTCGCGGGCGTCGCGTCATAATTGAAGATCGCCTTGAGGCTGGCGAACATGGTCTTGGTCAGGCTGGCCTGGAGGTCGGCGGTGGTGGTCAGGTAATAGTCGCCGAAATCGTCGAAAGACGGATAGTACTTCAGGTCGTGAATGAACTTGACGGTGTTCGTCAGTTGCCGGTCGAAGTTGTAGCCCGCCTGGAGGGACAGCTCGCTGTTGCTGGTGGGCTGGTTGGCGAATTTCTCGTAGACCGACGCGACACCGAGGTTGGTCGAGAAGTTCATCTCAGGCGATTCGATCCACTGATAACCGCCGCCGCCGCCGACCACGACCCGGCGTTCCAGGAGGGCGACGCCGTCCTTCTCGTAGCGGCCGTTGCCGAACACGAAGAACTTCTTCGAGACGAAGTAGTCGTACTGGGCTTGCGCGCGCCACCAGTCTTCCGTCGTGACTTTCAGTCCGGTGGCCGGGTCTTCCTGTCGGCCTTTGGCGTAGTCGAAGCCGGCCGTGATGCGATCCTTCTCGCCGCGCCGCGCCACACTGGCGCTGGCGTTGGCGGTCAGCGTGCTGGTGTTGCCACTGGTGGCGATGACACCGGCCGAGAGACTCCCGGTCCATTTGGGCGCGGGCTTGGGTGGCGGATTGATCGCGACCAGGTCGGTCAACTGGAACGTCTGGGCGCGGAGCGTCCCGTCGGTCTCGATGCCGAACTGGTCGGGCTGGCCGGCTTCGATCCTCCGGTCGAAGGTCGTCCCGTCCCTCAGGTGCACCTCGACGCGATCGGTCGTCGCGAGGGTCTGGACGTCCGTCAGGGCGATCGTCACCTCGCCGGCAACGGGGGACTTGAGCACGAGCTTGCCGTCGGTCAGGTGCAGGATCGTGCCGCTGAGGCGATCCCCGTTGGTGAGGAAGACTTCGTCGGCCCCGGCCGTGGCACAAAACAGGACCGCACACAACAGCATGGGGTACAGAGACTGGCGCATTGCACACCTCCTTTGAATAAGAGCACTCACTGGGTCTTTCGCGTTCTTCTCTACGCCTTGTGTGACTTCGGTGTCGCTGCCATGCTCCCGTCCTTGAGATGCACATCGTGCTGTGGGAAAGGTATCGTGATACCGTTCTCTTCGAGGGCCACCTTGATCCCGGCGGTCAGGTCGAACCAGGTGTTCCAGTAGTCGGCCACCTTGACCCAGGGTCGGACCACGAAGTTGACGCTGCTGTCGGCCAGCGCCGAGACCGCCACCACCGGGGCCGGGTCAGCCAGGATCCGCTCGTCGGCCGCCAGCACCGTCTCGATGACCTGCTTGGCCTTCTTGAGGTCGTCCTCGTATGAGATGCCGAACACCATGTCAAGTCGGCGCGTGCCGTTGATCGTGTAATTGCTGATCGTGCCGCCCATGACCTGGGCGTTGGGCACGATGATGCGCACGTTGTCGGGCGAACTCAAGACGGTCGTGAAGATCGCGACGTCCTTGACCGTTCCCTTGACGCCGCCGACCTCGACGAAGTCACCGACGCGGATGGGCTTGAAGATGAGCATCAGCACGCCCGCGGCGAAGTTGGCCAGCGAGCCCTGCAACGCCAAACCAACCGCCAGGCCGGCGGCAGCGATCAAGGCGATGAACGACGCGGTCTGGATCCCGATCTGTGCCATAGCCGCGATGATGACGAAGGTCAGCAGGGCTACGTAGCACAGGTCCTTGACGAACCGCACCAGCATTTCGTCCATCTTGGCCCTGGTCATCGCGGCACCGGCAAGCTTTGCCAGCAGCCTGGCCACCCAGCGGCCAACGACGAAGATAATGATCGCGCCGACGATCTTCAGGCCGTATTCCGCCAGGAAGGTGTAGATGCGCGTCCACACAGCCTCCACGGTGTCGACATTGAGTTTGGTCAGGTCTATGGTCCCGCCGGCGCCCTCGTTGGGGTCCCCTCCCGCCGCGGCGCGCGCCGCCGTGACCCCGAACCGCGTCACCAGGAACACCGCCAGCCCTACCTTCGCCACCAGCGCTTTGTACGTTCTCATGGTTTGTCCTTTCACATCCGTGGTCATCTCCCGCGCGACGGCATACGCTCAGATACGTCGTCACAAGAGCTTCATGCTGCGGAAACCTATCGACGCGTCCCAGACGCGCCGCCAAGGCAGTTGGGTGACGTCCTTGTCGCTTTCGACTGCCACTCAAGACGAGGTGTGTTTCTTCCCCTTTCCAGCGGGCCTGCGAGTTGGCGGCCTCACAACGGGATTATAGTAGTGCCGTCGCCGTTGGCAAGTTCTTCCGGTCGGCTTTTTTTTAGCCGGGGGGCTCCCGCCCGGCGGCGCCCAACCCCGTGCGGACCGGTCAGGAGACTCTGGAGGTGGTTTGCCGGGCCCGAGCCCCGGCGGCGCCGGGGGAGAATAGGGGTTTCTATTCTGGCCGCTGGCTCTTATAATGCGTTTGGATCGTTGAGAGTGTGTGTATGAGACGCAGTGGCGAAAAACTGACCGATGCCCAGCTCTTGCAGAGCTATATGAACGGCGACGAAGAGGCCTTTCGCGAGATCGTCGGCCGCTACAAGAACAGCCTGTACGTGTTCTTGAAGCAGTTTCTCAACCGGACCGACCTGGTCGAAGACGTGTTCCAGGAGACGTTTTTGCAGCTTTTCAACAGCCGGGAGAGCTTCGATCCGGACCGGCCGCTGCGACCCTGGCTGTTCACCATCGCTGCCAACAAGGCCAAAGACGCCCTGCGCAAGGCCCAGCGCACCAGCGCCGTGCCCATCGGCACCATCTCGGAATCGCAGGAGATGTCGTTCGACGAGATGCTGGACTCCCTCGGCTCCGATAATACCATGCCCTACGAGGAACTGGAGCGGAGCGAGACCGCCGCACGAGTCAACGAGGTCATGGCTCAGATGCCTGAAACCCTGCGGGAGATCCTCTCAATGGCCTATTTTAGCAGATTTTCGTATAAACAAATGGCCGAGATACTCAGTATACCTATTGGAACTGTCAAGAGCCGACTCCATACAGCCGTGGCGCGCTTCGCCAAAGATTACCGCGCATCCATTGGGAGCAAAGAGGTCAAATGACGTCTCTCAGTCGTCAGCAGAAGCAACTGTTGTTTGACTACGCTTTGGGCCTCACATCCGAATCTGAGAACGCCGAAGCGGAGCGTTTGCTTTCCTCCAGCGAAGAGGCCTCTCAAGTCTATCATGTCTTTAAGGCTGCTCTGGAGCCTCTCGATTCCTATGAGGTCGAGGCTTGTCCCGACGAATTGGCGGATGGTACGGTAGACCGCCTGGCCCGACTCGCGCATGGCGGTGTCGCACAGCGGGGGCAAGACCCGCTGGCGCCATTCGAAACCGGCAGTCCGACAATCCTGAGAGTGCCGTTCTGGCGCAACTGGGGCGATCTGGCCGCCGTCGCGGCCGCGGTCATTCTATTCGTCGGCGTGCTGCTCCCGACCCTGGGTTTTGCTCGGCAGAAGTACTTCCAGACCCGTTGCCAGGCCCAGCTCGACGGTGTCTACGAGGGGCTGGTTGTCTATGCCGACGATCACGACGGGAGCTTGCCCACGGTACCGACGACGCCTGGCGCGCCTTGGTGGAAGGTCGGTTATCAGGGTGCAGAGAACCACTCCAACACGCGCCGGGCCTGGCAATTGGTTCGTCAGAGGTACGTCCCGCTGGAGCGGTTCGTCTGTCCCGGCCGCCGGGAGAGCCGCAGCGTGCCGTTCGACTCTATCGAAATCGAGAAGTACAGCGACTTCCCAAGTCGCGTATATATCCACTTCAGCATGGGTTTGGGCTGCCCCGAGGCGCCCGAGCAGGCTCTGACCCAGAAGAAAGTCATTCTTGCCGACCTCAACCCGCTCTCGGAGAGACTGCCGGCGTCGTACGCTGAGCCTCTGCGGTTGCGGATGAGCCGGGAATTGCTTTCCTCCAACAGCACCAGCCACAATCGTCGCGGCCAGAACATCTTGCTCTGCGACGGCTCCGTCCGCTTCGTTCGCCAGCGCCGCACCGGCTTTTCCGACGATGATTTCTACTCCCTCGCGGAAATGTCCGACGGCTGCGAAGTCACCGGCTGCGAAGTCCCCTCCTGCGCTACCGACGCCTTTCTCGTCCCGTAGTCCCTACCTGCCCTCCCTCTCTACTGCCATCCGGAAGAGGTGCGGATGCAGTGCACGTCTGCAGGCAAAGCGGATGCTTCGTCTTCTTGTCATGTCGAGCGGAACGAAGTGGAGTCGAGACATCTGGCTGCGAATGAGGCAGCCCCGCTCTTCCTCGGCCAGATTTCTCCATTCCGGTCTGCCCGTTCGACTTCGCTCAGGGCAGGCTCCGTGGCAGCCCTCCAGTCGAAATGACAAGCACGGCTACGGAGTAGCAGAATCTGCCTTGCGGACGGGAAGGTCAGGCGGCACGCGCGAAGTGCTAGCGATTCAGGTTCTGTATGCATATCCGCGCGTTGCGCTTGAGGCGCTCGATACCGAGGCGGTAGATGGGGGAGCCGGCAAATTCTGCTTCGAACGATTCAGGCGCCATCTCCAGGATGCGCTGCAAATGCACCCTCTGCCTATCCGGATAGAAGCGGAAGCGCTCGTTCGCACAGGATGGAGCGGCGTCACGGTAAGGACAGGCCAGCACGCATTCGTCGCAGCCGAAAAGCCGGTCGCCGATCCGTGCCGCCAGCTCCGGGTCGATCGCGCCTCTGTGCTCGATCGTCAGGTAGCTGATACACCGGTTCGCGTCGAAGCGGCCATCGGCGCGTAGCGCTGCTGTGGGGCACGCGCGCACGCAGCGGTCGCAGCCGGCACACGTTGACGCGGTAGAGACGCAACATCTTGCGTCTTCATCCGTTCGTAATAGAGCGCTCGTAACAATCTCGCCCAGCAGGACCTGGGGACCGAGCGTCGGGTGGATGAGCGTATGGCTACGGCCGATGAAGCCCAGACCGGCACGCAGCGCCAAAGCGCGCTCGGCCAGCGGGACCGAATCGACGCAGACTTTGAAACGCATCGCTTTCGCCGTCCGCTCGCGCATGAATACCGCCAGCTCGTGCAGCAAGGGCTTCATGAAATCGTGATAGTCCTCGTAGCAGGCATATTGCGCCACCCTCCCGACCGGTCCGGTAGGGGCAACCCCCTGTGGTTGCCCAGGGCAGGCACAGGGGCCTGCCCCTACAAGCGGTTTGTAGTTCAGCGCGACTACTACGACGGACTGCGCCCCGACGAGCAGCGCGCCAGGACTGAGGCGCTTCTCGACGTTGCGGCGCATGTAGTCCATCTGGCCGGCATGGCCAGAGTCGAGCCAGGTGTGAAAACGTTCGACCTGGGCCGGTTCGATAGGCGCGGCGTCGGTGATACCGACCGCGTCGAAGCCCAACTCTCGCGCCTTATCCTTAATCTGCTGTTCCAGACCCATGCCGATGATTATACTACGTCCCGGCCCATATCCGAACACGATCACGTACGCAGCGAAACGGAGGTCCCTCATGGCCTGCAAGTACCAAATCGGTATGGTAGTGATTGCCGCTCTTCTGGCGTTGTTCGCGACGCCCGCTCCGGCAAAGACCGTCGCGGTATGGGATTTCGCCGCAGGGCTGCACGGTTGGATCGGCAACCGGTTCGTCGAGGATCTGCGCGTCACGGACGAAGGTGTCAGCTTCGTCTCGACCGGCATCGATCCCTGGATCGAAGGGCCTGCGCTCGACATGACGGCAGACGAGCTTACGCGCGTTACCCTGACGATGACGTCAACCGCCAACGGCAGCGGCGAGCTGTTTTACGGCAGGCAGTTCCAGGCCGGCCGCTCGGTACGCTTCGTGGTGCAGAACGACGGGCAGTGGCATGAGTATGTTTTGATGATAACCGAGCCCCTTGAGACAGGCGCGCGCTTGCGACTCGACCCGGCCGCCGGTCCCGGTCGCATCGTCGTCAGGTCCATTCGCGTCGAGTCGCTGCCTCGCATCCAGCCGCCCACGCCGGTCAAGCCGAAAAGGCCGAACGTGACAGCAAGACAAGGCCTTTCCGTGAGCTCAGGTGGATTGGCGCTGGAACACTCGCGCACCACCTGGGGCGACTTCATGGTCAAAGTCGGCAACCACGAAATGGCGTCAGGCTACCAGGCGGAGCAGATCGGTCTGGTGCTTGATGGCAAGCCTAAATGGTTGCGCCTCGACGAAACCAGTGGAGACACCGTATCTTGCGTCTCGACGAGCGACGGCTCCATCCTGTGCACAGCGATCCTGACCGACAGCGAAAGCGGACGTTGGCGGGTCAGCCGGCGCTTCGCTGCCGGGCCGGCCACCGATACGATCACCATCGAAACGCAATTCACCGTCGACCGGGAGCGCGAGGTAGTGTACCTGCCCTGGCTGACGATCTTTCCAGGACTGGGCACCTTTGGGCAGCGCAAGACGCAGGCACTGTTTGCTGGTCTGGAGTACCTGGCTGACGAGCCGAGTAGCAGCACGGCCGATATCACCACGCCGGAGCACGTTCGGCGCGCGCCGGATCCGGTCAAGGCGACGTTGCCACTCATGGCGCTGGCTCACGAGGGCCGGTACATCGGGCTGATCTGGGAGCCGTCGGACACAGTCGCGGCGTTGATCGACTCGCCTGACACGATCTACGGTTCCAACGCTCACGTAATGGCGCTGAACGGACCGGCGGTGGGGACCCTGCGGTTCGAAAACGATCTGGTGGCGCACACCCCGTTCAAACTGGCCGCGAATGAGACCTTCAGATCGCGCGTCACCCTCATCGGTGGCACCGGCGACACCGTGGTACCGGCCATCCGACAGTACGTCGCTCTCAAGGGACTGCCCGAGGTGCCGCAGTTCGAAGGCGGATTCGACGCGGCGGTGACGCTGCTCGCTCACGGCTGGCTCGATTCGGATATCAACGCAGACGGCTTATACCGACATGCGGTCTGGGGCAGCAGTTTCGGCCCCCAACCGGCGGCGGATGCACCCATGTACATGGACTGGCTGGCGAGCCATACCTCAGATGCCGATCTGGCGGTCAAACTGGGTCAAGGGCGCGATCTGGCGCTGAGCAAGCTGCCGATGGGCCAGCCTTACCTGAGCAGCGTCTCGCACGTGCGGACTCCCGCGCCGCCACTTGTGTTCGGCCGGGTCGAGGCGTACGTCAGAGCCAGGCGCGCCGAAGCGACCGGATTGTTGAACCAGTTCGACGAAAACGGGATCAAGCGCTATCGCGCCGGCAACGTCGACTATGGCAAGACGCACTTTGCCGACCATGCCAACGGCCTGGCCGCGGCCGATGTCGCGCGCATTCTCGAAGCCGCGACCCTGAGCGCCGATCTGCAGTTGACCGAACAGGCGTTGACCTTGCTCGACAAGCAGACGGCGCTCTATGCCGATACGGTCCCGCGCGGCGCGCAGACCTGGGAAGTCCCGTTGCACACGCCGGATATCCTCGCGTCGGCGCACCTGGTCAAGGCCTACACGCTGGGCTTTCTTCTTTCGGGCAGGCCGGAGCATCTCGACCAGGCGCGCTACTGGGCGTGGACCGGCGTACCTTTCGTCTACCTCTACAATCCGACGACCGGGACCATCGGGCCTTACGCGACCATTGCCGTGCTCGGCGCGACGAACTGGCAGGCGCCGGTCTGGTTCGGCCGGCCGGTGCAATGGTGCGGCCTGGTCTACGCCTCCGCGCTGCACTCGCTGAGCCGGTACGATCCGGGTGGACCCTGGCGGCAAATCGCCCAAGGGATCACCGCCACCGGCTTGCAGATGAGTTGGCCTGCGACCGATGAGAAACGTCAGGGTCTGCTACCCGACATCTTTGAGCTGCGCGCTCAGTATCGCGACGGCCCGGCCATCATTCCGGGGACGGTCCAGGCGCACGTGCCGGGACTATTCGGGCAGGGTCGATTGTACGACGTCCGCCGACTGGGCGCGCGGAGCATCTTCGTCCATGCTCCCTGCACGATCCGCGACGTGCAGGACGGTCCCGAATCAGCCACGTTCGTGGTCGAAGGCTGGCCCGGCCGCTCCTGTTACGTACTCGTCAGCGGCCTGACGAAAGAGCCCTCGGCGGTGACCGTCCAAGCGCCCGATGCCGCGCGCACAGAGGGACCCCAAACGCAATTTGACCCCGATCAGCGACTACTGGTTGTCTCGGTGACCGGAACCTCGACGATTGGGTTGCGTTACTAGAGTCTGGGGGGTTTTCACCGGTGGGCGCGGAAAAGCGCGGCGAGCCCCTCCCTCACGACCAGTGCACCCAAGAAATGACCGCCGTCGTGACTGTCTCTCGGCCGATGCATCCCTCAAGAGTCTTGCTCGGTTCTTTCGGGGATAATCCTCGACCATCATTGCCGCTTCGCGGCACGACAATTGGCGTCGTTGTTTCCTCGTCAATGAGAACTGCTGGAAAGGGGCTGTCTATGGTGCGAAAGATCAAGAAAGTCCTCAGGAGCAAGCCCACCATCGAAGGGGCGGGCGTACACCTGAAGCGCGCGTTCGGCTACGACCACGTTCCTCAATTGGACCCGTTCCTGCTGCTCGACGATTTTCGCTCCGAGAGCCCTGATAGGTACCTGGCCGGCTTCCCCTGGCATCCTCATCGGGGCATCGAGACGATCACCTACATGCTCGAAGGCTCCGTCGAGCACGGCGACAGCCTGGGCAATCGCGGCGTCATTTCGGTCGGCCAGGTGCAGTGGATGACCGCCGGCAGCGGCATCATTCACCAGGAAATGCCCAAGGGCGACCGCGCGGGCCGCATGGGCGGTTTCCAGCTCTGGGCTAACCTGCCGGCGTCCCAGAAGATGATGGACCCGCGCTACCGCGATATCAAGGAGACGATGATCCCGCACGTCACGACCGACAACGGCGCCGAAGTGAGAGTCATTTGTGGCAAAGTCGGCAAGGTCACAGGGCCCGTCACGGATGTGGTGATCGAGCCGGAGTACCTCGACGTATCCGTCCCGGCCGATGTCACTTTTCGTCATGCGGTTAAGGACAGTCACGCGGTCTTTGCGTACGTCATCGAGGGTGAAGCCTACTTCGACAAAGGCAGGGACTCGTACGCTTACGAGGTCGAGGGCGCGAACTATTTCGACTTCGACCGCGAGTGCCTGATCCATTCGGAAAGCCTGGTGATGTTCGACGAGGGCGACGAGGTGCACGTGACGACGAAGGACAAGCCGGTCAGGTTTCTCTTGATTTCCGGCCAGCCCCTTCACGAACCCGTCGCGTGGTATGGTCCCATCGTGATGAACACCCAGGAGGAGCTGAGAATGGCTTTCGAGGAATATCGCAACGGGACGTTCATCAAGCACAAGTAGGCACCCGTGAAGCGTGAAGGGTGAAGCGTAGGGTTTTGGCACGCTTCACGAGATACGCTTCACGCGGTATGGTTCGCGCGCCGTCGGACAGACGTCGAAGACGTACGCAATTCAATGAGACGCAGCGGCCGAGGCCACGTAGTGACCGCCTCCATTATTCAATGGCCTGGATCTCTTCGCGCGTGTGGAAGCTACCACGCGGGTCCTTTTCGACGCGGTAAACGGCCCGGTACATCCGCCCGGACGGCAGACGCGGGCTCTGGAGGACCCAACGACCTTGCTCGGGATCGCAATCGACTAGCGCGTAGGAAGTCACCACCTGGTTCGGATCGACACCGGGCATGATGAACCAATGTCGGATGATCTCTGTGTCACTGCCCCGGACGTGGTTTATCCGCCATGAGCCGCCCTCGGTGGCCCAACGAGCCAATGCCTCCGGGTTGGCTGGAAGGGCGTCGTGCTTCTGGCAGTACATGTTGAGCACCGCAGGGATGTAGCCGTGCAGACGGGCGTACACGACACGATCGGCGCGCTCCGCCAGCGACAGACGCCTTTCCTGGTCAAATCGGGTCAGGTAGGGAGCAAAGTCCAGTTCTGACAAGGCCAACGCCTCCCACGCCTGACCGCCGGTCACCTCGTCCACGAAGGCGCTGAAGGTCTGGCTGATTTGCTGCCACGTGGTTTGGGCACGCTCAACCTCTTGCATGTCCTCCGCATGCCGCGCTGCGTCAAGGGCTTCTCCCACAACGAACAATCGCGCGGCGAATTGACGGCCTGCTTCGGCCATATCCTCCGGCAGCTCGCGCCTTGTGGCCGAAACGTCTCGTACCGCGGCGCGACCGTCCACAATGTCCACGATTCGCACCACAGCCTCGTTCTGCGGGGCGCGCGTGTCGCCCGTGAGGGCCAGAGAAGTGCCAGCATCCAGCCAGACGATGGGCGATATGGGCCCCTCGCAAACCGGCTGGTCGTTGCCCGTCTCGGTGTGGAGCAAATGAAACATCTGCTCCTTCCCGCGGAGCTCCCAATACGCCACGAAGGAGCCGTCCGGGCTGAACATGGGCAGCACCGCGCCTGCGTCCGTGAGGGAGGTGACCTGTCGGGCGGGGCCGCTCGGCAGGGACGCCCGGTACAGATTCCCGGTGGACGGCACGCCTTGATACCAGCGACCGCCGCGGGCTAAACCCGAGCTGTAGACGATCTCCTGACCCTCCGGTGCGAACACGGCACCAGCGCCGTGGAGGCCGGTCTCGACCACCTCGCCAGCCAGGGTGTCCACCAGGACCAGCCAGTGGTCGGTCACATAGCCCTCGCTCTTGGATACGACCAGCCAGCGGGAGTCGGGCGACCAGTTGGGACACGTCTTGATCGCCCCGTCCAGCATCCGAGCCACCTGGGCCGATTCGATGTCGATCACGAACAGGCCGAATTCGGGCTGCGGTCCCGCTTGCCGGCTTCCAACAAAAGCGAGCTTACGTCGGTCCGGCGACATCGACAGGTACAGGGGATCGCAATCCTCCATGTGGGGGGCGTGCGTCTTTGCGCCGGTCTTAAGGTTCACCAGGAAGACTTGATCTTCGGCAAGGGGTCGGCCCGCGCTGCCGATCCCGCCGCCGACGTGCGTGTGGATCAGACTGCCCACGCCGATCAGGGCCAGGTCCCCGTCGACGCGCAGGATGACCCTCGCCCACGAGCCGACAAAGTCCGTGACATGTCGAGGCTCGCCGTCTTGACCATCCATCGCCCAGAGGGAGTGAAGCATCGACGGAACCACCGGCAGCAAATACAGGATGGTCGGTCCACCCCGGCTGCCCGGTTCACCCAGCCATTGTCGTGTGTACTCCGTGTTGGGCACGGCAGCCACCGTGGCCGTATCTGGGCCCACTACGCTGCGTTGAGTGGCATGGATGGTCTGCGGCCCGTTCCCTCCGCAGACCTGTACCGTCCCTGACAGCACCGTCAGTACGGTAAACGCCTTCTGTACAATCTCTTTCGTGGACATGGTTGGTGCCTCCGCTGGGTTTGGATGGGGAAATGCCTGACAGTTGAATTGCGTCCCGAGGACGTTCAGCAGGGCCGTCGGGGTCTCCACGGCAAAGAGCTGGCCGGGGCTCGCAGTGATATTGGCGCGCAGCTCGCCTCGCAGCAGCCGCAGGGTGGGCTTCGCCTCGGATCGAAGACTGCCGCATTCGATCTGCGTCCCCTGGCAGAGCCATACCTCGCTCTGGTCGTGCAGGCGGATCCGGGCGCCCCCCGCAGGTCCGACAGACAGAGTGTCTCCGGTGTGTATGGATTCGCCCGAAGCCAGGGCGCGCTCGCGGCCCTGCGGGTCCGTGCCGGCACAACGGCCCCGTGCAATTTCCACCCATCCGAAGACGGGCAGGACCGTCGGTTGGTGACGTTCGACTTTCTGGGGCTGCGGCAAGCCCGGTCTGAGTATGAGCACCAGCGCGACAACGGCCGCCGCTGATGCACCGGCCGCCAACCACCACAGTCGGCGGTCTCGCCTTCCGACCTCTCGGCGCTTGTCGGCGTGGTCTTCTTCGCCTCCCAGAGAGGCCTCGATGTTCTGCCAGATGGCGCGTCGACGGGTGCGGTCCATCTGAGGCGGCTTGGGGGCCCGCTTGAGAAAGGCTTCAATGTCATTCATTCGTTTGCTGCCCATGACTGCATCCTGTCGGCATCCGGCGGTTCCTCTGTATCAGCGATGCGCGTGTAGGCCTTGCGAAACGCGGCCCGCGCCCGGGTCAGCACCGACTCCGTGGCCTTAGCCGTCAGGGCCAGTCGTTCGGAGATCGCCTGGACGGTCAGACCTTCACAATACTTCAGCCGCAGCGCCAGCTCCCATTGCGGCCTCAAAGAGGACAAGGCGACCCCGATCATGAGCTCTTGCTCTTCGGAAATGATCCTGTCATCGACGGCACGAGCGGAGTCCACTGTCTCGGACATACCGTGGCCTCTTCCAGGCCCCACCGCCTGCGACAGAACGACCCGGTCGCTCCGTCGGCGAGCGGCCCGCCCGCGCCGGGCCAGAATCCGCAGTGCAATTCCTTTGAGCCAGGCCAGCAGGCCGGCGATGTCTCCCTGATACCCGTGAATGCTCTCCAGAGCTCGCTGGAACACCTCTTGGGTGATATCCTCAGCGACGTCCGCCCGGGCCCGGCAGCGGTAGTATGCATAACGGTAGACCTCATCCACGAGCGTCTCGTACATGCAACGCCATCCCTCACGCTCTCGGCGCTTAAGCGCGCCGATACTGAAACCACGTTCCGGCAAATTCGGTCCTCCGCTCTTCTGCCAGCCTTCTACGCTTGAAGGCTTCTCTTTTCCTTTTGCCCCAAGGGCCCTGAATCCTTCCAAGAATCCCGCATTTTCCCAGATATTGTACACCCAGAGGGGAAGTGGGTTCCAGGGACCGCCTAATCGCCGTCTGAAAAGACTGCCTCGAAGTGCAGGTCTCTTACCCGCATGGCAGCGCCGACCGCGCCCGCGCCGTTATCCCCGGCGCCGCCGACATGCCCCAGACCGACTTGACCGAAGAGATCGTCCAGTTGTATGCAGAAGTCGAGCAATCCCTCCAGAATGCAGCCGCGGCCGGACAGAGACCTCAGACGGCTGTGGACAAGATGAAGGTCGCTCGGCTGGAAGCAGAGATCGACCTGCTGCGCGAGCAACTCGATTAGTACGTGGTCGTGAGGACGCGCGGCGATCCTCTGCGCGCGGCGACGAGCTTGTGGCTGACCGCGATAGGATCGGGAGGCAACGAAGCGGCGTGCGGTGCACACCCTACCGCCACTTCCAGCCCGCCCCGTTGTCATCGTGATCTCGCAGGCAGCGTCATTCGTGGCGCAGCGCCTCGATGGGATCGAGGCGGGCCGCCTTGAGGGCGGGGAAGTAGCCGAAGACCACGCCCACCGCGGCCGAGAACAAGAAGGCAATGACCGCGATGCCCGGATCGAACACGAAGGGAATCCGTAGAACGCTCTTGAGGCCGAACGAAGCCCCCAGGCCCAGCAGGATGCCGAACAGGCCGCCCAGAGACGACAGCGCCACCGCCTCGACCAGGAACTGCAGAAGCACCTCACGCTCCAGGGCCCCGATGGCCAGCCGGGTGCCAATCTCGCGCGTCCGCTCGGTGACGGAGACGAGCATGATGTTCATGATGCCGATCCCACCGACCACCAGACTGACGGCTGCAACGGCGCCGAGCAGGCCCGTGAGCACCTGCGTTGTGCCGGTGAGCATTGTGCTGATTTCCTTGGTGTCCATCACCTGAAAGTTGTCTTCCTCGCCCACGGCCAGTCGGCGACGGTCCCGCAGAAGCAGTCGAATGTCTTGTTGCGCTTTCTCCGTCGAGGCGCCGTCGCGGACGGAGACCTGAATCAGGCGGACGTCCTGGTTGCCCGAGATCCGCCGCTGGAAGGTGCGCAAGGGCACGATGACGAGGTCGTCCTGGTCCTGGCCCATGCTCTGGCCCTTGCCTTCCAGCAGACCGATGACCTGGAACGACAGGGAGCCCAGCCGGATTCGCTGGCCTATGGGATCCTGACTGCCGAAGAGCTTCTCTCGGACGGTCTGGCCCAGGATGCAGACGGCGGCGCCCGCATGCGCTTCGCTGGTGGTGAAGTTCCGCCCGCTCTCGAGAGACATGTTCCGTAGGGCAACGAACTCACTGGTGGTCCCCGTGATCGAGGTGGACCAGTTCTCGTTGCCGAAGATGGCGGTGGCCGCTCCGGTGGATGCGGGTGCCACGGCCGAGACGGATCCGATCTCACGGGCGATGGCCTGGGCATCCTCGCTCTTGAAGGCGGCGGCCATGCCCTGTTGGCCCGGGCCCATGCGCCGGCCCGGGGTGACTATCAGGAGATTGCTGCCCATACTGGCGATTTGGGTGGTCACGTGTTGTGTGGCTCCATTGCCCAAGGTCACCATGGTGATTACCGAGGCGACCCCGATAACGATGCCCAACACCGTCAGAAAGGACCGCATGACGTTGCGTCGGATCTCTCGCAGGGCCAATAGAAGTGTATTCCAGAGCATTAGTTCGTCCTCCCATTCTGCTCGTCCGACTCGATCCGGCCGTCCCTGAAGTGGACGATTCGCTTGGCATACTCGGCCATGTCCGCTTCGTGCGTGACCATGACGATGGTGATGCCGCCCTCGCGGTTCAGCCGACACAGCAGGTCCATGATCTCCTCGCTTCGCGCGGTGTCCAGGTTGCCCGTGGGCTCGTCGGCCATGAGGACCGATGGATCGGCAACAATCGCGCGGGCAATGGCCACGCGCTGCTGTTGGCCGCCGGACAGCTCACTGGGGCTGTGGGATTCCCAGCCTTCCAACCCTACCGCCGCCAGGGTCCGACGCGCGATCTGGTGTCGTTCTCGCGCCGGCACGCCGCGATAGATCAGCGGCAGTTCCACGTTTTCGATCGCACTGGTGCGTTTCAGGAGGTTATAGCCCTGGAAGACGAATCCCAGGTAGTAGCGGCGCAGCCTCGCCCGCTGGTCGCGGGTCAGTTGCCCGACTTCGACTCCCTGGAAGCAATAGGACCCACCGGTGGGCGAATCCAGGCATCCGAGGATGTTCAGGCAGGTGGACTTGCCCGAGCCGCTGTGGCCCATGATCGCCACGAAATCACCTTGCTCGATTCGCAGGTCGATCCCGGCCAGGGCCTGCATGGCCGCCTGACCCTCGCCATAGACCTTGGTTACGTCCCGCAGTTCGATCAGGGGTGTGCCGCTTGTTTGAGAAGAGGCGACCATGCTTATCTCCCTGTGCGTATCGTATCGACGATCAAGGGCGCACCCGGCTGGATTTCGCCCGAAACGATTTCCGTCATGGTCCCGTCAGAAGCCCCGATCGTCACGGGCACCGCCACGGGCCGGTTGTCCTGCAAGACCCATACCGTCTGCTGCCGTTTGCTTGTATCCACCGCTTCGTGAAAGGCAGGCTGCCGAGGGGGGCCGGGCATCAACATGGTCAGGCCGCGACGCTCTCTCTGCTCCTGGACCGGTGGCGAGAAACGCAGGGCGGCATTGGGGACCAGCAGCACATCCTCCACCTCCTGGACTGTGATGTTCGCGGTTGCCGTCATGCCGGGACGCAACGACAGGTCCACATTGTCCACTTTCAGCACGGTCTCGTAGGTGACCACCCCGTCCACGGTCTTCGGGCCGAAACGGGTCTGCACGATCCGGGCCTGGAAGATCCGGTCGAGGTAGGCGGCCACGGTGAACTCAGCGTCCTGGCCTTCCTTCACCTGACCGATGTCCGCCTCGTCGACGTTGACGCGCAGCTCCATCTGGGTCAGATCTTCGGCCAGCGTGAACAGGACCGGGGCCTGGAACGCGGCCGCGACGGTTTGGCCCGGCTCGATGCTGCGGGTCAGCACGACCCCATTGATAGGCGAGCGGATGACTGCCTTGGCGATGTCTGTCTGGATCGCTTCGAGGGTAGCCTGGGCCTGGGCTACCGCTGCCCTCGCATTGGCGTCGTCGGCCTTGGCCCGTTCGAAGGCCGCCTCGGCCGCATCGAGTTCGGTCTGCGAGGGCACCTTCCCGTCGCTCAGATCCCGTACGCGGTGAAGCTGTGCGAGCTTGTTGGTGGTCTCGCGGAGCGTCGCTTGAGCCTGTAGGACTCTGGCTTTGGCGGCTTCCAGAGCGGCCTTGTGTTGCGTCTCCTGCGCTTCGAGCTTGGAGGCATCGAGCCGGGCCAGCACTTGATCGACCTTGACCTCGTCGTTGTAGTCGGCCTCGACGCCTTTGACAATCCCCGATATCTCGCTGCCCACCTCGACCTCGTTGGTCGGCTGGAGCGTCCCGGTGGCGGTCACGAGGACGACCAGATCGCCTCGCCGGGCCTGCTGCATTTCGTACTGCATCGTCCGGCCGGAGCCTTTTCGCATGGCCAGGAAAGCCAGCGCCGCAACGACCAGCAGAATGATAATGACCCAGCGCTTCAGGTGTCGGCCACGTTTGGCGGTATGGTCAACGCCCAGAGTTTTGGCAATATCCGACGGTGCATGTGATTTCGCACTCATGTCTTGTCTCCAGATTCTAGAGTTGTTCGGCCGTCCCCGGTGTCGCAGCGACCGCTGTCATCGAGGTCCATCCGCCGCCGAGGGCCTTGTACAGGCGAATCACGTTCGAGGTCACAACCCCGTCGCTCTGACGCAACTGGTCCTGGAACGACAGCAGCGAACGCTCCGCATCCAGGACGTTGCTGAAATCGGTCAGGCCCGCCTGGTACTTGTATTGTGCCAGCGCTGCGGCCGACTGGGCCGCCTCCATCGCTTGCCGAAGGTTCTCCCGTCGCTGCAACTCCTGACCGTAGGCGACCAGGGCGTTCTCGACCTCTTCCAGGCATGCCAGAACGGTCGCCTCGTACCGGATCAGGGCCTGCTCCTGAAGGGCCGACTGCACCTCGATGTTCGGGCGGATGGTCCGGTCGAAGAGGGGCAGGGTGATGCGGGGGCCGCCGCTGATACTCCACGTCCTTGCCGACAACGGATCGCGTAGCGACGTCGTCTCCAGCCCGATCGAACCGTTCAGCGTCAGTTGCGGATAGAGATTGGCCGTGGCCGCGCCGACCCGCGCCGTTTGGGCCGCCAGTTCGCACTCGGCCCGTCGCACGTCGGGCCGCCATCGCAGCGCATCAGCCGGCACGCCGACCGCGATCTCGGCTGGTGGCAGCGGGACCGCCCGAGGTTCGGCCAATTCCGCGTGAAGGTTGCCCGGCGTCTCACCCAACAGCACGGCCAGGCGATTCATCGCCTCTGACAGTCCGCTGCGAAGACTGGGGACCTGAGACCGCGTGTTCTCGAGATTGTACCGGGCCTGGTACATGGCAAGCTCGTCGTCGAGCCCCGCCTGCGACCGCCACAGCGTCAGTTCGTAGCTCTCCTCCTGTGTCGCCAGGCTCGCCTCGGCAGCTGCCAGCCGCGACTGGAAGGTGCGCAGCTCGACGTAATTCAGTGCCGTCTCGGCCAACAGGGACACGAGCACGTCGCGCAGGTCCTCCGCGCCGGCCGCCAGGTCGGCCTCGGCCGCCTCAATGGAGCGACGGACCCCGCCGAAGAGGTCGAGTTCCCAACCGGCATCGAAGCCCGCCGAGTAGACCTCGCCGCGCGAATCGAAGCCCACGTTCGTGTCGGTCCACCTCGACGTGGCCGAGCCCGCAGCGTTCAGAGTGGGGAACAGCCTGCCCCCAGCCATGCTCCGGCGGGCCCGCGACTCGCGAATCCGCGACTGCGCGGTTCTCAGGTTCAGGTTGCCCGCCACGGCGCGCTCGATCAGGCTCGACAGTTGCGGGTCGTCGAGGGTCGTCCACCACGCCGCCAGCAGGTTGGGATCGGTCGGTTCGCCGATCAGGCTGGTCGGCAGTTCACTGCGCCAGGCCGCCGGCGCGGACGGCTCGGGCGCGACATAGTCGGGCCCGACCTTGCACCCGGCCAGCATCACCAGCGCCATCACCCCGTGCCGCCATGACAAGGGCCTGATCGAGCCTGCGTTACGAATAATGCTCATGGATCACTCCCGTCTGGAGGCGGTCTTGCGCGGTTGTCGCCTCCTGCCGCTTGCTTTGGCGTTCTTGAGGTTCTCGCGAATCCCCCGGATCCCCGCTAGGGTGAATTGCACGATGTGATCGGCCAGTTGCTCGACGCTCAATTCGGCGAGGGGGGCGGGTGGACGCGGCGCGCCCGGTGGCATCTTGCCCTGCCGCAGGTGCAGCATCGGGCCGAAACACTGGCTTATCAGGCTCATCTCACAGAGACACACCGCCTGCTCGCTCGTCTTGGCGCCCAGCAACTCCCGGACGAGGGCCAGCGTGCTCTGACGTTCGGACTCTATGGCGGAGTGCATCGCCTGCATCAGGAGCCCTGTGGGATTCGCCATCTCCTTGTGGACGATCTCGATCTCGTGGTTGTCCGGGTCGACGGTTCGGTGCATGAACGCCAGAATCCGGCCGTACAGCCTCTCCTCTGCCGGAGCCTCCGGCGACACGCCGCCGTCCGGCGGGTGGGCTCGCATCGATTCGTCGTGCGAATGCTTCCACGCCTCGACGTACAGGTTCTCCTTGCTGCCGAAGTGGTAGTTCACCGACGCCGTATTGGCCTTGGCCCTCTCGCAGATCTCCGCGTGCGTCGCCTCCCAGTACCCCTTCTCGGCGAACACCTCGGCCGCCGCCGCCAACAGCCGCTGCCGCGTCTGCTGCGCGTCCTTTCTCCGTTTCTTCTTCATGCTCCGATCCTCACGGACGCATTGTCCTATTGCATAATTTAATGGCTAAATTGAATTAGTCAATAGAAAAATCCCCCTCTCCAAAGAAGAATGGTGCAGGTGCTTCGCCCCAGGCCGGTGTCAGGGTTGCATGGCCGGCTCAGTGCAGAGACCGCCGCCAACAATGCCGGCGGCAGCGGGTACGCGGAGCCTGCCTTCATTCATGCCGATGTGGCCGAAGGCAGCAGATTCAGAACAGGGACATTTGAGTGTGAGGCCTCATGCCGTCGCGAAAGAGGCCGGCGAGGGCCTCTGCGGGGGTGTTGAGAAGCTCTTTGGGCTCGAGTTTGTGTAGTCCTCCGCCGTAGACACGGCCTTCCCCGGTCAGGTTCGCGACCGGGATTGCCTGGAGGACTTCCCATACACGTCTCATCAACGCCGTATCACTTTCCAGGGCCTTCTTCATCCAGGGCTTCGGATAGAGCATGAGGTACACGTTGGCCGCGACCGCCCGAGAGCGGTTGAGAATGAAACGAAACGGTCGGACGCCGCCATTGCCGGTTGCTCTTCCCATGTAAGTGCAAAGGATTGACGCGGCTTCTCGACGTTCCTGGGAATACCAGGGGTTTCGGTTGCGGCAGATGTATCGGTCACAAATGCTCGCCGCGCGCCCCTCTTCAAGATAGTCCCAGACCTTCGGGAACTCTCGTCGGATGCGCTCCTCCGGTATATCGCTGGAGAACAGAAAGCCCAAGCGCTCGATGCATGGGATGCCATCCGCATCGCTCTCGATCCGGTCCGTCCTGAGAAAACGTGGGCTGGGCAGAATGGGCGTCAGAAACTGTGAAGGGATTGCACGGCGTTCCACCTCGGAACGGGATAGTATGAAGAACTCGTTCGCGCCCGTTGCGATCCCTCTTTTCACATCGAAGAAATGGCCGAGTGCGAACCTGGATGCCCCTGTGTTCTTTGCGGCGCCTGTGCTCGGCAGACTTGTCCATTTTCTTTCTTCTCTGAGATCGTCGAGTGAATACTCCGCTTCGATGGACGGTCTGGCGAGTGAACCTCCAAGCGAAAACCTCACGCGATGACCCTCGCTGGGTTTCTCCTTCTTGAACCAGACAACAGCCGATGAGACCAGGGCATCGCCGAATTGGACATCATCGGGTAGAAACCGGTGGATGCGTAGCAAGGAAACGCGGCTCAAGAGAAGCTCCTTGACCGCTCTGCCGTAGTTCACATCCATGAACTCACTCGGAATCAGCCACGCGGCCAAGCCGTCCTGTGCCATCCAGTCTAGCGACAGGCAGAGGAAATAGCAGTACAGCCCGCTGAGACCTGAAAGGCGGATTCCGCAACGACTGGAAACGCAATCGTTCAGCCGTTGCTTCTCCTGGCTCGCAAGGTGGTGATGCCGCACATAGGGCGGGTTGCAGATGACCAGCGTCGCCTTCTGTGATTCGTCGTCTGGCGGTGGTGTGCGTGTGAAATCCTCATGGCGAACCTCAAGGCCTTGAGCACGCCACAAGGCTTCTGCAACCTGCCCGTAATGCTCATCGATTTCGAACCCAACGGCCCGACTGGCCGCATCTGCACCGAACGTGGACAGGAAGGCAGAATAGAAAGAGCCCGTCCCGAGCGCCGGATCGAGGAATCGAATCTCTCGCCTCCTTGCCAGGGTCTTCTTCGCACAGTGGAGGATATCGCGCGCAAGGGCCGTAGGCGTGGCAAACTGCCCCAGGCGGTTTCGTTGCGCTTGGCTCTTGGCACCGTCGCGGAGTGACTGTAACGCGAGCCGCTTCTGCTCTTTCTCTTCAATATCCAACATCGCTACAATCCGAACTGCTGCAAGTCGTATATGTAGCAGAATCCGAAGGAAATACAAGCCTCAAAGCCCCGTTTGGAGCGGGTGAAGCGTCGAGGGTAAAAGCCGGTGAGCTCGGCTTCAGCCCGTGCTGATGGCCCGCTAGGCGCGACAGACCGCACGGGCTGAGACTCGTCCTGCACGACTGCCAAACCACGGTCCGGGCGGCAGCCCCCGGTAAGTAATCGCCCCCCGGCAGACACATCGGCGCTGCGGCTCGATCTTGACTTGAGGTAGGCCGTCTAATAGACTCTTGAAATGAAGCTTCGTGACGCTGCGCGCCGTCGCAGGCGCCGCGACAGGAAGGCTGTAAGCCTGCCTGAGGCACGTGCGTGAACGTAGCCAATTCAGCGATGCGGCGCACGGGATGGGATTCAGCCTATGCTGAGGTTAGCCGGCGAAGACGATGGAAAAGCCATGAGGGGGCAACCGTGGCGTCTGAAAAGACTGTTCTTCTTCACGTGTACCGATGGCTGCGTAGTAGACGCGCTTCTGGGGGACGTTCTTGGGTAGTCTTCCTTGCTCTTGGAATCCTCTTCATCGGTTGCCGTGAGCGAAGCAGCGTTGAAGACAAGATGGTCAGAACGTTCTCCGTCTCCGAGTTGAAGAAGGTCGTGGAACACCGCGTCTTCCCAGCCGCATGGCAGGAACGTGCGAAGGTAGCATTGTGTGAGTTGAACACTCGAGAGGTGAGCACGAAGCCCATGTTCGTCTACGCGATGATCAGTCGTGCCGATGAGCCAGGTGAGTATCTCCTGACGTTCATGTGCTTCGACGAAGCCAGGGACCTGCGAGGCCTCAGGATCAAAGAAAGGCAGGAGAACGCCGGGGAAGCGATAGGCTCGATCACTGAGGACTATCCGATATTCGTCGATTACCTGGAATCATGGACCCTCGAACGGCGCGTGATACCAGTCACAATCCGACAGGCTGGTCAGCGCAAGGACGAAGGCCTGTGGCTGGAATACGAGAATCGTTGTCTACGTGCCGTTGTTGAGAGAGTCCTCGCGTCGAAACACAAGCGTTCGGTAACAACCACTCCCCGTGACAGGGTGTCAATCCGAGGTATGCCGCCTCTCTGCATGTCGCTTCCCGAGCCGAATCATGTGACTGTCCAGATATGTGCGTATGACAAAACGGGCCGTGAGTCCACATGGATCAACGTAGACTACTGGCCTTACAACGATTAGGATAGACCTACTGGTACTGGGTTTTGACGGCCAAGTCCGGTTATCCGAAGCGGCTACAAGGCGCTGTCCGCAGGGCGAGCGTCCCCGCTCGTCTCAAGTCGTGCGGGGACGCACGACCTACGAAGAGAGCACCACGCTCGGCCGCTATCGAAGTTGACTGTCAAGACTCATCAGGACCTGGGAGGCGAAGGCTTGCACTTTCTTCTGCCAGTCCTCTTGGAGGGGGCCCTTGATGGCGGTCACCAGAACCTCACTCTCGGCGACCTTGACCAGGCCCTTTTCCTGTAGCATCTGGTTCATGATCGGGATGACGCGCTGCCACTCGCGGCGCTCTTCCGGCGTCGGCATCTCCGTGGTCAGAAGGGCGTACCTCGTTCCCGCCGGCAACTTGACCTTCTTCAGGAAACGGCGCATGCCCCAGGTGGGCTTGCCCAAACGTCCCGGCGAACTGAACACGTACAGGTCGGCCGGCGGCATCTCCCTTGGCCGCACATCCCGGATGGGGCGGACGGTGACGGCGACCCCTCTGGCGGCCATCTGCTTCTGGAACTCCTCTGCGACCTGGGCCCCGTTGCCATACTTGGAAGCATGAAAGTACTCGATCTTCGTGGTGCCGCCGGCTCCTTCCATATCGCGGGCCTCTGCACTTGCTCTGCTGACGCAACCAGACGATGAGCTTGGGGTTGCCCGTCAGGGCCGTTTCAGAAAGAGACATCTCAACAGGCTACGTGCTCCTTCAAGAATCTGACGACTTGATTCCACGCCTGTTTGGATGCCTGAACATTTGTATCAATATTCCCGCCGGCATTGTACTTGATCCGTGTGCGTGGGTGTGTGAACCAGGTGGGATAGGCCTCACGAGGAAGGTCCGGCAGGTTAATCGCATGGCCTGCGCCTTGGTACTTCAAGTGTTTGTCCGTGAATGGATGCTTATGTTCTCTCAATCTGTCCATTATCATCTCTGACATCAGTGTGGATGGCCAGATTTGGTCATCGTCGCCAGAAATGAGCAGGACAGGACCTTGGATATTCTCAACTGGGATTACCGCGTGGGCGATACTTGATTCCTTCTTTAGGATTGCCGCGAATCGAGGTGTCCCGCTGTAGCGAACTCGACTGACCAGGCACACCCCTATTCTCACGAGCTCGAACAAGGCCGCAGGCGAAAACCCCGTTCCTGCTGGTAGCAGAGGTTTGTCTTGATATGTCCATGCAGGCTTGCCGATAGACATGAGGCCGCCATCGGCGCCCCACGCCACTGAACTCGAAGCATAGCCCACGACGGCTCTAACCGCCGGGAAGGTCGAGCCAAGAATCAGCGCCAACTCTGCGCCCCGTGACCCGCCGACCAACGCCAGCCGCTTTGTATCGATTCCCTGTTGATCGGCCATCCAGTCAAATGCCTTCTCAAAGTACTCCAGGGGAATGTTTACCAAGGCCTTTGGAAGTCCAGCATACCGGAAATACGCCAGAGCAAGAGCTGCGTAGCCCTCGCCCGCAAGTCTGCGTGCCATTCCTTCTGACCACCCCAAGCCACCGCCCGAACCTCCCAAGACGACAATTCCTGAACGAAGGCTTCGATCCGCAGATCGGAAGAGTCTCCCGTGTATGCCGTCGGCGTTTATGTCATGCACTGTTATAGTCTCATCGATGGCCATCGATCACCGCGGGCGGTTGTCTGACCTAGGGCGGACTTAGCGACTCAGGTGCTCGATGATGTCCTCGATCCCCTCTTCGCTGACGGGGCCGTAGGAGCCGTTGCGGTACATGCCGATCTGCATCTCGGAGCGGTACAGGCCCTTGGCGCTGTAGCCGGCGCCTTCGAAGACGCCGATCTTGCCGTCGTACAGTGACTCGTAGCGCTCGCGAATCTCTCTGATCTCGCGCTCCCAGGTTTCCACGGCCGTGTCGCGCCGCGCGCGAGCGTCTTCGATTTCGCCGGCGCCGGCGCCGGCCTGTGCGAGCCTTTCCCTCTGGGCGGCAAACTCGGCTCGGGCAGCTCTGATCTTCTCGCGTCGTTCCTCGATCTCATCCTGTCCCCAGGGCGTCGGGACCGGTATGCCCGGCGAGAGCAGGTGCTTCCACTTGACGTCGTTCGGGTCCAGCAGCGCGGTGATATTGGGAGGGCAAGGCTCCACCCCTGGCGGATAGAAATCGTTGTAGGCGACGCCGCCGATGTACTCATCCGCCAAGTCGGCGAAGCCGTGACCGAATTCGTGCATCAGGATCTGTTCGCTCCGCCGGTCGTCGGCGGTGAAGATCGTGTAGTCGTTGTAGATACCGCCTCCGCCGTACGAAGGATTGTTGACCAGCACGATCAGGTAGTCGTACGGCACCGCCTGGGCAATGTCCCTCAGGGCGCGATTGTCATCGAGCAGCAGGTAGCGCGGTGTGTCCAGGGCATTGTAGGAGGCGCTGAGCACGGTGTTCTTGAAAGAGCCCCTGGTGGGTTCGTCCACCCCACTCTCCGCCGAGGGGCGAAACACGCCGGAGACATTGAAGCGCGAACGGTGGGTCTTGAACGGCTCGACAGTGAAGATCACCTCCGCGAACCGTTTCACATCGCCGCAGAATTTCTTCCACTGTCCTGCGGCATAGCCCTCGGCCACGAAGAGGAAATCGACCTTGTCGTGCGCATCACCGTTACGCCATATCGTCACGACGCGGTCGTCGGGGTTGCGATTCTGCCGAATGATGTTCTGGTCCGCCGGGTCGATCCGGGTCTTGTAGATGGGCGCCAGCAGGTTAGTGCGATCGCGGCCCTCCAGGACAAAGAGAAAAGGACGCTTGGGACAGGGGATGAGCACGCTGTGATGGAACGTCTTCTTGATACCTTGCCTGGCGTCGTCGGTGGTGCGGTACTCGCCAAAGAGGTTGGAGAACCCGCGCGTGTAGATGGTGCGATTCGTGTTGATATCTACGACCCTAACGTAGTACATCCCCCGGTTGAGGGTATCGATCAGCCCGTCGGGGTTGCCCGCCCAGATACCCTGCTCGTAGACCTGGTCGATGCTGACGATGACCTCATCGGCATCGCCCGTCTGGAAGTAGTCGATGCGCAGCGTCCGATCGACGAAGAAATCATCGAAAGCAGGAGGCTCTGCTCCTGAGGCCAAGGCTCCCATCGCGGTTATCAGGCTCCATATTAGGACCGTTCTCATCGGCATACTGCGTATCCTTTCCTGCGTTTGGGCCAAGAGCAATCCATGGACCCGTGCAAGCTGTTGCCTGCACGTCGGCGTTTCACATGCGTCCGTGGTGAGACGCAACGCCGTCTATAGTACCGCGCCGCGCCACCAAAGACCACGGCAATCGACGCCGCATCAAAGATGCAGGTGCGGTTCTCGTCTGTAGGTGTCCTCGTTCAAGAATCGCCCTCTGCTTCACTCTCGCTCTGGGGGCCCCTGAGGGGTGCCGACGCCCAGGCCCGCCTTAGGTGTGGCCTGAGTGACGGGCAAGTCAACGGCGATGGCCTTCGATCGGCGCACGATGCGTCCCAGACGCTCCTTGCCGGTCTGCATGGGGGCTACGGTCAACTCACATGTATTGTACGCGTACAGACACGAGTCATAGAAGCGCGGGTCCTTCTGCGGCAGAATGAAAGGTTTGGAGGCGCAGCCGTTGGGATCGATGTAGCTCAGGTACAGCCTCGTGAAGACGCCGCAGTCCCTCTTGCTGCTGAAGGCCAGCCAGCGACTGTTGCTGGACCAACTGTGCCAGGACTCGCTCCGATCGCTGTTGGCCGCCAGCTTCGCACAAGGCAACCGTCCGTCGATGCGCTCGGCGTGCAGATCGACGAGGTACAGGTCGCTGCCGGACTGCCAGGTCGGGAAGAAGCCATAGTCGGACAGACAGAACGAAAGCCAGCGCCCGTCCGGGCTCGTGCGGGGCATGCCTGCGCTCTTGCCGGTGTCCGCGGCGCTGACTACGGTCTCCTGGTCGTCCCACTGGTCCTGCTCGAGGTCGTAGGGGATGCGCACCAAATCGTATCGGACATCCCGGTAAGTGGGCGGGGGAATCTCCTGCGTGTCGGACCACAGCAGTGGGGCACTGCAGAAGTAGAGGTAACGTCCCTCGGCAGACCAGCAGGGCCAGGTCTCCAGCCGATCCTTTCGAGCCAGTGGGCCGGCCGTCTTCAAAACCTGCCGGTCAACCAGGTAGTAAGCCAACAGGGAATCCAGATCGACGGTGTCGCGGACCTCCTGGCCGGAGGTGTGGAAGAACATGGGCAGGTTGTCGACGGAATACGTCACCAGCCGCCCGCTCGGGTGCCAGGAGGAATAGCCAAACTTCGCGTCGATCTTGTCTGCGGATTCTGCGTCGATGAGCAGCGTGGCGTTGCCGTACTGTGGGCTTCGCACACCGATCACGGCCTTGTCCGGCCGATTCTGGCAGAAGCTGTGACAGTTGATGCACCCGCCCTCGCCCCAATAGCTCTTGTCCAGGATGAGAGTCTCATCGTACGTGTGTAGATCGCGCTGGTACAGACCCACCGGGCCATAGAAAAGCGTGTGTATAGGGTGCATCTTCCGATAGACGAGGTAGCCGTCGACATCGGCCTCGGCGATGTGGTTGGTCACGGTGGCATACGCTTCCCACGAACCGCTCTCCCGCTGCACGAGAGCGTCGATGTGCAAATCCTGTCCCCGGTTGGCCTCCAACAGACGGCGCCAGGCTTTCATGGGGATGGTGACGCGCCCCGTGCGACTGAACCGCTCGATGACCGCTCCTTGCGGGGCGGATATCGTGACGAAATAGTGAGTCCCTGTCTCCTGTATCGCGAAATTCAACGGCGCGATATTGGGCGGGATGACGATATCTGTATAGTCAGGGTGAATACGCGGCTTGCGGCCGATTTGACCGCGTGGCACAGGGGCCGATTCGGCCCGGAGTGCCCACGCCAACACGCCGGCTCCCACGATGAGGGTTCCCATCAACCCCGCCAAGACCCTGTAGCGTCTGGTCCAGTGCCTACTCATCTCTGCCCGCCGGACTCCCCAAATGCATGGTAATACAGATACGTATCGCCATAGTCACCTGCCAATTCACGGCGCGCCAACTCCATGTCGGGCGCATAGCGGTTGATAGTCGTAACAAATCGATTGGCCTGGTCCACGGACACCTTGGTGAAGCGATACCCGTGTAGATCGGCGTCCTTTCTTTCCGCCAACATGTAGGTCAGTATGGCCTGCTCGTAGAGCGGCGGAATTCTCGGGTAATCCAAGTCTCGGAGTCGGCCGATGTTCTCGACGACAAAGCCCGGCCGCTTCAACAACAGATCGACCGCCATCGCGTATTCGAAGGCCATGCGATTGGCGGGATTGTGCTCCAGGAGACTGGCCAGGGTGGCCGGAAAGGAAAAATGGATGCCCGCGGTGTCCTTTGTGGGCGTCAAGGCCCGCAAACGCTGAACCTCCTCGTCGCCGGACAGGTTGGGATCCGCGGCCAGTTGCTCGAGATAACGCCGGGCCCAGCCGCCTTCGAACAGGGTCCTGCTCAGGGCGCCCAGATAGACCCGCGCCGTCGCGAGGTCGCCCTGAGCCATGTTCACCAGCGCCAGGCGCTGGAGGATCAAGGGACGCTCCCCGACGCTCTCCAAAGCTTCCACCAGGGCACATTCGGCATGATTGACGTGTCCCAGGTCCAGATACAGGTCGAACCGCCTCCAATGCTCGTAGATGAACTCTCTGGAACCCAACATCGGCAGCGAGGGGTGCTGGGCATATCGGAACAAGTCGGTTTCCAGACGCCGGCAATGATACAGGGCGCGAGTGGCCGTGTGGACGATGAAAGGGTGGCGTGGATACTCGTCTGCAATGGACAGGACGCGGTCCCACTCGCGCCGGCAGGCGCAGTAGTCGACCTCAAAAACCGCTTTGCGTTCTGCCTGGAACGACAGGATCACGCTGACAACCGCCACCCCGATCAACAGTGCCCACTGGGCCACGACGGCCGTCAACCCTCCGGTCGCCAGGGCGCGAATGCCTCGGCTCGCCACGGAAGCAGTGCGTTTTCTGGCGCCCGCGCGCCTCGTATGTGAAGCTCGCCCGGGGCGTGAGCCTTGCATCTCGATCTCCTGCACCCGACCGGCAGGAGCTAGGCGGGTGATCCTCTGCCCCATGCCAAAGACCAGAGTCAAGATCGGCAACAGCAGATACACAGCCCAGATTGCCTCAATCATGGAGCGTCGTTCCGGATAGGCCAGGATCTTCCAGGAGATCGGCAAGTGATCCGTGTACGCATCCAGGGCTCTGTCGCCCACAAGGACGACGCCGATGGTATAGACAAGCAGGACGGCGAAACAGCCGTACAGCAATCCCAGTCGCCACCGAGACCGATACAGAACGGCCTCGAGAACGCAGACCAGGGCGAATAAGACATAGCCGCCTGCAACCGTCCAATAGACAAGCGGTGACATCACCCAAAACCAGACTTCTCGCCTTCTCGTCTTCAGGACCAGCAGGTACAGCCACAGGAAGACCAGCACGACGGAAAACGCCAGACTCGTGCCAAAGTGGTACGTGTACCGGTGGTACGTCACCAGAAAGCCGATAGCCGGAAGGAAGGCCCAGAAGTCCTTGCCGGGGACATGAAGCCTGGCGCAAATGCTCCGGAGCACTAGGCCCGTCCCCACCGCGTGGACCGTCAGGATCAGAGGGCCCAACCAGGGATGATACAGGCACTGCGCCAGGAAAGCCGCCGCATACTCGACGAGACCACCTGGATAGAGAAAGAACGGACGAAAGAAGGACCAGCCTTTGTAGAACACAGGGAAATTCGACAGTTCGCCGGCGCCGTGATACAGGAGTCGAGGATCCACCACGCGCCAAAGATAGAACCCATACGCGACAGCGAAAAGCACCACGCCTGCCAGACTCCGTCGGTCTGGATGACTTCTTGTGTCAAGCCGGTCGGCCATAGTGTCTCTCATTGTCACCTGGGCGTCACGTGCGCGTGCGAGGCAGAAGGCCGGAGCCCCATGACTCTACGATTCGACTCCGTCGGCACCGCCCGGATTATAAGGCAACACCTTCGATCCAGGCAAGAGGCAGCGCGGGCCGAAGGCGCAGGTGTCTGCGCCTGGCTACATAGGTAAGTTGACGCGGATTCTGGTGGTGACGACGTCGTGGGAAACTAGGGGAAACTGAGGTACACCTAGGGACAACAGCGTGCCACGAAGGGAGGCCGGACCGCAGACAGCCGGTTATGGCGGTGCTACGCTCGTTCTGGAGGCCGTCAGGAGGTATCCGTCTCCGCTAACGATGGTTCGAGCTCTCGCGGCGCAGGCAAAGATGTCGTCGTCGGGGTCGCCACGGAAGGGCTCGGGTGAAGTGCTGGACTATTTGACGGTGCCAATCGCGTGAAGCGCCACCCTTATGTCTTCCGCGATCATGCGTCTCTTGCTCTTCTCGATGAAGAATGCGGCGCCTGCTTGTAGATACGATGGAAACACGCGTCTTTCTCCGAAGAAGTATTCGTATCCTCGTATCTTGTAGGTGGAACCAGCCGGAATCACTCTTCCCTGGCCAGCCCGTTTGGCGATGTAGTTTATCGCCTTGATCGCAACATCGCTCATCAGCATTAACACCTTCACCTTGTCAAATAGGGCAAATTCCGGCTCCAGGATTAGCGAGCACTCACGAATGGTCGTCGCTTTGATTCCGTAACCGGTCCTGCCGCACTTGACCGCGGTCGTGAAGTATACCCCCATGTCGACAAGCTCTGGTACAGAGGAGACACGAACACCCGCGTCGTTGAATGCCTGAACCGTGGTGTGCCCGAACAGAGGCTCGCCTGTGCTGTAGCAATAGTCTCGTAGTACTCCGTCGACTCTAATCTGGTGGGCAGTCGGGCCGTTCGTGGCGAGGGCGTCTCGCCCTTGCACCCGCCGAACACCCACGCCAGCAAGATGCCGCGCGACGCAAGGCCGGGACGGCCTCGCCACAGACTCAGAGCGCGCCCACCAAATAAGCGTAGACAAAGCAGTAGGGTGTGCACAGCACACCAATGCTCAAGGAAGGCGGGACTTCACCGGTGTCTGCTCTTGCATGGCCGCTGTGTCCAGCGTGCAATGGGCCTGCGGCTGTCAGACCCGCAGGCCATTGACGTAAGAGTCACGGTCTGATATACTTGAGACAATATGGCCGGAGGCTGAATCCTGCCGACTCGACCTCTTTTCATGGCCGGCGACGGGCGATATGTGCCGCGAGCGCCGGTTTCGGCCGCGGAGAATGCCGGCCTTCGGCCCAGTAGGAACCGGGGGGTGGAGGACCATAGTATGAGACTGGCCAGACTGCCCCAACCTTTTCGCATCATCCTCTTCCTGGGCGGCTTGATCGTGTGTGCTGCAACAGGGCATGCCCCGGCTTCCGATGTGGCGCGTTTACAGACCGGCCCTCGTGCTTCCGTGGCGCTTACGTCGATGGGCGAGGAGGACCTGGTGTTCTCGGAGATCGTCATTAAGACCGATCCGATGCCTATGTCGGTGGTGATCGCCGACTTCAACAATGATGGCTTTGCCGACTTTGCCTTGCTCAATGAGGATAGTGGGCTCATGTGGACCTACAAGTCCTTGCAGAGGTCAAGGCACTTTGTTGCAGGGACGATTTATTTGGAGACGTCACTGCATGTACTGGCGGCGGGGGATTTCAATAACGATGGAAACATAGATCTTTGCGTGTCGCGGGCTCAGCCGGCCCCCTTTGGTGGTGAGTCTGCGCGCGATATCCTGACGGTTCGCTTGGGCGATGGAACCGGATTGTTCCCAGACAAACGTCATGCATTTGATCTATACAACAGCGCTTCTATGGCACTGGGTGATTTCAATAATGATGGCCATCTGGATGTCGTCGCGGCCCGCAACGCATTTATCAACGTCATTTTGGGATATGGTTCGAGGTTGGGGCCGACGGAGCACTACACCGCCGGAGGTGGATTCGGTGATGCCTACAGTGATCTGGAGGTGGGCGATTTCGATGGTGATGGAGACCTCGACATTGTGGCGACCGATCCCAGGGCGGGGGAGGTGTCCATCCTGTTTGGCGGCGGGGAAGGCGCTTTCTGGACGCGGAACAGCTTCGCCACGGGGAGTCGGCCCAGTGCGGCGGCGGTGGGCGATTTCAATGGGGACGGACACCTTGACATGGCCGTGACCAACGAGGGCGGTAACGACCTGGTTGTGATGCTTGGCGACGGGGCGGGCGGCGTCCTATCCACCGAGCGGTTCGCCTGCGGAAATGCGCCGGCGGCACTGGCGCCGGCTGATATCGACGTGGACGGCCATCTCGATCTCATCGTCGCCAACCGGGGTGACAATGATGTGTCGATCTTCCTGGGCAGCGGAACGGGTGCGTTCTCCAGGGCCGCCGATATCAGTGTTGGACAAGGCCCAACCACCCTTGCCCTCGGGGATTGTGACGGCGACGGCTTCCTGGATATTGTCGTGGCCAATACGGCTGGAGGCACAACTTCGATTCTCTTTCGCGAGCCCAGCTCAGATCCGAACACCGGCTACGGCGGCGGCAGCGGCACGCCTGACGATCCGTACCGAATATGGACACCCGTCCAACTGGACAGGATCGGTTCGCGGACGCAAGATTGGGACAAACATTTCGTTCTCATGAAAGACATAGACCTGGTGACCTTCTCCTCGATTGGCATTCAGATGATTGGAGGTCGCTCCGGCAAGGAGTTCAACGGTCTCTTCGATGGGAACGGCCATACGATAACTAATTTCACGTACACACAGGGCAGCCATGCTGATATCAAGAGGGGCTTTTTTGGAACAGTGGGTCCCGACGGTCGAATCGTCAATCTTGGTCTCGTCAATGCTCATGTGCAGGTTGTCTCGTGGCACGGCGTCGGCGCTCTTGCCGGCTGGAATCACGGCTCTATCAGCAACTGCTATGCCACAGGTAGGGTCTCGGGCGACATCGACGTTGGTGGACTCGTGGGATTTAATGATGGGACAATCTCCGACTGTTCTGCAACCGGCGAGTGCAACGGCGATGAATGTGTCGGGGGGGTGGCCGGGCGAAACGGAGGTACGGTATTGCGGTGCCGTTCCGGCAGCGCAGTCTTTGGAGGTCCCAGTGTCGGTGGCTTGGTGGGACGCAGCGATGAAACCGGCAGCGTATCGGAAAGCTGTACGAGCTGTATCGTTCAGGGAAGCAGCGACGTCGGGGGCTTGGTAGGAACCGCCGAGGGCCCAGTCAGCTACTGCTATGCGAGTGGCGATGTCTCGGGAACTGAACGTGTCGGCGGGTTGGTCGGCGCAAACAGCGGCACAATCTTAGGATGCTACTCTCGCGGCAATGTATCAGCAAATAGCCATGCGGGCGGGCTGATCGGCTACAACTCGGGCCGGGTCTATCTGTCGTTTTGGGACGCGGAAGCAAGCCAGTGCCTGGATAGCGATGGGGGCAGGGGCAGAAGGACCGCTGAGATGATGCAAGCAACCACCTACCGCGGCTGGGGCCACGATGCTGCTTGGACCCTTGACGAAGGCAATGATTATCCAAAGCTGGTCTGGCAACACGCAGCGGGCGTGCCCATCGTTGACGCGCCCGGCGGCTACGGAGGAGGTACGGGTACACCGGAGGAGCCCTACGAGGTCTGGACGGCCGAGCAAATGGATGAGATCGGAACCAATCCATACGATTGGGATGGGCATTTTCTTCTGATGGCAGACATCGATTTGTCCGGCTTTGCAGACCGGCGGTTCAACATGGCCGGCGAAGAAGCCGAGGACAATTCCGGCGACAAGCCCTTTGTTGGTGTGTTCGATGGGAACGGGCATAGGGTAGTCGGCTTCACATACCGGGCAGATAGAGAGCAGGCAAATGTGGGGTTGTTCAGCTACGTCGGCAGTGGCGGTCAGGTCAAGAAGTTGACGCTTGTTGACGTGGCCGTCGATAGCGCGGGGGACAATGTCGGCGCCCTGGCCGGACACAACCTCGGGACGATCTCTGACTGTAATGCGGCCGGAATCGTTTCGGGTCACCACGAGGTGGGCGGGCTCATCGGAAACAACAGTGGTGGTTTGGTAACGGATTGTCACTTCGATGGCGTGGTTACCGGTATCTTCAGGGTAGGAGGGCTAGCGGGTCACCTATTGGGAGAACGCCTGGCGACTGTCTCGGACTGCGATGTGACCGGAACCATTTCAGGCCACGACGAAGTAGGTGGTGTCATTGGAGCCAACCAAGGCGGTACCCTGATCGAGTGTTGCTTCGAAGGTAGCGTTGCTGGAGGCCGGAGTGTCGGCGGGATCGTAGGGTCTAATGGAGACCAAGAGATTGGGCCGCATAGCTATGTTGAAGGCCAGATCATCAATTGTTCTTCCACGCAGAGCGACATTGCAGGCGATGGTTCCGTCGGCGGGATAGCCGGCTGGAACGGCCATGCCGTAATCGCGGGCTGCTATTCTCGCAGCCTTGTCACGGGAGGTGTTGGCATCGGCGGATTGGTGGGAGAGAACCAGTTTGGCGCCGTTGTGGGCAACAGTTACGCAACCGGCGGTGTCACCGGGCAGGAAGGTGTCGGCGGACTGGTCGGCATCAATGGAGGGGAGGATCAATGGGCACATGGCGAGATCGTCAATTGCTACTCGGTCGCCAGCGTTGCGGGGGATATCGATGCCGGCGGACTGGTGGGGATCAACCTGCGGGGTGAGATTGCCGCTTCATTCTGGGATGTTCAGACCAGCGGGCAGAGCCGCATGTGCGGTTTCCAGACGTATGCCGCGCGCGGCTGCCACGATTCGTACGGCAGGACGACCGCCGAGATGCAGAATCCGGCCACGTTCATCGACGGCGGATGGAACTTCGAAAGGCCGATATGGGTGATCCAGCCGCAGGACTACCCGACCCTGGCATGGACGGCCCCGGACGCCGACGGCCCGCCCTCGGTTTCCGGTCGCGTCTTTGCCGTCTCGATCGGGATGGGACACAAATACGGGTACCCGGACGATCCAGCGGATGCGGCGTACGAGTTTTGGCTTGAAGTCCTGACGGATGCCAGCGTGGAGAAGGTCGAGTTCTTCACGCCGGGCGGCGAAACGTGCGAGATCTTTAGGTTGCAGGAACGCGAAGAGCCGATACTGGGCGGGCAGCGCAGGACCGAATGCGAAGTCGATGCCGAATCATGTGCATTCGAATGGGACTATGAAGTGCAGTTCGAGAGTCCGGCGAGCTTGCGTGCCTATGGCAATGGCGACTACACTCTCGTCGTGTACTACGCCGGCGGCAAGCAGGACCAGACCACCGTGTGGTTTGGCGTGCCGGGCACCAACGAGCCTATCGTTCAGCCGACCCAGCAGCCGACGTTCACGAGCTTTGCGAACGGCGAATCCCTGTCTTCTCCCGTGCGCATCGACTGGGAGCCCTCCGTGCATCCGACGGTCAATATCGTCCATGTTCGTCTGGAAAACGACGAGACCGGGCAAGAGGAAGGAGAGTTCTTCGATGCGGAAGCGACCGGCATGCCGCAGCCGGTTGTTCTGACCGAAGGCTTCTGGCAGGCCCGCCTGGCTTTCGGGACCTTGTACAACACGCAGAATGCCGACGGTATTGATCTCGAGTTGGTCAAATACAGCGAGAGTGAGTACGTTTTCACCGTTGTCCCCGGCCCCTGAGCCCGCGGGTCCCGCCGAGCCCCCATCGTCGCCCGCCCCGTCAGTCTACACGCGCCGGTCTCGCCGACAGACGGATAGGAGGCCCATCCTACATGGGCAAGTTGACGCGGATTTTGGTGGTGACGACGTCGTTGGTGACGGTCAGGTGGATGCGGCCTTCGTTGAGGCTGAGGTGAGGGAACGCGAAGCCTTCCTCGCGCGCGAGGTCGCGGGCCAGGCCGGGAGACTGGGCCAGCTCGCCCAGGACGCCGCGGAAGGTTTGGTTCATCATCCTGCTCGACAGCGCGACTAACTCGTTGGCCTGCATCGAGCCGGCGGCGCCGGTCAGGTCCTGTACATCGGTGGCGAACTGGTCGGCTTGCCAGCGGACGATCGCGATCAAGCGGGCCTCTTCGGTCGCGTAGGGCGTGGTCAGGATTTCGGGTGGCAACACGCACTGGCTGTCGAAGATCACGCCGCGGCGCGGCGGAATCAGCAGCCGCCGAGGGTTGTCCGGTGCGACGGTGGCGCGCTCGTCACTGCAGAAGAAGTACTTGCGCGCCGCCGTCATGCGGTACTCGTCGAACACGATCAGGTTGACCCAGGTTTTGTAGGTGTCCTCGCTCTGGCCGGAGAGTGCGACGGCGACGTTGCTCTGGGTCAGGAGGGTGCGGCCGACATCCTCGTCGTCGAGTTGGTATTCCGACGTGTCGGCGATGCCCAGGACGTCGAGCGTGGGGCTGGCCTTCAGTTGGGTCTGGCGGTACGGCATCGAGAGCATGTCGTAAGGCAACCGGTTGGGTGACAGGTAACGCTTCGTCGCGCAGCCCGACGCGCCGACAAGGAAAGCGAGAGCCCAAAGACCGAACCAGACCGTCGTGCTCAAATGCATGCGTTCCACTCTGGCGGGTCTTGTGGCTCTCATAACGCTCTCCAGAGAACATTGATTATTGATGATTGATGATGGATGATTCGCAGCAACCTCGCAGGTGCCTTTGACGAACGCCGCGATCCAAATCATCCATCATCCATTATCCATCATCAATGCCTACATCTCTTTGGCCTTGATCCACTTCATCATCTTGCGGAGCTGGCGGCCGACGGTTTCCACCTGGCTGCTGTGGTCCTTTTCGTACAGCGCGTTGAACTTCTTGAGTCCGCCCTGGTATTCGGCGACCCATTCGCGCGCGAAGGCGCCGCTGGTGATCTCGCCCAGAATCTTCTTCATCTCGGCGCGCGTCTGCTCGGTAATGATCCGCGGCCCGCGGGTCAGGTCGCCAAATTCGGCTGTGTTACTCACACTGTAGCGCATGTAGCTGAGACCCCCCTGGTAAATCAGGTCCACGATCAGCTTGACCTCGTGGACGGTCTCGAAGTAGGCGATTTCGGGCTGGTAACCGGCCGCGACGAGGGTCTCGAAGCCGGCTTTGATCAACGCGGTCAGCCCGCCGCAGAGGACCACCTGCTCGCCGAACAGATCGGTCTCGGTCTCTTCCTTGTAGGTCGTTTCGAGGATGCCGGCGCGGGCGCCGCCGATGCCGTGACCCCAGGCCAGCGCGATCTGCTTTGCGTCGCCGGTGGCGTCCTGCTCGACCGCGACCAGACAGGGCACGCCGCCGCCTTTCTCGTACTCGCTGCGGACCAGGTGGCCCGGGCCCTTCGGCGCGATCATGACGACGTTGACCTCCTTGGGCGGAACGATGTACTTGAAGTGGATATTGAAGCCGTGGCAGAAGCCGAGCGTCTGGCCGGCCTTCAGGTTCGGCGCGATGCTGCTTTGATAGACCGTCGCCTGCACCTCGTCCGGCAGCGTCACGATAATCAGCGTCGCCCCGTCGATCGCGGTCTTGATGTCCGACGGCTTGAACCCATGCTCGACCGCCAGCTTATGGTTCGGCGTCCCTTCCAGTTCGGCCACCGCCACCGTCACCCCGCTGTCGCGCAGGTTCAGACTGTGAGCGTGTCCCTGGCTTCCGTACCCGACGACCGCGACTTTCTTGCCGGAAAGCGGTTCGATCGGAGCGTCCTGTTCGTAGTGAATCGTTGCTGCCATTGCGTTGGTCTCCTTTCTAATCTGACCA
>JAFGLV010000175.1 GCA_016927855.1 Sedimentisphaerales bacterium
GAGAGGGCGGGATTCGAACCCGCGGTACCGTAAACGGCACACTGGTTTTCGAAACCAGCTCGATCAGCCACTCCGACACCTCTCCGTATTCCAGCCACTCGCGACCCGCCCACACCCCAGCAGGACCGCTAGACGGCCTTATACAGACCCCCATTGTACCGGCTGCCCGCTCCCGATCAAATCAAAACATCCCGACCTCACATGTGGGTGGGCGAAACGCGCGGGCGGATTGGAGGCCTTATGGCCGGATCAAGCGCCCGGTCGCCCGTGTAGAGACGCGACATCTTGCGCCTACACCCTGCGGCTCCATCCTGCGTCTCCAAGCGTCTGGGTCTGACAGCCGTCCGTCTGCGGAAACGCGCCCAGCCGAAATCCAGGGGATTGAGACGCAATATCTTGCGTCTCTACGACAGGCGCGATGCCTCTACGCGGATCTGCCGGTGTATTCCGGCCCATTCTCGCTCGCCAAGCTTCGCCGACATTGACTGTAGGTCGTGCGTCCGCGCACGACTGGCGAGCGGGGACGCTCGCCCTACAAGGAGCGCACGGGCGGGGCGCCGGGGTTCAGGTGCGAACTCTGGCGGGTCCCTGATGGCGGCGCTGCGGCTTCATTTCAACACGCCAGCGGTCCAGCGGATGGCGCGGACGACCAGGGCACGGTAGTAAATGTTCTCGTAGGCTTTGGGATCGTGACCGCCCTGGAGGGTGCAGACGCGCGCGTTGCCGTAGGTGCGCGTCCAGCCGATGGTCTTGTCGCTGGTCGGATGGTCCACCGTCAGCAGGACGTTGTTGTCCGGCGCGAACCAGAGGCCCTTGTACGTCTCGTCATGGATCTCGAAGTCCTGGATGCCACGCGTGATGGGGTGCGTCGGATCGACGACGTGGACGGTCAGATCAAGGTCGTGCTGGTAGGTGCCGGTCGGGTACGCAACGCCGTCGATCATCTGGTCCGTCAGCGGATACTTGGCGCCGATGATCTTGCGGTACTCGTCCCAGTTGCCGAACGCGGCTTCGGCGTGGTGCAGCACGACGAGCCCAACGCCTTTGTCGCGCAGCAGCGTCTTGAAGTTCTCCTGCCGCCTGGGCGAGATGTTCTGCGTCATGTTGTACAGCACGATGACGTCATACTTCCAGCGGGAAATGTCCTCGAACAGCTCGCTGTCGTCCTTCTGTGCGGCTTCGACGTACTCAATATCGTCGTAGTCCTGAAACAGCGTGAAGAACGGATCGTGCTCGAAGTCGTGCCCTCCGGTGACGACGACAACCTTGACCTTCTCGGGCCGGCTGCCTCGGAGCAGGCCGACCTGGCACGAACAGAGCAGTCCCGTCGCTATCGGAAGTGACGTCCACAGGATCACCTTCGTCCACGCGTTCATATCGACCTCCTGGGATGGGGATTGCTCGCCGTGTCCGGTCGGCCCGGCCGCGCAGGTCGCTTAGCGCAGCGGTCTGACCTTGATATTCTTGAAGTGGACCTCACTGCCGGGATCGTGGCCTTGCAGCGCGAACGTGCCGCTGGATAGGCGCGGCTGGCGCCGGCCGAGCTCGTCGGGCTCGGTATAGTCGACGACCTTATGAACCGTCGGCCTGGGGCCGTCGATGCCGGTGACGATGTTAACGACGATGTGCTTGCCGTGGACGATGATCTCTTGCGTGTACCACTCGTTGTCTTTGGCGGGATTGTCCTTGGCGTCGATGTTGACGATGTTGTACAGGCCGCCGGTCTTTTTCGGGTCGGGCTGGTAGGTCTGGTTGACCTGGCATTCGTAGCCCTGGCTGGGCCAGCCGGTGGGCTGATAGGCGGTGTGGAAGTAGATGCCGGAGTTAGAACCGGGCTTGGTCAGCACGTCGGCCTTGAACTCGAAGTTGGTGAAGTTGGCGTCGTGGACGGGACCGACATAGAACAGGTGGCAGCGCTCGCCATGCGCGACGATCTCGCCATCCTGCACGCTGAAGGTCTCGGGACTCTCGGTGGCCTTCTTCCAGCCGTCGAGGTTTTCGCCATTGAACAGATCGTGCCAGCCCGCAGCCCGGCTGAACATCGTGTCGGCGGATTGACAGCCGGCGACCAGCGTCCCCAGGCACACGGTGAGCAGAACCAGATTCCTTGCCATGTGATTTCTCTCCTTATCCTCAATCGTTCGTGTTGCCGTCCTACAATCTCCACGGACTCCGCAGGGCCCGGACCAGCCGCCGGTTGGCGGCATCATCGGTGAACCGTTCTGTGTCCGGGTCCCAGCGCAGCCTGCGTTCGAGACGTATCGCAATGTCACTGATGTGGCACAGTATATCCGCCTGGACGGCCGCGTCAATCGGGCAGATGGCCTTGCGCCGGCTCCGGACGGCGTCCAGCAGGTCCCGCGCGTGGTTGTTGCTCGCGTAGAGGTGAAGCTCGTTGGGACCGAGCTCGGTAGTCAGCAGTTCGCGCGGATAGGCATTGAGACCCGCGCGATCGATGTGGACCCAGCCGGCGTCGCCCTCGAAGGCGGTCCCGTGGTCGCTGATGCGTCCATAGCGGCTGCGCCAGGCCTCAGGGACGGGATTGCCGGTGAAGTTGAGCGTGACGCCACTGGCGTACCTGGCGACGACGTTCCAGTTCGTCGCGGTATCGCACACGCCGGCAGGATCGGGCCAGACGCCTTTGCCCTCGATCTCGACGGGACCGCTGAGCTTTTCGGCGCCGCCCCAGAGGGCAATGTCGAGCGGGTGGACGCCCCAGCCGGCAATGAAGCCGAGCGCGTAGTCCGAGATGAACCACCACCACTGGTTCGTGTAGCGGTCCGGCGTACACGGATGGTAGGGCGCGGGTCCGAGCCACATGTCGTAGTCGATCCAGTCGGGCGGCGCGACCGGCTGAGCGGGACCACCTGAACTGCTGCCGCTGCACCAGACATTGATCGTGTGGAGCTTGCCGATCCGGCCGTTGCGGACCAGCTCGCACGCGAAGCGGAAGTTGCGCTCCGACCGCTGCTGCGTGCCGAACTGGAAGATCGTGCCATACCGCCGGCACGCGTCGCGCAGTGCCTGGTCTTCGGCCAGACTCAGACCCATCGGCTTTTCGAGATAGATCGCCTTGCCTGCCCGCGCTGCCTCCAGCGCGACCGGCACGTGCCAGTGATCGCAGGTCGCAATATGGACCACGTCGATGTCGGGTCGCGCGATCAGCTCACGGAAGTCCGCGTAGGTCACGCAGTCGGCGTTCCGGTAGCGCTCGTTGACGACGGCTTGCGCGGCTTCGAGCGCTGGCTTCTTGACGTCGCAGACCGCCACCACCCGACAGTCGTCCTGCGCCAGGAAGTTGCGCATCACGTAGATGCCCTGAGGTCCGACGCCGATCGTGCCGACGGTGATCCGCTCGCTGGGCGCGACGGCGCCCGCCCGGCCCAGCGCCGAGGGACGGACAACGTAAGGCAACCCCATCGCTGAAAGAGTAAGGCCTGCTGATTTCTGCAGGAAGCTCCGACGTGTGACGTTTCGGTATCCGGCCATGGCGCTGGTCCTGCCAAGTGAGACGCTTGACTGCCGGTTGAGACAAACACGCAAGCAGTGTACGTTCATCCAGATCGCGCTGTCAAAGCCAATTTTCCTAGGCTTGGCGCGACCTGCAACGACGCGGGCTGCAAAGAAAGCAAGAGGGCAGATCGACGCGTCAAGTGAGCGCTTGGCGCGTCGTCTGCCCTCCCGGTTGCACGTAGCTCACCGAACCGATCGGCCGCCCGGCGAACGCTCCGGCTCTTGTCGCTGGCCTTAAGGCGCCGGCTCCGCGAAAGGGGAGAGGCTGGCCAGTTGTCGGTTGGCGCCCGGCGGCACCTGGATCAGGTCCACGTTCTCGCCGCGCACGCAAACCTCCAGGACGGTCGTGCCGGGATCGATGATCTCAGGCGTGACGGTGCCGGTCCAGGTCCCGTCGGCCGCGGACGTCGCGGTCACCTCGACGCTCAGCAGGGCGCGGAAATTGGACTCGACCGTCACCGTCGTACAGCCCACGAGGGTCTGCGCTGGGTTCGGCGCACTCTGGTCGTGTTCGAGGCGCAAGACGTTGCCGCCGATACGCACGACAAAACCGTCGCCGGTCCCGCCGTTACCGCCATCGCCGAGGCTGATCCGGTTGCAGGGCACCCACCAGCCCGAATTCCGGACATAAGGTATGACGGTCATGCCGCATTGAGCATCGGCGTTGATGCCGTCGGTCCAGCCGTCCCAACTGATGAAGACCCAGTTGGCTCCGTAGGGTCCTGCGCAGCAGATGACGGTCCCGTCGGTCCCGGCCATCAGGCCCAGTGCGCCGAGCCCATCCGGTCCGATCGGCTCGTCCACGAGCAGCGTGACGCGATCGCCGGGGAACAGCTCGCCGTCGCAACAGCCTGTCTGAGGCGGCGTACAGCTTGACAGAATCGGATGATAGATGTCCCCATCGCGTACCGGACAGATCCGGATCACGTCCGACGGTGGGATCGCGGTGTCGAGCAGACCACGCAGGCGCAGGCGCTGGTCGAACTCGATCGCTCCCGGTGTGTCCAGTTCGACATAGAGCTCACCTCCGGAAACCACCGTGTAGTCTTTGCCGTCGTCGGCTTCGAAGAAGATGCAGCCTTCGAGCCCTTTGCGGATCGTGCCGCATTGATTGAACGGCCGGCCGACCGTCATCACGATCGTCGGATCGACCCACACCGCCGAGCCAGCGGGGAACGCCAGCACAGGCAGGCTTGCACAAGGGATGGTGTCGTCCTTGCCGCTCGTCCAGAGGTCCCAACTGACGAGGATGCGACCCGAACAGTCGGCGCGGTCGCAACAGACGACGGTGCCGCTCTGGCCGGCGCGCAAGCCGCTGACGGGCTCGTCCTGTAGCAGGACCACGCGCTGGCCGGGTTCAAACTCACGGCCTGGAATCGGGCCGCCACCATCGCCGCCTGACCCGACCTGGAAGCGCCGTAAGATCAGTTCATACTTGCCGACGGCGTTACAGTCGATCGCCCGCGCGTAGATGTCATACACACCGGGCGTGATTGGGTCTGCAAGGGTGCGGAAAACCTCCCACGCGGTGCTCTCGGCAAGACAATCCTCAGGGTCGCAGTCGGGCTCGAACACGGTCGAGAGCGTCAGATCGATCCACAGGGTCGGGCCGGCGCCGGTGATCACGTCGACCACGATGGGCCTGCACGCATCCGGCCAGGTGCCGCCGACGCGCACCGCGTCCAACTGGCCTGGAGCGACGGACTCAAACACGATGTCGATCGGTGGCAAAGGTGACGGAATGAGCGCTTGTGCCCTCGCGGTGAGAACGAGGGCTGTGCAGCATACGACGAACATCGTTTTTCGTTTCATACAAGCCTCCTGCATCAAGACATGATAGATATTCATCCCTCCATGGCGCGCGAACCACACCGGTCCGGGGCACGGACACGCTTCACGTAGCAACCGGGCGGCCCTCTCTGGCCGTGCGCCGCCACCGGCGGTTCGGAACGACCGAACCGGTTCGCCTCACAAAACCACACAGGCGGGTCCGATTGTGCCGGCCCCGGCCGGTCCGGCCCATAGGCGTTCCCCTCATTTGAAGAGGGGTTTTTCCCTCACCCTTTACCCGGGCAAGATAGCAAGATAGAACGGCACAGCGCCGTCCTCTCGTCACGCGGTCCTGGCAGGCTGAGAGATACAGGGTGAGTCTCAACGCGTGGGTTGAGACCTCACCCTACGGTTCCAATCGCAGTTGACTTTAGAAGCTGTAACGGATGGCGGTGTAGAGGTTGGTGTTCTTTTCGAACTGGTTGAAGAACGTATAAGGCTCGTCGCCGCCGAAGATGTTGGCGCCGATCTCGAGCGCGAGGTTGTCGCTGGCCTTGTAGTTGGCGATCGGCCGCAGGTAGACGTCCTCATCCGATGGCGAGTAGTACGTAAACAGCGAGAGCCTGAGGTTCTGGTTCATCAGGAGTTTCGTCAGGCGCAGCGTCGTGAGGTGACGGAACTCATCCCGCTTGGGCGCGCCGCGCGGGAGACTGCCCTCGTAGCTGCCGTAATCGAGCATCTGCTCGACGTAGTATTGCACACCCGCGGTGAAGTCGCGGCCGATCTCCTGCGTGTAGCCGATGAGGTAACGCATCTCCGAGTTGTTGATCAGCGGGTTGGTGCCCGAGCGGTCATCGGTCGAGTCATAGTAGCCGATTTCGACGTTGCCAATGCCTTTGCCCACCGTCCCGCGCGCACTGGCGCCGTACACGTGCAGCGGCGGGAAGATCGCGTAGCTCATCGTCGGATCGAACCCACCGGGGCTCTTCCAGTAGCCCCAGTACGTGTACAGCGCCAGTTCGTAGTTGCTGATGTTCTTGTAGAGGCGCAGCGCGATCTCATCGTCCTCGAAGAAATCGTGACGTCCCTGCGTGCCCAGAGGGCTGTCCAAGCCGGCCCGGCGGCCCAGTGCCGGGTTCCAATACGACAGGCGTTCCCCGCTGATGAAACGGTCGGAGTCGAACTCCGGCGTATAGACGATGTCGAGATTGGCCCAGTCGTAGAACAGACTCACTTTGACGGCGTCGGAGGGGGCCTTGAGATACTCGGTGTCACGGCCGATGAAGAACGACTGCCAGTCCTTGGGGAACAGGTCGTTGATGAAGATAAGGTCGCCGGTACCCCAGGTGAGGATTTGGCGGCCCAGCTTGACGTCCATAAAGTCCGAGGGCCGGCCGAAAAGATTGGCCTCGCGCAGGTCGAAAACGCCTTTCTCCTCGACGCCGTCGGCGTAAACGTCGCCTTTGACCTTGACGTCGCCCCACTCGCGCATCGAGAACAGGTCGAACTGGTAGCGTGCCTCCATGATCGACATGTCCTTCTCGTAAAGATCGTTCTGGAGGCGATACCCGGCGCGGGCCTCGTAGAAGCCGTGATACTCGATCGCGTGCTCGTCGAGCCACGCCTTGATCGGGTTTGGCTTTTCCTGTTCATCCTGTCCGGTGACAACGCCGGAGCAGGCCGCAGCGAACAAGAGCGCTGCAGTTGAAACCTGCCGTGACAACCTCATCGCGTGGCCTCCCGTGGGGGTCCCTGGAGATACCGCTCCTCGAAGATGTCTCCTATGCCGATATTATATTGAACGTCGTTGAACGCCATTTCGGTCTTGCCGCCCGTTTTGAGATCGGTGACGACCGACTTGGTGACCGTCGGGAACCCGTCGATCTCCTTGACCTCTGTCGACTCGATGGTGCGATAGAGCTTGCCTTCCTTGTCGAAGTACTCCATCTTCATCGGCATATAGGTCTTGCGGTCGATCGCGACGTTGTAGTAGCTGAACTCGACCTGGTCGGGATTCTTCGGGACGTTCTTTACGATGAACCGTTCCGGTGTGGTCTCGATCAGTTCGTGCGTGTCGAGATCGAGGCTGCGGCCGGAGACATCTTCGTAGACGAAGTCCGAGCCCACAAAGCTGGTCCGCTTGTCGCCGGCAGCGATTCGTCTGACGAGGTTCAGCGCCGGCAGGAACAACCAGCGATCGTCGTCTTCATTGGCCCCCGCGTGCTTCTTGACCATGTAGACCATTTGGCGGACGTCGGCGGGACGCTGGAAGTACACGAAGTAGTTCTGGTCTCCCCCGTCGGCAACGTCCTTGCGCAGAATGATGAACTCGCGCTCGCGGGTCTGGCCCGACTTGGTGGTGATGGTCATCCTGACTTTGGCCTTGCCGTCATCGCCCTGATAGTAGGCCATGATGTTGGCCTTGGTGACGATGGTCTGGACGTCCGGGACATTCGGTTCGGCCGCACCGGAGGCTGTGGAAACGATCAAGCCAACAACAATCAACAACGGAATGAGGTTCGTCTTTCGTGACATCGTGCACCTCCCTCTTTCTCGGTTAGCCCTTCACGCCGAACTTGCGCAGCAACGTCATCATCGGGCACCAGTTGGTGAACGCCGACTGCAACAGGTTCAGCCCGACGAAGCCGGCCAAGAGCAGCCAGTACGGTGAATGATAGTACGTCAGCACAGCGCTGACAACGACAAAGAACCCGGCAATGCCTCGTAAGTCTCTCTCTACAGTCATGGCTCTTATCTCCAATTCTCAAGACCCGTAGGGTGTGCACCGCACACCATTCGACAACGCGCGGTGGGCAATCCCCACGCTACTTCTTCTGTGATTCCACCCGGCGGCAGGCCTGCCGGCGTGACAGCAGGCCGCAGATCAACGCCAATACCGGGATCGCCAGCGCACTACCCCACGCCAGCATCGTCCAACCCACCAGCTCGAACTGGTGGACGTTCAGCGCGACCAGGACCACCGCCGCGACGGCGAGAATGACGCAGAACGCGCAATTGCAGCCGACCGATCGCGGCGCCTTGACAGGCGCGAAGAGCTTCTTCTCCGCGACCGTCAGGATGGCGGGCAGCACCATGAGCGTCACGACACCGGACAACGCCATGATCGCACAAAGGAAGATGCCCACCGTCTTGTACGGAACCAGTGGCGCCGCCAGCAGCGGCAGGAAGCCGATGGCAATGACCAGCACGTTACGGCTGATCGCGCGCGCCGGTTCGCCAAACATGACCGCGGCGCTGGCTTTCCACGAACCGGTCTCGGCGTAACTGGTCCGGGCGCGCTCAAGGAAGTGGATCGCGAAATCCACCGCCATGCCCAGCGTCAGCGCACTGAGCACCGCCACCGGCATGTCGTAGTCCTTGCCGATCAGGCCGATCAGGCCATAGATCACGACGATGGTGATCGACAACGGGATCATGCAGATCAGACCCCACAGAGGCGAACGGAACAGGATCGCCATCATCACAAAGACGATGATGAAGCTGCCCAGCAGCGACTGGAGCATACCCCAGACCATCTTCTGCTGCCAGACGATGTTGATGTACGTCAGGCCGGCCCAGCGGTGCTCCAGCGGGACCGGCGGCGGATTGTCCGCAAAGAACCGGTCAACCGCTTTGACGACCTTCTCCATGTCGCGGTTGTCACCGCTCTTGAGCTGCAGCCAGAGGTTGGCCTTGTCGAAGTCGGAGGTGACGAAGTGCCACAGGTCGTCTGGCGTATGGCTGCTCTGGAACTGGATCAGGCTCTGGGCTACGGCGGTGCCGGACTCGGGGATCACGTAGTTCTCCGGCCGGCCGTCGATGAGTTCCTGATAGACCTTCTTGACGATGTCGGCTACGGAATTGCTCTTGCCCACCAAGTTCATCGCTTCGAGATGGTCCTCCAGGCGGGCCATGTAATGCAAGGTCTCGGGCTGCTTGAACACTTTGAGCCGCTCGGCTTCGAGCTCGAAGAAGGCCGTCAGCTCCATCCAGACATCCGCAGCCTCCGGCGTCGCAGTGGCTTCCCTTTCGCTGGCATACTTGGCCAGTTGATCGAGAAAGGCCGTCTTCGCCACTCCCTGCGAGGCTTTGTCCAGCAGGACCTTTTCCATCTCGGCAATGACGGTGCGGGCTTGCGGCAAGTCCGGCGCCAACTCCTCGGCCTTTGCGACCAGCCGATCTCTCACCTCGCTGACGTACTGGGCGGTGACGTTCGGGTCGCTGCGATCCTCGAGGACCAGATACGCCATGTACGTGCCGGCGAAATGCTCTTTCAGCACGTCGTCGGCCCGGCGGATCGGATGGCTCTTGGCGAACCACTTGATCGGATTGTCATTGATCTGCACGCGGGTGATTCCGTAGATGGCGACACCGACGAGGATCACGACCGCCGCCAGGATCGGCTTGGCGCCGCTGTAGGTGAACCGACCGGCGGCATGGAGCAGGCGCGTCAGCCAGGTCTGCTTCTCTTCGTGGACCGCCGCGGCGCCGAAATTCGCCAGGCTGCTTTCCTTCAGCAGCATGATGTAGGCCGGCACGAATGTCACCGTGCAGATCCAGGCGATCATGATGCCGATGGCGACGAACACCCCGAAGACCTGGACCGGCGGAATCGGCGTCAGCGCCAGTGACGCGAAGCCCGCCGCCGAGGTCAGTGACGTATACAGCATCGGCATGAACAGGTTGTCCATCACTTCCAGCGTGGTCTCGCGCCGGCCCTTTTCCTTCGTATACAGGTCAAAGAATTCAGAGAGGATGTGGACCGAATCGACGACTGCGATCGGCATTAGGAAGATCGGGATCATCGAGCTCATGATGTGAACCGGATAGCCCAGCCCGATTAAAGCACCCATCGTCGAGATCACCGCGACCATCGCGACGATCATGGGCGAGATGACCAGCACCAGCTTACGGAAGAAGGCCAGCATCAGCAGGAAGATAATCAGCATCGCCAGCGGCGCCGAGATCGCCATCTGCACGAACATCTCATAGCCGAAGGTGTCCTCCGCGACCGGCAGGCCGGTGATGTGGTATTCGTCGTTGCCCTTGAACGTCGCGATCTTCTCGTTGAGCGCCTGGTAGACGCGGTGGCTGAGGTCCTTGTGGGTCAACGGCAGGTACAGACAGATGGCTTTGCCGTCGCCGGAGACGACGGTGTCTTTGAGCAGCGGGTTGGACATCGCTTTGTCACGGACCGCCAGCGCCTCGGCCTCCGTCGCCGGCGGTTCGGGCATGAGCCACTCGAACCGGATCGTACCGGGGCCGCCCTGGCTGATGTGATCGACCATCGATGGCGCCAGCAGGTCCACCTCGATCACGCCCATTTCCTCGTTCGGGTCCTCCAGATCCGGCCAGCGCAGCGTCTTGGCGTATTCCGTCAGCTCGTAGATCCGACGCAGCGAGTCCGGATTGAACACGCCGTTAGGGTCTTCGTCGTTGACGATGCCGACGACCACGATGTCGTTGAGCACGAACTCGTCCTTAGTCTGGTTGTGAAAGACCCGGACCGCCTCATCGGGAGAGAGCATGTTCTCCGGATCGGTGTCCACCTTGATGCGCGGGATGAAGGCACCGAGCACCAGGGTAAAGCCGATCATGATGGCCGTGACCAGTTTATAGTGCTTCAGAGAAAACGCCGTGATGTCATGCCTGATCTTCATAGTCCTCGCTGCCCTTTGATGATGTCACCCAGAATGATCTTTTCGTCCCAGGCCACGCGCCGGCCCATGACGTCGCCGACCCGGCCGCCGAAGAGTCGCGCCATGACGGTCGTGTTCATCACGGAGATGTGCGGTTTGCCGTCCTTGGCTTCCCAGACCGCGAACGTACAGGGCATGATCGCGGCAATCTGGGGATCGCTGCTGAGCACGGTATTGACGTACTCGGCTTTGCACATGCTCACCAGTCTGATGCGCGGCCGCAGCCCAAGGTTCGGGTCCACCCCGCCGGCGCAAAGGTCCGTCACCGATGAGACGCTCCAGCCCGCCTTCGGGATCGCGCTTTCCAGCGCCGCTGCCGTCTCATCGAAACCGAGTCGACTCTCGTACGTCAGGATCATCCGCGCCGGCAGCACCACCCGGAAGATCAGCGCCGCACACAGCACCGCTCCCAGGACCGCGCCGACGATGCCGGACAGCCACAGCATGTGGTGGCTGTAGCGCACCTGCGCTTCTTGCGCTTCTTGGGCCTCCTTGCTGGGCGGGTTCTCCGCCGGCTGGTCCTGGCCCATCTGGTTCACGCTCTTCGGGTCTCCATTCTTGGGATCTTCGCTCATCGTCGGCCTCGCTTTCGTGGCTCGCAATGGTTGTAGACACAAGCCAGCACCCGCACCACGTTGGGGTCCTCGATGCGGTAGAATATCTTGGCGCCCTCCCGCCGGCTGGTCAAAATGCCTTTGTCCTTCATGATGTTGAGCTGCTGACTCGTGATCGCCTGCTTTTCGCCCAGGGCGTCCGCGATATCGCCCACGCACATCTCGCTGCCTTCCAGCGCCTCGACGATCTGGAGCCGCATCGGATGGGCGATCGCCTTCAAGACGTCCGCCGCGTGTGTCGCCAGTTTCTTATCCATACCGCGCTCCTGTGATCTCGATATTCCACTATATAGCGATATTACTATGTCTTCGCCGGCCGGTTCGCGCGAAATGGACTTTTTTTCCGCGCCGCTCAGCCTGCCGCACTCTCCGGTCCTCCCACGCGTAGGCCCGCTCACGGTGTGCCCGTAAGAGCATAGCAGCAAACACTTTACGGCATCGCTCCCGGCCCGCGCCGAGACGAAAGGCCCAGACTGTCTCGTGTGCTCGTCTCCTTCCGGGCGCAGCCGGCCACCTCAGCGACGGGTCGCAGCCCTCGGGAAAGTCCAGGTACGCGAACTCGCCCCGGCGGCTTCGATGTCGGGATCGAAGAACCCCCGCGGTGAAAGGGGCAATGCTGACGGGCCGGCGGGAATCGAGGGACGCGGTCGGTTCGACGGGCCTTAGGCCGGGCTCGGCGCCGCAACCACATCAGGACCTGCTGCCCCAGGCTGTTCGTAACGCGAGGCGCCTTGTCACAAGGCCGGTGCAGACACGCGACGCGCTTCGAGCATGAATCCCGTGGACAGCACCCCCTCGAATCGGGTAGAATGATTGCCTGGAATCGACGGTAGGTGGAGTTGCCTTGGAGGGATAACGATGCGGAGTCTTGCCTTTCTCGCCGGCGCAGCGGCAATTTGTCTTCTTTTCATGGTGAACGAGGTCGGTGCGGAACCACGGATCGTTTATGTCGATTGTGGCGCAACCGGCGCCAACAGCGGCGCCTCATGGGCAGATGCGTATTTGTGTCTCCAGGACTGCCTCTCAGCCGCCCGCATTCTGAGCGGGCCGGTCACCATCCGTGTCGCCCAGGGTACGTACACGCCCGACCGGTACGCACGGAAGACGCGAAGCGGCCCGGAGATCGTCGCGACGCTGGATCGAGCAGCCACCTTCCAACTCGTCAGCCTGGTCACCCTGGAGGGAGGTTACGCCGGCAGCGGCTCCGACGACCCCAAGCAGCGGGACGTTGGGCAGTATCCCACCGTGCTCAGCGGCGATCTGGCCGGCGATGACGCCACGGTGGACGACCCCGCCGACTTGCCGGCTGAGCTCACCCGGGCGGAGAACAGCTACCACGTCGTGACGGCCCGCGGCGTCGGTCAGTCCACGGTACTGGATGGTTTCACGATCTGCGCCGGATGCGCTGTGGAAGAAAACGGCGCGGGTCTGACCAACGAAGCAGGCAGTCCCACTATCGTTGATTGCACCTTCCTGGGTAATTCCTGCGACGGGGTCATGATGGCAGCGGACGGCGGTGCTTTGTACAACGGTAGTGGCAGTCGGCCGACGATCGTCAATTGCACGTTCAGCCACAACGCGGCCGATGGCGGCGCCGTCTACAATGCGGCGGGTAGCAGCCCGACCTTCACAGCCTGCACCTTCGATAGGAACTACGCGCACATCGGCGGAGCGATGTACAATCGCGGCTGCGATCTCGTCGTAGCGTCCTGCCGGTTTGCCGGGAACGTCGCGCGAACCGCCGGCGCCCTGTTCAACGTGGATTTTGCCGCCTTGACTGTGTCGAATTCCGTCCTCTGCGGCAACCGCGGCGGGGCCATGACGAACCTCGACTCTGCCCTCGTGACCATGACCAACTGCACGATCACCGACAATTGGAACGACCATTGCGGCGGCGTGTATACCTCCTTCAGCAGCCAGGCAGCACTGAAGAACTGCATCGTGTGGGGCAACAACGCCGAATCGTGTCCGGAGCTGGCGGTCTACAGGGGCGCACGCCTTGAACTGGCCTACTGCGACGTCCGAGCGCCTTCCCAGGTCCGCGACGAACTCGGGACCCTCGTCTGGCGCGAAGGCAATCTCGACGTGGATCCCCTTTTTGCCTCGCCCGGCCGGTGGGTCGACAGGCACGAACCCGGGCGAGAGCTTACGCCCGCGGATGCGAACGCGATCTGGACGGACGGAGACTACCATCTACGCAGTTGGGCCGGCCGATGGGACCCCGCCAGCCAACGCTGGAAAAGCGACAATGTCACCAGCGGCTGCATCGATATGGGCGATCCGACCGAAGCGCCCGATGAGGAACCCGCCCCGAACGGGAATCGGGTCAACCTGGGCGCCTACGGCGCGACCTCTGAAGCCAGTCTATCGACCGAGATCGCTCCCGGACCGGCACTCCACGCAGCCTATATCTGCGCCGGCGACGCGAGCGCCGGGGACGGCCTCGATGTGTTTCTCCGCCCGCGCGGTTGCGCCGTCACGGTCATCCCGCTGGCCGACGTGGCTCTCACACCGCTGGCTGACTATCAGGTCATTATCACCGGACCTGAGGTGGGCAAGGACAACAGCCCGGCCAGTCTGGATGCCTATGCAGCCATGGACAATTCAGGCAACCCCATCATCGGGATGGGCGAAGGCGGGCACGCTTTCTTCGGCAGGTTCGACCTCGCTATTGGTCCCGCCACGGACACCTGGGCACCGCGAGCGGCATTCGCGCCGTCGATCCGACGGCAGCGCCGTTTAGCGAACCCACACCGATCCCTGTGCCTGCCAGCGGTGTGATCCAGTTGTATGATACCGAGACTGGCAAGACAGCGGCCTGGCGATCGTGCTCGTCTCGCGCCGTCAGCCCAACGGCGATCTTCTCTACGGTCTCTACCTCGTGGATGTCCTTTGCCTGGGCCTCAAGAACACGCTTTACGACGCCGACGTCCCGATGTCGCGCTATCGCGGCGAGCTGTTCGACCAGATGTACGGAGATGAGGAGCCGATCCCCTGCTCGCGCGAGCTGGCCCACCAGGTCATTTACGGAGGGATCGCTTTCGCGCGGCAGTTTGGTTTCCGGCCGCAGCGCGATTTCGAGGTGTCGCAGTACATACTTGATCCCGCCGACACTGTCGGTCCACCCGCCGAGCAGATCGAATTCGGCCGCGACGGCAAGCCGCTCTACATCCGCGGCCCCCACGACGACACCCGCCGCATCCTGCGCCAGCTCGAAGCCGCCGCCGGCCCCGGAAACTACCACTACCTCCTCGAACCCGACCTGCCCACGGACCTCCTGCGTTAGGGCCTCTAGCAGAATGATCTTCGTATGGTGGTTGTGGTACGCGGGTTGTACGGGCAACCCCCTGTGGTTGCCCAGGACAGGCACAGGGGCCTGCCCCTACGCATCAACATCGGTCATTCCGTTAGGCGTTCTTAGCCCGGCCCACTTGTCGGTGGGCATCTGCTTGCAAATGGGACCGGTCCCGCTATGATGTCAGTTCGTACTCGTAAGCTACGCCTTGCGGCGTCACTACACGCGGTTCTCGAGGCAGGATTGGACAGTCCGACGCAGACAAGCGTTCCGCTGACGCGGATCCAGAAGCTCATCGGCGCGCGGATGGCGTCGTCGAAACGGACCAAGCCCTGCTTCTATCTCGAATGCAAAGCCGACGTGACCGAGTTGATGGGCCGCCGGCACAAGCTCAGCAAGGCGCTCGGCGTCAAGATCACCAGCAACGCGTTCCTGATCCGCGCCCTGGCGCTGGCGGCAAGACAGTTCCCGCTCGTGCTGGGCAGACTGGACCAAGGGTCGGAGCCGCCGGTGGTCAAGATCGCTGGGGAGGTCAACGTCGGTATCGCGGTCAACAGCTCTCAGGGGCTGGTCGTGCCGGTGATCAGGCAGGCCGACACCAAGGGGTTGGCTGAGATCGCGCTGCTGGAGCGGCTGCTCACCCAGAAGGCGCGCAGCAACCGGCTGACGCTCGAAGACATCGAGGGTGAAACCATCGCGCTGAGCAACCTTGGCGCCTATGACATCGACTCGTTTCTCGGCATCGTGCCGCCGGCGACGAGCGCCATTTTGGCAGTTGGGAACGTGGGTCGCAGCATCGTGCCGAGCCCCGGCCGCTTCGACGCGCGGAAGACCATGAGCGTGTCGCTGGCTGTCGATCACAGCATCGTCGGGCCCGAATACGCGGCGACGTTCCTTACCTTTGTCGCCGCCTTGCTGGGCCAACCTGAACGTCTGATACAGGAGGAATCGCAATGCGCCGTCCCGTTAAAGCCATGATCGCATGTAGCGCCGTTGTCACGCTGGTCTGTCTCTGGCAGGTCCTGGCGGCCGAGCCGCCGGTGGAGTTCCTCTGGCCGCAAGGCGCACCGGACGCCCAAGGCGATGCCGCCGGAGACAAGCCGACGCTGACGGTCTATCTGCCGCCCCAGGAGAAGGCGACCGGCACCGCGGTGGTGATCTGCCCCGGCGGTGGGTACGGCCATCTCGCGCTCAGCCACGAAGGCCATCAGATCGCGCGATGGCTCAATTCCTTCGGCGTCGCAGGTTTCATCCTGACCTACCGCCACCGCAACAGCGGCGCTGGCTACGGCCACCCGGCGCCGCTCCAGGACGCCCAGCGGGCGATCCGCACGGTGCGCAGCCGTGCCAGCGAGTGGGGGATCAAGGCCGACCGCATCGGGGTCCTCGGCTTCTCCGCCGGGGGACACCTCGCCTCGACCGCCGAGACGCATTTCAACGACAAGGTGTACGAGCCACGCGACGAGATCGACGAGGCCAGCGCCCGGCCGGACTTCGCGGTGCTGATCTACCCGGTGGTCAGTATGGCTGAGCCCTACACGCATCGCGGCTCCGTGCAAAACCTGCTCGGACGCCAGCCCAGCCAGGAGATGCTCGACAGGATGTCGGGCGAGAAGAACGTCACCGCGCAGACGCCGCCGACGTTTCTCATCGCCACCTGGGAAGACACCGCCGTGCCGGCCGAGAACAGCATCAACTTCTACCTCGCCCTACGAGAGGCCAAGGTTCCCGCCGAGATGCACGTCTTCCAGAAGGGCCCCCACGGTTTCGGCCTCGGCGCGACTATCCCCGGCACGAATGCCTGGCCGGACCTGTGCGTCCAGTGGATGAAGGGCCTCGGCCTGGTGAAGGCTGATTAAGCGCGAACGTCAAGGCGCCTGCCGCATCTACGCGTGCGTCGAGAACCCACCCTACGGATTGAGCGGACCGGACTGATCCGGTTCCTGCGCGTCGCGCGCGCTGGTGGTGTCACGCTGCGACTCGTCACGGCTCGATGGACCGACAGGGAAACGCTGCAACGGAGGTGGCGAGTAGCGGCGCGGGACCGGCGCGTGAATCGCGCGAATCTCGATTGGGGCCGAATTCTCCGGCCGCACCTCGTCGGCTGTCTCGGATTCAGACTCCTCGCGCACCGGCGCAGGTGGAGACGCAATAGGGTCTGCCTCAACCGGAAGCTCGGCTTCAGCCACGGGAGGCAGGTGCGGCTCGTTTCGCTCGGACTCGGCGCCGGGTTCGGCAATGTCACTCGGTGCGTTCGGCTCTGTCTCGACGGCGTGCTCGCCGCCGATCTCGTGTTCGACGCTGGGCTCGGGCTCCAGTTCACGCGACGCAGGTGGCAAAGAATCCTGCCTCTTCGCGCGCTCGGCCCGCGCCGATTCGTCCTGCTCAGATGTCACGCTGGCTTCGGGCTGAGGCGCCGGCTCCGGTGAGGTCTCAGCCGGCTCGGATTCGCCGGGAACTTCGCTGGCAGAGGGCGATTGATGATTCGCCCCTACGGGCTGCAGTGGGGTCTCGATCTCAGGTTCCGGTGCGGACTCAACCCGGGCCTCAGTCACTTCGGGTTCGATGCCGAGGAAGTATTGGGCGACGCGTTGGTAGTCTTCGGCGCCGTTGCAGTTGGGATCGTATTCGAAGATGGTCCGGCCATAACTGGGAGCCTCGGCCAGCTTGATGTTGCGGCGGATGAAGGTCGGCAAGAGCTGGGCGTCGGCCCAGGCGCTGGCGGAGCCGCGCGCGTTCTCGAGGAACCGCTCGACGTCGGCGCGGACCTCGTTGGGTAGCGACGCGCGCGTGTCGAACATGCACAAGAGCACCCCGGTGACTTTCAGCTCGCGGTTGATGCGCTTGTTGACCAGATCGACTGTTTGGAGGAGCTTGCCGAACCCTTGCAGCGCCAAGAAGTGCGGCTGGAGCGGGATCAACACCTCTTGCGCCGCGGCCAGGGCGTTGAGCGAGAGCAACCCGAGCGACGGGGCGCAATCGATCAGGCAGAAGTCGAACCGCTCGGCGCTGGCCTGCATCGCCTCGCGCAGGATGATCTCGCGCCCGACGACGCTGACCAGCTCGGTCTCGGCGCCGACGAGATTGATGTTGGCCGCGAGAGCCCAGAGATTGGGCCGCACCAGCATCAGGCTTTCCTCGAAGCTCGCCGACTGTGTCAGCACCTCGTACGAACCCGCGTGGATCTCCTGGGGCTCGATGCCCAGATGGATCGTCAGGTGGGCCTGCGGATCGAGATCGATGACCACCACCCGCTGTCCCATGGTCGCCAGAGCTGCGGCGGCATTGACCGTCGTGGTCGTCTTGCCGACACCGCCTTTCTGATTCAATACTGCGATCGTTCTCAATCCATCAACCTCGGCATTCTTCGACCTTCGTCTCGTTCTCGCGGAGCTTCCTGAGGACGGCGTCGAGCACCCCGTTGACGAACGGTCCGGATTTCTCAGTGCTGAACTTCTTGGCCAGCTCGATAGCTTCGTTGATGACGACCTTGGGCGGAATATCCGTGCAATGCGTCAATTGGTACACCGCCAGGCGCAAGATACTCCTGTCGACCGGCGAGAGGCGCGAGAACTGCCAGCGGATCGTCGAGGCCGCGATCAGTTCGTCGCACTGCTCGACGTGCTCCCAGGCGCCGTTGGTCCATTCCCAGGCCAGCAAACGCGTGCGATCGTCGCTCTCGGTCGGGATCAGAAAATCCATCATGAGACGTCCGAGCAGGTCCGGCCCTTGAACGTCGAGCTGATACAGCGCCTGCATGACAAGCTCTCTGGCCTTGGTTCGTTTGTCAACGTGCATCAAACTGCAATCCGAGTGTGAAGTCTGAAGCGTTAAGTGTGAAGTGCTCTTCAAACTTCCAACTTGAAACCTCAAACTTCAAATCTGTTCCATCACGTTGACCATCTCCATCGCGGTCATCGCAGCGTTGGCGCCGGCGTTGCCCATCTTCGTGCCGGCCCGTTCGACCGCCTGTTCGAGCGTTTCGCAGGTCAGGACGCCGAAGACGGTGGGCACGCCGGTATCGTAGTTGATCTGGCCGATGCCGCGGACAACCTGCTGGAAGACCGCTTCGTAGTGCCCGGTCTGGCCCCGGATGACGGCGCCGAGACAGATGACCGCCGCGTACTTGCCGCTCTGCGCGAGCCGCTTAGCCGCGACGGTGATCTCGCACGCGCCCGGGACCCACACGACGCAGATCTGCTCGTCGGCGGCGCCGTGACGCCGCAGGCCGTCGAGCGCCCCACCGAGCAGCTTGGACGTGATGAACTCGTTGAACCGGCTGACAACAATGGCGTACTTGCCCTTGCCCGCCGCGATCTGGCCCTGGATTTCCTGGATCATATTGCGATTCTCCACACACACCCGGCGCAAAGGCCGGACACACAAAACGGCTTCGACCGCCTTGTCAGGTCAAACGCCCATTATAAGACCCTACCGCCCCCCTGGCCAGAAAAACCCTGCCTGCCGGCGCTGCTAGGTGTACGACATGATTATGGCACATGCGTGGCAGCCTCAAGACGCAGCGCAGCGGAGTCTAGGGGATGGCCGGCAGACCGCCAGAACTCCCGATCGACGGAACCATCCCCAAGTCCTGCCGGACTTGAGGCTGCCACACCCTGTGCCATTTGTGGGGGTCGCCACAATCTTGTCGTACACCCCCTGTGCGTCTGGACGTTTTTTTTCTGTTGATTCCCGTTTAGCGGGGTGGTAGATTGGTGTCGGGTAAGTGTTACGTATACGTACAGTCTCGCGGAGACGTGCGATGGCGACGGGGCATGAGATTGCGATGGGCCTGCGGGCGGCCTACTGGGC
>JAFGLV010000176.1 GCA_016927855.1 Sedimentisphaerales bacterium
CCGCTGACGACTGCCGCGATGTCATTGCCGCCGCCACGGACGATCCGCAACTGGCGGATCGATTCCGAGACAAGGTCTCCGAGCTGGAGGCGGCCCGCTACGCATCACTTGACGCGCAGGTCGATTCAGACCAGGTCGAGGATGCTATTGATCTGATCCGCCAGGTGGAGAGGGGACTGAAGCGATGACGCGCCAAGGGTCCACAACTCCGAATCGGTTCTTGGGGATCCATGTCACGCTGATCGGGCTCGTGCTGGGCCTGTCGACTCCTGCCACGGCGCAACTGCCGCGCGAGCAGCTTTATTCCCTGCTCAGTGAAGCGAACACTACGTTTCAGCAGGCCAACGCCGCTGCCGGCAATGCCGAGCGCGCCGCCGAATTGTACGGCCAAGCGATTCTGCTGTACGAGAAGATCATCGAGCAGGGTGGCATCCAGAACGCCAAGCTCTACTACAATCTCGCCAATGCGTACTTCCTGACGAACGATCTCGGTCGCGCGATTCTCAACTACCGGCGTGCCGAGCAGTTGGATCGGAGCGACGTGAACATCCGCAACAACCTGGCGTTCGCACGGAGCCAACGACTTGATAAGGTGGCCGTGACTGCGGAGAAGCGCGTGCTCGAAACCCTGTTCTTCTGGCACTACGACTTCTCGCTGCGAACGAAATTCTCTCTGGCATGTCTGTTCTTCGGGGTCGGTTGCATCGCGGTCACCGTGATGCTCTGGCTCGGACGCGGTCCGGCCACCACGACGGTTACGGTGCTGGCGGTGATTCTGTTCGTCTGCTTCCTCGGGTCCGTGGTCGTCGAAGCTCAGCGCTGCGCGCATACCGTTCACGGTGTCATTACCGCCTCTGAGATCGTGGCACGCCAGGGAGACGGTCTGAACTACCCGCCCAGCTTCGAGAACCCGCTACATGCCGGGACGGAGTTCGTGCTGGTCGAGCAGCGGCCGGGCTGGCTCCACATCGAGTTGTCCAACGGCAGTGACGCGTGGATTCCCGACGATGCCGCCGGTCTGGTCTGAACGCGACGTCAGCCGTCAGCCGGCGGCTTATCCCCGAAGAGCTTCGTGCTGAAGTACCGGTCAGCGCGGTCGCAGAGCATGGTGACCACCGCTCCTTCGGGACGATGCTGCTGGGCCAGGCGCACGGCCGCTGCGACGTTGGCGCCCGACGAAGTGCCCACCAACAGCCCGTGCTCGCGATGCAAACGCCGGGTCATCGTCATCGCGTCGGCGCTGCTGACCTTGATCGAGCCGTCCAGCGGCGCATCGACCAGCAGTGGCGGGATGAATCCGTCCGCCACCCCTTCGATGTAGTGACAGCAGGGACACTCGCCTGCCAGGACCGCGGCTTCGGCCGGCTCCATCGCGTAGATGCGCGCCTCGGGATACTGTGCCTTGATTGCTCTGCTGACCCCGGCGAGCGTGCCGCCGGTGCCGTAAGCGGTCACGAACATATCGATCGGTTCGGGCGCCTGGCGCAGAATCTCCTGCCCCGTCTCGGAGAAGTGATCCTCAATATTCAGCGGGTTCTCGAACTGGCGCGGCAGGAAGTAGCGCTTGTCGTTGGCGGCCATCTCGCGCGACATCTCGATTCCCCTCTGGTATTGGCCTTCGCTGGAAAACAGGATCAGCTCGGCGCCGAACTGGCCGATGAGGTGACGCCGCTCGTGGCTGGCGCCTTCGGACATCAAGATGGTAACGCGGTAGCCCTTAGCGGCGCCGATCATCGCCAAAGCGATCCCGGTATTGCCACTGCTGCACTCGAGGATGATCGAGTCGCGCTCGAGCAGACCTCGGCGCTCGGCGTCCATGATGACATACCGCGCGAACCGGTCCTTGATGCTGCCACTGGGGTTGAGAAACTCGCACTTGGCGTAGATCGTGACGTTCTCCGGCTCGAACCGCAAGGTTACCAGAGGCGTGTTGCCGATCAGGCCCAGCACCGCCGGCTCGATGTGCAGTTGGCGAGTGGTGCATTCGGCGGCGCTGGTGGGTACGTTTGACATGCGAATCACCTCTCGCGCAGATGGCTCAGCGCTTCGCGCAGGCGGTCGCACTCTTTGGCGGTGGCCGGCTTGAGGGGCTGACGCGGCGGGCCGACCGGGTGGCGGACCAGGCCACAGGCGGCTTTGACGAATTGCGTGTACTTGCCCGATTCCTCCATCAGCTCCAGCACGGGAAGCATCTGGTAGAAGTACTCGCGCGCTCGTGCGTAGGCAAAGTCCGCCTTGTCGACCTTCTGGACCGTCAGCTCGTAGAGGCGAACGTGTGCGCGAGGCAGGACGTTGACTACGCCGCCGACCCAGCCGACGGCGCCGGCGACGAAGCTCTCCAGCGCGAGCGTATCGCAGCCACAGAAGACCCCCAGCCTCGGGGCGAAGCGTCGGATCAGCGTCGTCATGCGGGCCATGTTGCCGGTGCTTTCCTTGATGTACTGGATGCGGTCGAGCTTGAGCAGACGTTCCACGAGGTCCGGCGTCATATCCACGCCGGTCCGGCCGGGGTAGTTGTAGAGCAGGATCGGGATGCCGATAGCGTTGTTGACGGCCTTGAAATGCTGGAAGAGTTCGTCCTGTGTCGGCAGGGAGTAGTAGGGCGCTGCGAGCATGACGCCGGCGGCGCCGAGCTTCTCGGCCTGCCGGCTAAAGGCGATCACCTCGCGCGTCGAGCCGGCATTCGTCCCGACCCAGACCGGCACGCGCTGGGCCGCGACGTCTATGACCGTCTCAATGACCTGCTGCCGCTCGGCGGCGTTCAACGCGTAGTACTCTCCTGTGCTGCCCAAGGGAATGAGTCCGTGGACGCCTTGCTTGATGAGATGATCGGTGAAGCTCGCCAGGCAGGCTGTGTCGACCTCCTGCCTGGCCGTCATCGGCGTCACCAGGGCCGGCAAGATGCCCCATAGTCGTGATTCGGACGTAGATGTCTTGCTCATGCGCTCTCCCCACAAAGGCGGACTCTCATTCAGTTGCGGGGTGGGTCCTCGCCCCGGTGTGGGTTGAGACCCCACCCCACGTTTTCAATCCAACTGCATCCAGATCGTTTTCAGTTCCGAGTACTGCTCGTGCGCGTAGATCGACTTGTCCCGGCCGAAGAAACCGGACTCCTTGAACCCGCCGAACGGGGTGGTGATATCGCCCTCGGAGAAGCAGTTGACCGAAACCGTGCCAGCCCTCAGGGCGCGGGCCACGCGATGGGCCTTGCTCACATCGCGCGAGTAGAGCGACGCGGCCAGGCCGTAGTTCGTGTCGTTCGCAATGGCGATGGCTTCTTCGTCGTTCTCGAAAGGAATGACGGTCAGAACAGGACCGAAGATTTCCTCGCGGGCGATCTTCATTTGATTGTTCGCTTCGTCGAAGATGGTGACCTCGACGAACCAGCCGCCTGAATCCTGCAGGACGCGCCTGCCACCCAGCGCGAGCTTGGCGCCGCCGGCTTTACCGGCTTCGATGTAGCCCAGCACCTTCTCCATGTGGCTCTTCTCGATCATGGGTCCCATGCGGACCTCGGGATCGAGCGGATCGCCTACGTTCCAGGTCTTGACCAGCGCGATGAGCTTCTCCAGCAGGGCGTCTTTGATGCTGCGGTGAACGATCAGACGCGAGCCGCTGCTGCAATTCTCGCCCATGTTCCAGAAGGCGGCGTTGGCGACGTTCTCGACGATGGCGTCCAGGTCGGGCGCGTCGGCAAGGACGAGCTGAGGACTCTTGCCACCTAGTTCGAGGATGACTCGCTTGAGGTTCGACTCGGCTGAGTAGCGCAACAGCTCCCGTCCGACCTCGGTCGAGCCGGTGAACGCGACCATATCCACGTCCATGTGCCGGCAAATGGCTTCGCCGACCACCATACCCGCGCCGGTGACGACGTTGAAAACGCCTTTGGGGATGCCTGCCTCAGCGGCCAGTTCCGCCAGCCGGATCGCGCTGAGCGACGTGGTCCGGGCGGGCTTGAGCACGAGGCTGTTGCCGGCTGCCAGCGCCGGGCCGATCTTCCACGCTGCCATCTGCACCGGGAAGTTCCAGGGGACCAGCAGGCCGACGACGCCCATCGGCTCGCGGACGATCATGCAGGGATTCTCGAGCGGGCTCGGCGCTGTGCGCTCGTATAGCTTGTCGATCAGCTCGGCGTGCCAGGCGAGACAGTGGACGGTGTCAGGCATGTCGATGTTGATGCAGTCGCTGATCGGTTTGCCTGCGTTGAGCGTGTCAAGAATCGCGATCTCATCGCTGTTCTTCTCCACCAGTTCAGCGAACTTGAGCAGGATCTTCTTGCGCTCGGCGGGCTTGGCTCTGGACCAGCAGCCACTCTCGAAGGCCCGCCGCGCCGCCTTGACCGCGCGGTCGACGTCTTCGACTTCGCAGGAGGCGATGTCGACGATCTTCTTGCCGTTAGCGGGATTGACCGAAGCGAAGGTCTTGCCTTTGGCGCCCTGGGTGAATTGACCGTCGATGAAGGCTTGCGTGCGGAGCTGGAGCTTGGCGGCGGCAGCCTTGATAGCATCATATTTGAGTGGAAGGCTCATCGTGTTCCTTTCACAAAGGTTTGGCGCTGGCAGTCTCGGCAGGCATCTCCATCAGCGTGCCGACGTTGACGGGAAAAACCGGCGGGCGCACAGAGTTCGGCTGCCACCCATAGAGCATGCGCACGGCGCTGCCGCAGATGCGTCCCTGACAAGCGCCCATGCCGCAGCGCGTGTGCAGCTTGGCGCTGCGCCAATCGTGGTAGGGCTCCAGTTGCTCCCGAGAGACGTCCTCACACCGACAGATGATCGTCTCGGATGCGGCGAGGGATCTGAGTTCCTCTCGGAGGGCAAAGGCTTTATCCAGCCTCTGAGCGAACCGCTGCCACGAGGCCCGCCGGGACGAGAGACGTCGAGCGTCGTCGGATCGACCGGCGGCGCTAAGGCCGGCGATGCATCCCTCCACGATCGCGCTGTCCACGCCGCCGATCCCGGTGATTTCGCCGACGCCGTATACGTCGGGCCGGCTCGTCTGTTGCTGTTCGTTCACCCGGACGAACCCTGACTCCGTCTCGCAGCCCAGCAGCGCAGGCAGCTCCAGGTTGGGCACGAGTCCGAACGCGCAAGCCAGCACGTCGCACTCCAGGCTCAATCGCTTCGTCCCGTTTGTCAGCTTAACGCTGCGGATCTGTTGATCCCCCTCGGCCTGGGTCAGCCACCAGCCACAGCGGTAGGGCACACCGATCAGATGCAGCCCAATGCCCAGACCCTGAAATCCCTTGGTCGGATGGGGCGCCACCGCCAGGCCGAATCCCGCCAGACGGCTCCAGGGGGTCTGCTCGGCGATCGAGCAGATGCGTGCTCCGCGCCGGCGCAGGTCCGCGGCCACCGCCAGGAGCAGGGGACCGCTGCCGGCGACGACCACGCGCTGGCCTCGCACCGGCAGGCCGGTCTTGGCCATGGCCTGAAGGCCGCCGGGACCGACCACGCCAGGCAAGGTCCAACCCGGGAACGGTACGAACAACTCGCGCGCACCCGGCGCGAGTATGAGTCTGTCCCAATGGACATGGAGAGCGCCGCGAGGGGTCTCTGCCAGCAGCGTGTTCGCGGAAGGCGCCGCGACGACAGTCGTTTGCGTGAGGACAGTCGCGCCGGACCGTTGCAGGCGTGCCAGCCAGTGCTGAGCCTGACGCGACTTGGCGTGGGCCTGCTCGCCGCGCCAGATTTGTCCACCCAGCCAAGGCGTGCAGTCCAGCAAGGCGACAGTCTTGCTGCCTTGCCTTGCTTCGCACGCGGCCGCGATTCCGGCGGGGCCCGCCCCGACGATCACGATGTCGAACGCCTGGTGCGCCTCAGTCATCGGTCCGGACCTCCATGCCGTCTTCGCAGAGCGTTTGGCAGCTACGCCGATGAGGCTGGCCGTTGATGGTCACGCGACATTCGAAACAGACCCCCATGCCGCATACGGGACCGCGCGGCTGTCCCGAAACGGAACGGCGCATGCGTTGTTTGCCGGCTTGGGCCAGAGCTGCTGTGAGCACAGTCCCCGCGGGGACAGTCACCGATTGACCGTCAATGCGCAGAGTCACGTTGTCAGGCATGCGCGGCTTCTCCTGTCAACAAACGCGCCGGTGCGTACGGCTCGGCAGGAATGGCTGTGGGTTGCTCCAGGATCAGGTCGGCCAGGAGGCTGGCAGTTCCCAGGCAGGTCGTGATGCCCAGTCCTTCGTGTCCCGTCGCGAGCCAGACACGTGAATGCTCGGGGTGGGGACCGATCAGCGGGAGCTTGTCCGGCGTCGCAGGACGAAAGCCGGTCCAGGTCCGGATGGCGGACAGTCGCGTCAGGCCGGGCATGTAGTCCACCGCCCGGCGCAGCATGCGAGCGAGTATAGGGGCCTCAACCTCGGTGTGGTCCGAGCCGTACTGGCGCGAAGAGCCGATGAGTATCTGGCCGGTCTTACGCGGCTGAATGTTGAAGGCGACCGAATCCGTCGAGACCGAATGGGCGCTCCTGAGATAGCCCAGCTCGACGATCTGGTGCCGCGCGAAACCGGGATAGCGGTCGGTGATTACCAGATGTCCCTTGCGTTTACGAACCGGTATGTCAGGCAGCAGGGTGGGTGACCAACTCCCGGTCGCGATCACGACCACACCAGCCGATACCTGGGATCCGTCGGCCAGCCGCATGCCTCCTTCAGGCAAAAGCTGCCGCACCTCAACGTTCGTTCTGACATCAGCGCCGCGGCAGCGGGCCTGCTCCAGGAAATGCAGCGCGGCGCCCGGCGGATAAACGACGCCGTCCTCCGAGACGCACAGGCCACCGGCCAACCCCGGATGCAGGTTCGGCTCCGCTTCGCGCAAACCGTCTGCGTCGAGAATCTCGGCGCGCAGACCGTGCTCTGTGTAGCATCTCGCCTTGCGTTGTGCCTCCGCCATCTCTTCGTCGTCGGCCGCGACCCACAGGGTCCCGCAAGGGTCGTACTCGGCCTGCGCCGGCAGGTCCGGTGCCACCTGATGCCAGAGCCGGCGTGAATAAGAGGTCAGCGCCAACTGGGCCTCGGAATCGTCCATTACTACCAGATGACCCATCCCGGCCGCGGTGGTGCCTCCCCCAACGCAGTTACGGTCCAAGACGAGGACTTTCAGCCCGCGGCGAGCACACTGCATCGCGCAGGCTGTCCCGACGATGCCGGCCCCCACCACGACCATGTCGTAGGAGTGATTCAATTGCGCAGACCCCAACGGAACGGATCCTCCTTGTCCAATAGCAGCGTCGATTCTGCGTTGACGTAAGCCGTTCCCGTGATCGTGGGCAAGATTCTCTGCTCGTCCAGACGCTGATAGTGCGCTTTGAACGTGCTGGCGATGATGCTTTCCTGGATCCACAGGGTGTTCTCGGCGAGCTTGCCACTGGCGGCCAGGCAGGCCAGCTTGGCACTGGTGCCGGTCCCGCACGGCGAGCGGTCGTAGGCCTTGCCCGGACACAGCACGAAGTTGCGCGAGTCAGCCCCTTCCACGGTCGGCGGGCCGAACAGCTCGACATGGTCTACTTCCGGAAAGCCCTGGCTGTTCACCGCGTGACGCAGGCGCCAGGCGAAGTCGGTCAGCGCGTCAATGCGATCCAGGCTGAGTTCCTGGCCGTGCTCAGCGACCAGGAAGAACCAGTTGCCTCCCCAGGCGACGTCTCCCACCACCTGTCCTATGCCTGGGACGTCTACCGCGACGTCGTGGTGCGCGCGGTGACTGGGAACGTTGGCCACGGAGACCTCGCCGTTGGGATGGAGGGTCGTACTGACCACACCGACGGGGGTTTCTATGCGGTGCACACCCGGCTGTATGCGTCCCGCATAAGCCAGCGTGGTGACCAGACCGATGGTACCATGGCCGCACATGCCCAGATAACCGACGTTGTTGAAGAAGATCACGCCCGCATTACAGGTCGGGTCCGTCGGCTCGACGAGCAGGGCGCCGACCATGACGTCAGAACCGTGCGGCTCGTTCACGATCGCGGAACGGAAATGGTCGAAGTGATTCTGGAAGACCCGGCGGCGCTCTGCGAGCGGCCCGTCACCGAGGGCCGGTCCGCCTTCGACGACGACGCGCGTCGGCTCTCCGGCGGTATGGGAGTCAATGACGACGATGCGCTGCAACCGCGACGTATCTACACTGCACGGCATAGCTCGTTCCTACCCGTCCGGCGCGAACCCCAAGCCCCCCGGGGGCTTTGAGCTCCGCCTCAAAGTGACATCCAAATTCCGGATGATTCCAACCAGTCCTTTCTTATCTGTATTGACAACACCACACTCATGTTCTTAAAATCCACACGGTAAGTCTTTGCAGATAGGATAGTAGCAACTTAAATCCGGGCAAAACCGTGAACAACGACCTGCAAGCCGAGATGTTCGCCCAACTGATGGAACCGTTTACCGGCGAGACCCTCTTCGATTATACGACTGATATAGTCTACTTTATAAAGAACGCTCGCGGCCAGTACGTCGTCGTCAATCAATCGCTGGTGGAGCGGTGCGGCTGTCGCGAGAAACGCGAGCTGATCGGTCGCACGCCTGACCAGGTCTATCCGCGCACCCTGGGTCAGAGTTATCGCTTGCAGGATGAACAGCTCCTACGCACGGGAGAGCCGGTGCTGAACCAACTGGAGCTGCAGATCTATCCGTCGGGTGACACCGGCTGGTGCCTGACGAACAAGGTCCCTTTGCACGGCAAGCGCCATGAGGTCGTCGGGCTGGTGGGCATCTCCAAAGACCTCCATGCGCCGAGTGACAAGAGCGAGAACTACACGCCCATCGCCAAAACCATTCACTACATCCAAACGCATTTTGACGAGCCGCTGAAGGTCAGCGACCTGGCGGAAATGGCGGGCCTGTCACCGTATCAGTTTGAACAGCGGATGCAGAAGATTTTCGAAATCACCGCCGGTCAGTTCATTCAGAAGGTCCGGATGGACGCGGCGGTGCGGCGACTCGTGCGAACCGAGGATGCCATCGTCGAGATCGCGCTCGACTGCGGCTACTCCGATCAGAGCACCTTCTCGCGCCAGTTCAAGCAGACCGTGGGGGTCTCGCCGGCGTACTACCGGCGCCTGGTGCGGAGACAAGCGGAATGAGGCAAAGGGTGAGGAGCGGCGATCCATATCGACTGGTCCCTCGTGGCGGCCGGCCGATTCAACGGCAGGTGTGATTCGCAGATGAATCTCTCTCAGTGAAAGGTCCCGCAGATGAAATCAACGAGACGAGGCATGACGGTCGTGGTACTAGCGATGCTGTTGCTCGCGGGTGCGTCGGCGCCGGCGGTCCAGGCAACGAGGAAACCGGTGGTGACCGCGCCGCCGGAGTCATTTTTCAAGATGATCGAACAGCGCATCAGCGGTCCCAGGCGAGGCTTTCGCGGCCGTCGCGACGGGCAGGAAGGGCAAGCCCAGCAAGGACCGACCGCGGAACAAATTGCCGCAGAGATGGCGATCTATCGCAATTTCTACAAGAAGTATGTGGATGTAAAGGGCCTTCCCGTCGCCTCTCACGGTGACGTGGCGGACCAGGCCTTGCTGCGCACCTACGAGATCGTCACGCACATGCTGGCCGGCCGGCCGGACATCCTCCAGGCGATGGTCGACAACAACACCTATCTGATCATCATCGGCAAAGAGCAGGTCTACACCGATATGCCGGAGTATCGCAACAGCCGCAATCCCGATTTCCAGAACGAGCGCGTGCGCGGCACCGGCGGCAATCCCACCAGCTTTGGCGAGGAGAACCTTCTCAGCCTGCCGATCGACCGCTACGACGACGAGAGCATCGGCGTGCATGAGTTCTGTCACACGATCGACAGCACGCTGCGGAGCATCGATCCCACCTGGAGGGAACGCAAGGACGCGGTGTATCGCAACGCGGTCGAGAAAGGCCTGTTCAGAAACACCTATGCGGGCAGCAACTCAGCGGAATACTGGTGCGAGACCGCGCAGGCGTACTTCGACAACAATCGCGTCAACAACTGGAACCACGGACCCATCGGCCGGCGCGAGCAGCTCAAACAATACGATCCGATGGGCTACGAGCTGGTCCGCACGACTTTCAACTTGAGTCCCGAGCAGGACTGGCGGTATCGGTGGCTGCAAGAGCTGCCTTGCGTCACAGTCCCGCCGGCCAAGTTCAACATCGATCCGTACTATACGAAATTCACCTGGGCGCGCGAATTCACCGTCATCGGGCGCCAGGCCAGTAACGAAGCGTTGCTCAAGGCCAACGACACCATCCGCAAGATGTTCGCCTACCGGCATGATGTCCTCAAGGCGCTCATCACCGACGGGGTCAAGGTGGTTGTGCTGGGACCGAACGAGCACATCTATGACCTGCCCGAATGCAAGAAGCTCAGCGATCCCAAATCGATCGACGCTCTGGCACGCTACTTGACATATACGCCTGAGTTGAGACTGCTGGTGGTAGGCGAGGAGAACGTGATGGCCGACCCGAGCCAGCCCTACGTCGGCGATAATCAGGTGATTCGCGTCTTCGCCGACGCGATCTACCGGGTGACCGGGACGCGGCCGGTCGATCCGGAGTTCGAAAACCGGTCTCGCGGGGTTTGGCAGCAATACGAGCTGGGGCTCACGCGTCTTGATGAGCGGTTCGACGCCAGGCTCAAGGAAATCTACGAAAACGCGATGGGCGAGAAGAAGTGGATCGGCTCGGCGGCCGTGAATGACCGTGTGGCTTACTGGACCATGGGCGTGCTGGCCTACTTCGATGCCGTGGGACACGACGACGCGCCTGCCGACGCGGCCCATGGGATCAGGACACGTGAAGCGCTGGCGGAATACGACCCCGGCCTGTTCGAGCTGGTCAAGGAAACGATGGCCTATGAGAATCAGGTCGATTGGCGCTATCAGCCCTACCATTGATGATTGATGAAGGATGATGGACGATTGACAGGGAAAAGAGTCTGTCCCGATCATAGAGACTTCAGTTAAGTGAAGAGGTGAACGATGTATGTGACAACCCGTACCAAGATGTTGCGATTTGCTCTCTCGTTCGTATTGACCGGCCTGCTGGCAGCACCTGTCATCGGCCAGGCGACCGATGCGCCTCAAACGCGCGGACGCGGCGGGCGCAGAGTCCAGGGTGTCTACAAGGACCGCATCGCACCGCAGTGGTTTGCGGATGGGATGTGCTTCTGGTATCGCAACGACCTGACCGGCGATACGAAAGAGTTTATCTTGGTCAAAGCCGAGAGCGGCACGCGCCAGCCTGCTTTCGACCACGCCAGGCTCGCGTCGGCTCTCTCGCAGGCGGCAGGTGGTGCGTATCGCGCCGACCAGTTGCCCTTCAACACGATAGAATTCTCCGACGATGCCAAGGTCGTCCGTTTCACCGTCGAGGGTACGACCTGGGCCTGCGACCTGGGTTCCTACACCTGCTCCAAGACTGATCTCGGTCCGATCGAATCGGCGGTCGAGCCCGGTCAGAGAGGACGGTTCGGACGTCGCGGCGGAGCCGGGACCGGCGGATTCGGGCGCGGGCGCAGGGCTTCGACCGACTCTCCCGACGGCGCCTGGACCGCAACCGTCAAGGAAAACAACGTCTACGTCAGCCCCCAAGGCAGTGACGAGGAGATTCAGCTCAGTACCGACGGCGCCGAAGGCAACGCTTACAACCAACCCACCTGGACGCCCGACTCGGCCAACCTGATCGCCTGGCGGGTCGAGCCCGGTGACGAGAAAGAGGTTTACCTGGTCCAGTCCTCTCCGCCGGAGGGAGGGCGCGCGGTCCTTCAGACGCGTACCTATGATTTGCCGGGAGACAAGTTCCCCAGGTATGAATTGAATATCTTCGATGTCGCCCAGCGCAAACAGACCAAGCCCGAGGTGGACCGTTTCGAGCATGGCTGGGAGAGGCCGCAACTGCACTTCAGCCAGGACGGCAGTTTCTTCACCTACCAGCAGGCGGACCGTGGACACCAGCGCTTCCGCGTTATCAGAGTTGACGTGCGCAGCGGCGTTGTCTCCAACGTCATCGACGAGAGAAGCGAAACCTTCATCTGGACAGCGCACACCGAGAACCTGAGGCTCAGCCTGGTCAACTGGCTGGAGAATACCGACGAGATCATCTACGTTTCCGAGATGGATGGCTGGCGGCACCTCTACCTGGCGGACGCCGGGCAAGGCAAGATCGTCAACCAGATCACCAAAGGCCCTTGGGTCATTCGCGGCATCGACCAGATCGACGAGGAGGCTCGCCAGATCTGGTTCACCGCTGGCGGCAAGGACCCTGACCAGGACCCGTACTTCCTTCATTACTATCGCGTCAACTTCGACGGGACCGGACTGGTGGCGCTGACCGAAGGCAACGGGACGCATACGGTCCAATATTCGCCGGGCCGGCGCTATTTGATCGATACGTACAGCCGGGTGGACATGGCGCCGGTACACGAACTGCGGCGTGTCTCCGACGGCAAGCTCATCTGCGAGTTGGAGAAAGCCGATATCAGCGAGCTGATCGCCAGCGGCTGGGAGGCGCCGGAGGTCTTCGTCGCCAAAGGCCGCGACGGCGAGACCGACATCTGGGGTGTCATCAACCGCCCGAAGGACCTCGACCCGACCAAGAAATATCCGGTGCTCGAGTCGATTTATGCTGGTCCGCAAGGCTCGTTCGTGCCTAAATCGTTCAGCGCTTCGTCGCGATTTTCTTCGCTGACCGACTTGGGCTTTATCGTCGTCCAGATGGACGGGATGGGGACCGCCAACCGGTCCAAGGCCTTCCACGACGTTTGCTGGCACAACCTCAAGGACGGCGGCTTCCCCGATCGCATCCTGTGGCACAAGGCCGCCGGGGCCAAGTATCCGTACCATGACATCACTCGCGTCGGCGTCTATGGCACGTCGGCCGGCGCTCAGAACGCGGCGGCGGCGGTCGTGTTCCATTCGGATTTCTACAAAGCCGCTGTCGCCAATTGCGGCTGCCACGACAATCGCATGGACAAGGCCTCCTGGAACGAGCAGTGGATGGGCTATCCCGTCGGACCGCAGTATTCCGAGTGCTCGAACATCGACAACGCGGAGAAGCTCGGTGGTTACCTGCTCCTGATCGTCGGCGAGATGGACGACAACGTGCCGCCGGAATCGACGTTCCGTTTCGTCGACGCCCTCATCAAGGCGCGCAAGGACTTCGACATGCTGGTCGTCCCCGGTGCGCGTCACGGCGCCGGCAGCCCGATCACGCAGCGGCGCTTACAGGATTTCTTTGTCCGCCATCTGCTCGGCCAGGAGCCGCCCAATCGCAACGCGGGCGAGCAAGGCTGATTGACTCGACGCGATGACTTGAACCTTTATGGAGATACCTATGAGCCGCATGACGTATCGCGTTATGATTGCCGGCGTCCTGGTTGCGACGTCTCTTCTGTGCCCGAGTTGCACCTCCCCTGTGAGTTCGCGCGCTGTCCCGGCGTCAACGTTGGCCCAGAAGACCTGGCCGCACCCGATTCCCTGTCGCATCGAGGACGGTGACAATCCCGACCTGTTCATGATGACCCTCGGCGACGTGGACACGTCCCTCGCGCAGGGCACCTACGACCCAGTGAAGGATCAGGTCACGTTGAAGGACGGATCGACCAAGGAGAACTACTACAAGGAAGTCCTGGGCCAGCCTTACTATCAGCCCATCGACAAGACGCACTTCCCGCTGCCGCCTTCGGGTTGGTGTACGTGGTACTTCTACTATTATCACATCACCGCGGCGGAGGTGAAGGCCAACGCCAAATGGATTGCCGGCAACCTCAAGGACTATGGCGCGCGAGTCGTGCAGATTGACGACGGCTGGCAGCGCGGGCCGGGCAGCACGCGCGACTGGACCCTGCTGCACAAAGGCTACTTCCCCGACGGCATGGCGGACGTCGCGGCCTACATCAAGTCCGTCGGCCTGGTTCCCGGCATCTGGCTGGCGCCGCACGGGCAGGACAATCCCGAGCTGGTCGCACAGAACCCAGGGGTTTTCCTGCTCAACGAGGAAGGCGCCAGCGCCTCGTCGACCTGGGAGGGCAAATGGCTGGTGGACCCGACCACGCCAGAATCCGAAGCGTATATGAAAGCCCTCTTCCAGACGCTCTGCGACTGGGGCTACGACTACTTCAAGATCGACGGCCAGCCGATCGTGGTGCGCGAGTACGCTTCCAAGAAGCAGTACATGAAGAACCCCGAGGACGATACCAACGGTCTCTATCGCAGGACGCTCGGCTGGATGCGCGACGTTATGGGGCCTGACCGCTACCTGCTGGGTTGCTGGGGTATCCCCAGTGAAGGCGTCGGGATCATGGATGGCTCGCGCACCGGCGGCGACATCGTGCTCGGCTGGGGCGGCTTCCAGACCGCGCTGCGCGCCGTGATGGCCTACTACTACCAGCACAACGTCATGTGGTACGTCGATCCTGACGTGATGGTTCTGCGTTCGCCTCTGACGGTGGACCAGGCGCGTGTGTGGGCGACGCTCCAGGGATTGACCGGCCAGGCGCTGATGGCGACCGACCGGATGATGGACCTGGGCGCCGAGCGCGTGGAGATGCTGCGCCGCGTGTACCCGGCGGTGGACATTCGCCCGTTGGACCTCTTCCCGGCCGGGCGCAACAAACGCATCTGGGACCTGAAGGTCGACCATCTGGGACGCCAGTACGACGTGGTCGGGCTCTTCAATTTCGACGAGAGCGCCGCCAATCAGATGGTCCTCAAATGGGCCGACCTGGGCTTGCCGAGCGACCGACCGCTCCACGTGTTCGATTTCTGGAACCACGAGTATCTCGGCGCGTGGGAAGCCGGCATATCCGTGGACCTTCCTCCGACCAGTTGCCGCGTCCTGACGGTTCTGCCCAGCACCGGTGAGATTCAACTGATCTCGACCAATCGGCATATCACGCAGGGTTGGGTCGATCTGGTGTCGTTGAAACGCGGCGACGCCGGGCAGACCTATAGCGGCACCAGCCGGGTCATAAAGAACGATCCGTACGAGCTAAGCTTCGTCTTCCCAAGAGGAAAGAACTTCCAGATCAAGAGCGTCACGGCGCAGAGCGACGGTAAGTCACTGCCGGTGACTATCGCCAATCACCAGGGTTGGGCGGTGGCCAGCATTCACAGCCCGGAAACGACCGAAGTTGCCTGGCACGTCGCCTTCGAGCCGGCCGACATCTATTCCTACCCGACCGAAGCGCCCGCGAGTGCGCGCGTCGAGCGCGTCGGTCTGGACGGAGTCGACGTGACCTGGAATGAGCAGTACTACCTCAACGTAGGCTACCAGGTCTACCTTGACGGCACGCTCCAGGGTTATACTCCGAAGGCGACTTTCCCGTTACGTGGACTTGACCCGAAGGCGACGTACAACGTTGGTGTCGAGACAGTGTGGGAAGATGGCACGGCCAGCCGGCGCAAGGCCCAGACGAGCTTCTCCATCGCGTCGCTGGCGCCGAGGCAGATGCCGCTGAGCCAGTTGAGAGCTGCTGCTCCTGCCGGAGGACGGCGGGGCCGCGGCTTTGGCGCCATGAGCACGAGCGGTCCGATCTCGATCGCTCAGAAGTTGTACGCCGACGCGATCGTTCTGCGTCCCGGCTCCGACGCGACCTACGAGATCAAAGGAGTGTATGACTCCCTCTCGGCGCTGGTTGGAATCGGTGACGAATCCACCGTCGAAAGCGGTATCGAGTTCGTGCTGCTGGGCGACGGCAAGGAATTGTGGCGCAGCGGAAGTCTGACGAAGGCGGACGGTGCCAAGCCGGTGCAGGCCGACATCAGCGGCGTGACGTCACTCGTCTTGCGGGTCGAAGGCCCGGCCGGCGGCCAGCGCGGTCGCGGCATGGCCGGTCGGCGCGGAGGTGGCGGTGGTGCCCAGGCGGCCTGGGTCGAGGCGACCTTGAGCCGTTCGTAGTGTGCCCGCAAGGGCATAGGTAGTGAGTTTGAAGTGTGAAGTGTCAAGTGCGAAGAAACGAGGGTGGGGTCGTGCCCCTTGAAACTTCAAACTTGACACTTGAAACGCGGCGGGTAGGGGCGGGTCCCTGTGCCCGCCCTGGGCAACCACAGGGGGTTGCCCCTACAGACGCCACTACGGGCGTGGAATTCTCAGCTCAGCGAAGAGAGGCCGGTGGTCTGAGGCGACGCGCGCCAGGTGATCGTCTCCGACGTCTACGCGCACGACTTCTATCTGTGGGCTGATAAAGACGTGGTCGATGCGCGCGATGGGGTAGTGGCCAAACCATGTGCCGCGCGGCGTGTGCAACGTCGCTTCCACTTGGACGTCGCGGAACTTCCGTGCGCAGCGGCGCCAGAGGCGGGATCGCGGCGACGCGTTGAAGTCGCCACAGAAGATGAAGGGCTCCGGATGGCCGTTTGCCCCCATCCAGTCGGGCCCGAGCAGGGCGCCGATTTGCAGCAGCCTCTCGCGCGTTCTTAGCCCGAGGTGGGTGTTGATGAGATGGACGCTCGCGCCACCCACGTCGAGCGTCACCCATAGCGCGCCGCGCGGCTCGAGGGATGAACGGTTGCGGTTATGGTTGCGCGGCTCGTCCCGGTTGCGTCGGGCGTGCAGCGTTGTCATTTGACGCAACCGTTCACCGAAACTCCTGACGTAACCGCAACCCCACCCCGTTCTTGTTAGCGTCGGAAGGACATCCGCCTTTACCAGGTGCATCGGCAGGCGGCTCAGGATGCAGTCGCCGTACGCTTCCTCCTCTATCCGGATCGTGGGGTGGAAATGGTATTCCATTTCCAGGTGGCGGGCGACGATCTGGGCCTGATCGACGCTTCCGGTGCGCAGTCGACCGACGTCGACTTCCTGCAGGGCGACGATATCCGGTTCGTAGCGAGCGATGACCCTTGCGATACGGCGCGGCGATAGCTTGCCGTCGATCCCGACGCAGCTATGCACATTGTATGTCATCACGCGCAGTTCTGTAAGACGTGCGTCTCTTCGCAGCGTGGGCGCCGGGACGCTCGGCCTGCGTGCACGGCCCAGGTGATTCAATGCTGCCTGGCGCAGAGCGAGTGGTCGCAGGTGCGTTGCTGTGGTCTCAGGCAGCGGAGCGTCTTGCGGCAACAACGCAAACGCGTGGGTCTCCTCCAGGCCGGGACCTCCATGCGCGCCGGTCTCGACAGGAAACGTGTAGCAGCGTCCGGCGCGATTCCATCCCGAGATCACGAAGTCGCCGGCGTTCGGGTGATGGCACAGCTCGATCAAATCTTGCGTTACTTCTGTAAAGAACGGGTGATTCGGCGCGAGGACCTCTCCCGCCTGTTCCGGCAGCGTGAACTCGCCCTCGCGCGTCCATACGCGCACCGTAGCCGCACCTTCGGCGACCAGCACCGTTGAAATATCAGCGTGTTCGACAAGTGCCCGAGCGATTTGTCGGCGTTCTTCGCCGTCCACGGGTTGATTCAGGTAAACGTGGCCGATGGGACCCATCGCCGCGATGATCGGCTCAGACGGCTCATCGAGGTTCGCAGTGAGCTGATGGTCTCGCGCATCTCTCTGCCTGCGAGGCATATAGGACGACATACGTTTGGACTGAACGCCTCGGTGGTCCTGAGCTACGCTGACGGTGCGATCCAGCACGCGGGCGACCGCTTCGCTCACCGTATGACCATGCTCACTCGCATAAGACAAGGTCTCTTCGTTGCCGTGATCGGAGAAGACCCACACGTCGTACTCGCGGGAAGGCGAGCGATGCGCCGCCTTCCAGATCCGCTTGATGGCGCCATCGATGCCTTTCAGGGACCAGTGAGCGAAGCGCGACGTCGGGCCGCGCCGATGACTCTGTTCGTCGTACCCGATGAAGTCCACGTAGATAATCGGCAGTCCTCGCGCCGTATCGACCTTCGCGCCGATTGTCGCCAGCTCGCGCATGAGAATGCATATGCCGACACGCGACGGGACGAACTTGAGCTCCTTCCAGAGGTCCTGGCCGGCGATTAAGCCTCGAATGAAGTCGATCACCGCGAGAACGAACTCCACCGCCAGAAGCACGCCGATTCGCAGCACGCTGTACAGGTGCAGTATCGTCAGCAGCGCCACGCGGCCGGGGCGTCCTTTCTTGAAGAGTTCGCCCAGTTCGGTGCTGGCGGCGCAGAAATGGCTCTCTTGAGCGCCTCCGGTGTAGATGGCGGTGTACGCGCTGCCTCCGGTCAGCAGCGGTGTGCCTTTCTCCAGCAGGTGTCTCTCGATCTCCTTGGCGGCATGCGGGTCGAACATCCGAAAGACATCACGCGTCTTCGGATCGTAGAAGCTGAACGCCGGCACGGCGCCCTTGACGCCGTAGAGCAGCTCAGCCGTCATGGCGGGTGTGCTTGAAGGCATGCCGCTGTAGAGCGAGTGCAGGTGGTACCTGTTCTTTTGGAGCAGGTGTCTGAGGAAAGGCAAGTTTCCTTGGGCGACGGCTCGCTCTAATTGATGGCGTGAGAGTCCGTCGATCTGGATCAGGACCAACCCGGGTTCGGCGGCGGTGTCGCGCGATCGCTCCAGGCCCAGCAGGCTGACCAGCCATTCGCTGCGGCTGATCCAGCGTCGTGACTTCCTGACAAGCGTCTCAACGAAATTCAGCATGAGCCTCGGCACCTACCGCTACCTGAACGTCTGGCTGGCCGCCTCGGCGATGTTCCTGAGGAGTTCCCATTCCGCCTTGACTTCTTCGATGGCACGATGCAGCAGGCTCTCGTCTCGCGACGAGGGGGGCTCGCGCTGCACGACCTCGTCGTATATGCGTGCGAGCTTCTGGGCGGATTTCTGCATGGAAAACTCCTGCGCCGTGGCGCGGGCCGCTCGGCGGTAGTCCGCCATCCGCTCGTCGGAGGCCTGCGCCATCTCGCGGAGGGCGGCAGCGAAGGCGTCGCGATCCTCCGACTTGAGGAGCCGTCCGTTGCGACCGTCCTTGACGACTTCCCGGATGCCGGTGGCGTCCACCGCCACGACGGGCTTGCCCGCGGCCATGGCCTCGATCACAACCATGCCCTGGGTCTCGCTCTGCGAGGCGAAAACGAAGACGTCCATCGCATGGTACGCATCGGTCAGCGCCTGGCCTTCCAGCGACCCGGCCAGGTGGAGGCGGCCGGTGAGTTCGTCCGTCGCGAACAGGTCCCGGATGTCGCTCTGGGACGGCCCTTTGCCAACGACCAGAAAGTGACCTCCTTCGGTCTTGCTTATGAACGTTTGGACTGCATCGGCCAGAAAGGTCAGGTTCTTCTCCGGCGCCAGGCGCCCCACGTACCCGGCCACGAAGGCGTCCGACGGTATGTCGTGGCTGGCGCGGAAGGCCGCGCCGTCACCGTGGGCGAAACGCTCGGGATACACGCCGGTCGGAACGACATCGAACGGGGTCGTGATATCGCGGCTGCGGATCACCTGTGCGACAGATTCGCTCGGCGCGATGAGGTGGTCACACAGGTTGCAGTAGCGCGTGACGAGGTTGATGACGAATTCCCGCAGTCTCTTGGCGTGGGACGGGACATAGTGCAGGTATCGCTCGTACATCGTGTGGTAGGTGAACACCAAGGGGCACTCGAAGGCGCCCGCGACCCGGACCGCGGCTTCGCCCAGCAGGTGAGGATGGTGAGTGTGTATGACGTCGGGTTTGACCTTCTCCAGTTTGGCCAGAAGGTAGCCCGGTATCGGTAGCACGACGGCGAAATCGCTGCCGGTGAAATGCTGGAGCGCCGGAACGCGGACGACGTCCTCCTCCGATTCCGGCATATTCTCGAAAACGGGCGCCACAATGACTACACGATGGCCCATCCGCCGCAATTCGGTCGTAAACGAGGTTACCGACCGCGACACGCCTCCCACGAAGGGCGCGAACGTGTTCGTCATCATGACAATATTCACCGCTGTCTCTCCCACCGCCTCTATGAATTCAGAGTCACCGTGACGAACCGTGAGTACTGACCATGCTGGACCAGCAGCAGTACCTTGCCGTCCTTGACACTTGCCATCGCAGCCTCAAACTCGTCGACGGAGTTGACGGGTTTCATGTTGACACTGCGGATCAGGTCCCCTGGCTCAATGCCTTCTTGCGAAGCGGGACTGCCCGGCGCGACGCCGGTAACGATCACCCCTTCACCAAGCGTATAGCCGAAACGCTGCGCCAGGTCTCGGGTGAGGTTCTGCACTTGAACGCCCAGCGCCTCCTGAGAGGGCCGGCTCCTGCCCGCCTGGTTTGCCTGAGCCACCTCTAGCGGCCGTTCTCCAAGGGTCACGTTGATGTCCCGGGTCCGTCCGTTGTGTAGCACACTTAACGTCACGCGCGTGCCGGGGCTCATCATCGCGATGTCATTGCGGAAGGCGTCATACGATTCGATCTTCTTGCCGTTCAATTCCAGGAGAACGTCATGAGGCTCCAGGCCGGCCTTCTCTGCCGGCGTGCCTTCTTCCACGTCGTTGATGATCACACCTTGACTGGTCTTGAGATTCGCGATCTGCGCTATATCCGCGGTGACATCCTGGCCTCCTATGCCAAGGTAACCACGAACGACCTTGCCCTTCGCTTTTAGCTGGTCGGCAATCGTGCGCGCCATGTCGATGGGGATCGCAAATCCGATGCCCATGTAACCGCCGCTTTCGCTGTAGATCGCTGTGTTAATACCGACAGCCTGGCCGTCCAGATTGATCAACGGGCCGCCGGAGTTGCCCGGATTGATGGCCGCATCTGTCTGGATGAAGTCTTCGTAGGCGGCGATATGGACGTTGCTGCGCCCGACGGCGCTCACAACGCCTACCGTGACAGTCTCACCCAGACTGAAGGGATTGCCGATCGCAATGACCCAATCGCCGATCTCAAGCCGATCCGAGTCGCCCAGCGGCAGCACGGGGAAGTTGTCTCCGTCGATCTTGATCAAAGCCACTTCCGTGTCCGGGTCCGTTCCGATGACCGTGGCATTCTCGAACGTGCGGCCATCCTGGAGCTCGACGGTAATCTTGTCCACATCGCCGACGACGTGATTGTTCGTCAGGATGTAGCCGTCTTTGCTGATGATGAATCTGGACCCCTGTCCTTGCTGCATGTACTTGCGCGGCGTCTGCTGAGGCATCCGTCCTCCGAAGAAGCGCCTGAGCATGTCGTCGTTGAAGAGTCCAAAGGGATCGTTCAAGCCGCCGACGGCACCACTGACTTCGACGGTCTTCTCGACCCTAATGGATACGACGGCCGGCGTCGCCTCTTTGGCGGCAGCCGAGAAGGCTTTGGACAGTACCTTTGCGGCCGTGGCACCCGACTGCGCCTGAGTCGGGGCGGCCGGCCCCAGGGCCAGAAACAGAGACAACATGCCAATGACGATTGCTTTGCACGCGAACAGTGTGTCTTGTCCTTGAGTTCTCATGATGTCTTTCCTTTACAACAGAAGAACGAGTACACGCGGACAGATATGGCTTCGTGGGTATCCGGGTCTCGCACAGGGGGCCAGTGGCCGGCTTGGCAAGAGCCTAACCGTTTTTGCTGGGCTTCATACCACAGACAATCTCCACCTGGATCCACATCTTCATGGTCTTTGCATCGCCGATCTGAAAACCGGCGTCCTCAAGCGCTTGCCGCACCAGGATAGGGCGGCAGTCGAGGTAGTTCGGGAAATGACGGTGCGTCCATTCGAAGACTTCGGTCATCAGGCTGTCAGGCTGGGCTCGTGACATTCCGATGACGACAATACGGCCGGCGGTCTTGAGCACACGCCGACACTCATCCAAGACGAGCGGTATCTCCGGCGTGTCGAAAAGCTCCAGAGTGAAACTCATGAAGACAACATCAAGCGTTTGCGACACGTACGGCAGGTGCAGCGCATCGCCGCACGCAAGCTCGACGCGGTCTTCCAGATTCTCCCGGCGCAGACGTTCCGCGGAGACCTCGCCCATCTTCTCGGAGAGATCGATGCCGAGTACCTTTCCGGAAGGGCCGACAGACCGAGCGAGTTCGCTTAGGCAATGACCGGTACCGAAACCGATTTCCAGAACGTGCTCTCCCGGCCGTGCGTTCAGCATTTCCAGGCCCGCTTGGCGCACGGGTCCCTCCGAGTGCTCCGCAAGGAGATCGTAGGCCTTGGCAATCTTGTCGTAGAAGTGCTTGACCTCCTCTCGAGACTGCAAAACGCGCAGAACGCCCGGTTGGTGGTACGTGCGCGGTTGACTTGGCTCGGGTGCTGTGCCCGGCCCGATCCTTGAATCGCTGCTTCCGGCTAACCCATGCCCCGCGGGCGCCTTCGCACCTGTACTCTCCATGTTCGCCATTCCACAATCACAGACTCTCTGTCAATAGCGTTATCGACGAACAACTATCTCACCTGCCGATACGCTCGCTCTCTTGCCCACGTCTGTTACGTCGTTCGGCCAAGGAATGTTCTGAAGGGGCTCGCTTCCTTCTGACGTTTGTTACCGGGCGGAGAACAAGGAGCATCTGCGTGCGACTGAACTGCGGGAGGCTGTGGACGTAATGCGAGAAGAAGCGACGCTGTCGGTAGCCAGCGCTCATTCGCACGAGCGGGTCCGGGTCGTCAGGCCGCGTTTGCCATTGGCCCCGCTTACTGGCGCAAAGTGCGCAAAACAACAGTCTGGCCTCAGTTTGAGGTTGTTCATCCACAGCAGACGGTCAGCTCGTCGTGTTCATAGAGGCCGCCACCCGGCGAAGTTCTTACTGGCGGCGCCGCGTGGACCACTGGTGCGGCCTAGCTTACCTTGATCGGCTTGCTCGATTCCCATAGACCGTGGATGTTGCAGTAGGCCATCGCGTGCAGCACGCCGGACTTGGCGATCTTGAGGTTAGCCGTTGCTTCGTGATGCGAGTAGACCGGGCCTTGATTGGCGCCTTCCGTCGATTCTCCGTGCGCGCCGAACTCGATGTGAGCGACCTCATGGGCGAACTTGCCGCCTTCATCGTGATAGTAGAGACCGATCCAGCGAATGTGGTGCTCGGTGGTATTCGGGTGCGCGATTTCCTTACCCAGCGTCACCGTCGCCTTGAAAATCTCGTTGGCCTTCACCGAATCCGGGCACTCGATCACCGGGACATGCTTTTCCTTCTTCCAGTCCGCTCGCTGGATGTTCTCACTGAGGTTTCCCATGGCCTTTGCTCCTTGTCAATTTCTCCTTATCGTTCTGTCCCGAAGCTATCGGGACCCCTCAAGCTGAGGTGGCACCGTCATTCGATGATGATGGCTGACGTCGGACATTCGTCGGCTGCCTGCTGGGTCGCCTCCTCATGTTCGGCAGGGACTACCTCGACCTTCACCTGGGCCAGATCGTCGCCCATTTCAAAAACCTCCGGGCAGATCTCCACGCAACGTCCGCACGAGATACAGTCCTCTGTTATACGCGCCTTCATAGTCCTTCTCCTGTCTTATACGGTCCCGGCATCGACACAAATCCCTTGGGAGAATAGGGTTACGCGTGTGCCGGTGACTGAGGTAAAGACAATGACGTTCTACGGATAGCGTACCGTAGTCTAACTGCCAGGGAAATGGACGAAACGAGGGTTTTCCCTATTTTTGGATAGGCATACCCCCGACCCACTGCCAATCGCGGATCTCCGGCATGTCCTGGCCGTACCGGGTGACGTACTGCTTGTGCTCGATGAGCTTGTCACGTACCTCCTGTCTGACGTAAGCCGCCAGGTAGCCCAGCTTGGGCACCCGGTCGATCACATCCTGCACGAGATGAAAGCGGTCGAGGTCGTTGCGGACCAGCATATCGAAGGGCGTCGTCGTCGTGCCTTCCTCCTTATAGCCGCGTACATGCAAGTTCTTGTGGTTCGTCCGCCGATACGTCAGTCGGTGGATTAAGTAGGGGTAGCCGTGATAGGCGAAGATGATGGGCTTGTCGGTAGTGAAAAGCGTGTCGAATTCGTAATCTGACAAGCCGTGAGGGTGCTCGCCTCTGGGCTGGAGGGTCATCAGATCGACAACGTTGATGACGCGCACCCTCAGATCGGGCGCGTAGCTACGCAGCATATCGACCGCGGCCAGTGTCTCCTTGGTCGGGACGTCGCCGGCGCAGGCCATTACGACGTCGGGCTCAGCGCCCTTGTCGTTGCTGGCCCACTCCCAGATGCCGATGCCGCTGGTGCAGTGCTTGACCGCTGCGTCCATGTCCAGCCACTGCGGTTCAGGCTGCTTTCCCGCCACGATGACGTTCACATAGTCACGACTCCGCAGGCAATGGTCCGCCACCGACAGCAGACAATTCGCGTCCGGCGGCAGATACACGCGCACCACGTCCGCTTTCTTGTTCATGACCAGGTCGATGAAGCCGGGGTCCTGATGGCTGAACCCGTTATGGTCTTGACGCCAAACGTGCGACGTCAGCAGGTAGTTCAGCGACGCGATAGGGCGCCGCCAGGGAATCTCGTCCTGGGTGACCTTGAGCCACTTGGCGTGCTGGTTGAACATGGAATCGACGATATGGACGAATGCTTCGTAGCAGGAGAAGAACCCGTGCCTGCCGGTGAGCAGGTAGCCTTCGAGCCAACCCTGGCAGGTGTGCTCGCTGAGAACCTCCATGACCCTGCCGTCCGGCGCCAGGTGCTCGTCGCAAGGCTCCGTGGACGCCATCCAGGTCCGCTCGGTGACTTCAAATAGGGCGTCGAGACGGTTCGACGCAGTCTCGTCCGGTCCGAAGACGCGGAAGTTACGCCGGTCCAGGTTCAACTTCATCACGTCGCGCAGGAACTGCCCCAACACGCGCGTGGCTTCACCTCTGACCGCTCCGGGGCTGGGCACGTCCACTGCGTACTCGCGGAAATCAGGCATCCGTAGTTGCTTGAGCAGCAGACCTCCGTTGGCGTGAGGGTTGGCTCCCATGCGCCGGTCCCCCTTGGGCGCGATCTCTGCCAGTTCCGGTGTCAGCCGGCCGCTTTCGTCGAACAACGTCTCCGGCTTGTAGCTCTTCATCCACTTCTCCAACAGGGTCACGTGGGCCGGCTTGTCCGCCATCTGCGCCAACGGGACCTGGTGGGACCGCCAACAGCCTTCGGTCTGCTTGCCGTCGACCTCCTTAGGACCTGTCCAGCCCTTGGGACTTCTGAGAACGATCATGGGCCACTGAGGCCGTGTCGTTGTGCCCTTGCGGCGTGTCTCCTCCTGAATACACTTGATTTCGGCAATCACGTTGTCAAGCGTCTCGGCCATCGACTGGTGCATGGCTTGTGGTTCCGAACCTTCCACGAAGTAAGGCTTGTAGCCATACCCTTTCATCAGGTTGGCCAACTCCTCATGACTGATCCGCGCCAATACCGTCGGATTGGCGATCTTATAGCCGTTCAGGTGCAGGATCGGCAGAACCGCACCATCATGAGCGGGATTGAGGAACTTGTTCGAATGCCAGGCGGTGGCGAGCGGGCCGGTTTCGGCTTCGCCGTCGCCAATGATACAGGCGACGATCAGGTCGGGATTGTCGAACGCGGCGCCAAAAGCGTGCGCGAGCGAGTATCCAAGTTCGCCGCCTTCGTTAATCGACCCGGGCGTCTCCGGCGCCGCGTGGCTCGGAATCCCGCCTGGGAAGGAGAATTGCCTGAAGAGCTTCCTGACACCTGCTTCGTCCTGACCGACGTCGGGATAAAGCTCGCTGTAGGTGCCCTCCAGGTAGGTGTTAGCGATCATGGCCGGGCCGCCGTGGCCGGGACCGCAGAGGAAAACGACGTTGAGGTCTTGCTCCGTGATGATTCGGTTCAGATGGACATAGATGAAGTTCAGACCTGGTGTGGTTCCCCAGTGGCCGAGCAGACGCGGCTTGATGTGCTCGATCTTGAGCGGCTCTTTGAGAAGCGGATTGTCGAGCAGATAGATCTGTCCGACGGACAGATAATTGGCTGCGTCCCAATAGCGCTGCATCTTGCGGAGAGTGTCTTTGTCCAGCCGTGCCATGATGCCTCCCTTCGTACCGAGGGCGTCCCGCCCTCGCATCTATCCAACGAGCCTGAACGTGTGCCTGGCTATCATGAGTTCTTCGTTCGTCTTTACGACCTGGACGGTGACGGCGCTGTCGTCGGCAGAGATCACCGCCACACCAGCGCTGTTACGCTCCGCGTCCAGATGAATGCCCAAGAAGCCCAAGTCGCTGCAAATACGCTCTCGAATCGGCGGCGCGTTCTCGCCGATCCCTCCGGTAAAGAGCAGCCGGTCCAGTCCCCCCAGCACGGCCGAGAGCGCCCCGACGGACTTCCTCGCTTGGTAGCAGAACAGCTCGACCGCCAAAGCCGCGTGAGAACTCTCGTGTGCCTTCTCGAGCAGTTGCTGCATATCCGAGCTGAGGCCCGAGACTCCCAGCAAGCCCGACTGTCTGTTCACCATCTCGTTGATCTGGTCCGGGCTCATGCCCTTGTGCCTGAGCAGATAGAGCACCACCGCCGGGTCCAGGTCGCCGCTGCGCGTGCTCATGACCAGACCGCCGGTCGGACTGAATCCCATCGTAGTCTCAATGCTCCGTCCGTCCTTGACCGCGGCCATGCTGGCGCCGTTCCCCAGATGGGCGATGATGATCCGAGCGCCGGATGCATCGCTGCCCAACTGCTCGCACACGAACTCGTAGGACAAGCCGTGGAAGCCGTAGCGGAGGATTCCTTCATCGCGCAGCGACTGCGGCAGCGCAATCGTCTGCGCCACCGACGGCAAGGTGCGATGGAACGCGGTGTCGAAACACAACACGTGCTCGACGTCCGGGTAGGCGCGCCGGCAAGCGTTTACCACCGCGACCGCCGCCGGCAGGTGCTCCGGATCGATCGGACTCAGTGCCTCGAGCTCCTGCATCAGCTCGGGTGTCGCCCGGCAGGGCTCTCGGTAGCGAGGTCCGCCATGCACCATGCGATAGCCAACCGCGTCGAGCCCGCGCCTGCTGTTGCCTTCCTCCAGCCATACGAGCAGTGTGTTGACTGCGTCGCGCGAGTCTGTCACTGTCACGGATCGATCCGCGAGCAAACGACCTTTGCCGTCCTTGGCCCGAAAGACGCTGGTCGCAAGGCCGATCCCTGAGACACTGCCCGAAAGGAGCCGGTCCTCCGCGGGGCCCATTTCATACAACCCGAACTTGAGGCTCGAAGAACCGCTGTTCATGGCCAGAATGCGCACAATAACTGTGTCCTTACGCGACTACCGCAATTTACGCCCCCCCACAGCGGGGGCGACTGCCTGCTCCATGACTGCGTTCTACGGCCGCCAGGCCTGTCCGGAGTAGAGGAATTTCCTGCCTCCGGACAGGCAGGAGCCTCGAATCCGCCCAGTTGCGTCGTCTATACGGAGTTGCACATCGAAGCTTGAACGCAGTGCGCATCTTGCCTTAGAATCCGCTTGCCGGTTACGAACCCGGAATGATGATGTCGAAAGGTCGAATGCTTATGAAAAGGACGCTATTCGCTGTCGGTTGTGCTTTGTCATTGGTGGTAGGTTCGGCGCACGCGGCTTCTGTGAACCTGTCGGGACGCTGGGCTTTTGCCTTGGATGCGAATGATGTCGGGATCGCGCGGACTTGGTTCGACCAGGCTCTCGCCGGGTCGATCCGTCTGCCCGGCTCGCTTCAAGAGCAGGGTTACGGCGCGAAACCTTCCGCCAAGACTGAGTGGACGAGTGGTATCGGCACGGCCCTTCTGGGCGATCCGCGCTTCGCGGAATACGTCCAGGCCGAGGATTTCATGAGTCCGTTCTGGCTGACCCCTGATCGGCACTACGTCGGCGCCGCCTGGTACCAGCGTCAGGTGACAGTGCCTGCGGACTGGAAAGGCAAGCGGATCGCCCTCTTTCTGGAGCGCCCTCATTGGCAGACGACGGTCTGGGTGGATGGACACAACATGGGAACGCGCGATGGGCTTGGCATGGTCCATGAATACGACCTGACGGCTGTCTGCGAACCGGGGCATACCCACCGGCTGACCATCCGCGTAGACAATCGCGAGGTCGTCCCGGTCGGCAAGGACGCGCACAGCATCTCCGACCAGACGCAATCGAACTGGAACGGCATCGCCGGCCGGCTGGAATTGCGGGCGGGTCCCAAGGTCTGGTTCGACGACGTGCAGATCCACCCGAATCTGGGGGACAGTCAGGTCAGGGTGGTGGTCCAGCTTGGCAACGGCACGGGTGTGGCCGGCTCGGGCCTACTTCGCGTCCACGCGACCAGCTACCAGAGCGAATCGCAACATTCCACCGATCTGCAGACAGTTCCTGTCGAATGGAGTGAGCAGGGCGGGCAGGCGACCTTCGCCCATTCGATGGGGTCGGGCCTTCTGGCTTGGGACGAATACTCACCTGCACTATATCGACTCGAACTGGAACTGGTCGGCGATGGGGTCGAGGCGCAAAAGACGGTGAGCTTCGGGATGCGCGAGCTGGGCATTCAGGACAAGCAGTTCACCATCAACGGTCGCAAGATCTTCCTGCGTGGGACGCTCGAATGCTGCATCTTCCCTCAGCATGGCTATCCACCCACTGACGTAGGCGAATGGAAGCGGATCATCGGCATCGCCAAGGCGCATGGCCTGAATCACTTCCGCTTTCATTCGTGGTGCCCGCCGGAGGCCGCCTACGTCGCGGCCGATGAAATGGGCTTCTACCTCCAGGTCGAAGGGTCGTGCTGGGCCGCCTTTGGGGATGGCACCGCTCTGGACACGTGGATCTACGCGGAGATCGACCGGATGATCCGAGCTTACGGCAACCATCCGTCCTTCTGCTTCTTCTCGCCCAGCAACGAGCCCAGCGGCCGTAATCGCGACCGGTTCCTCGGCGAACTGCTGACCACGCTGAAGGCCAAGGACGACCGCAGGTTCTACGTGGCCGGCGCCGGCTGGCCGCAGATTCCGGAGAATCAATACTCCATCGAGCAGGCGGTGCGCTTGCAGCGTTGGCCGACGTTGAGGTTCGATCGATCTGCCCAGACGTTCGATGACTACCGTAGCCACGTCGAGGCGCGTCCCATCCCGGTCGTCGGTCACGAGATCGGTCAGTGGTGCGCCTATCCCGACCTGGCGGAGGAGAACCAGTATCGCGGCGTCCTCAAGGCTAAGAACATGGCGATCTTCCGCGACAAGCTCGACAAGGCCGGCATGGGCCATCTCGCTCACGATTTCCTGATGGCTTCGGGCAAGTTCCAGACGCTGCTCTACAAGCAGGAAATCGAAGCGGCTTTGCGCACGCCTGGCTTTGCCGGCTTCGCGCTGCTGGACCTGCACGATTTCCCCGGACAGGGCACCGCGCCGGTCGGGGTGCTTAATGCGCTATGGCAAAGCAAGGGATACGTCACGCCGGAACAGTACCGGCGCTTCTGCAATGACATCGTGCCGCTCGCGCGCATGAAGAAGCGCGTCTTCACCTCGGACGAGACGTTCGAGGCACTCATCGAGGTCGCCAATTACGGTCCGAGCGACCTGACCGACGCCGTGATACAGTGGACGTTGCGCAAAGCGACCGGCCGGTCGGTCGCCGAAGGCCGGTTGGGCGTCGGGAGGATAGCCAACCAAGGGCTTACGCGCGCCGGCCAGGTCAGCGTGCCGCTGGCCGCGTTCCAGAAAGCCGCCAAACTCAACCTGGACGTCCGGCTTCAAGGAACCTCTTGGGCGAACGACTGGGACATCTGGGTTTACCCGGTACGATTGCCGCAGCTTGGCGCGAGTGACATCGTTGTGACGCAGGACGCAGCGACAGCACTTGAACGGCTCCAAGCCGGCGGGCGCGTTCTGCTCGTGCCCGACCTGCGCACGCTCAACGTTAGGACGCAGGGCACGTTTCGCCCGATCTTCTGGAACCGAATCACCTTTCCGAAAAACGTCGTACACACGTTGGGCATTCTCTGCGATCCGGACCATCCGGCGCTGCCAGAGTTTCCGACGGACTTTCACAGCAACTGGCAGTGGCAGGACCTGCTCGACCGCTCCAAGCCGCTCGTGCTGAGCGATGCGCCGAGCGATCTTTGGCCGATCGTCCAGCCGATCGACGACTGGAACGATGCGCGAAAACTGGCGGTCTTACTGGAGGCGCGCGTCGGGTCGGGTCGACTGATGCTCTGCGCGATGGACATTCTCACGGATGTCGATACGCGACCGGTGGCGCGACAGCTTCGCTACAGCCTGTTGCGGTACATGAATTCGGATCGGTTCAGCCCCCGGGTAGAGCTTTCGCCCGATCAGCTCCGCAGTCTGTTGCAGCAGGGCGAATGATTGTTCGCCCCTACGGAGAATCTGAGACCCCGGTGACAGTGTAGGGGCGAATGATCATTCGCCCTGCTCGAGAACGCCGGGCGGCGTCACTACGAACTGCCCTTGTCGGCTTGCTCGTAAATCCTGGCGATGTCGTAGAGCAGAGCCTCAAGCCTGCTGAAGTATTCGTCTTCAGGGAGGCTCTCTTTGGCATCACGCAACCGCATGACCTCGAGTTCCAGTCGGTCCCGCTCGGCCCGCAGCGTCGGCGGCATCTGGGCTTCGGTCTGACTGGGAAGCAGACAGAGCTGATGGGCGCGGTAGCCGTCGAGTTCCGCGTCGTCTCTGGCGCTCTGAACGGGACGGATACCTCGGAACCAATCGGCGGGAGTGCCGAGCGCGTCACCGTTGTCGTCGAGTAAGGCGTGCTCGGTGGCGAGCCGTCCCTCGGCGGTGTAGAACTCGCTCGTCTGATGGGAGGCGGTCAGGAAGGCTTCAAGCAACGAAGTTTGCCCATCCTTGTCGAGATCAGCGGCCGGATCGACGACCGCCTGAGCCAGGAATCCGCCGAACCGCGCGTAGTTCTGCTCGAAACCGCTTTTCGTCGCGGTCACCACGACGCGTCCCGGCGCCGAGAGCTTGTTGAGGAACGGAGCGCTCGACGAAGCGGTGTTGATGATCGCAACGGGACGCGCGATCGGCTTAAGCCACGCCGCCAGTTCCTCGGCGGAGACGTCGGGGCCGCGCAGGTTGAAACGTGCCGTGCGTCCGTCGTACGTTCCGTGTCCGATCAGGACCAGCCATAGCGGCCTGACGGTCTGCGTCGCCTCACGAGCTAGTGCTTGCTGCAGATCGTTGCAGTCGGCGGGATTGGGCGCGTCCTCCAGACCGATCGCGGTGAATCGGGCGCCGCTTTTCGCGCAGGCCTGCTCCCACCGGCCGGCCCATTCGGCGAACTCGCTCGCGTATTGATCCGTTCCCGGCGCACCGACGACCACGATGACGGCCGGACGAGGCGGTTCGTCCGTTTGTGGTTCGGATGCGATGCCGAAAGCCATGCAGACGGTGGGCACGGCCCACCCTACCAGGACCCAACCTCCAACTACAGAAAATCCGAAATCCGAATTCCGAAATCCGAAACAAACTTGTCCTGAGCGAAGTCGAAGGATCCCAAGAACCAAAACTCGAGTGACAGAAACAGCATTGCGTATCGACTGGACCGTTTTGAACATTGGGGTCTTGGTCATTCGTGCTTGTTTTGGATTTCGAGTTTCGAATTTCGTGCTTGTCCTTCGGCTGCTCACGGCATTCCTTTCCAGCGACGAATCGCCCACTCCGCGATGAAACAAGCCAGCGCGAACAGGAAGACCGCCGGCATCACTCCCGGCAGGTCCCACAGCGACCTGATCGAGACGGTCGTGATCGGCACCTCCTGACTGGGCAGGCTGCGGGCGAAGTCGTCGAGTTCGCTCAACTCGACCAACCGGCCTCTGGTCTGTCGTGCGAGCGATTCGAGCAACGCTCGGTTCGTCTGAATCGAGCCGAATTCACGCGCTTCAAGATCGACGGTCCACCCGGTCTCGGCGTCGCCTACTTTGCTCCCGTCGGGGTCGACGATTTCAGCCTGCGCGAAGTAGCCTCCGCTGGTGCGAGGCAGGTAAGTGGCCTCGAACAGCCCGCTCTCGCTCGTGGCTGGCGTCGCGGGCAGTCGAACCGTCTCGCCTCCGGGTGGGCGTACTTCGATGGCGACCGAGACGTTGTCGAGCGGCTCGAAACCCTCGTCGCGCGTGCGCACGCGCAGCACGACGGCCTGTTCTGCTCCATCGGAATCGTGCGCCACCTGGATCGACATCCGCTCGGGCACGTCGGCAACGAGCCAGCGGAGTGTCTGTCGCCAGAATTTGTCCATGTCTTTGCGCATCTCGAGCTCGCGCAGTCCCCAGCGCCAGACGTCTCCCACGGTCAAAGCGGCGCTGCGTCCATTGCCCAGCCTCTGCACGACCAGCGCCGGCAGCGGATCGGCCTGGTCGCCGACAGTAGCGACGACCCTCGCGCCCGGCTTGACCGAATCGATGCGGTTGAGCACGCGAAAGTCCGGCATGTCGGAGAGCCGTTGGCGTTCGTCCTGCTCGTTGTCACGTAGTCTGGCCCAGGGCTCGAGCCAGCCTTCGCGCGTCAGGTTCAAACGGATCGGCGCCGTGCTCGATACTTCCGGCACGCGGTCGAGGTATACCGGCAGGATGCCGCCGATCGGCGTGCGGTCGAAGCCGCCGCGCTGAAACGACGCCTGGCCTCCCAGCATGAGGAAGCCGCCGCCACGATCGACCACAAACCGCCGGACCAGGTCCATCTGGTCGTGCGTGAAGAACGACGCCTCCGTATCGTCGAGAATGATTGCGTGGTACTCGAACAGATCCTCAGGTGTCTTGGGGAACCCTTCCAGGAGCTCCTTCTCGTCACGTGTGCCCAGCCGCACCAGGACCGGCTGATCGTATTGTTCTGTCTGCTCCGCGTCCTCCGGGTCGAACCCGCGGTAGAGCGGATTGCTCGATTCGCCTGCGTGTCCGCGCCAGTCGTATTTCGGCTCGCGCAGCGCCACGCGAATCAGGCCCACCAAGTCCACCTGCTCGTCGTCACTGATGGCCCGCTTGAGGAAGGCGAACTCCCAATCGGGTCGGCCTCCCACGTAGAGGATGCGGTAAGGGCCTTCACCGCGATCCACGACGACGGTCCGCTCGTTATTGGCCAGAGTCGCCTCTTCGGACTGCTCGGATTTCTCGTCGGTGACTTCTGCGATGCGCAGGCGATAGAAAAGTACACCTGTTTCTTCCGGGCGCAGGCGAAAACGAAAGACCTGCTTGTCTTCGTTCCTGCGGATCGACCATTGTTGTCGTTCGACCACCGCGCCCGCCTCAGTGGTCAGTTCGATGGCTACGTTACGTGCTGCAAAGCCGGTGGCCTGTGCATCAGCCTGAATCGTAACCGGTGCATCCTCGAACGCGGTCTGGCTCACGGAGACATTCGATAGCGCGATGTCGCGCTGCGGCGCCGAGCGACCTACCACGACGGGGTAGACCGGCGGCAGGCCGGAGACGTCGTATGTTTGCTCGCCCATGTCGGTCGCGATCCCGTCCGTCATCAGGAGCACACCCGCTAAAGGTCGATTGCGATAGCGCTCGGCGATGGTGTGCAGGACGGTGCCGATGGACGAGACTTTGCCGTCGAAGGTCAGTTCGGAGAAGTCCGTTGTGCGGCGCAGACGCGAGTCGAACGTGTATTGACGAAGCTGGAAATTCTCCGCCAGCGCCGCCACCCACGTGCCGCCTCCGTCTGCGGGCAGGATCGCCCTGAGCGCGTCGCCGCGACTTTGGTCACTACCTCGGTCGCGGATGTTCATGCTGTCGCTGTTGTCGGCAGCCACCACGAAGAGGTTGGCGCCGGACTTGGCCCGCCGGCCGCTCCAGAGGGGCTCGATCAGGCACAGCGCCAGAATCAGCACACCGAGCAGCTTGAGGCAAAACGCGATCGTGTGCGCGGCGCCAAGTCCAGGAGCGTGGCGGTACGACCAGACCAGCAGCGCGAGCACGACAAGAACCAAGACCCCGGCCGGCCAGACCCAACCGCTCCAGGGGATGCTGATGGCACCGAGTAACGTCATCGAGTCTCATCCCCCAGATTCTCGAAGTACCTGCGAACCGCCTCCGCGTACCGGCCGGGCACAGGGTCGCGATCGATCGGGACGAGAGCCTCGTCCGACTTGAGCTGCGCCAGCTTCTCGCCGACACGCTGCCGCAATTCCACCAGGGGACGAGTGATCTGCTCGCGGACCAGGTCCCACTGAGGCTCGACGCCGTGACGCGTGAACTCCGCTCGCACCGCTCGCGCGCGGTCCCGTACGACTGCTGCCTCGTTTCGCAGTTCCTCCTCGGGGAGCATCTCCTCCACGTCGCGCAGGCGGTCGGACCATTGCAGGAAATCCTCGCCGGTCAGAGGTCCGCCGCGCGCGTCGGCCTCCCCCCATTCGTCGATCCACTCATCGTTTACGAAGGCGCCGCCCCGGCCACCGAGGTTATCCTGGCGGCCTCCTTGTTGACCACCCTGACGAGGCTCGTTGCCTCTGGCGACGCGGTTGCCGCCTTGCTGTCCTTCCTGCGGTTGTCCTTGACGGTCGCCGCCTTGACGCTGACCCCCTTGGCCTTGTGCGTTGGCTTGGGCTTGGCCTTCCTGTTGACCCGGCTGCGGGTCGGAGGTGTTCGCTGAGGCCTGTCCTTCCTGGGGCTGGTCTTGTTGCGGCTGTCCCTGGCCGGGTTGCTGCCCTTCGCGCGGGTCACCCGGTCTGCGCTCCTGCGCGGCGCTGGCCATACGTGGCCGGTTCGGATCGCCGGAAGCCAGAGCATTCGGGTCGCCTCCACGTCCCTGGCGCGCCCGCGCAGCTTCCTCATCCACCTGGCGGATCAGATCGTCGAGTTGCTGCTGAGCGAGACGCAAAGACTCGGCCTCGTCGCCCAGCACGCCGGTAGCAGCTTCTTCGATGCCTTCGCGCATCTCCGAGATAGCGCGAGCGGCCTGCTGCTCGGTCTCCTGCGCCTCGGGAATGAACCTGCGGCGGAGCAACTCCTCCGTGGTCCCCAGCGTGTCATCGATGTTCTCGGTGCTGGCCTCGCGGAAGGTGTCGTAGAGTCTGCGCGACAGGAGAGGCTCCGAGGCCTCCGACTCGTCGCTGACTTCCCGCATCCGATCGAGCAGCTCCTGGACGCGATCACGCTGCTGATTGATCTGATTCGCCAGTTCCACGGTCCCATCCGAGTCCGTCAGTCTCCTGCCGCGTTCTTCGGTCTGTTGCCTGAGCTGTTCCCCAATCTCCTGCTGCTGTCGGTCGAGCTGTTGCGCCTGTTCGCGCATATTGCGCATCTCTTCGACAAACTGGCCGGAGGTGTTGCGCTGGAACTCGTCGCGCACCTGTTCGAGCTGGCGCTGGGCGCGGGTGGCGGAACTGACCGCGTCGGAGACCATCCCTTCCTGGAGTTGCTCCGCCGACTGGCGAATCTCCGAGCGGCTCTGTTCGAGCTGCTCGCGAGCGTCCGCCATGCGCTGACGGTTTTGTGGCTGTTCCATGCGCTGCTGCAATTCATCCACGTCGCGCACTGCTTCGAGCTGCTCATCTCTCAGGCGCCGCAGCTCGCGCAGCGCTTCTTCTCGCTGCTGCTCGTTCTGGGCCTGCCTCAGCGCCGCTTCGGCTTCGCGGAGCCGGTCGCTGACGTCGTTCTGTCGCCGAGCCAGATCGCGAAGGCGGTTGAGGACTTGGAGGTCCTCGCGCTGTTGCGTCTGCTCCTGGGCCTGGGCCAGACGTTGCGTTTCGTAGCGGTTTTCTTGTTGCGTCAGCTCCAACTGCTGCAATTGCCGGTCGAACTGGGCCGAGTTGCTGCTGGACCGGTTCGACGCATTGCTCCGGCCCTGCGCGACCTGGTGCTCGCGGTCCCGGAGCCTCAGCAGTTCCTGGTAGGCGGATTGCTCGGCACCCAGCGCCGGCGTCAACTCCTGCGCCGCGGCCGATTCCACTGCTTCGCTGAGATGCTCCAGCGATGTTTCCATAAACTCGGCGGCACTGAGCAACCGTTGGGTGGCCGACGGGTCTTGGGCTTCCGCAGCCGCTGCTCGCGCCTGCTCCAGCGCATCGGCCTGCGAATCGCGGACGACTTCCAGGTCTTCCTTGCTGTCGTCGAGGCTGCCCGACAGGTCGGCGCGCTGCTTGATATTCCAGGTGGCGCTGATGATCTGCTTCTGCAGACGTGCGAGCTGCTCGGCCTGTTGCTGTCCCTGCTGCTGGCCGGACTGGTCTTGCTGCTCCCGTTGCTGCTGCTCTTGCCCATCCTGGAACGACTGGCTCTCGCGGAAAACCTCCTCGAAGGGACGGACCTCCGCGAAGTAGATGTCACTCGAAGTCCGGCGCGGCTTACCGTTGGGACCGACGTCGTCGGCCCAGAAATAGTACGTCAGCAACTGATCGGGCTCAGCATTCAACTCCTCCAGCGCCAGCAGGTACTGCATCTGCAGCTCATCCTTGGATTGAGCTGTCGGTCTGAGAGGCACGTCCCGGCTCTGTGTGCCCGCCAGCGTGAAGGTCAGACCATAACCGGTCAGGCCGTAGTCGTCCATCACCTTCGCCTCCAGGTTCAGCTCTTCCAGAGGCGACGCGACCACGTCCCGGTTGGGGAAGGTCGGTGTAATCTGCGGCGGCAGGTTCTCGAAGACGTCGACGACGAAGCGCGGCGGTACCTTGTTGCTGAGTCCCTGGGCGTCGGACATCACCAGCTCGTAGCGTTCGCTCTTGGCCGCGGTGATCGTCGTGGTCACGACGTTCGCGTGCTCGCTATCCAGCGACAATCCGACCGCGATCCCGGCGCGCGGAACGAGCCGCGCCGACGTCACCGGCTTGTTGAGCGTGAACGTCAGAGTAATCTCGGAGCCCTCGACCGCGCTGACCCGCCGCGTGTCCTCGATGACCTTCTCAGGCAGGTTCGTATAGGACGGGTAAACGATCTTCGCGTCCGCCTTGACGAGTCTCGGATACTCGAAAATGCCTATTGTGTAGTTGGGCGTCCGCCGACCGGCATATTCAACGTGGTAGATCAGGTCGTTCCTGACCTGCGGAATGATCCCGCCGAACACCGGGTCGTTGAGCGGCTTGTTCAGCACGACTCTCTGCGGTTCCTCGCCGGATGGACCATACGCCAGCGTCGCTTCCGGCGGCACGCGCCCTTCGAATCGCGCCACCACGACTACCGACGAGCCGGCTTCGACGGAAGTATCGCCGGGACTGACGCTGATCGTGAAGTCGTCCTGCGTCAGCAGACCTCCTTCGTCTCTCGAGCCGAGAGAAATACCCGGAAGCGCCTGCGAGAGGACCGCGAGCAGAAAGATCAATGCAGCTATCCAACCGATGTCGGAGAGCACCAGCTTTCTCGTCGAGATGCTCGCCAGCCAATCGTGGCGCGTCGCGTGCACAACGGCTTCGGTGAGCACCTGCAACTGGAGATAGCCAAACTGGCCGTCGGGGCCCTCGGGTTCCTGCTCGACCGCGGCCAGCAGCAACGCTTTCAGGTCCGGATGCTGCTGTTCGATACTTCGTGCGATGGCCTGGTAATCGGGCTCCATGCGGCGGACCTGGCGGACCGCGATGATGGTAGCAACGATGGCCGCCAGCACGAGACCTACAACCGCCAGTGACGAATACCATCCCCACAGCCAGCCGATAACGACCAGCGCGAGCGCCAACAATCCCACGATGAGCCAATACAGCGCCAGCCGCCGGGCCAGGTGCAGATGCCTGTGGCGCGCGACTATAGGCTCCAATCGTCTGCGAAGAGCGTTCTCGACCATGTCAGTTACCCTCTTATTGCTCGCCAGGGGACGGTGGTGACGCAAGATCTTGCGTCTCTACCGGATGCACTCGGGTCAGCCATCCGGCCAGCCACGTTTCGACCAGCAGCACAGCTAATACCAGTACGAGCACCCAGCGCCACAGTTTCTGTTGTTCTTCCATTCTGACCAAGTCATTTACTCGTTTCGCCTGTGCCACGGCCGCAGCGTTGGCAACCGCCGGTCCGCCGAAAGCCGACTGGACGACGCCCAGGTTTTCGAGATCTTCGATGGGCATCGGGTCGGTGCGGCTTTCCTGCGGCGCCAGGTTGATGGCGAACAGCCTCTCGCCTCCGGCGGATTCAACGCGATAGATTCCAGGCAAATCGGTCTGGGTGAAGGCCTGCTCTGTCGCGTCCAGACTCACGACCGAATCGTCAGGCTTGCGGACTACGGTAGCGGCGTTTGGAGTCCCGCGTTTACGCGGTTCTGAACCGTCTGAAGGCGGAACTCCGAACGACAGCGGTACCGGGTCGCCTATGAAGTACTGCAATTGGCGACCGGTGAGCACGCCGCCGTATTCGAGGACGGAATACAGCAGCGGCACGAACTTGGATGAGAGTGCCAAGTCGCTGTCGGCAGGCTGCCAACCGCAGGTGAACACGAGCAAGGTCCCCTGGCCGACAGGGACTTCGAACCAGGCCGGGTGGTTGGTGTCGAACCAGGCCAGGACGCGCGCTTGCGGATAGTTGTCGAGCGTGACGCCGCGATACTTCCAGAAGTGGACGCGCGTAAAATCCCCGAACCGCGGATCGGAGAACGGAGCCAGCAGCGGATGGCTGTATTCCAGCCGGCTGAGCATCGCGTAGCGATTGACCTCGGCTTCGCGGTATTCGAGATTTCCCGCGCCGGCAAGGCGTGCCAGAGCGTCGCCGGCCTGTTCGGATTTCATCACCAGCAGCGCCATGCGACCTCGTTCGAGATAGCGCCGCAAAGTCGCGACGTCGTCTTGTCCGATCGCATCCGTGACGATGACGACGTGGGCCGCGTCCATATCGGCGTCGGTAAGGGGCGCGTCGCTGCGCTGCGCCGTGACGCTGAATCGGGTCGCGCCGGTCGCACTGAAAGCCCGGCGGACATAGAACAGCGTGTCCTTCGTATCGTTGGGATCGTCGTTGCCCAGATAGAGAATGTTGATCTGCTGTTTCAGGTGCGGCGCCAGGTAGAGTGTGTTGTCGAAGTCCTGGTCGTCGCCGGTAAGGATGAGCCTCCGCGCGGACCCCGCATCGAGGCCCTCCGGCGTGCGGACGATACCGCTGTTGCCAGGCGGAACGTAGACATCGACGGACCGCTCCGGCTCGCTCGTGGCCGCGTCGCTGGCCCAATGCAGTTGGAATTGCTCGAAAGTAGCCTCCGCAGAGTTCGTGACGCGGATGCTGGTCCGTTCGTCCTCGCTCGGCGCCGCGAGCGGATCGCGATTGGCGACGATCTGAAGCGCCGCATTGGTCGCACCGGGTGACGCGACCGCTTTGAGGGTCAGCGCTAGCCCTTGGGGCCATTCGTAGGTGCGCAGCGCATCGATATCGCTGCCCTGCTGCAAGTCGCTGACGAGGACGATCTGACGCGAACCCACAGGCTGCTGCTGGACGTTGACTTCGTCATCCTCGATCGCTTCGGCGGCGGTTATGAGGGCGGCGCCGAGGTTCGTCGCGTTCCAGCCCGGCGACAGATCGGACAGGCTCTCGATCGCGGCCGTGGCACGTTGAGCGGGATCGAGAGCCTCCCATTGCTCGAATCCCAACAGGGTCTGCACGTCGCGATCGAAGGTCATAACGCACACACGGTCGGATGGACGGATGTCGCGCAGGGCCGAACTCGCCTGGTTGATAGCCTGCGTCCACATCCCGGGTCGTCGCATGGAGGCGCTCGTATCGACCAGCAGAACGATACGCTTGCCGAGGCTGCCTTCGCTCTCCTCGATCGGTTTGGCGAAGAAGGGACGCGAGAACGCCAGCGCCAACAGGCAGAGGATCAGGCAGCGCAGGATCAGCAGCGGGAGGTTCTCGATCCGGCTGCGATTGCGAAAGCGTGGCATCGTGGCGCGCAGGAACATCAGCGAACTGAACGTCACGCGATGACGTGTGTGTTGCCGGATCATGTGCAGCAAGATCGGCAGGCCAATCGCCGCGATGCCGGCCAGAAACAGCGGATAGAGAAAACTCATATTGCCCTCCCCAGGCGCGAGCCGCCGGCCCGGTGGATCTGCTTTCGACGGCGCATGCGGTCTTGCAGGAAGTCCAGCAACGCCAGGTCGAAGGGCCGGTCCGTCGCGAACAGATGATAGTCGATCCCGAGGCTCTGGCAGGTGGCCCGGCTGGCCGCCAGGTGGCCTTCAAGCCTCTGCTGGTAGTTCTTCTGCGCAACGACCGGGTCGATATACATGTCGCGGCCGCTCTCGATGTCTCGGAAAATCGCGGGCGTGTCGAAATCGAAATGCAGCTCGGCCGGGTCAAGCGTCTGGAACAGTACGACGTCATGCCCACCGGCGCAGAGGTAGCCCAGATCGGTTTCAAGCCGGTCGATGGAGGTCAGCAGGTCGGAGACCAGCACGATCAATCCTCGCTTGGTCAGCATCTGCGCTATCCGCTGCAACGGCGGTCCCAGGTCGGTCGCTCCGCCTTCGGGTTGTGCCTCCAGGCCCAGCATCAGACGCTTCAGGTAGCTGGGCCGGTTCCGCGGCGGCATGTATTGTCTGATCCGGTCGTCGAAGGTTGCCAGCCCGACCGCGTCACCCTGCGTGAAGAGGAAGTAGGCGAGCGTCGCCGCGAGCGTGCCGGCGTATTGGGCCTTGGTGTAGCTGCCGGAACCGTAGCCCATCGAGCGGCTGTGGTCCAGCAGCAGGTAGCAGCGCAGGTTCGTCTCATCCTGGAACTTCTTGATGAAGTACCGGTCGCTGCGCGCGTATACGCGCCAGTCGATATGACGCGGATCGTCTCCCGGCGTGTACTGACGGTATTCGCTGAACTCGACCGAGAAGCCATGGAAGGGACTGCGATGAATCCCCTTCCAGAAGCCTTCGACGATGACCTTGGCGCGCAACTCCATCGACTTGATTTTCATCAGCGAGATCGGATCGATCATGCCTCCGCCGCTGTGAGCAGGGCTGTAAAGCTCAGATGGTGCCGGCTCGTTTCTCACTTGGCGCCTTCCTTGACGGATTTCAGCAATCGGTCGACGAGGTCGTCGGTGACAATGCCCTCGGCCTCAGCCTTGTAGTTTATCAGAACGCGATGTCTCAGCACCGGATGGGCCAGCGCGCGGATGTCGTCGTATGTCACGTGCGACCGGCCTTCCAGCAGGGCTCGCGCCTTGCCGCCCAAGACCATGTACTGCGAGGCGCGCAGGCCGGCGCCCCACGTGACCCACTCATTGACGTAGGCCAGCGGATTGCTCGGCGCAGGGCGCGACGCGGCCGCGATTCGCACGGCGTAGCGTACCACGTCCTCGGCCACCGGGACCTTGCGTACCACGTCGTGGAACCGCAAGAGGTCCTGGCCGGCAAAGACCGGCTCGATAGGCTGCGGCGCTCTGGCAGTCGTCTGGCGCACGACGGAGACCTCGTCGTCTTCCGCGAGGTAGTCGATTGAGATGTTGAACATGAACCGGTCGAGCTGAGCCTCGGGCAGAGGATACGTCCCTTCCATCTCGATAGGGTTCTGCGTCGCGAACACGTAGAACGGCTCGCTGAGCACGTGGGAGACTCCCGCCGCGGTCACGTGGTGCTCCTGCATGGCTTCGAGCAGCGCCGCCTGGGTCTTGGGCGGCGTACGGTTGATCTCATCGGCCAGGATCATATTGGCGAAGATGGGACCTTTGACGAACGTCATGCGGCGCTCGTGCTCGGTCTGCTGGAGGATCTCGGTGCCGGTGATGTCGGCCGGCATCAGGTCCGGCGTGAACTGGATGCGCTGGAACCTGAGGTGAAACAGTTGTGCCAGCGAGCGGACCAGCAGGGTCTTGGCCAGGCCGGGAGCGCCGGTGACGAGACAATGACCTCCGGCCAGCACCGCGATGAACAACTGCTCGACGACCTCATCCTGCCCGATGATGACCTTGGCCAGCTCGGTCCCCATGCGCTGTCGGGCGCCTTTGATCTGCTCGACCGCTTCACGTTCGGATTCATACGTTTCAGTAGTCAACGGTCCCCATCCTTTCTAATGTGTCATCGCGTAGAAGACGATGTTGATTCCCATCGGATAAGCCTTCTTCTCCGAGAACTCGTGAAAATACCACTCGTCCACACCCTCCTCTTCCCAGCCGTCGCCGAGGTCGGTGTTGTGGCAGATGACCACCATCATTCGTCCCTTATCGTCGTAGATCGCGCGAAAGTGCGGCGTCTGGCTGCCGGGACCGTGGTCCTCCCACGTGATTCCGTAGGGACGTCCAGCCAGGGCGCTGTTGATACTCGGGATTTGCGGCTTCTCCTTGAGATCGTACGGGATGTGAAAGATGTTGTCCTCCAGCGGAATATCGACCGGCTCCCGCTCGGGAAAGACCCGTTTGATCTCGCGGTAGAAATTGTACCAGGCTTCGTCGCCCCAGAAGTCGTCGACCATCAGGAACCCGCCGCTAAGCAGGTACTTGCGCAAAGCCTTGACCTCTTCGTCGCTGAACACCAGCGCACCGACCTCCAGCATGTAGATGAAAGGGTAGTTGAACAGCTCGGGGTCCGTCAGCTCAAGCACGATCCCGTCAGGATGGACCTGCATCGCGGTCAATTGGTGCAGGCGGAACGAGAAATTCAGGTCGCTGTCGGGATAGTCGACAGACCAGCCGCCTCCGCCACGACCGTAACCGCCGCGTCCGCGTCGGCCGCCGCGCCCGCCATAGCCACCGTAACCGCCGTAGCCGGACGAATAGCGGATGCGCACGAAGGTGAACAAATCGTGCGCGAACTCCTTGTCGGGCTCCCAGTTAGGCACGCCGCCACGCGGGTCACTGTATCGCTCGTCGTAGCGGTATCGTTGCGCCAGCGCCAACGTCGCGCCCAACGCGCCCAGAACGATCAAGATGACGAGTATTCTCGAACGCTTCATCGTATGCCCTCGTTAGTAAGGGATAACGGTCTAGGCTCGTCGGCTGTTGCTGAGGACGGCTCGCTGCTATCGACGATCTGCAGAAACAGCCGGTGACCTTCTCGAAAGCGCGGTGCATCCGCCAGCGCTTCGAGGATGTGCCTTTTAGCCGCCGCCGGGTCGCTCACGTGCAGCAGCCGCGCCAGGCGATAGTTGACTTCGACCGGGTCGGCCGGGTCCAGCAACAGCAGCCGTCGGTACGCCTCGACCGCCTGATCGTCGCGCCCAACCTCTTCGCCAGCCAGCCCCATGCGCTGGTAGACGGTCGAGAGCATCGGAAAGACCGCCAGGTACTTGTCACCGTTCTCCAGCACGTCCGGCCAGTCCTCTTGCTCCTCGGCAATCTCCATCAGGCGCGCGTACGCGCCCGCCGCGTCCGCCGAACGCGCCGCGAGCTTCTCGAGCACCGGTCGTTCCTGGTCGGTCTCGTCGAGGTTGCGATGGGCCAAGGCCAAAAGCTGATAGGCGTTGCCTTCCTCGACGTGGTCGGGGTACAGCGCGATCAGCTTCTTGAGGGGCTCTTTCGCCTCTTCCCAGCGTTGCTCGGCCAGGAGCTGGGTCGCGTGGAGCCTCAAACCCCAAAAGCTGTCGGGGTGTTTTGCCAGCCATTGCGTCAGCGCCTCGGGATCGCTCGGATCGACTCGGTCCTTCTCGGGCTGTTCCCAATCTATCTGCGGCGCGAGGCTCTCGGCCCGCTTACGCGCGAAAGCCTCGAACTGGCTCTCGAATTCCTTCAGCGGCGCCGTGTGCCTGGCGATCGCGGCGTTGATCTCCTCGCCTTGGCCCAGATCGGCCAGAATCGCCTTGAGCGCATCGAAGCCAAACCGCTCGACCAGGAATTCCACGACCAGCATCGACTCGTAGTAGGCAAACTGCAAGTGCATCGGTGTCGGTGGGTTCAGGAACGCACCGCTGAGGTCGCTGACCGGCGTCAGCCCTCCCTCAAGGATCATCTTGCGGTATTGCGGGTTCATCCGCTGACCCCACCGTGGATTGTGCTGCAATTCCTCGTAGACGGAGATTCCTTCGCTGAGCCACCGAGGCATCTTGTTCTGGGTCAGGTTGAGCGTCACGACATGGGTGAACTCGTGCCACAAGGTAGCCTGCCAATTGGCCGCCCTTTCGGCGCGGGGGCTGTTGGCGGTGATCACGTTGCCGAAACAGACCCCGAGGAACCCGTCGCCGCCGGGCATGCCGAACGTGCGGACCGCGAAATCCTGCTGGTTGCGGAACAGCTCGATGGTGACAGGGTGGTTCAACTCCAGGCCATACTTGTCACACAGGTGTGACTTCGCCTGCTCCAGCAGCCGCATGACCCTGTCGCCGTAGACGGAGGCTTCGTGGGGGTCCATTCGGACGATGAGACCATTGGCGTCGGCCGTGGCGAACTTGGCCATGTTGTCACGCAGATTGACGAGGTTGTAGGCATTGATGTTGTACGGGTCCTGCGTGTGAACTTCGTCGGCCAGGGTCCAACCCTGTCGCTCGTCCCCGATCCGCAGCAGGTCCTCGGCCAACTGCCCTTTGGCCGGCAGAAAAGCCGGGTCGAATTTCAGCGCGCGGCGCTGGTATTCGGCCCCCTCGGCGAAGCGGTACTTCTGGGACAGCTTCCTGCCGATCAGATAATCCACGTGTGGGTTTGTTTTCCAGAACTTCAAGGCGTTGGCACGGCAATTGACCTCGCGATCAGGTTCGTTGGCCAGATGCGCCAGGACGGCGCGGTATGCCCAGGCGTCGGGATGGTGCGGGTTGACGGCAATCACCTTGTCCAGCGACTTGGCGGCGCCGTCGTAGTCCTCGCAGTCGATCTGATGCTCGGCCAGCAGGATCAGCGACTCGGCATGTCGAGGGTTCACGACGAAGGCGGCGTCTAGCGACTTGAGCATCTCGGCGCGATCGCTGTAGTAGAATGCCTGAGCCAGGCCACAGTGGGCGTCGGGGTCGTCGCCGAACCGTTCGATCGCCTTGCGAAACTGATCCGCTGCCAACTGGTAATCCTGCTTGGCCAAGGCCAGGTCGCCAACCGCCAGGTAACCCTCTCGACAGTTCGGGTCACTCCGGAGGGCGCGGTTATAGAACTCCTCCAAGACGATCCGTGGCTCAGCGCCGAGCAACAGCAGGGTATCACCGAGCGCGACGAGGTCTTCGCTGTCTATGGAGGCCAGCCGCCGGGACGCGGCAATGCGGTAGATCGTTGTCAGCAGCTCGCGGGCCCGGTCCACCTGGCCGCTCTGCAGGTAGGTTCGGTGAGCGAGTCTCAGGAAGGAGATGCTCATGGGATAGTACCGCGTCGCCGCGGCCACTTCCACCGCTGCCTCGTGGTACCTGCCCAGCGCCAGCAACGAGTCGATCATCAGCATCCGCCACCGAGGCTCGTAGGCGTCGGTTTCGATGGCTTTGCGACAAGCCTCCAGGCACTCGGCGTACTTGCCGGTCCGAAACTGGTCCCTGGAGGAATCAAGGTCCCACGCACCAGCAGAGCGGACCGACCCTGCTGCGAGAACGGTGAGCGTCGCCATCAGGACAAAGCGACTGGTGCGAGATTCTGAGCCGATTGACAGAGTCATCTTCTTCCCTACTCAAATCGCCCTTTGTCGTTCAGAAACGCCGATCATAACGACTACGCTCGTCCCACCCATCGTGTGCGCAGAATATCCACACCCATGGTACTCGCTACGGTAGTGTCACGCAATGCGCAAGAGTTACACCTGTCGCGCCGGCAGAAGGCGATTTAAGGAGAAGGGGCTGGAGGCACACAATCCTCCTGCCGTCAGGGTGAGACTGCCCGACGGACCTGGAACCCATGCGTTTCCCAGATATCTACCGGCTCGTCTACGCCAGCACAGGCATGTCGTTCGCCGCGGCTGCTATTGCCTGACGAACGCGCTGGGTGCTGATCGGCAATTGCAGCACCCTGGCGCCGACCGCGTCGTAGACCGCGTTGGCGACGACGGCGCCCATGACGATGATTGCCGGTTCGCCGCCTCCTTGGGCCGGCTCGTCCTGGAGATCGAGGATCACCGTCTCGATCCTGGGCAGGTGGGAGAAGCGAGGCAATTGATAGGTGTCGAAGTTGCGGTCGAGGATGCGGCCGCCCCTGAAGTGAATATCTTCCATCAGAGCGTACCCCAGGCCCATGGTGATGCAGCCTTCCATCTGGATGGTGGCGCCGCGGGGGTTGACGGCCAGCCCCATATCCTGGGCGCTGACGATCCGCTTGACCTGAACTCGTCCGGTCCGCTTGTCCACGTCCGCCTGCGCGATGGTGGCTACGTACGTGCCGGCGTCGATCCCGCAGGCGACACCCACGCCTCGCCCGCTTGGAGCCGGCGCCGCAGTCCACCCGAACTTCTCGGCAGCCGCCTTCAGGGTGCGGATCATCCGCTCGTCTTTCAGGTTCTTGAGGCGGAATTCCACCGGGTCGATCTTGGCCTGGGCGGCCATCATGTCGATCTGGGATTCGCGGGCGAAGGTGTTGGTGTTGTTGGCCGGAGCGCGCCAGGCGCCGGTCGCGAATGGATGCGGATCGGGTCCGCCGCCGTAGCCGCCGCCGATGCTGGTCGTGCGATGGTTCGGTATGTCGTAAAAGTGCTCGGCGCCACGTGAGCCGGCAAAATACACATTGTAGTCCCACAGGACGATCTTGCCGTCCTTGGTCGCTCCCGATTTGACTTTGACGACCGCCGCCGGACGGAACGTGTCGTAGAAGAACTCCTCCTCGCGCGTCCACATGACCTGGACCGGCTTGCCGGACGCTTTCGCCAGCCTGGCGGCTTCGATCGCCTGCTGCCCAGGGCTCTTGCCGCCGAAACCGCCCCCGACGAAGGGCGTAATCACCCTTACATCATCGGGCGAAAAGCCGATGGCGCGAGCGATCTGATCGCGGATCGGGAAGGGGGTCTGCGTCGAGGCCCAGATGGTGGCTTTGCCATCCTCGATCTGGGCGACAGCGGTGTGGGTCTCCATAGGTGCGTGAGCCTTGTATCCGTCGAGGAAGGTCTGCTCGATGGTGATCTCGGCTTGTGCTTCTCCAGCGTCGAGCTGTCCACCCTGGGCGACGACGTTTCCGTTGCCTGCGCTGGCCAACAGGTGGTCGAAGATGGTCTCATCATTCACATCGGTCTGTGGCACGTCGAATTCAGCACTGATTCTGGACAGCGCCTCGCCGGCCACGTCCCAATTCTTATGCAGAACAGCAATTAAGTCACCATCGCGAACCACGGAGGCGCCTTCGATGCGCTCGACGTCAGAGGTGTCGACGCTCTTGAGCGTAGCGCCGTGGGCAGGGGGCCGCAGAATCCTGGCGTACATCATACCCGGCACGCGAATATCGCCTGCGTATTTGGCCTTGCCGGTGACTTTTTCGATGGCGTCACGGCGCGAGAACCCCTTGCCCATGACCTTGAACTCGGAGGGTCTTTTGACCGAAGGTCTTGGCTGGGCGCGCCGCGTTATGGTTTGACCCTGGGCCAGGTCGGCGTAGGTCACCCGCTTGTTCCTGTCGCTCTTGTCGAAGACGACGCCATCCTCGACGGTCAACCGGTCCTGGGGTACGCCAAGCTTCTCGGATGCCAGTTGGATCAGGACCGACCTCGCCTCGGCTCCGGCTGCGCGTAAGGGAGGCCCGAAGAAGCGCGTGCTCATCGAACCAAAAGTCCCCATATCCCACGGACATTGCGCTGTATCGCCCATCACCATAGCGACCGCGTCCAGACTCACGTCGAGCTCGTCAGCCAGCATCTGTGCGAGGGAGGTAACGACGCCTTGGCCCATCTCGATTTTGCCGGTGAAGCAACTGACCCTGCCGTCAGGCCCAATGCGCAGGTAGGCGTTGAAATCCTCAGGATAGCTTCGGCCTCGCTGGGCTTCGAGCACTGAAGAATCGCCGACCAGGAAGAAGATGACGATGCCACCGCCGATGGTTTTGAGGAACTCGCGCCGCGAGAGGTTCGGATCGGTTGTGATATCGCTGAAATCCAGGTTCAGGTATCGATTGTCGCTCATCAGGCGTTACCCCCTTTCATTTCGGCCGCGGCGGCTTGAATGGCATCGATGATCCGCGTGTGCGCCCCGCAACGGCACAGATTGTCCTCCATGCCTTCGATAATCTCCTCGCGCGTCGGCTCGGGATTCTCGCGTAGCAGGCTGTAGGCAGTGAGAATCATCCCTGGCGTGCAGAAGCCGCACTGGAGACCGTCGTGCTCGGCAAAAGCCTTTTGCAGCGGATGTAAATCACCGTTTCTGGACAGCCCTTCGATCGTCGTTACCTCTCTGCCCGCGACGTTCCTGGCCGGATAGACGCAGGAGCGAGCGGTTCTGCCGTCGACGAGCACCGTGCAGGCGCCGCAAATCGCCTGGCCGCAGCCGAACTTGGTGCCGGTCAGACCCAGGTCGTCGCGCAGGACCCACAGCAGCGGACGCCCGCCGTCGGTGGTCACGCTGACCGATTCGCCGTTGAG